>NZ_SRUN01000001.1:66000-921369 GCF_004791595.1 Mesorhizobium sp. M8A.F.Ca.ET.202.01.1.1 | reverse complement strand
AGAAACCGGAGATCCATCTCAAGACGCTCGGCAAGTCGGCCGAAGAGATGGTAGATACCCTGGAACACTGGCTGGACGAGCGTGACATTGCCGAAGAGCAATATGACAATGGCGGCGGCATCTGACGACAGGCCGATGCTCGAAATCTTCGAGCGGCTGGCGCTGGCGGCCGGGCGCGAGGTCATGCGCGTGTTCCATGCCGGCTGCGCGGTCGACCGCAAATCGGACTCCTCGCCAGTGACCGAGGCGGACCGCGAGAGCGAGAAGATCATTCTTGCCGGCCTGCGTACGGAATTCCCCGACATTCCCTGCGTGGCCGAGGAAGAAGCGGCTGCCGGTGTCATGCCGGGCGAACTTGGCGAGGCTTTCTTCCTTGTTGATCCGCTTGACGGCACCAAGGAATTCGTCAACCGGCGCACCGACTTCACCGTCAATATCGCGCTTGTCCGCCATGGCGTGCCGGAAGTTGGCGTCGTCTTCGCCCCTTGCGGTGGCCGCTTCTTTTCCGGTCTGCCGGGCAGGGCGGAAGTCCTCGACATCGACGGCGATTACCAGATTATCGCCCGTCGGCCAATTTCGGTGAGAACGGCCGCGTCGCCGCTGGCAGTGGTCGCCAGCCGCTCGCACAACACGCCGGAAACCGAAGCCTATATTCGCGACCTTGGCGCCGCCGAGATCGTCTCGGTCGGTTCGTCGCTGAAATTCTGCCTCCTCGCCAATGGCGAGGCGGATGTCTATCCGCGCTTCGGTCGCACCATGGAATGGGACACCGCGGCGGGTGACGCGGTGCTGCGCGCCGCCGGCGGCACGACGCGCACGCTGGACGGCAAGCCCTTGGCCTATGGCAAGCGCAACCAGGCCGATGACGAGGACTTTGCCAATCCGCATTTCATTGCCAGCGGCAGCGCTGCAACCGGAAGGCGCATCGAACGTTGAGGTGGAAACCTCCCGTAGATGGCCTATCCTGTATGGACGTTCCCTGAGTCGGTAGTTGAATGTCCTTTTTTCAGAAATGCCATGCCGTCACTTTGGGCGGATTTCCGGTATGGACCAGCAGTCGCGATGAACTAGGCCTCAGGATGTTGCTGGGCCTCTACGCCCTCTCTCCCGCCCTTTTCGTCTTCGTCGAAATGTCTCCCACTGCCCTGGCATTTGTCGCGGCACTCATGGGTGCTCTTACACTTTTTACCAAGGGGGCACGCTTTGGCAGGGCAACGATAGGCCTGGCCGTCACTCTGGCTCTCTTGTCCGGCTTTGTCCTGTCGAGCGCCCTGTGGTCGATCGACGCGAGCCGCTCTCTCATGGCGGCGAAGGACGTGTTTGGCTACTCGGTCGCCGCCATCTTGCTGTTTGAGTGCATTCTGGCGCTTCCGGACGCTCAACGCGACCGGCTGGCACGGGTCTCGTTATTCGGCATGTTGATTGGCCTGGTGTCGGTGATGGGTTGGGAACTGTATTTTGCGTTTTTGACCGAAGATCCAAGATTTGTGGAAAATGTTTTCACCCTCCACAAGATCACGGTCTACGGAGCTTTTTTTGCCGTCATATTTCTTGCGCAGCCGAGGCTGGTCTGGAAGGGGCTTGCGGCTCTCTTTGCCGTGCTGACATTGCTCTACGGCCAATCGACCGGCGTCAATCTGGCGATTGTCTTCGTGGCGGCGATGTTTGTCATGCCCGCCAAATACCGCCAGCACGCCTTGGTCGGATTCTTCGCCGCCTATTTGTCTCTTGCCCTGATTGCCCCTTTCGTCGTCTCGCCGCTGTTTGCCTACCTCAAAACAACGGGCTGGCTGGCTTTCTATCCGGGAACGTTCGCCGCGCGGCTTGATCTTTGGCAGATGATCTCGCCCCACATTGCGGAGCAGCCGGTTCTCGGCCATGGCGCCAATACGATGAGAAACGCGGTCGGGGTCGTGGTGAATCCCACATATTACGCGCAGGCGGATCTTCCGAGCGCGCACAATATCGTATTCGATTTGTGGTACGAGTTGGGAGCGCTGGGCATCATTGTGTACGGGGTGCTCCTGGGCACGATCATAAGAATGATCGGCCGTTTGAGCGGCCCCTGCCATTTCATAGCCAGCAGCTATCTGATCATAGCTGTTGTCGAACTGTCGGTCGACCATCGGATCTGGTTGTCATGGGTGCTGGGCACTTTGGTCTTCACAGCGGGCATCTGCATATTGCAGTGCCGTTCCGTGGCCCGGCCGGGAACGGATGACCGGATCACAAGACGCGCGGCGACCTTCTCAAAATAGCGGCGCGAAGCGCACGACCGCCTATGCCGGCGAGGTGTCGCCTCTGGTATCCGGCGCCTTATTCGGCCGCGGCCTGCGCCGAGTTCGAGCCGATATAGTTGCGGATCGTTTCGATGATCCGGTTCTGGTCAGCCTCGCTGAGATAGGGGTGCATCGGCAGGCACAGGATGCGTTTCGGCAGGTCCTCCGAAACCGCGAGACCGGTCGGCGTGCGCGGGTAGTCGCGATAGGCGATCTGCTCATGCAGCGGCTTGACATAGTAGATGACGGACGGGATGCCCTTTTCGCTCAGATGCCCCTTAAGGCCATCGCGTTTCGGCGTCTCGATCGCGTATTGCGCCCACGCCGAGCGGCTGCCATCCAGGTTGCGGGCGGCGGTGACGATGTCGCCGAGGCCTTCCGCGTAACGCTGGGCGACCACTTGCCGCGCCACCATTTCTTCCTCGAGGATGGCGAGCTTCTCGATCAGGATCGCCGCCTGAAGCGTATCGAGCCGTGAATTGATGCCGACGCGGACGTTGTCGTACTGCGTCTCGCCCTTGCCGTGGAAGGCGAAGGAACGCAGCGCGTCGGCCAGAGCGTCGTCATTGGTGAACATCGCGCCGCCGTCGCCATAGCAGCCGAGCGGCTTGGCCGGATAGAAGCTGGTCGAGCCGACATGGCCGAACCCGCCGCACATCCTGCCTTCGAGCGAGCCACCCATGGACTGGGCGGCATCCTCGATCACCAATAGGCCTTCGCGATTGGCGATGGCCATGATCGCCTCATAGTCGGCGGCAAGACCGAACAGGTCGACGGGGATGATCGCCTTCGGCTTCAGTCGGCCTTCCTTCTTGATGGCCGCGATCGCCGCCTCGAGGCTGGCGATGTCGATGTTGTAGGTCTTCGGATCGACATCGACGAAAACCGGCTCGGCCTTGGCCAGCGCCACCACTTCCGCCGTGGCGGCGAAGGTAAAGCTCGGCACGAACACCGCGTCACCTGGGCCGATGCCGGCGGCGAACAGCGGCAAAAGCAATGCGTCGGTGCCGTTGGCGCAGGCAACCACATGCTTGACGCCGACATAGGCGGCGAGCTTCTTCTCGAATTCGGCGACCTGGGGGCCTAGGATGTAGCGGCCATCTTCGACGACGTGGTCGACCGCGGCTTTCAGCCGGTCGCGGATTCGTTCGCGCTGCGCGCCAAGATCGATGAACTGCATGTCGGCCTCAATACCTGCCACTAACCGGCCCGCTGGTACCAGACTTGGCGCGGCTGAAAAAGCCGGCTGCGGGCCGGGCATATGGCGCAAGTGTCGCAGCCCGTTACCGTGTTTTGCCGGCGCATTGGCCTAAAAAGCCGGGAATCCGGCCTTGGCGGCGCAATTCAGGCCATGTCTATCGCGGTTTTCCGGCGCATGGAAACATAAAGTGATCGCGCTGGAGGGCCGATCAGCCGATCTCGTGCCGCCATGGGGAATTGGCGCCGGCCCGTGATACCGTCACCGCCGCCGCCTTGGCGCCGAGCGCCAATGCTTTGCCGATAGCGTCTTGCGACAGGCTGGAAATCGCCGCCTTCGTCAGCAGGCCTTGCTCATGCAGGGAGGCAAGGATGCCGGCATTGAACGTGTCTCCGGCGCCGACGGTGTCCACCACCTTCACTGTCTCCGGCATGACGGTGACACGGTGCTGCTTGCTATAGCCAACGGCGCCTTCGCTGCCATGCGTGACGACGATCAGTTTCGGGCCGCGGTCGAGCCAATTGCGCACGACATCCTCGTGCGAACCGGCTTCACCGAACCAGTTGAGGTCTTCGTCCGAAAGTTTGACGATGTCGGCCATCGCCATCATCTCCCGGATGCGCCTGAGGTGCTTGGCCTTGTCGGGGATGAAGTTCGGCCGGATGTTGGGATCGAGCATCATCACGCGGGCCTCGTGCTCGCGCCGCATGAATTCCTCATAGGCCGAGCCAGCCGGCTCCGAGATCAGGCTGATGGCGCCGAACAGCATCGCCTCGATCTCGCCGCCGAGTTGCGGCAGGTCCTCGATGGTCAGCATGCGCCCGGCCGTGTTCTCGTCATAGAAGGTGTAGGTCGCCTGGCCGTTGTTCAGCCGCACGAAGGCCAGTGTCGTCGGCCGGGGCGATGTGTGCGCGTAGGTCGAACTGACCTTGCTCGCTCCGAGCGCCTCCCTGAATTGCCCGCCAAACAGGTCCGACGACAGGCCGGAGAAGAAGCCGGCCGGCGCGCCGAGCCGGCCGAGTGCGATCGCCGTGTTGAAAACAGCGCCGCCGACATAGGGAGCGAAGGCCGGCTCACCCTGCGTGGTGGTGCGCGGCAGCATGTCGATGAGGGCTTCGCCACAGCAGAGGATCATGGCTTCCTGGTCTCCGGCGGATAGATCACGCCCTTGCGGATGATGATGTTGGCGTAAAGCCGCGGCTCGCTCGTCGCGACGATGGCATGCGCCGATTTGACCCGTGCATAGAAGTCGGCGCCGGCCAGCGCAACCACCTTGCGGCCTGGTGCACGTTTGGCGCAGATCGCCTCCATTTCACGATGGACAGGGTCGGCAAGCGACGGATCGCCTTTCACCGAGGCTCGAAACAGCGCCTCCGGAACCGCGTCGTCGACCGGAAGCAGCGTCAGTATCGCGTCGAGTACGGGAATGAGGGCATGGCCGTCGGTCCGGATGAGGCGTCTTGCCTGCTCCAGCGCCGGATAGTTCCCGTCGACCAGGGCAATCTCGTCACCATGCCCCATGGCGCGCAACGTTGCCAGAAGCTCCGGACCAAGCAGCGCCGGAATCCCGATCAGCATTCAGGCGCTCCTGGCGATCGTCGTCGAACCGATCAGGAAGCGTTCGGAAAGCGGCAAGCTGGCGCCGCCGAGCGCCCGTGCATGGATGCCCACGCTTCCCTCGCGGACCGCCGGAAGTTTCAGCCCTTCGCCGTCGATGGCGCCGATTGCCGTCACGACCGCCTCGACCAGCTTCTTGCGCACGGCCTTCGGCATCCACCCGTCGATCACCGCGGCCTCGAAATCGATGACCGAGGACGCTGCGACGATGGCGTAAGCGAGTGCCTGCGAGGCGCTGGCGATCCACTCGTCGAGTTCGGCGCCGATCTCCCCCCAATCCTCGGGTGAGGTCCACAGATACGAGGCCTCGACGCCACGCGCATTGAGTGTTTTTTCGAGCATGGCGATCGAGGCCACGTCGATCAGCTGGGTCGGTTTTCCACCCGGCCCGGGCACGGGCATGGAGCCGAGCGCGCCGGCATTGCCGGTCGGTCCGCCGAACAGCCGGCCGTTGAGCACAATGCCGCCACCGGCAAAGGCGCCGATGTAGAAATAGACGAAGTCCCGCGCCGCGCCCGTCTGGCCGAAGACCAGTTCGGCGCCGCAGGCCGAGGTGGCGTCGTTCTGCAGATAGACCGGAAAATCGCACTGCGTCTGGATGTCGGTCCTGATATCGCGATGGCGCCATTCGTCCATGACCTCGCGCGGCGCGCCGGCGGTGTCGGCCCAGTTCCACAGCTCGAACGGCATGGCGATGCCGAGTCCGGCAATGCGTTTGTCCTGCGCCGGTGTCAGCGCGCCGCGCATCGTCTTCATGCCTGACGTGACGAACTCGACCGTTTCGCGTGGGGCAGGGTAGCGGTAGGAGTGCTGCAGCATTGCGCGCACGTTGCCGAGGAAATCGATCAGCACGAGTTCGGCGCTGCGGCGGCCGATCTTGAGGCCGATGAAGAAGGCGCCTTCGGGGTTGAGCGCCATGGGGATCGAGGGCTGGCCGATCTTGCCGCGCAACGGCGCCTGACGGACGAGCAGGCTTTCTTCCTCCAGTTCGCGCATGATGACCGAGACTGTCTGCGCCGAAAGTCCGGTCATGCGGGCGATGTCGGACTTCGCCAGACTGCCGTGCTGACGCACCAGCGAAAGCACCAGGCGCTCATTGTGATCGCGCATGCCGCTCTGGTTGGTGCCGCGGTGAATAAGGCTCTCATTCGCTTCGGGCGAACCATGCCTCGCAGTGGCGGTCTCCACCCTGTTCCTCCCGTCGTTTCCCCGGCAATGCTTTTGGGTCAGAATGAGTGAAGGACGCAAGGCTGTCAATAATAAATAAGAGTGATTTAATTATTGACAGATGCCTTGGTCTGGTGTTTTTTGATCTGGCATCCGCGCTGGGAGAAGTCGCCTGGATGCCGTGCGGGTGCCGGTTGGCCGGCATTCGAAAATGTTCCACTGGGAGGAAAATCGTGACCAATACAAAATTGTTGAAGTCCACCGTTTTTGCGGCGGCCGCGCTGGGTCTGATGGCGTTCGCTTCGTCCGCATCCGCCGCCGGCGTCGGCGCCTGCCTGATCACCAAGACCGACACCAATCCGTTCTTCGTCAAGATGAAGGAGGGCGCTACCGCCAAGGCCAAGGAACTCGGCGTCGATCTCAAGACCTATGCGGGCAAGATCGACGGTGACAGCGAGAGCCAGGTGGCGGCGATCGAAAGCTGCATCGCCGACGGCGCCAAGGGCATTTTGATCACCGCGTCCGACACCAAGGGCATCGTGCCGACGGTGAAGAAGGCGCGCGATGCGGGCCTGCTGGTGATTGCGCTCGACACGCCGCTCGATCCGATCGACGCCGCCGACGCGACCTTCGCAACCGACAATCTGGAGGCCGGCAAGCTGATCGGTGCCTGGGCCGCCGCGACGCTGGGCGACAAGGCCAAGGACGCCAAGATCGGCTTCCTCGACCTGACCCCCTCGCAGCCGACCGTGGACGTTCTGCGCGATCAGGGCTTCATGATGGGCTACGGCATCGACGTGAAGGATCCCAACAAGATCGGCGATGAGACCGATCCGCGTATCGTCGGCCACGATGTGACGAACGGCAATGAAGAGGGCGGCCGCAAGGCGATGGAAAACCTTCTGCAGAAGGACAACACCATCACCGTCATTCACACCATCAACGAGCCGGCCGCGGTCGGTGCCTACCAGGCGCTCAAGGCCGTCGGCCTCGAAAGCCAGGTGCTGATCGTCTCGGTCGACGGCGGCTGCCCCGGCGTGAAGTCGGTCACCGAAGGCGTCATCGGCGCCACCTCGCAGCAATATCCGCTGCAGATGGCCGCGCTCGGCATCGAGGCGATCGCCGCTTTCGCCAAGGATGGTACCAAGCCGAAGCCGACCGAGGGCAAGAACTTCTTCGACACCGGCGTCAACCTCGTCACCGACAAGCCGGCCAAGGGCGTCAAGTCCATCGACACCAAGGAAGGCCTCGCCAAGTGCTGGGGCTGATGCTGGCCTGACCGGTAACAGAACCGATCGGCCGGGGGGACTTGATCCCCGGCCGCATCGGGTGGACGATACATCACTGTAAACGCGAACAATCCCGGCGACAGACCGGAAGGCGTGGACGGCGTCAGCGCGTGGCTGAAGCCCTACGGGGAGGAAACATGGCTCAAGCTCAGGAATTCGAGAAGGTTCTCTCGGCCAGCGACACAAGCGTTGCCGCTTTCGACGAGCACAAATCAGCCGTCAAGCGCATCCAGCATTTTCTGCATTCAACGCCGGCGGCGGTGCCGCTGATCGTGCTGCTTCTGTCGATCATCATCTTCGGCATCGCGATCGGAGGGCGGTTCTTCTCGTCCTACACGCTGACGCTGATCCTGCAGCAGATCGCCATCGTCGGCATTCTCGGGGCCGCTCAGACTCTGGTCATCCTGACCGCCGGCATTGACCTATCGATCGGGGTGATCATGGTGATTTCTGCCGTGATCATGGGCAATTGCGCGGTCAGCTACGGCATGCCGAGCGTGCTCGCCGTGGCGATCGGGCTTGCCGCCGGTGCGGCTTGCGGGCTGCTGAACGGACTGCTGGTCGCCTATATGAAGTTGCCGCCCTTCATCGTGACGCTTGGCACCTGGAACATCGTCATGGCCACGAACTTCATCTATTCGGCCAATGAGACGATCCGCGACACCGACGTCGACACTCAAGCGCCGCTGCTGCATCTGTTCGCCCTGAGCTTCAAGGTCGGCACGGCGGTGCTGACGCTCGGTGTCATTGCCACGGTCGTGCTCGTGATGGTCCTTTGGTACGTGCTCAACCACACCGCATGGGGCCGTCATGTCTACGCCGTCGGCGACGACCAGGAGGCGGCGAAGCTGTCTGGCATCCAGACCAAGAAGGTGCTGGTGACGGTCTACACCCTTGCCGGGCTGATCGCCGCTTTCGCGGCCTGGGTCTCCATCGGCCGCAACGGCTCGATCTCGCCATCAGCCGCCGTCACCGACTACAATCTGCAGGCCATCACCGCGACGGTGATCGGTGGTATTTCTCTCTTCGGCGGCCGCGGCTCCATCCTCGGCACCTTGTTCGGCGCGATGATCGTCGGCGTCGTCTCGATGGGCCTCAACATGCTGGGCGCCGATCCGCAATGGAAAGTGCTCCTCACCGGCGTGCTGATCATCGGCGCCGTCGCCATCGACCAATGGATCAGAAAGGTTTCGGCATGACCCAGGAACCCATCCTCACCGCACGCGGCCTGGTCAAGCGCTATGGCCGCGTCACCGCTCTCGACAATGCCGATTTCGACCTATACCCCGGCGAAATCCTTGCCGTCATCGGCGACAACGGCGCCGGCAAGTCGTCGCTCATCAAGGCGATTTCCGGCGCGGCCGTGCCGGACGAGGGCGAAATCCGGCTTGAAGGCAAACCCGTCTCCTTCAAGTCGCCGATGGAAGCGCGCGAAGCCGGCATCGAAACCGTCTACCAGAACCTCGCGCTGTCGCCGGCGCTGTCGATCGCCGACAACATGTTCCTCGGCCGCGAGATCCGCAAACCCGGCTTCGTCGGCCAGTGGCTTCGCATGCTGGACCGTCCGGCAATGGAAAAGCGCGCCCGCGACAAGCTTACCGAACTCGGCCTGATGACCATCCAGAACATCAGCCAGGCGGTGGAGACGCTGTCGGGCGGCCAACGCCAGGGCGTAGCGGTGGCCCGCGCCGCCGCCTTCGGCTCGAAGATGGTCATCATGGACGAGCCGACGGCGGCGCTCGGCGTCAAGGAGAGCCGCCGCGTGCTCGAACTGATCCTCGACGTGAAGAAGCGCGGCCTGCCGATCGTGCTCATCTCGCACAACATGCCGCACGTCTTCGAAGTGGCCGACCGCATCCACATCCACCGTCTTGGCCGTCGCCTGTGCGTCATCGACCCCAAGCAATATACGATGTCTGATGCCGTTGCCTTCATGACCGGTGCAAAAGCACCCCCGGAGACGGCATTGGCGGCCTGAACTGCCTGATTGCCGCTGGGTAAGGAGGCGGGGGTGTTCTCTAAATCGATTGAAAACATGCTGCAATGCACTAGGATGGGCTGGGAGAAACGGTGAAAGCCGGTATGATCAGGCCAAACCGAACGAGAGGCGATATGACATCCGCCATGACGATCGAAGCCCCCGCTCTCGACAATCCCGATCCCAAGACGCTCGCCGAAGAAGTCTTGATGTCGCTCAAATACCGGGTCGGCAAGGACACCACCGTCGCGACCCAGTACGACTGGCTGACCGCCTCGATCAAGGTCGTGCGCGACCGCGTCGTCGACCACTGGATGCAGGCGACCAAGGAAGCCTACGACCAGCAGGAAAAGCGCGTCTATTACCTGTCGCTCGAGTTCCTGATCGGGCGTCTGATGCGCGACGCCTTTTCCAATCTCGGCCTGATGGAGAACATGCGTGAGGCGCTGTCCTCGCTCGGCGTCGATCTCGACCTGATCGCCGCGCTCGAGCCGGACGCTGCCCTTGGCAATGGCGGCCTTGGCCGGCTCGCCGCCTGCTTCATGGAAAGCATGGCGACCGTCGACATTCCCGCGCATGGCTACGGCATCCGCTATGCCAACGGCATGTTCCGCCAGGAAATCCATGACGGTTGGCAGGTCGAACTGCCCGAGACCTGGCTGGACCACGGCAACCCCTGGGAGTTCGAGCGGCGCGAGCGCTCCTTCGAAGTCGGCTTCGGCGGTTCGGTCGAATCGATCACCTCCAGGGACGGCCGGCTCGAACGCCATGTCTGGAAACCGAGGGAGCATGTTCTGGCGGTTGCCTATGACACGCCCGTGGCCGGCTGGCGCGCCAAGCGCGTCAACACGTTGCGCCTTTGGTCCGGCATGCCGATCGATCCGATCCTGCTCGACAAGTTCAACGCCGGCGACCACATCGGGGCGCTGGCCGAAAGCAACAAGGCCGATGCGCTGTCGCGCGTGCTCTATCCCGCCGATTCCCACATGGCCGGACAGGAACTCAGACTCAGGCAGGAATATTTCTTCTCCACCGCCTCGCTGCAGGACATCGTCCAGCGGCATCTGAGCCAATATGGCGACCTGAAGTCGCTTCCCGACAAGGCGGCGATCCACCTCAACGACACCCATCCGGCGATCGCCGTGCCGGAGTTGATGCGGCTTCTGATGGACGTCCACGGCATGGATTTCGATCTCGCCTGGGATATCAACAAGCGTACCTTCGGCTACACCAACCACACGCTGCTGCCCGAGGCGCTGGAAAGCTGGCCGGTGCCGCTGTTCGAGCGGCTTTTGCCGCGTCATATGCAGATCGTCTACGCCATCAACGCGCAGGTGCTGCTGGAGGCGCGCGCCACTGATCAATTCTCCGATGAGCAGATCAGCCGTATCTCGCTGATCCAGGAGAATGGCGACCGCCGGGTGCGCATGGGCAATCTGGCCTTTGTCGGTTCGCATTCGATCAACGGCGTGTCGGCGCTGCATACCGAACTGATGAAGGAGACGGTGTTCGCCGACCTGCACCGGCTCTATCCCGACCGCATCAACAACAAGACCAATGGCATCACGCCGCGGCGCTGGCTCATCCAGTGCAATCCGGGCCTTACCGCGCTCGCCCGCGAGGCGATCGGCGATCGCTTCATGGATGACATCGAGGCGATCAAGGGGCTCGATCCGCTCGCCGACGACACCGCCTTCCGCGAAAAATTCGCCGCCGTGAAGCGCCAGAACAAGGTGAGGCTAGCCAACTTGGTCGCCGACCGCCTCGGCATCAAGCTCGACCCTTCGGCGCTCTTCGACATTCAGGTCAAGCGTATCCACGAATACAAGCGTCAGCTCCTCAACATCCTCGAAGCGATCGCGCTCTATGACCAGATCCGCTCGCATCCCGAGCGCGACTGGATGCCACGCGTGAAATTCTTCGGCGGCAAGGCCGCGCCCAGCTACCACAACGCCAAGCTGATCATCAAACTGGCCAACGACGTCGCCAGGGTGATCAACAGTGACCCTTCGGTGCGCGGCCTGCTGAAGGTCGTGTTCGTACCGAACTACAATGTCAGCCTGGCCGAGGTGCTGATGCCGGCCGCCGATCTCTCGGAGCAGATCTCGACCGCCGGCATGGAAGCGTCGGGAACCGGCAACATGAAGTTCGCGCTGAACGGCGCACTGACCATCGGCACGCTCGACGGCGCCAATGTCGAGATCAAGGAGCATGTCGGCGACGACAACATCTTCATCTTTGGCCTCACCACCGAAGAAGTCGCCGAGCGGCGCAACAATGGCTACAATCCCCGCAGCGTCATCGAGGCGTCCCCCGAACTGGCGCAGGCGGTCGCGGCCGTTTCTTCGGGCGTCTTCTCCCCCGATGATCCCAATCGCTACCGCGATCTGATCAACGGCCTCTACGACAGCGACTGGTTCATGGTCGCGGCGGATTTCGACGCCTATGCCGCCTGCCAGCGCGACGTCGATGCCGTCTGGCGCAACAGCCCGGACTGGTACGCCCGCGCCATCCGCAACGTCGCGCGCGTCGGCTGGTTCTCTTCCGATCGCACGATCCGCCAATACGCCAAAGAAATCTGGAACGTGCCCGTCTGACATGATTGCATGAGGCCACGAACGATGGCCGCAAAAACAAACATTTGGTGCCCGGGGAGGGCGACCGCCTGATGAGGAAGCCGCGCGCGACCGCTGCGACAAGCGGGCCGGACGGACTGGCGTCAGCCAGCGATGTCGAGGCGATTGTCGCCGGTACGCACGGTGATCCTTTTGCGGTTCTCGGTGTTCAGGAGGCCGGCAAGAGCCTGTTCGCGCGCTGCTTCGTTCCGCATGCGGAGTCCGTCACCGCCTACACGCTGACCGGCATCGAGGCAGGCGAATTGACCAGGCGCGACGAAGCCGGTTTCTTCGAGGGCAAGCTGTCGATCAGGAAGCGCCAGCCGCTCCGCTACCACGCGCGCAATGCCGGCGGCGACTGGTGGCTGACCGATCCCTATTCGTTCGGTCCGGTGCTCGGACCGATGGACGATTACTATATCGCCGAGGGCTCGCATCTCAGGTTGTTCGACAAGCTCGGCGCCCAGGTCATTGAGCACGAAGGCGCCACCGGCGTGCATTTCGCGGTATGGGCCCCAAATGCCAGGCGCGTCTCGGTGGTCGGCGATTTCAATGATTGGGACGGGCGCCGGCATACGATGCGCGACCGTCGCGACACCGGCATCTGGGAGCTGTTCATTCCCGATATCGGCGCCGGCCGGCCCTATAAATATGAAATCATAGGTCCCGACGGCGTGAGATTGCCGCTGAAAGCCGATCCATTCGCCTTCAAGTCGGAGCTGCGCCCGGCAACGGCCTCGGTGACCGCGGTGCCCCCGGCGCATCCATGGGGCGACGAGGCGCATCGCAATTTCTGGCGCAACGCCGACCCCCGGCGCGAAGCCATCTCGATCTACGAAGTCCATGCCGGTTCCTGGCAGCTTCGCGACGACGGCACCTTCCTGTCCTGGGATGAGCTGGCCGACCGGCTGATCCCTTATGTGGTCGAGGCCGGGTTCACCCACATCGAATTCCTGCCGATCTCCGAGCATCCCTATGACCCGTCCTGGGGTTATCAGACCACCGGCCTCTACGCGCCATCGGCCCGCTTCGGCGATCCGGACGGCTTTGCTCGCTTTGTCGATGGCGCCCATCGTGCCGGCATCGGCGTCATCCTAGACTGGGTGCCGGCCCATTTTCCTGTCGACGAGCACGGTCTGGTCCATTTCGACGGCACCGCGCTCTACGAGCATGCCGACCCGCGCAAGGGCTTCCACCCGGACTGGAACACCGCGATCTACAATTTCGGCCGCCGCGAGGTGGTGTCGTTCCTCGTCAACAACGCCTTGTTCTGGGCCGAAAAATACCATGTCGACGGTCTTCGCGTCGACGCGGTGGCCTCGATGCTCTACCTCGACTATTCGCGCAAGCAGGGCGAATGGATTCCCAACGAAAAGGGTGGGCGCGAAAACCTCGAGGCGGTCAGCTTCCTGCAGAAGATGAACAAGGAGCTCTACGGGCACCATCGCGGCGTCATGACCATCGCCGAGGAATCGACTTCATGGCCAAAGGTCTCGGCGCCCGTCCATGAAGGCGGGCTCGGCTTCGGCTTCAAGTGGAACATGGGCTTCATGCACGACACGCTGGAGTATTTTTCCAAGGAGCCGATTTTCCGCAAGCACCACCACAATGAGCTGACCTTCGGCCTGACCTACGCCTTCTCGGAGAATTTCGTATTGCCGCTCTCGCATGACGAGGTCGTGCACGGCAAAGGCACGCTGCTGGGCAAAATGGCTGGCGACGACTGGCAGAAATTCGCGACCTTGCGTGCCTATTACGGCTTCATGTGGGGTTATCCCGGCAAGAAGCTGCTGTTCATGGGCCAGGAATTCGCGCAGCGCCGCGAATGGAGCGAGGCGCGCGCGCTTGATTGGAACCTGCTCGATTTCCGGCCGCATCGCGGCGTCTGGCAGACGGTGCGCGATCTCAACTATCTCTACCGTTCACGTCCGGCCCTGCATGGCCGCGACTGCGAGCCCGAAGGGTTTTCCTGGCTGATCGTCGACGACAGCCAGAATTCGGTTTTCGCCTGGGTGCGCAACGCTCCTGGCGGCAATCCGGTCGCCGTCATCTCCAATTTCACGCCGGTGCCGCGCGACAATTATCGTGTACCTCTGCCGAAGGCCGGCAAGTGGCGCGAGATCATCAACACCGATGCTTCCGAATATGGCGGCTCCGGCATGGGCAATGGCGGCGTGGTCGAGGCGAGGGCGGAGGGCAAGAGCATCTCGGCAACGATGCTTCTGCCGCCGCTGTCGACGATCATGCTTGAACTCGCCGACGACTGAACTCGTTAAGGCTGGTCAACGCATAAAGACGAGTAACTTGGGAGGGTATAAATGGCAGACTTGAAAAGAACCCAGCCGCTGGCCCGCGACGCCATGGCCTATGTGCTGGCCGGCGGACGCGGCAGCCGCCTCAAGGAGCTGACCGATCGGCGCGCCAAGCCGGCGGTCTATTTCGGCGGCAAGACGCGCATCATCGACTTCGCGCTCTCCAATGCACTGAACTCCGGCATCCGCCGCCTCGGCGTCGCCACCCAGTACAAGGCGCATTCGCTGATCCGCCACCTGCAACGCGGCTGGAACTTCCTGCGGCCCGAACGAAACGAGAGCTTCGACATCCTGCCGGCGAGCCAGCGCGTGTCGGAAACGCAATGGTATGAAGGCACGGCTGATGCCGTCTACCAGAACATCGACATCATCGAGGCTTATGGCCCGGAATACATGGTGATCCTGGCCGGCGACCACATCTACAAGATGGATTACGAGCTGATGCTGCGCCAGCATGTCGATGCCGGCGCCGATGTCACGGTCGGCTGCCTCGAAGTGCCGCGCATGGAAGCGACAGGCTTCGGCGTCATGCATGTCGATGCCAAGGACAACATCATCGCCTTCGTCGAAAAGCCCGCTGATCCGCCCGGCATTCCGGGTAACCCGGAATTCGCCTTGGCCTCGATGGGCATCTACGTCTTCAAGACCAAGTTCCTGATGGAACAGCTGCGCCGCGATGCCGCCGAGCCGGGCTCCAGCCGCGACTTCGGCAAGGACATCATCCCCTATATCGTCACGCACGGTAAGGCGATCGCGCACCGCTTCACCAAGTCCTGCGTGCGTTCGACCGCCGAGAACGAGGCCTACTGGCGCGATGTCGGCACGGTCGATGCCTATTGGGAAGCCAACATCGACTTGACCGACGTGACGCCGGAACTCGACCTCTACGACCGCGACTGGCCGATCTGGACTTATGCCGAGCTGAAGCCGCCGGCAAAATTCGTCCACGACGAGGATGGCAGGCGCGGTTCTGCCGTGTCGTCACTGGTGTCGGGCGATTGCATCGTCTCGGGCGCTTCGCTGAAGAAGAGCCTGATCTTCACCGGCGCGCGCATCAATTCCTATTCGGCACTCGAAGAAGTCGTCATGCTGCCCGACGTTCATGTCGGCCGGAACGCAAAGTTGAAGCGCGTCGTGATCGACCACGGTGTAAGGATACCGGAAGGGCTGGTGGTCGGCGAGGATCCCGCGCTCGACGCCAAGCGTTTTCGGGTTTCGGAAAAGGGCATCTGCCTGGTCACCCAGGACATGATCGACAAGCTGAAGCTTTAGGCCGGATCGGATTGTAGGCGCATGCATGTTCTGTCGGTCACGCCCGAAATCTTCCCGCTGATCAAGACCGGCGGGCTTGCCGACGTAACCGGGGCGCTGCCGATCGCGCTCGCGGCCAAGGGCGTGACCATGCGCACGCTCATTCCGGGTTTTCCGGTGGTGATGGGCGCCTTCAAGAAAAAGAAGGCCGTCTACCAATACCCCTTGTTGCAAGGCGGCAAGGCCGCGATCCATGCCGTCGAGGTCGCCGGGCTCGATTTGTTCGTGCTCGACGCGCCGCATCTGTTCGACCGCCCCGGCGGCCCCTATGGCAACGCCTCGGGCGCGGATTGGCCGGACAATTGGCGGCGCTTCGCGGCGCTGAGCCAGGCCGGCGCCGATATCGCCGGCGGCGCCATTTCGGGCTACCTGCCTGACATCGTGCATGCCCATGACTGGCAGTCGGCGATGACGCTGGCTTATATGCGCTACGGCAAGGCGGTTGGCACGCCATCAATGATGACCGTCCACAATCTCGCCTTCCAGGGTCAGTTCGGCGCTGGAATCTTCGGCGAACTCGGCCTGCCGGCCGCTGCGATGGCGCTTGACGGCGTCGAATATTATGGCGGCGTCGGCTTCCTCAAGGCGGGTCTGCAGGCGGCCTGGGCAATCACCACGGTGAGCCCGACCTATGCGCAGGAGATCCGTTCACCGGAATTCGGCATGGGCCTCGATGGTCTCATCAACATGCGTTCAAGCGATCTCCATGGCATCGTCAACGGCATCGACACCGCCATCTGGGATCCGGCAACCGATAGACATCTGGTGTCGACCTATACGGCCGAAACGTTGAAGGCCCGCGCGCCCAACAGGGCGGCCGTCGAGGACCGTTTCGGTCTCGACCGCGACGGCAGCCCGATTGTCTGTGTCGTCAGCCGGCTAACCTGGCAGAAGGGCATGGACATATTGGCGACGGTGATCGACGGCATCGTTGCGACAGGCGCCAGGCTGGCCATCCTCGGCTCGGGCGACGCCGGCCTCGAAGGCGCGCTGCTGGCGGCCGCCGCACGCCACCGTGGCCGCATCGGTGTGGTCGTCGGCTATGACGAGGGGCTGTCGCACATCATGCAGGGCGGCTGCGACGCCATCGTCATCCCTTCGCGCTTCGAACCCTGCGGGCTGACGCAGCTTTACGGCCTGCGCTATGGCTGCGTGCCGGTCGTTGCCCGCACCGGCGGCCTCGCCGACACCATCATCGACGCCAACGAAGCGGCGATTGCAGCCGGCGTGGCGACCGGCTTCCAGTTTGCCCCCAACAATGGTGGCGCGCTGCTGCACGCCATTCGCCGTCTGGCCGACGCCCACGCCAGTTCAGCAACCTTCGAGACCATCCAGCGCCAGGGCATGAAGACCGATGTGTCGTGGGATCGAAGCGCCGAAAAATACGTCGAACTCTATCGCCTGCTGCTTTCGAAAAGGGTTGCCTGAAGCATGATACGCACCGTCCCCACCAAGCCCTATTCCGACCAGAAGCCCGGCACGTCGGGACTGCGCAAGAAGGTGCCAGTGTTCCAGCAGGAGCACTATGCCGAGAACTTCATCCAGTCGATCTTCGACGCGCTCGACGGATTTGCCGGCAAGACCCTGGTCATCGGCGGCGATGGCCGCTTCTACAACCGCGAGGTCATCCAGAAGGCCATTGCCATGGCCGCCGGCAACGGCTTCGGCAAGGTGATGGTAGGGCAGGGCGGCATATTGTCGACGCCGGCGGCCTCGCATGTCATCCGCAAATACAAGACCTTCGGCGGAATCATCCTGTCGGCCAGCCATAATCCCGGCGGCCCGCATGAGGATTTTGGCATCAAGTACAATGCCGGCAATGGCGGCCCGGCGCCGGAAAAGCTGACCGACGCCATCTTTGCCAAGACCAAGGCGATTTCGAGCTTCAAGATCGCCGACATCGATCCAATCGACATCGATACGGTCGGCACCGTCAAGGCCGGCGGCATGACCGTCGAGATCATCGATCCGGTCACCGACTATGCCGAGTTGATGGAGAGCCTGTTCGATTTCGACGCGTTGCGCAAACTGTTCAAGTCGGGCTTTCGCATGCGCTTCGACGCCATGCATGCGGTGACCGGACCCTACGCCAAGGAAATCCTCGAACACCGGCTCGGCGCACCGAACGGCACCTGCCGCAATTTCAAGCCGCTGCCCGATTTCGGCGGCCATCACCCCGATCCCAACCTTGTCCATGCCAAGCACCTCTATGACGAGATGATGGGGCCGGACGCGCCGGATTTCGGCGCCGCTTCCGACGGCGACGGCGACCGCAATTTGATCATCGGCAAGGGCATTTTCGTCACCCCGTCGGATTCGGTCGCCATGCTTGCCGCCAATGCCCGCCTGGCGCCCGGCTACAAGGAGGGGCTGAAGGGCATCGCCCGCTCGATGCCGACCAGCGGTGCCGCCGACCGCGTCGCCCACAAGCTCGGCATCGGCATCTACGAGACGCCGACCGGCTGGAAGTTCTTCGGCAATCTGCTCGACGCCGGCATGGCGACGATCTGCGGTGAGGAAAGTGCCGGCACCGGCTCCAACCATGTCCGCGAAAAGGACGGTCTGTGGGCGGTGCTCCTGTGGCTCAACATCCTCGCCGCGCGCGGCGAAAGCTGCAAGCAGATCGTCACCGAGCACTGGGCGGCCTATGGGCGCAATTACTATTCGCGGCATGACTATGAAGAGGTGGAGAGCGACCGCGCCAATGCGCTGGTCGACGAACTCAGGGCCAAGCTCGGCTCGCTGCCCGGCACCAGCGTGCGCGGCCTGAAGATCGCCAATGCCGACGATTTTGCCTATCACGACCCGGTCGACCGCTCGACCAGCGAGCACCAGGGCATAAGGATGCTGTTCGAAGGCGGCTCACGCGTCGTCTTCCGCCTCTCCGGCACCGGCACCTCGGGCGCGACCCTGCGCGTCTATATCGAGCGCTACGAGCCGGACAAGTCGAGGCACGATCTCGACACGCAGGAGGCGCTCGCCGATCTCATCGCCGCCGCCGACGACATTGCCGGGATCAAGAGCCACACCGGCCGCGACAAACCCAGCGTGATTACTTGAGGGTGGGGAGGCGCGACTCCCCCTTCTCCCCTTGTGGGAGAAGGTGTCGCCGAAGGCGACGGATGAGGGGTGCTCCAGCTTGGCGCAAACCGGCGCCCGGGACACCGATGCCTCATTCCTTCCAACACCCCTCATCCGTCTCGGCGCTGCGCGCCGATCCACCTTCTCCCACAAGGGGAGAAGGGAAGGCGCTCGCGTGAACAATCTCGGCGCCGCCATCACTTCCGAAGGCATCCGCTTTGCCGCCTGGTCGTCGTCGGCGCGGCGGCTCTGGGTGTCGATCTTCGATGAAACCGGCGACCACGAAATCGAGCGGCTTGAACTCCAGCCCGAAGGCGAGGGTTTTTACGCCCTGTTCGTCGCGGGTCTCGCCGCCGGCACCCGCTACGGCTTTCGTGCCGATGGCGACTATGCACCCGAGCGTGGGCTGTGGTTCGACCCCGACAAGCTGCTGACCGATCCTTATGCCGCCGAAATCGACCGGCCCTATGCCTATCACTGGCGGCTCGCCGCGCGGCGCAATGAGGGTGCCGACACCGCGTCGCTGATGCCCAAGACCGTGGCCAAGGCCTTGCCCGCGGCCCCACCGATCCTGCCGCCGCTGTTTCGTCCGGGCGGCCTGATCTACGAACTGAATGTCCGCGCCTTCACCAAGCTCCACCCGGATGTGCCGCAAGAACAGCGTGGTACGATCGCCGCACTTGCCCATCCGGCCATCATCGAGCATCTGCAAAGGCTCGGCGTCTCCGCCGTCGAATTGATGCCGGTGACGGCGTCGATCGACGAGCGGCATCTGCCGCCGCTGGGCTTGAGCAACGCCTGGGGCTACAATCCCGTCACCTTCATGGCGCTCGACCCTCGCCTCGCACCCGGCGGCCTGACGGAATTACAGGACACGGTCGCAGCGCTGCGCCGGGTTGGCATCGGCACCATTCTCGACCTCGTCTTCAACCATACCGGCGAAAGCGACAGGCTGGGGCCAACGCTCTCGCTGCGCGGCCTCGACAACCAGGCCTACTATCGGCATCGGCCGGATGGCGGGCTGGTCAATGACACCGGCACCGGCAACACCATCGCTTGCGACCATCCGGTGGTGCGCGAAATGGTGCTCGACACGCTCCGTCATTTCGTGCGCCGGGCTGGCGTCGACGGCTTCCGGTTCGATCTGGCTCCGGTGCTGGGCCGGGTCGATGGTCTGTTCGATCCGGAAGCACCACTGCTCCGGGCCATTGCCGATGATCCGGTACTTTGCGACCGCGTGCTGATCGCCGAGCCTTGGGATATCGGGGCAAACGGATATCAACTGGGCAATTTTCGGCCACCGTTCCTCGAGTGGAACGATCGCTACCGCGACGATGTCAGACGCTTCTGGCGCGGCGATGCCGGCATGGTCGGCACTCTCGCCACGCGCCTTGCCGGTTCGTCCGACGTGTTCAACAGGGCAGGGGAGCCGGCAAGCCGCAGCGTGAACTTCATCGCCGCCCATGACGGCATGACGCTGGCCGACATCGTCGCCTACGAGCGCAAACACAACGCCGACAATGGCGAGCAGAACCGCGACGGCCATAACGACAACCTGTCCTGGAACAATGGCGTCGAGGGAGACACGAACGAGGCAGCGATCATCAAGGCGCGCTTCGACGACCAACGCGCACTGCTCGCCACGCTGTTCGCCTCGCGCGGCACCATCATGCTGACGGCAGGCGACGAATTCGGCAGAACGCAGCAAGGCAACAACAACGCCTATGCGCAGGACAACGCCATTACCTGGCTTGACTGGACAGGCCGCGATCAGGCGCTGGAGCGTTACGCATCGGCGCTTGCAGCGCTTCGCCAGGCGGTGCCGGCACTGTCGGACACACGTTTCCTGGCCGGAGAACCGGTCGAGGCTTCAGGCGTTCCCGACGTCGCCTGGCTGACCGAGACGGGTGAGCCGCTCGCAGAGACCGACTGGAACGACTCCAGCCGGCATCGCCTTGTCATGCTGCTTGGCGGCGAGGATGGCAGGCTTGCCGTCATGATCAATGGTGACCGCCGCCAATGCGTCTTCACCTTGCCGGCGCGCGATGGCTTCCAGTGGCGCCCGGCAATCGAGACACAGGCGATCGACCTCCTGCGCCCGCTGCCGGGCCGCAGCGTCAATTTCATGATCGAGGGCCGGACCGGAAACGGTGGCGCCGGGAAGGGTTCGTAATGGCCGACGACAATGCCAGGCAGGGAGCCGAGTGGTGGCGAGGCTGCGTCATCTATCAGATCTATCCGCGCTCTTTCCAGGACACGACCGGCGATGGCAGCGGCGATCTCAAAGGTATTACGGCAAGGCTCGCCCATATCGCCTCCCTCGGCGTCGACGCTGTCTGGCTGTCGCCCTTCTTCAAGTCGCCCATGGCCGACATGGGCTATGACGTATCGGACTACTGCGACGTCGACCCGATGTTCGGCACGTTGGCGGATTTCGACGCGCTGGTCGCCGAAGCGCATCGGCTCGGCCTGAAAATCATCATCGACCAGGTGCTGTCGCATTCATCCGACAAGCATGAATGGTTCATCGAAAGTCGCGCCAGCCGCGACACCGCCAAGGCCGACTGGTACGTCTGGGCCGACGCCAGGCCCGACGGCGGCGCGCCCAACAATTGGCTGTCGGTCTTCGGGGGGCCATCCTGGGAGTGGGACGCGACCCGTCGCCAATATTACATGCACAATTTCCTCGCCTCGCAGCCGGATCTCAATTTCCACAATCCGGAAGTCCAGGACGCGTTGCTGGACACGGTGCGGTTCTGGCTGGAGCGCGGTGTCGACGGCTTCCGGCTCGACACGGTCAATTACTATGTCCACGACCGCTGGCTGCGCAGCAATCCGCCCTTGGCTTCGAGCGTTGCCGGCACCAACACGGAAACCAACACCTACCTCTATCAGGAGCATCTGTTCGACAAGACGCAGCCGGAGAACCTGGCGTTCCTCAGGCGTTTCCGCGCGTTGCTCGACGAATTTGGCGACCGCGCCGCCGTCGGCGAGATCGGCGATGAAGGCCGCTCGCTGCAGACGCTCGCAGCCTACACCTCCGGCGGCGACAAGCTTCAGATGAGCTACACGTTCGATTTGCTCGGCTCGCAATTTTCGGCGGCGCATGTGCGTGGTTGCGTCGAGGCGTTTGAGAATGCGGTTGCCGACGGCTGGGTCTGCTGGGCCTTCTCCAACCATGACGTCGTGCGCCATGTCAGCCGCTGGACGCGGCCGGATGGCGATCCCGATCTGGTGGCCAAATTCTCGATCATGCTGCTCGCCTGCCTGCGCGGCTCGATCTGCCTCTATCAGGGCGAAGAACTCGGCCTTGAGGAAGCGGAGCTTGCCTATGAAGATTTGCGCGATCCCGTCGGCATCCGTTTCTGGCCGGGCGTGAAGGGCAGGGACGGCTGCCGCACGCCGATGGCCTGGGAGGTCGGGGCCGACAATGCGGGCTTTTCCACCACAAAACCATGGCTGCCTGTGCCGGCAAGCCATCGCGCCCGTGCGGCGGATGCGCAGAACGGCGAGGAGCAATCGGTGCTGTCGGTCTACCGCTCCACGCTTGCCTTGCGCAGACAGCACCCGGCACTGGTCGGTGGTTCGATCCGTTTTCTCGACGCCGAGGGAGACATGCTCGCCTTCATCCGCGAAGGAGACGGGGAGAGGCTGCTCTGTGTCTTCAATTTCGCCGGGGAGCCGGCGACGTGGCCCTTGCTGCCTGATATCGGAACCGTCGCGGCTGTCCTGGGCGGTACCGCGGCTGTCGAGGAAAACGCGCTCTCGCTGCCGGCTCTCGGTTGCTTCCTCGGTCGGCTCGGCTGATCGGCGCTTCGGTTGCGGCCAAGCGGTCCTACTGAACGAGCACTGCCCGTCCGCAGGTCGCACCGGTGACGCGCACGTCGGCCTGGCCGACACCGACGCCCAGGGCTGAAAGCACATTGTAGAGCAAGTCGTCGACGGGCGCCGTTACGGTGTTGAGCAGGGCCACCACTGCCGGTTTGACCGTTCCAAGCAGGGCGGTCAGATCGATGCCCAAACCAAGCGCATTGACCGAAAGCGACAGGTTGTTGACCAGAGACGTGGTGAGCGACTGCGAGATGTTTCGCGTCGAAACGGTCTTGATCGTCTTGTTGGCGATGTCGGTTGCGTTGAAGGTCAAGGTCTGCGGGCTGTTGTTGGTGATCGCGGTCGCGGCCGAACCCATCACCTGAATCAGCGGGATGTTGATCAGCAGGAGCTTCAGACTCACATCGGCGATCTCGGCGTCGGTGAAGGTCTGCGGCTGGCTGAAATCGGCGAAGCCGGACGGGTTGTTGCTGTTGGCCAGGTTCAAACGCGCAATGCCGGGGTGCGCGGCGATGGAGACATTGATGCTGGACGGCCCTGTCGGACAGCTTATGTCGGTCAGCTTGGCCTCGGCATAGGCGACTTCCACATTGAGCGGCAGATTGACGGCAAGCAGGCTGATGCCGCCGGCCAGGCTCGGCGTGCCGACACCGACGGAGGCCGTCAGCTTGATGCGCGTCTGGGCGGTCCGCACGACGGTGCCGATGCCATCGATGGCCAGCCAGGGCGAGGATTGCATCGGCTCCCCAATGGCGATGCTGAGCTTGGTGGAGAGCAGCCCCGGGATGGTCGCGCCGAGATCGACCGCGGCCTGGTTGGTGCCGTTGGCGAGTACGGCCGCCGCCGTCAGCATCCCCATTGCGCTTGCGTCTACGCCAAGGCCGGACGGCTGTTGCCCGAGGCCCAGGCTGCCGATGGAACCAAGGTTGACAAGACTGCTGAGTGGGATCTTGACGGTGCTGGTCGACTTGGAGGCGATGGTCTGCAAGGCGACCTTGGCGGTATTGCCGAGACCGGGAACATTGGCCATGGCAGTAGCGATCTGGCCGACGGTCGCCTTCGAGGCCAAAACGTCGGAATAGGTGCCGGCCGTGATGTTCAGTTGTGTGCCGAGCGCACTGACGAAGGAAAGCACGCTTACATCGGCCGAGATCAGTCCGTTGTAATCCATGACGCTGAGCGAGATGTTGCCGCCGAGAAGTCCGCTCAAAAGTGGGTTGAGGATGCCGCCATTGACGCTGAGCAATCTCGACCCGACCGAGAATGTCGCCTGCGGCGTCATGCTGGCGGTGGCTTGGGTGCCGATGACGGGAGTGGGGATCAGCGAGCTTGCGAAGTAGCGCTTGGGGATCTTCGCCAAAGTCACCCGGACGGCATTGTAAGGCGTCACGCCCGCCTGGAAGCGCTGGCTGACATTAGCGGTCGATGAGGCATATCGGCCTTGCGTAACCGTCACCACCGTCTTCCCGGCGGCCGCCGGGATGGTCTGGCCCGAAGCTTGAACAACGACACCCGGCATGCCGTTGTCGGTGAGCGTGGTGACGACGGCTGTGTTGACGTTGTTGATGTTCGAGGCAGCGGTGATCGCTGCCAGGTCGACCATCGCCTGGGCTTCCCGGCGCTCGGTGTAGATGGAGGCCTCGTCTATCGCCACCGCGGCCAGGGCCAGCGCGACCGGCGCGCTCAATGCGGTCATGACGGCGAAGTTCGCCTTCCTGTCCCCCATCATCGACCGTGCAAGCCGGCCGATGCCCTTGCCCGCCCGCTGCAGCATTCAGATACCCCCGACCCTGATCGTTGACTGACGCCTGATGGTCGTCCCTGGCATGGCTATGCCCGGGAACAGATTCCAGATCGGCAGGTTGCGGGCATCGTACGAGATGGACACCACGAACTGGCTTCCGTCGGCAACGCTGTCATTGGCCTGGTAGGTCAGTTTGCTGGCGTCCACGAAGGGGTAACCGCCGGCGTTGTTGGCGAGGTAGCTGGCCACGAGCGTCTGGCGCTCGGTCTGGTTCACCCCGGCGATAGCCGTCCGGGCGGCGTCGGCTGCAATTTGCTGTATCGAATTGGCGGCGCCAAAATAGATGCCGTACCCAACCATCCCGAGCAAGAGAAGCATGAAGAGCGGCGACAGCAGGGCGAACTCGACCGCTGAAGTGCCCGAATTGTCTGTTCGGAACTGGCGCCTTCGGACCTTGGAAATGAGGTTGTGAACCATGGCTCCACCATGCCCAAGTTCGCATGCAGAAAGCGAAAACTCTGGACGCAACCAAAGGATGTGCTCGATTGAAAAAGACTCTCTAATTTAGTCATTTCTTCTGCAATAATGAGGCTTGACTTAGGGTCAATCAGTACTCGGTTGAAAAGATCTGACCTCCTGTCTAGTCTCCTGCCACCAGCCGCCGGAGGGAACCGGCGGCGCGCTCAAAGGAGCCAGACATCGGTTCCGGGGCGTCAACACGTAAAGGCGCGCCGATGGCAGCGCCGACAGGGAGAACTTCATGCTGAAAAATATGCTGAAGGCGACGGTGTTCGCCACGACCATGACCTTGGCTGCCGGTACGTTCTTGACGCCAGCCTTCGCCGAGACCGTCTATAACAGGGGCACCGCCGCTGAATCCGAATCGGTCGACCCACACAAGACCTCGACGGTCTATGAAGCCAACGTGCTGCGTGACCTGTTCCAGGGACTGGTCATGCAGGATGAGAAGGCCAACCTCATTCCGGGCGCCGCCGAAAGCTGGACGGTATCGGATGACGGCACGGTCTATACCTTCAAGCTGCGCAAGGACGGCATGTGGTCGGATGGCAGCCCGGTGACGGCGGACGACTTCGTCTACGCCTTCCACCGGCTGGAGGATCCGGCGACCGGCGCGGAATACGCTTCGATGCTGTATCCGGTGAAGGGCGCGGAGGACGTCAACACCAAGAAGGGCAAGCCGGAGGACATGGGCGTCAAGGCGATCGACGCCAACACCCTGGAAGTGTCCTTGAAGGCGCCGACGCCGTACTTCCTGGAGATGCTGACCCATCAGGCGACCTATCCGGTCAGCAAGGCCTCGATTGAAAAGCTCGGCGCCGACTGGATCAAGCCCGGCAAACTGGTTTCGAACGGCGCCTATACGCTGGCTGAATGGGTTCCCAACGACCACATGAAACTGGTCAAGAATCCGAAATTCTGGGACGCCGCGACCGTCAAGTTCGACGTAGTCAACTACATCCCGACCGAAGATCGTTCGTCGGCGATGAAGCGCTTCGAGGCCGGCGAACTCGACAGCTATGACGATCTGCCGACCGAACAGCTGGCCGACCTCAAGACCAAGTTCGGCGACCAGATCCATGTCGGACCGTATCTCGGCACCTACTACTATGCGATCAAGACCGACAAGGCGCCGTGGAACAATCCGGAGCTGCGCAACGCCATCTCGATGGCGATCGACCGTGACTTCATCGCTGAAAAGGTCTGGCAGAACTCGATGCTGCCCGGCTATTCGATGGTGCCTCCCGGCATCGAGGGCTACACGCCCGCAATGGCCAAATACGCCGACATGCCGCAGATCGACCGCGAGGACGCCGCCAAGAAAATCCTCGAGAAGCTTGGCTACACGCCCGAGCATCCGCTGAAGATGGAGATCCGCTACAACACCTCGGAAAACCATAAGAACACGGCAGTGGCGATCCAGGAACAGCTGAAGCCGCTAGGCGTCGACGTCACGCTGCTCAACACCGACACCAAGACCCACTACTCCTTCCTCGAGCAGAAGGGCGACTATGACGTGGCGCGTGCCGCCTGGATCGCCGACTACAAGGATCCGGAAACCTTCCTCGGCATCACGCGCAAGGCCAGCGGCAACAACTATTCGAACTACAACAGCCCGCAATACGAAGCGGCAATGGACAAGGCCGCGGCCGCCGGCGGCAAGCCCGAAGAGCGCATGAAGGATCTCTCCGCGGCCGAGCGCATCCTCATCGACGATGTCGGCCAGATCCCGCTTCTCTACTACAGCTACCACGATATCGTTTCCTCGAAGCTGCACGGCTTCGTCGACAATGTGATGGACGTGCATCCGTCGCGCTTCGTCAGCAAGGACTGATCCCTGGCCAAGCCGCCGCGCAACCGAATGCGCGGCGGCGCTGGTTTGCCATCGCATCGGTCCGGGAAGCGGAATCGATTTTCGGAAAGTTCGGTGCGAAGATTTGAAGGCTGGAGCGCAATCGTCCGAGTGGACGGGCGTGCTCTGGATCAAGCGGGGCACCGATGCTGCGATACGTATTCCGGCGGCTTTTGACCGCCATCCCGACGCTGTTCGTCATCGTGACGATGGCGTTCTTCCTGATGCGCGTCGCGCCAGGCGGTCCGTTCAACCAGGAGCGGGGTCTGAGCCCCGAGATCAAGGCCAATCTTGAAGCCCAGTTCGGCCTCAACGATCCGCTCTGGCTGCAATATGTCCACTATCTCGGCAATCTGCTGCGCGGCAATTTCGGCCCGAGCTACAACATGCCGGATTTCACCGTCACCGAACTGTTTGCCAAGGGCCTGCCCATTTCCGTCCAGCTCGGTGCCTCGGCGCTGATCCTGGCGCTGTTGCTCGGCAGCGTGCTCGGCACCATTGCCGCGCTTAACCAGAACAAGCTTGGCGACTATACGGTGATCGCCCTGGCGACCGCCGGCAGCACCATCCCCACCTTCGTCATCGCGCCGGTGATCCAGCTCCTTTTCGGGCTGACCTGGAGGCTGTTGCCGATCGGCGGCTGGGGCGACGGCGCCTTCATCAACAAGGTCGGCCCGGTGCTGACGCTTGCCTTGCCGCAGATCGCCATCGTTGCCCGCCTGATGCGCGGCTCGATGATCGAATCGCTGCGATCCCATCATATCCGAACGGCGCGCGCGCTCGGCCTCTCCGACTGGTCGGTGGTGGTCAAGCACGCGCTGCGCGGCGCCATCCTGCCGATCGTCTCCTTCACCGGCCCGGCTGCGGCGGCACTGCTGACCGGCTCGGTCATCGTCGAGACGATCTTCTCCATTCCCGGAGTCGGCCGCTATTTCGTCGATGCCGCGCTCAACCGCGATTACACACTGGTGATGGGAACGGTGGTGGTGATCGCCATTTTCACCATCGTCTTCAACCTGATCGTCGACGTCATGTACGCGGTCGTCGACCCTAGGGTGCGCTATGACTGACATCACGGCCACGGCTCCCGCCATCGTTGGTCGCTCGCTTTGGGGCGATGCCTGGGCGCGCCTCAAGGCCAATCGCGCCGCCATGTTCAGCCTCTACTACCTCATTCTGATCGGTGTCGTCAGCGTCTTTGGCCCCTGGTTCGTGCCGCATCAATACACGACCATCTACGCCGACTATGTGCGCATGCCGCCAAGCCTGTCGGCCTACCCGAAACCCGATATGATCGAGACGGCGCTTGCCGAAGCGATCAAACGCATGCGGGTCGACATCAAGGAGTGGCACCAGGAAGGGAGCCAGGTCTTCGTCACGGTCAAGTCGACCAAGCCGATCGACGACCGCAACATCCGCTACCTCGACCGTTCCGATGCCTTCGACGACACCAAGATAGAGAGCAAGTCCCCCGACGGCCTCGAAGTGACGATGAGCGCATCGGTCAAGCAGCAGTATTTCCTGTTCGGAACCGACAACACTGGCCGTGATCTGTTGTCGCGCACGCTGATGGCCGGGCGCATCTCGCTTGCCATCGGCCTGCTCGCCGGCATCGTTGCGGTGGTGATTGGTGTGATCTATGGCGCCGCCGCCGGCTTTTCCGGCGGCAAGGTCGACGAGGTGATGATGCGCATCGTCGACGTGCTCTATTCCTTGCCGTTCATCTTCTTCGTCATCATGCTGATGGTGTTCTTCGGCCGCAACTTCGTGCTGATGTTCCTGGCGGTCGGTGCCGTGCTGTGGCTCGACATGGCGCGCATCGTGCGCGGGCAGGCGCTGTCGATCCGCCGGCAGGAATATGTCCAGGCGGCGGAAGCCATGGGCATCGGCCAGCGCGGCATCCTGGTGCGCCATGTCATCCCCAACCTGCTTGGCCCCGTGGTGATCTACATGACCCTGCTGGTGCCGCAGGTCATCATCCTGGAGAGCTTCCTGTCGTTCCTCGGCCTCGGCATCCAGGAGCCGATGACCAGCTGGGGCGTGCTGATCTCCGTCGGCGCCAAGAACATCGGCACCGCCAACTGGCTGCTCCTGTTTCCCGCCTTCTTCCTCGTCTCGACATTGTTCGCCCTGAATTTCGTCGGCGACGGCCTGCGCGACGCGCTCGACCCAAGAGATCGATAAAGATTGGGATCGGTAAAAATGGGGATAGATAAAATGGGGATCGCTGACATGGCCACTCCCGAAACGATCCTCAGCGTCAAGGACCTGCGCGTGCGCTTCCGCACGCTCGACGGTGCCGTCGAAGCGGTCAAGGGCATCAACATCCATGTCAATGCCGGCGAAACCGTCGCAGTCGTGGGCGAATCCGGCTCCGGCAAGAGCCAGACGATGATGGCGGCGATGAGCCTGCTGGCCTCCAACGGCGAAGCGTCGGGCCATGTCGATTATCGCGGCCGCAATTTGCTCACATTGAGCAAGTCCGAGCTGAACAAGGTCCGCGGCCGCAAGATCAGCATGATCTTCCAGGAACCGATGACCTCGCTAGATCCGCTTTATTCGATCGGCAACCAGCTGATGGAGCCGATCCGCAGGCATCGCGGCCTGAGCGCCGCCGAAGCGCGTGAAGAGGCGCTCAAGCTGCTGCGGCTCGTCCATATTCCCGATCCGGAACGGCGGATGAAATCCTATCCGCACGAGATGTCCGGCGGCCAGCGCCAGCGCGTGATGATCGCCATGGCGCTCGCCAACGACCCCGACATCCTGATCGCCGACGAACCGACGACGGCCCTCGACGTGACCATCCAGGCACAGATCCTGATGCTTCTGGCCGAGCTGCAGCGCAAGCTCGGCATGGCGATCGTCTTCATCACCCACGACCTCGGCATCGTGCGGCGCTTCGCCGACCGGGTCTATGTCATGCGCCAGGGAGAGGTCGTCGAGGAAGGCGCGGCGGAAGCGATCTTCGCCAACCCGCAGCATGCCTACACCAAGATGCTGCTGGCGGCCGAGCCGACGGGGACCAAGGCACCTCCGCCCGCCAACGCGCCCGTGGTGCTCGAAGGCAGGAACGTCGAAGTCACATTCAGGATCGGCGGCGGGTTCCTGGCCGGCGAACCCCTGATGCTGCGGGCTGTCGATCACATCTCGATCCGGTTGCAACGCAACCAGACCATCGGCATCGTCGGCGAATCCGGATCGGGCAAATCGACGCTCGGCCGCGCCTTGCTGCGGCTGTTGCCGAGCGATGGGCTCATCCGGTTCGGCGATCGCGACATTTCCACGGCCGACCGGCAGCAGATGCGGCCGCTGCGGCGCCAGATGCAGCTCGTCTTCCAGGATCCCTTCGGCTCGCTGTCGCCACGCATGACCGTCGGCCAGGTCATCACCGAAGGGCTGCTGGTGCATGAGCCGAACCTTTCGGGAAAGCAGCGCGACCAGCGCGCTGTCGAGGCGCTACGCGAAGTCGGCCTCGATCCCAACGCCCGCAACCGCTACCCGCACGAATTTTCCGGCGGACAACGGCAACGCATCGCCATTGCCCGCGCCATGATCCTGAAGCCCAAGATGGTCGTGCTGGACGAGCCGACCTCGGCGCTCGACCGCTCGGTGCAGAAACAGATCGTGGAATTGCTGCGCAAACTCCAGGCCGACCACGAACTGTCCTACCTGTTCATCAGCCACGATCTCGCGGTGGTGCGCGCCATGGCCGACTACATCATCGTCATGAAGCAGGGCAAGATCGTCGAGGAGGGGCCGACCGAGGCCATCTTCAGCAACCCGCAAGCGCCTTATACGCAGACGCTGATGAACGCCGCGATCGACGTCACGCGGTTCCGGTTGAGCGCGTGATGAGCCGCTGCAGGTAAGGCCCGTTCGCTCAGCCCGCCGAACTCGCGCACTTGTGTGCGCGCATGGCGACAGCGGCATCCTGCTGTTGCTTCAACCGGTCGATCCTGGCCGTTTCACGATTGGCGACCGCCGTCTTCACGCGCGATCCGCCAAGCAGCCAGCGCGGCACGCTGGTGTTGGCGACCTTGCCGCGGGTGATCGCGGTTTGCGAGATGTCGCTCGCGCTGCTTCCCACGGCGCTGTTAAGCTCGGTGCAGCTCATGCTCTCGTGTTTGGCCGGATCGGCCCTTCCGCCGATCGTCCCGCATCCGCCAACCAGGAGCATGGCAGCCAGAAGAACCGGTGCTGACCCTGTTGTTGAGATCAAATTCATATTCGCGTCCGGTTCGCCGTGTGCCGGCCCCCTCATATTCGTCGGTCAAACTAGCGCGGATGCCCTTTTCGTCAAAGTTTGACCGGCCGGCCGGCTCTGCGCTGGTTACCGGCCCGTCTCACTGTCGTCGAAAATTCTTACGCTGCTTCGGCGGCCAATCCGGTCATGGGGACACAACCGCCGCCGAGCACCATTTGGGCAATGTCGGCCGCGTTGTCATCGACATGGGCTGTCACCAGCACGATCCCTTCGCCGACACTGCGGCGCTCCGGCCTTCTGGCGGTCGCGACCAAGGGTCCGAGCAAGCCGCCGAGGGCGCAGCCGCAGAACGTGCCTGTCAGGGCCATCGCCGACAGGCCGGTTGCGAAAGGATTGATGCCGTAAGCAGCAAAAGCGCCCAGGCACGCCAACAGCCCGGCGGCAGCGCCAAGCATGACTGCCGGAGATTTCAGGACACCGATTTCGTCGTGGTAGGGCCCGATAATGGCGATCTGTACGCGCGGAACCCCGGCCGCCAAAAGGTTGCCGGCGATCCGGGTCGCTTCGGGATGGGATTCAAAAAGCCTGCTGATTGTTGGCATGGTCATTCAGGACGTGTCGTGTCCGTCAGCGCGTCGGTAACGAAGGATGCGGCGATCAAGTCGTCGCCATCGATCCGGCCTTGACCGTCCTCCATTACCGCCGCGACCTTTTGGAAGGTCTTGATTTCGCCCTCGGTGATCCGCGCGCTGCGCATCCTGCTCCGGAGGTCTGCCACGCGCAGCTGCAAGATATCGGATCTTGCGTCTTCACGATTCGAGATTGTGCTGGTCATTTATTCCGTCTCGTTTTTTGATGGTCCTCGCGCCCAATCAACCGAACTTGGAGCGCGGGCAAACGTTCCCGGTTAGGGCTTCGGTCTGGTAAGGCGCGGGACTTAAGTCTTGCACCAGGACGCAATGGTCTTGCCGGGCGCGGAACCCGGAACGGCCGCTGATTGCCGCCGTTTGTCCGCTAGCAGATTGTGGGAGGAAGCCGATGGAGAAGAGTGTTGACCAGGCGCGTTGGTTGCTCGCACCGATCTTCGCGACGGCCATCACTTTCATGGTGGCCGCAATAGTCCTCGGCTAACCTCCTCGCACATCGGCGCAATCCAGTCCCTTCCTGCGCTGACAGGGTTCGCTCGCTCTTCCAAGTGGCGAGCGAACCCTGGATTTGGCACAAACCCTGGCTGGACTGGCCAGCGTCGGGAAAATTGCCTGACCCGAGCCGAGCTTCCATAACTTACCAGCGGTGATGGGGTATTCAGGACTGGCACGGTCCACTGCGCCTGGATTTTCAGCCGCGCATAGCGTGCCAGGGAAAGTCATCTGGTGGCCAGGCTTGATCGAGAGCCGGGCCACCAGTCGGTAATCAGTAACCGCCGTTTTCGATCACCACCGGGTGGTGGTGACGGTGGGTGGAGATGGAGCCGGTGACGACAACGGCATCCCGATCCTGCCGATAATGATGCCGGCGACCATGGTCGTAGAACGCAATCGTTCCGTGGTGACGGTGATGAAGCCGCTGACCTTCCTCGTTGATGATCCTGACCTGGTTGTGATGTCGATGATGGGTCGTGACGACAACGTCCGCCTCAGCGGCCGAAGCCAAAGCGGGCAATCCCATCGAAAGCGCCAAAGCGCACATGATCATTGTTTTCACTGCAATTTCTCCATTGCCTTGATTAGCCCTTCCTTGGATACAACTGCCGCTGACCCCTTTGGTTCCGGGTTTCCCGGGACAGGCGGGGACGTGCGGCAGGTCGAAGGGCGGCTATGGCGTCGCTGGCCAAGGATGCAAAAACCGCAACATTTAGCCACCGCCCCCTAGCCATCCTCATGCCACGGCTAGTCGCGGCATCGCGTTCTCTACGGTTTCACTCAGGCTGCGGAACATTAGGAGGGTCTAACTGTTCTATCTCCGCGGCAGGCATCACAATTGAGGTCTGCTGAAGATCAGTCGGCAAAGGCTGATCGGCCCGTGTCCTCCGCCAGAGGCGCGGGCTCACCAGGCAACAGGAGAGAGTCTATGAACAATATCATTTGGCTCGTTGGAGCGGTGGTCATCGTCATTGCGATATTGAGCTTCTTCGGCCTCCGTTAGGCGCCGCGCGCCATGCCCTGTCGGAGTGTGATCCGTGGCAGCGACGCCGCGAACACTCTCCGCAGATTGACCGGCACGATGCAGGAACCTCGTTGCTCATGCGTCATGCGAGGAAAGGGATTTCGTGTCCGTTCCCCGCGCTGAGGGAAAAGGCATCAGCCTGGACGCAGGCTATCAGGTGAATCGCCGATTGCGCCAAAGTCGGGATGCGCTAATACATTGTTTTTCTGGTCGGAGTGGCAGGATTTGAACCTGCGACCCCCTCGTCCCGAACGAGGTGCGCTACCAGGCTGCGCTACACTCCGTGACCAGACCGCGGGCTTATAGCCGCCACACTTCGTTCCTGCAAGCGGCAATGGCAGCACTTCTGTCGCATTTCGTGCGCTTTCGTCGGGGCTTGCCGGAAAGCTCGGATTTCCATCCGGGATAAACGCGGCTTAAAGCCTTGTGTGCTAAGCCGCTGCCTCGATAGATCGTGTTTCTGTCTCCTGGAGCCCTGCTGTCTTGCCCCCAAAAATCGTTGGCGAAGCCTGGCCCAACAGCTTCGAATTCGAAACCGCGGCGCTGATCAAGGCATCCGGGTTTCGTGAATATGATGCGCGCTGGTGGTTCGGTCATCCCGGTTCGACGGTGCCGCCGGAACTCAATCTGATCGGCGTCCAGGCGCTTGGCATGGGGCTCGGCACGCTGATCCGCCGTCTCGGCGCCGGACCCGACATCGTCACCGGGCATGATTTCCGGTCCTATTCGCTTGGCATCAAGCTAGCGCTGGTTTCCGGGCTGATGGCGGCCGGCGCAAGGGTGAAGGACATCGGCCTGGCGCTGTCGCCTATGGCCTATTTCGCGCAGTTCGCACTGGAGACGCAGTCCGTCGCCATGGTCACCGCCTCGCACAACGAGAACGGCTGGACCGGCGTCAAGATGGGAGCCGCGCGGCCGCTGACCTTCGGGCCTGAGGAGATGACCGCGCTGAAGGCGATGGTGCTCGCCGGCGATTTCGACCTTACAGGCGGCGGCTCCTATGATTTCGTCCGCGATTTTCGCGCCACCTATCTCGACGACCTGGTCGGGGACAAGCGCATCACACGCAAGCTCAAAGTGGTCGCTGCTTGCGGCAATGGCACTGCCGGCGCCTTTGCCCCGGAAGCCTTGCGGCGCATCGGTTGCGAGGTGATTCCGCTCGATGCCGAACTCGACCATACCTTCCCGCGCTACAATCCCAACCCGGAGGACATGCGGATGCTGCATGCCATCAGGGACAAGGTGCTGGAGACAGGGGCCGATGTCGGTCTGGGCTTCGATGGCGACGGCGACCGCTGCGGTGTCGTCGACAATGAAGGCAACGAAATCTTCGCCGACAAGGTCGGCGTCATGCTCGCGCGGGATATTTCGCGGCTCCATCCGGGTTCGACCTTCGTCGTCGACGTCAAGTCGACCGGACTGTTCAACACCGACGCGGTGCTGCGCGCCAATGGCGCCGTTACCGACTACTGGAAGACCGGCCATTCCTACATCAAACGCCGCGTTGCCGAACTCGGCGCTGTCGCCGGCTTCGAAAAGTCAGGCCATTTCTTCTTCAACCCGCCGATCGGGCGCGGCTATGACGACGGGTTGGTCACGGCAATCGCCATCTGTCAGATGCTGGACCGCAACCCGGCCAGTTCGATGGCCGATCTCTACCGTGCGCTGCCGCTGACCTTCGGCACGCCCACCATGTCGCCGCACTGCGCGGACGATGTGAAATACGGCGTCGTCGAACGGGTGGTCTCCGATTTTCAGGCGATGCAGCGGGACGGTACCAGTTTCGCGGGCCAGAAGATCATGGACCTCGTCACCGTCAATGGCGTCCGCGTCGTCGCCGAGGACGGCACCTGGGGTCTGGTGCGCGCCTCGTCGAACAAGCCGGAACTGGTCGTGGTCGTCGAAAGCCCGGTCTCGTCCGAGCGTCGCCGGCAGATGTTCGATGCCGTCGACGCCGTGCTGCGCCGTAGTCCGGAAGTCGGCGCTTATAACCAGACTTTCTAGGTCACCGCCCCGCTGCGGGCGCTGCGGCCGTCAGCATGCTCCAGTCAAAATCGTGCGCCCAGTCGGCAAAGCCGTGCCAGCGCACCTCCGGGAATTCCCTGTGCAAGGCGGCGATATCGACGTCGTAGCCGACGCGGTCGAACCATTCGAACATCAGCGCCGCGTCCTCGCTCTGCTGGCGGGCGACTGCGATCGGGATTTCCTGGTAGCGGATCGGGTGGCCGATGGCGCCGGACAGGATTTTAGCCTGCTCTTCGCCTGACAATTCGTCGCCGGCGAAATCGAAGCGCTTGCCGAACACTTCTTCCCGCCGCTCGACCAGAGCGGCCACGAAGGCGCCGATATCCACCAGGGAGACGAGCTGGAGGACGCGCTTGGGCGGCATCGCGAAGGCATGGATGCCTTGGTTGAGCGCACCGATCGACCATGGCGCAACGGCATTCTCCATGAAGGCCACCGGCGCGCTGATCGTATGGGGAATGCCGAGCTGCTCGATATGTCGCTCGACCAGATATTTGCTTTCGAAATGCGGGATGCCGGTGTTCTTGTCGGCGTCGGCAACGGAGGAATAGATCAAGTGTCCGACGCCGGCGGTCTTCGCCGCATCGGCGGCTAGGATCCCCAGACGGGTCTCTTCCTCGAGACCGGCCTCATAGCTGTTGCCCATCAGGAACATGGTGTCGACGCCTTTTGCGGCGCTCACGACCGAGTCCGCATCGGCGAGATCGCCGGCCACCACCTCGGCGCCCGCCGACGCCAGTTGCCGCGCGCCCTCGCTGCCCGGCTTGCGCGTCAGTCCCTTGACGTGATGGCCCCTGGACAACAGCGCACGCGCTACCGCGCCGCCTTGCTGGCCCGTGGCGCCGGTCACAAGAATGTTTCGTTTGCTGGTCATTTCGTCTGCTCCTTTTTCTCTGTCCGGCTTGTTTGCCTGGACCAAAATTAGGCTCTGTCGGATTGATGCATAACTGCCTATAATTGGAAAACTTTGTCTCACGTGTGAGTACAATGATCGATCTCAACGATGTCATCGTGTTTGCTCGCGTCGTCGAAGCCGGCAGCTTCACCGCCGCCGCGCGTCTGCTCGCCATGCCAAAGACGTCGGTCAGCCGCCGTGTCGCCGCGCTCGAACGCGAGGTCGGCGTGCGCCTGTTGCAGCGCACGACACGCAGCCTCAACCTGACGGATGCCGGGCGTCTGTATTATGAGCAAAGCAGCCAGGGGCTGCGCACGATCGAGGAGGCGAATCTGCGTCTGGCGGAGGCGAGGGCGGAACCGTCGGGCACCATCCGCATTTCGGCCCCGGTAGGTTTTGGCGGCTATTTCCTCATCCGCGCCGTGGTCGACTTTCTGGCGCTGTATCCGAAGACCAATGTCGAGCTTCGGCTCACCGACGACAAGCTCAACCTGGTCGAGGACGGTATCGACCTCGCCTTCCGCACCGGCACCCTCCAGGATTCGACGCTGATCGCCCGCAAGCTCGGTGCCGCGCGCAGGTTGCTCTGCGCCAGCCCCGACTATCTCGCACGATATGGAATGCCGGAAGGCCCGGCGGATCTCGCGCGCCATCGATGCGTCATCGCGGGCCCATCGGCCTCGGGCGCCCATTGGGTGCTGGATGGACCACAAGGCCAGGAGACGGTCGTGGTCACCGGGCGCTTCGCCGCCAATGAAATGCAGGCGGTGCTTGCTGCCGCGCTCGCCGGCTTCGGTGTCGCCCAATTGCCCCAGGCGATGGCCGAAGGGCTGATCGATCAGGGGCGCCTGCAGCGCGTCCTCGAGGATTACACGACACCGGCCGGCGGACTGCATGTGCTCTATCCGAGCAGCCGCCACCTTTCGCCCCTGGTGAAGGCCTTTATCGAACTGGCGGCCGAGCGGATTTCCAATCGGGCAAATACCGCTTAAAGGGCGTCTGTGCTACCCAATCGACCTCCAATTCCCGAGCGCGAGACCTGAATGACCGAGCGGATCGTCAGTTTTGTCATGAGCGGCGGCGTTGGCTCTCGGCTATGGCCGCTGTCACGCGAGGACAATCCCAAGCAGTTCCACGATCTGTCGGGCGATGGCTCCATGCTGGCCAAGACCTTGCGCCGCCTGACGGCGAGACCGGCTGGCGAGACGCCGATCTTCCTGATCGCCTCGGAACGTCACGCCGATCGTGTCCATGCCGACTTGGCCGGTCTCGATCTTGCCGGCGGCGGCCCGCTGTTCGAGCCCGCGGGACGCAACACCGCCGCCGCCGTCGCACTGGCGACGCTGCGCACTCTGTCGGAATTCGGCGACAGCCTGGTGCTGGTGGTGCCTTCCGACCATGAAATAGCGACGGCGGGGCAATTCTGGCAAAGTATCGAAGCGGGATCGCAGGCGGCGCGCGCCGGCCGCCTGGTGGTGTTCGGCATCAAGCCGACCCAGCCGGAAACCGGTTACGGCTATATCGAGGTATCGGCCGAGAAGGGCGGGGTGTTCGACGTTTCGCGCTTCGTCGAGAAGCCCGACCTCGCGACGGCCAATGATTATCTCAAGGCGGGAAATTTCTACTGGAACACCGGCATCTTCCTGTTTCGGGCGGGTGCCATGCGCGACGCCTTCGAGGCATTCCAGCCCGATATCTGGCGCACTACCGAAGCGGCCTACAAGGCGGCGACATCGGACCTGTCCGGCCTCTATATGCCGCTGGAGCTCTACGCGGCCATCCCGTCGAACTCGATCGACTATGCCATCATGGAGCGGGCAAAAGACATCGCCATGGTGCCGGCCGGTTTCCGCTGGAACGATCTCGGCTCCTGGCAATCGCTCCTCGACGTCGGTCCCGCTGACGAGCGAGGCAACGTCGTCGTCGGTGATGTCGTCGCCATCGATTGTGAGAATTCCTATATCCGCAGCGACGGCCGCCTGCTGTCGGCGATCGGCATGAAGGACGTTGCCATCGTCTCGACGGCGGATGCCACTTTCGTTGCCCCGGTGAGCCACAGCCAGCACGTCAAGAAGATCGTCGAACAACTCGAAAAATCGGGACGGCTGGAAACCAGATTCACGCCAGCGCACGACCGCGTCATCGAAAGCGGCGCCTGGCGGCGGCGCGTGCATCACTGGCTGTTCCAGGAGACCTTGCCGCTATGGTCGACATCAGGCGTCGACGAGCGCCATGGCGGCTTCCACGAGGCGCTGGGTTTCGACACCAGGCCGCTCGTCAAGCCCAAGCGCATGCGCACCCAGGCCAGGCAGGTCTATGCTTTCGCCGTTGCCAAGGAACGTGGCTGGACCGGCCCGGCCGACCGGCTGATCGCGCATGGCATCGATTTCATGGCAGGGCAGGGCCGCACCGAACGGGGCGGTTGGGTGCGCACGCTGAATGTCGATGGCTCCGTCGCCGACCCGGTCGAGGACGCCTACGATCATTCCTGCATTCTGCTGGCACTGGCGCACGCGCATATGTCGGGCAATCCCGATGCCTTGCGGCTCGGCGAGGAGACCTTCGCCTTCCTCGATGCGCATCTGGAGGACAGCCGCATGACGGGGTTCCTCGAGACATCGGATGGGGCCGGCGAGCGGCGCTCCAATCCGCACATGCATCTGCTCGAAGCTTTCCTGGCCTGGCACCAGGCGACCGGAGAGCGCGCGCATCTGCGACGCGCGGCCCGCATCATCGACCTCTTCCGCAGCCATTTCTTCGACCCCGAGAGCTGGACGCTCGGCGAGTATTTCGATGCCGAATGGAAACCGGTCTTGGGAGAGAAGGGAACCTGGACCGAACCCGGCCATCACTTCGAATGGGCATCGCTGCTGGTCGATTTTGCCGATCGAAGCGGCCAGGCCGAGCTGAGCGTCTATGCCCGAAAACTCTATGCCTCGGCGATCGCCAACGGCCTTAACCGCGCCACCGGCCTTGCCTATGGGGCAGTCTCGCGGCAGGGCCTGCCGCTCGACCTGATGTCGCGCAGTTGGCCGCAGGCCGAAGCGCTCAAGGCGGCGATCGCGCTGGATGGCTCGGGCGGCCCTGATCTCAAGCCGGAGATCGAGGCGCGCGTCGGCCGGCTGTTCCGCTGGCACATCGACCCGGCGCCGCTGGGCCTCTGGATCGACCGCATCGACGAACGCGGCCGCTCGCTGGCGTCAGACGTGCCGGCGAGCATCTTCTACCATCTGGTCTGTGCGCTGACCCAGTATCTGGATGGGACGGTGGACAAGTAGGCGGGATCAGTACGGGCTTGCCACGTCCCCGGTCTCGACATAGACCGACTTCAGCTGCGAATAGAGCGCCAGTGCCGCCAGCGAATTCTCGCGGCCGATGCCCGATTGCTTGACCCCGCCGAAGGGGATTTCCACAGGGGTCAGATTGTAGGCGTTGATCCAGCAGGTTCCGGCCTGCAACTCGGCAATGACGCGGTGGGCGCGCGGCAGGTCGCGTGTGAACACGCCCGCCGCAAGGCCGAACTCGGTGTCGTTGGCGCGGTCTATAACCTCGTCCTCACCGTCGAATTTCAGCACGCTCATGACCGGGCCGAAAATCTCCTCGCGGGCGATGCGCATGGTGTCGGTGACGCCGGTGAAGACCGTAGGCTCGACGAAGAAGCCGCCCTGGAAGCCCTGCAGCGACGGCACGTTGCCGCCGCAAGCGAGCGTGGCGCCATCCTGCTTGCCAGCCGCGATATAGCCGACGACCTTGTCTTGCTGCGCCTTGTTGACCAACGGACCCATCTGCGTATCCGGATCGAGCGGATCGCCGATGCGGATTTTCTTGGTTCGCTCGACCAGCCGCTCGACAAAGCGGCCGTGAATGCCGCTCTGCACGAAGACGCGCGTGCCGTTGGAACAGATCTGGCCGCTCGAATAGAAATTGCCGAGCATGGCGCCGCCAATGGCGTTTTCGAGATCGGCATCGTCGAAGACGATCAGCGGCGACTTGCCGCCGAGTTCCATCGTCGCGTGCTTCATCCCTGAGCCGGCCAGCGACAGGACCTTGCGCCCGGTCGGCACCGAGCCGGTCACCGAAACCTTGGCGACGACATCATGGCCGACCAGCCCGGCGCCGACATCGCCATAGCCTTGCACGACGTTGAACAGCCCGTCGGGTAGACCAGCTTCCGAGTAGATCTCGGCCAGCGCCAGCGCCGAAAGCGGCGTGTTTTCCGATGGCTTGAACACCATGGCGTTGCCCATGGCGAGCGCCGGCGCCGATTTCCAGCCGGCGATCTGGATCGGATAGTTCCAGGCGCCGATACCGACGCAGACGCCAAGCGCCTCGCGGCGCGTGTAGGCGAAGGGTCCGCCGAGGTCGACCGCTTCGCCGTTGAAGACGGCGACCGCGCCGGCGAAATATTCAAGGCAATCGGCGGCGGAAGGCGCGTCCGCCACCAGCGTCTCCTGGATCGCCTTACCGGTGTCCAGCGTCTCGATGCGGGCAAGGTCGGCGTTGCGGGCGCGCAAAATGTCGGCGGCACGGCGCAGAATGCGGCCGCGCTCGACCGGCTTGAGCCGCGCCCAGGCCGGCTGTGCGGCGCGTGCGGCCTCGATAGCGAGTTCCAGCACGTTCGGCGTCGCCGAACGCAGCATGGCGATGGTCTCGCCCGTGGCAGGATAGATCACCGGCAGCGGCGCGCCCCCTTCGTCCTCGATATAGCGTCCGTTGACATAGTGCGAAGCCGTGGGCTGGGCGCGCATGGGGATCTCCAATTCGTCTGCGCCCAAGTGGGCGGCTCAATCTATCGAGGCGGCTCGATCGGTTGCCCGGATCATGGCCTATCTGTCAGATGCCTGCCAGCGAGGATTGATCCATGGCTCCTGGTTGGACGGCGCGAGCGGTGTACGGCCAAGGATGTGATCGGACGCCTTCTCGCCGGTCATGATCGATGGTGCGTTGAGGTTGCCGTTGGTCACGCGCGGGAAGATCGAGGAGTCGGCGACCCGTAATCCGTCGACGCCGATGACCCGGCATTCCGGATCGACGACGCTCGATTGATCATCGACCCGGCCCATTCGACAGGTGCCGCAAGGGTGGTAGGCGCTTTCGGCATGGTCGCGAATGAACATATCGAGATCGTCATCCGACTGCACATGGCTGCCCGGCGAGAGTTCCTGTCCGCGGTAGGCATCGAAGGCCGACTGGCCGAAGATTTCGCGGGTCAGGCGGATGCAGTGACGGAACTCCGCCCAGTCGTCCGGATGCGACATGTAGTTGAAGCGGATGACCGGCTTCGCTTTCGGATCCGGCGAGCGCAACGTCACCGAGCCGCGCGACTTCGAGCGCATCGGCCCGACATGCGCCTGGAAGCCATGCGACTTCGCCGCCGCCTTGCCGTCATAACGCACCGCCGCCGGGATGAAGTGATACTGGATGTCGGGATAGTCGACGCCTGCCTGCGAGCGCACGAAGGCGGCCGCCTCGAAATGATTGGTGGCGCCCAGGCCCGATTTGAAGAACAGCCACTGCGCCCCGATCATCGCCTTGGAGAACGGGTTCAGCACTGAATTCAGGGTGATCGGCTTGGTCGATTCCTGCTGGATGTAGAGCTCCAAATGGTCCTGCAGGTTGCCGCCGACGCCGGGCCGATCTGCCACGACGGCAATGCCGTTCTCGCGCAAATGCCCGGCCGGGCCGATACCGGACAGCATCAGGATTTTTGGCGAGTTGATCGACGACGCCGCGACGATCACTTCGCGTCGTGCCTTAACGACCTGAATCTGTTTGTGGGCTTCGATCTCGACGCCGATGGCGCGTTGATTCTCGATAATCACCCGGCGCGCAAAGCCTTTGACCAGACTCACGTTTTTGCGCCTGAGTGCCGGCTTCAGATAGGCTGATGCCGCCGACCAGCGGCGGCCGCCCAGAATGGTCTGCTCCATCGGCCCGAAGCCTTCCTGCTTGGCGCCATTGTAGTCGTCGGTCAGTTCAAACCCTGCCTGCCGGCCCGCTTCGACGAAGGCGCCATAGAGAGGATTGCGCCGCGAGCCGCGCTGCACATGCAGCGGGCCGCCGTGCCCGCGCCAGCCATCCTCGCCACCGTCGGAATCTTCCATGCGCTTGAAATAGGGGAGCACGTCAGCAAAACCCCAGCCGGCCGCTCCCTGTTCGGCCCAATGGTCGAAGTCACGGGCGTGGCCGCGCACATAGACCATGCCGTTGATCGAGGACGAGCCGCCGATCACCTTGCCGCGCGGCGTCGCCAGCACGCGGCCGCCCAGATGCGGCTCCGGCTCACTGGCGAACCCCCAGTCGTAGAGGTTCATGTTGAGCGGGATCGACAGCGCCGACGGCATCTGGATCAGAGGTCCGATATCGGTGCCGCCGAATTCGATGACGATGACCGAATGCTTGCCGTCTTCAGACAGGCGATAGGCCATGGCCGAGCCGGCGGAGCCGGAGCCGATGATGACGAAATCCGCTTCAAGCATCGTTCATATGCGCCATAAAATCGGCGAGCGAGACATTGCCGCCGGTTGCCACCACGAGGACGGTCTTTCCCGCCACATCCACCTTGCCACCGAGCAGTGCCGCCAGCGACGCCGCGCCCGAAGGCTCCAGCACCAGCTTCATCCGCTCGAAGGCGATCTTCATTGCCCGCCGCACCGACTGGTCGTCGACGGTGATGCCGCGAACACCCGCTGCCTTGACTGCTGCGAAGGGGGCGTCGCCGGGCCGGCGCGACATCAGCCCGTCGCAGATCGACTTCGGGCCAATCGGCATGGTCTCGATCGAGCCATGCGCCAGTGACGAGCCCATGCCGTTGAACCCTTCGGGCTCGACGCCGATGATCTCGGTCGCCGGCGACAGATAGTGGAAGGCGAGCGAAACGCCGCCGATCAGCCCACCGCCGCCGACCGAGCAGAACAAAAGATCAGCGCTGGCGTCCTTGGCCGACAGCTGGTCGAGCGCCTCGAGGCCGGCGCCCGCCTGGCCGGCGACGATCTCGGGATCGTCGAACGGATGCAGCAGAGCCAGACCTTCGGTCTCCGCGATCTCGCGCGCCTTTGCGGCCGCGACCTCTTCACGCGCCCGATCGCCATGATCGGTCAGCACGACGCGGGCGCCATAGCCTGATGTCGCATCACGCTTGGCGGCCGGGGCGTCGATCGGCATGACGATGGTGACCGGGATGCCGAGCGCCTGTCCGGCGGCCGCCAGCCCTTGCGCGAAATTGCCGGAGGAATAGGCGACGACGCCCTTCCTTGCTTCGTCGGGCGAAAGCCGCTTCAGCCGCCAATAGGCGCCGCGAACCTTGAAGGATCCGGCCCACTGCAGCGATTCCGGCTTGATGAAGACCCGGGCCGCACCGGTTTCCTTGGCGAGTGCCGTCGATTCCAGCAGCGGCGTGACCTGTGTCGCCTGGGAGGTGACGGCATAGGCCTGCATGAGATGATCGAGGGTGGGAACGAGAAGATCTGTCATCATTCGCCTCGCGGATACCTTTTGCTCTCTTCAAGATTGTCGAGGTTCATGTGATTGCGCATGTACCGCTCTGACGCCTTCTGCAGTGGCTGGAAATCCCAGGGGTAATAGGCGCCATTGCGCAGCGCCGGATAGACCACCCAGCGGCGCGCCTGGCTCTCGCGCACGGCGGCGTCGAAGCCGGCCATGTCCCAACGCGCCCTGACCTTGTCCATGAACTCGGCCACCAACGCCACATTGGCGGGATCATCGGCAAGATTGTCCCGCTCCAGCGGATCGGCTTCGAGATCGAACAATTGCGGCGGATCGAGTTCGCAATGGACGAATTTGTAGCGGCCCTCGCGGATTGCCACCAAGGGCGCATAGGAGCCTTCCGCGGCGTACTCGATCAACACCGGTGCCGTGCGCTGCCCGCCCTTGGTGAGCGGCAGCAGCGACTGGCCGTCGGTCCACGGCGCGATCGACCCGATGTCGATGCCGGCGAGGTCGCAAAGCGTTGGCGCCACGTCGAGATTGGAGACCGGCGCGTCGATCAGCCCGGCCGGCACGCCCTTGCCGGCGATCATCAGCGGCACCCGCGCCGAGCCTTCGAAGAAGCTCATCTTGAACCACAGGCCTCGCTCGCCCAGCATGTCGCCGTGATCGGAGCAGAACAGGATGATCGTGTCGTCGAGCATGCGCGTTCGGGTGAGAACGTCGAGGAGCTCGCCGAGCTTGTCGTCGACATAGGAGATGTTGGCGAAATAGCCGCGCCGCGAACGACGCACCTGCTCCGGTGTGATCTCGAAAGAGGGATAGTCGCTGGCGTGGTACAGCCGCTGGGAATGCGTATCCTGCTCGTCATGCGCGATGAAGCCGGTTTCCGGGTCCAGCGCCTGGCAATGCTCATAGAGATCCCAATACTGCTTGCGCGCGACATAGGGATCGTGCGGGTGCGACAGCGAGACGGTGAGGCACCATGGCCGATGGCTTGCATCGTCCTGTTCGCGTGAAAGCTGATAGAGCTTCTGAGACGCGAGGAACACGACCTCGTCGTCATACTCCATCTGGTTGGTGGTCTCGGCGATGCCGGCGCCGGTTACCGAACCCAGATTGTGATACCACCACTCGATGCGCTCGCCGGGTTTGCGGTAGTCCGGCGTCCAGCCGAAATCCGCCGGATAGATGTCGGTGGTCAGCCGCTCCTCGAAACCGTGCAACTGATCCGGACCGACGAAATGCATCTTGCCCGACAGGCAGGTGTAGTAGCCGGCGGCACGCAAATGATGGGCGAAGGTCGGGATCGACGAGGCAAATTCAGCGGCATTGTCGTAGACACCGGTGCGCGACGGCAACTGGCCGCTCATGAACGAGGCGCGGCCCGGTGCGCAAAGCGGCGAGGCGGTGTAATTGTTGGCAAAGCGCGCCGAACGCGCCGCCAGCGCTTTCAGATGCGGCGTGTGTAGAAATTCCGCTGGCCCATCCGGGAAAAAGGTCCCGTTGAGCTGGTCGACCATGACGATCAGGAAATTGGGTCGCTTCGCTGTCACTGTTTGTGCTGTCCGCCAAGTTTGGTTTCGAGATAGTCCTCGACCAGCGCGATCGCGGTCGCGGCGTCGGGCACGCCATCCTTCAGCGCGCGCCTGATGTAGAGCCCGTCGATCATTGCCGCCGTCGCTTCCGCGGCGCGGTCGGCTTCGGTCCTGGGCAGGATACCGATCAAACCGCTCATCAGGTTCGAATGCAGCCGCCTTGCGTAGATTCTGAGCAACCGGCGCAGCGAGGACGATTGCTGCGCCTCGACATAGAAGGCGAGCCATGCGGCGATGGTCTCCGCCTGGAACTGGATGTCGGAAAAATTGACAGCTACCACGGCCGACACGCGCTCGCGCGGGGAGGTGGTGGATTGAAGCGCGCGGCGCATGTCGATGGTCAGTTCGGCCAGGATGTGCCGCATCGTCGCGAACAGTAGCTCGTCCTTGGCGCCGAAATAGTGATGGGCAAGGGCCGAAGACACACCGGCGCGTCCGGCAATCTCGGACATGGTCACGTCAAGCGAGCCGCGCTCGCCGATCGCCGAGATCGTCGCGTCGATGAGCGCCTTGCGGCGCAATGGCTCCATTCCGACTTTTGGCATGCTGTTCCCGATTTTTTTGGGAGATTATTTTTTATTGACGCGTCAATCAACAAAAAATCGATGCTAACGCGACCTGCACCAAGCGATTGTTGCGTGGCGGCTCTTCACGGTTCGAGCAGGAATGTTTATATTTGAACAATAAAGACGAAGTGCGCCATGAGCCCACATGCTAGGCTGGCGCCAAGGATGGAGACCGGCATGACCGCATGTATCGTTGGCTGGGCACATTCGCGCTTCGGCAAGCTCGAGGGCGAGACGCTCGAAAACCTGATCGTCAAGGTCGCGACGGACGCGCTCGATCATGCCGGCATCGGCCCGGACGAGGTCGACGAGATCGTGCTTGGCCATTTCAACGCCGGCTTTTCGGCGCAGGATTTCACGGCAAGCCTGGTTCTCCAGGCCGATGACCGGCTGCGCTTCAAGCCGGCCACGCGCGTCGAGAATGCTTGCGCAACCGGTTCGGCCGCCGTCCGGCAGGGCATCCGCGCCATCGATGCAAACGCTGCCCGGGTCGTTCTGGTGGTCGGCGCCGAGCAGATGACGACAACGCCCGGGCCGGAAATCGGCAAGAACCTGCTCAAGGCGTCCTATCTGCCCGAGGACGGTGACACGCCGGCCGGTTTTGCCGGCGTCTTCGGCAAGATCGCGCAGGCCTATTTCCAACGCTATGGCGACCAGTCGGATGCGCTCGCCATGATCGCGGCCAAGAACCACAAGAACGGCGTCGACAATCCCTATGCCCAGATGCGCAAGGATTTCGGCTATGAATTCTGCAGGCAGGAGAGCGAGAAGAACCCGTTCGTCGCCGGGCCCTTGAAGCGCACTGATTGCTCGCTGGTCTCCGACGGCGCCGCCGCCCTTGTCCTTGCCGACACGGCGACGGCGCTGAAGATGCGCCGCGCCGTCGCCTTCCGTGCCAACGAACACGTGCAGGATTTCCTGCCGATGTCGAAGCGCGACATCCTGGCCTTCGAAGGCTGCGAGCAGGCCTGGACCCGCGCGTTGAAGAATGCCGGCGTGACGCTCGACGATCTCTCCTTCGTCGAGACGCATGACTGTTTTACCATCGCCGAATTGATCGAGTATGAGGCGATGGGGCTGGCCAAGCCCGGTGAAGGCGCCAAGCTGGCGCTGGATGGCACAACGGCAAAAGACGGCCGCCTGCCGGTCAATCCCTCAGGAGGCCTGAAAGCCAAGGGGCATCCGATCGGCGCCACTGGGGTCTCCATGCATGTCTTGACCGCCATGCAGCTTGTTGGTGAAGCCGGTGGCATCCAGGTGCCGGGCGCAAAACTCGGCGGCATCTTCAACATGGGGGGCGCGGCTGTCGCCAACTACGTTTCCATTCTTGATCGGATCAGGTAAACCGCCCCGGCATTCACGGGAGGTGACATGGCCAATCCGGTTCTGATCGAAGTCTTGCGCGGCGCCATTGTCGAGAGCGCCCATCGCGGCGCCGTCGCTGTCTTCGATGCCGGCGGCAAGCCGGTCCTGGAGATCGGCGACACATCGAAGCCGGTCTTTCCCCGCTCCGCCGTCAAGGCGATCCAGGCCCTGCCGCTTGTCGAAACGGGTGCCGCCGATGCCTACGGCTTCGGCAACCGCGAACTGGCGCTAGCGTGTGCCTCCCATTCCGGCGAGCCGGCACATGTCGACCTGGCGCGGTCCATGCTGGCCGGGGCCGGGCTGGATAGGTCGGCGCTCGAATGCGGCACCCACTGGCCCTCGGATCATGACGCCGAGATTGCGCTCGCACGTGCCGGCGGTTCACCAAATGCGCTTCACAACAACTGTTCCGGCAAGCATTCCGGCTTCCTTTGCACCTGCGTGCATTCCGGCATGGAGCATCGCGGCTACGTCAAGCCGGGGCACGCTTTGCAGGAAATGGTGCGCGACGCCATGCAGTCGGTCACCGGCGCTGTCCACGGCGCCGACGAACGCGCGACCGATGGCTGCTCGATCCCGACCTATGCGGTGCCGCTGAGGAGTTTCGCGCTCGGCTTTGCCCGCATGGTGACGGGACAGGGCTTTGGCCCCGAGCGGGCGAAAGCTGCGAAGCGACTGCTTTCGGCCTGCATGGCGGAGCCGTTCTTCGTCGCGGGCACCGGCCGTGCCGACCTGCTGCTGATGGAAGCCGCTCCCGGGCGGATTTTTGCCAAAGGCGGGGCCGAGGGCGTCCATTGTGCCGCGCTTCCGGAACTCGGCCTTGGCATCGCGGTCAAATGCGATGACGGTGCCGGTCGCGCCGGCGACGCAATCGCTGCCGCCGTCCTCGCCAGGCTGCTGCGGGCGGACGAAGCCTTGTCGGCGAAGCTGCTCGAACTGGCGAACGCGCCGATCGAAAGCCGCATTGGCGCCAAGGTCGGGGCGCTGAGGCCGACGCCGGTCTTGAATTGAAGTGGCAATCAGCTGACGCGGTTGCGCTCGACGGTCAGATGCGCAAAGCCGCTGCTGCTGGTCTGGGTAAGGTCTGACGTCACCGGCTCGGCCCAGCGCTGGCCGACAACCGCCCCGTTCGACGCACCGTCGATGACATTGTCGGAGATGACGGCGGTGCCGGCGCCCTCGACCACGCTGACGACGATACCGGTGCCTGCCTTGCGGATGATGTTTCCCGTGGCCACGACATTACGCAGATACGGCCCCCAGCCGATCGACATGCCGTAGAGCGGTGCATTCTCGATGACGTTGCTGGAAGCAATGGTGTCGGCTTCGACGGCGATACCGACGCCGAAACCGGGCGGGTCGGCGGTGTAGGGGCCTGATGTCGACAAATTGCGCACGATGTTGCCGGAGCAGACACCCATGCGGCCGCCTTCGTTGAAGTTGACGATCGAGATACCGTTGGCCGCACCGTCGACGATGTTGTTGGAGATGACGGCGCCCTCGAACGAGAACTCGGAGTAGACCGCGGTCTCGCCCGAGCGTAAGCAGGTGTTGCCCGATATCTGCAGATTGCTGGAACTGTTGGCGCGGATCGCGGAGAAGGCGCAGTCCGAAACCACATTGCCCGAGATGACGACATTTCCGGCGCGGAAGGCATTGATGCCGTTGCCGTTCTGGCCGGTCCCGCCGCTGCGCGCGCCAATGCGTTCGACGCGGTTGCCGGTGACCATGGTGCCGTCTTCCGCGGCTTGCCAGCGGTGCACGAGGATGCCGCCATTGGCGCAATCGGAGACGGTGTTGCCGGTGACTGCCAGTCCTGCGGCTTCGACGGAATAGATGCCGGCGTCCGCCGCTCCTGATATGTCCGAACGCTCGATCCTGCCCGCCGCGTGTTCCAGCGCCAGCCCGTTCTTGCCGCTTCCGGTGATCTGGCAGTTATCCACCACCAGGTGAGCGACCCGGCGCAGATCGAGCAGCCCTTGTGCATAGTCGCCCATCGAGCGGTTCGAACCGTCGAAGACCAGCCCGCTGAGTTCGATATGGTCGGCCTGTTCCGCCATGAACAGATGGCCGTCGCCGCCATAGACGATCCGCGTCGCACCCGGTACTCCGGACAGACGCACGCGGCCAGGCAGCGAGAGATTGGACACCACATAGGTGCCGGGCGGCAGGAAGACTGGCATGTCGCGGCCGTTGGCATCGCGCAGCAGCTTGGCGAAGGCCTTGCTCTGGTCGTCAAACGTGCCGGGCTGCACGCCAAGTTCCGTGGCATTGATGGAACCGCGCATCGAGGCCTTCTCGATGCCGGTCAGGCTGGCGGCCGCCGCCTTGCCGAGCGCGAGGCCCATCACGGCAAAGCCGGCGGTCTGAGTCAGCAGCATTCGTCTGTTCAACATCGGCACACAATCCAAGTGTTCAGTCCGACACCCCAGTGTCCAGTCCTGACACCGCAGGAATCATGCCAGACGCTGGGCAGCCGTTCTCGGGGGGCATGGCTTGTCGAGCGGCCAGTCGGCGCCTAAGTTCAGGAGATGAGCAGAGCTTTTACCCGCGAGGAAGACAGCGAGAATGCCATCGCCGGCGTTGGCGAGAGGCCGATCAGCACGCACCGCAACCTGGTGACCGAGCGCGGCCTGGCGCAGATCGAGGACAATCTGGCCGATTTGCGCGACGTGCTGGCGAAAGCCGAGAGAAAGGCCGATCGCGAGCGCATCGCGGTCGTGTCGCGTGACCTGCGCTACTGGACCGCGCGGCGGGAGAACGCCGAACTGTCCGTACCGGAGCCCGGCAGCGACGTCGTCCGCTTCGGCATGGGTGTCACGCTGGAAAGTGATGACGGCAAGAAGGTGCACTGGAAGATCGTCGGCGAGGACGAAGCCGATCCCGCCAAGGGCAGCATCTCGCATGTCTCGCCGATGGCGGTGGCGCTGTTCGGCAAGAAGGTCGGCGACGTCGCCAGCGTCAACGGCAAGGAGTGGGAGATCGTCAAGCTCTCAGAGAGTTGACGCAAGGCCCGTCTACTTGGCCATCCTTTGCAATACGGCCTCATACTGGTCCATGACATCACGAGCAGCGCGCATCTGCCGTTCGACGTCGTCACTTCTCATCGGTCTTAGAATGACGCCGTCATCGGTTTCGATGATCTGGAATTGATCGCCTACTCGCATGTTCAGGTTGTCCAGCATTTCCTGCGGCAAGATCACGACACCTGATCCGTCGTCGAGCTTGCGGACAATAGTCTTCACGGGCCGTTACCCTTGGTTGCGTTCGTCATTGTGACACAACCTTTCCGGCGCTACAATGTTTCGCTCAACGCGCCAGCAGCCGATGCAGCAGCCTCTCGGCCGCCTCCGGAATAACCGTGCCCGGCGGGAAAATTTCCGCAGCCCCCGCCTTCAGCACAGCCTCATGGTCCTGCGGCGGGATGACGCCGCCGGCCACGATCAGCATGTCGCCGCGGCCGAGCTTTTTCAGCGCGTCGCGCAATTCGGGGATCAGCGTCAGGTGTCCCGCCGCCAGCGACGAGGCGCCGATGATGTGGACATCGTGCCCGACGGCCAGTTTCGCGATCTCTTCCGGTGTCTGGAACATGGCGCCGACGGTGACGTCGAAGCCGAGATCGGCGAAAGCCGTGGCGATCACCTTCTGTCCGCGGTCGTGGCCGTCCTGTCCCATCTTGGCCACGAGAATGCGCGGCTTGCCGCCATTTTTCTTTTCGAAGGCATCAAGCTTGTCCCGCAGCCGGTCGACCACCGGATTGTCGCCGAGCGCCTTGCGGTAGACGCCGGAAATGGTCTGCACCGTGGCCACATGGCGGCCATAGGCTCGTTCCAAGGCGAACGAGATTTCGCCGACAGTGGCGTTGGCGCGCGCGGCGCGGATGGCGAATTCAAGGAGATTGTCCTCGCCTTGTGCGGCACGTGTCAGCGCATCGAGCGCGCTTTCGACGGCGGCCACGTCGCGCGTGCCTTTCAGCCGTTGCAGCTTCGAGAGTTGCCGGGCCCTGACCTCGGCATTGTCGATCTTCAGCACATCGACCTCGATGTCGTTCTCCGGGCGATGCGCATTGACGCCGACCAGCATCTGCTCGCCGGAATCGATGCGCGCCTGCGTGCGGGCCGCCGCTTCCTCGATGCGCAGCTTGGGTATGCCCTTTTCGATCGCCGCCGCCATGCCGCCGAGAGCCTCGACCTCCTCGATATGAGCAAGCGCACGCGCCGCCAGATCGTGTGTCAGCCGCTCGAGATAGGCCGAACCGCCCCACGGATCGATGATGCGCGTGGTGCCGGACTCCTTCTGCAGGACAAGTTGCGTGTTGCGGGCGATGCGCGCCGAATGGTCGGTCGGTAGCGCCATTGCCTCGTCGAAGGAATTGGTGTGCAGCGACTGGGTATGCCCTTGGGTCGCCGCCATCGCCTCGATCATGGTGCGGATGATGTTGTTGTAGGGATCCTGCGCCGTCAGCGACCAGCCGGAAGTCTGGCAATGGGTACGCAGCGACAGCGATCGCTCGTCCTTCGGCGCGAAATTCTTTTTCATCAGCGTCGCCCACAACAGGCGCGCGGCCCTGAGCTTGGCCACTTCCATGAAGAAGTTCATGCCGATCGCCCAGAAGAAGGACAGGCGCGGCGCGAAACTGTCGATGCCGAGCCCTGCCGCGACGCCGGCGCGGGCATATTCGATACCGTCGGCGATCGTATAGGCGAGCTCCAGGTCGGCGGTCGCGCCGGCCTCTTGCATATGGTAGCCGGAGATCGATATCGAGTTGAACTTCGGCATGTTCTTCGAGGTGTAGGAGAAGATGTCCGAGACGATCCGCATCGAGGGCTTCGGCGGATAGATGTAGGTGTTGCGGACCATGAACTCCTTCAGAATGTCGTTCTGAATGGTTCCCGCCAGATCTTCCTGTGCGACGCCTTGCTCTTCCGCCGCCACGATGTAGAGCGCCATGATCGGCAGCACGGCTCCGTTCATCGTCATCGACACGGTCATGTCGCCGAGCGGTATGCCGTCGAACAACTGACGCATGTCGAGGATGGAATCGATGGCCACGCCCGCCATGCCGACATCGCCGGCGACACGCGGATGGTCTGAGTCATAGCCGCGATGGGTGGCAAGATCGAAGGCAACCGAAAGACCTTTCTGGCCGGCGGCAAGGTTGCGCCGGTAAAAGGCGTTGGACTCTTCGGCGGTCGAAAAGCCTGCATATTGCCGGATCGTCCAGGGCTGCTGGACATACATGGTTGGGTAGGGGCCACGCACGAAGGGCGGCAGGCCGGGATAGGTGTCGAGATGCGGCAGGCCCTTGAGGTCGCCCTGATTGTAGAGATGCTTGACGACGAGGCCTTCCGGCGTCGTCCGCTGCCCCTTGACCTCGACAGGCGCGCGGCGCGGTGGCACCCAGCCGATCTGACTGAAATCCGGAATCAAGAAGCGGCCCCGATGGATTGATCGATGCGGACTGGAGGCAGCGGCTCGCACAGGACGACGCCCTCGGTGAAGGCAGGTCGCCGCTCAGCGTCCAGCGTCTCGACCGGACGCTCGCCTTTCAACGGATAAAGCGTGGCGCCGATCATGGCCCGCTCGCCTGACTTGAAGGCAATGCCGCGCTGGACGGCAGCAGCGCGGACGCGTTGCTGGATATGTCCGTCCCGAAGGCTGGAGAGCACGCCACCCTCTGCCTCGATCGCCTGCAATTCCGCCCACGCTGCTTCGCAAAGATCCGACGTCAGCGCTTCGACGGCGCCGGAGCCATGGGCGGGATCGGCGACATGGTCGACATGGCTTTCATTGGCCATGATCAACTGCGCGTTGCGCGCGACGCGGCGGGCAAAAGCCGCCGGCAGGCCATGCGCGATCGTATGCGGCAGGATTGAGATCGAATCGGCGCCTCCCGCCGCCGCGGCGAAGCAGCCGATCGTCGTGCGCAGGATGTTGGTTTCGGGGTCCAGTGCCGTCATCATGCGAAATGATGTCTCGGCATGGATGTTGGCCGTGGAATTGGGGATCGAGCAGGCCTCCTGCACCCGTGCCCACAGCCTGCGCAAGGCCCGCACCTTGGCCATTGACAGGAACTGGTCCTGGTCGACGCTGAGCGCGAAACCGATATGAGGCGCGGCATAGACGAGCGGCTGCCGCGCCTTCTCGAACATTCTCAGATACGAGACCGCCGAGGCCAGCATGATGCCGAGTTCCTGCGCTTCCGTGGCGCCGGCATTGTGAAAAACGCGACCGTCCGCCTCCAGGAGCACACCCGGAACGCCCATCGAGAAGAAATGCGCCAGCGATTGCGGCATCGATTCCTGCAGTGCCTCGATCGACATGCGCAGTCGGCCGGTGCCGGCGAGGACGGCCGCCGGATCGATGCCGAAGGAAAGGTTGAGCTTTGCCGGATCGGAGCGCCGCTTGCTCAGGAACGCCACCAGCCAGTCGGCCATGGGGCGGCTCCAGGGGTGGGTGTCGATGCGGATCTGGACCCTGTTGAGGGGCACGCCCTCCAGCACCGTCTCCAGTGCCTGCGCCGTCCTCGGCAGGCCGTAGCCGAACGCGTTCGGGGCACCTTCGAAGACGAGCGACAGTCCCGTCGCGCCTTGCGCAATGTCTTCCAGGGCCTGGCTCTTGGCGCGATCGACATCGGGGTCGTCGACGCGCTGGCTGACGATCCAGGGCGATTGAGGATTGGCGCGCACGATCGGTTCGGCTCCGGTCGCGCGGTCATAGAGCGGCTCGACGCGGATGTTGTCGTCGGTATGCGAGATCAGCTTTTCCTCGAAGGATGCGCCGGCCAACGCCTTTTCCGCCAAGGCCAGCCATCGCTGACGCTCCGCATCCATTGGCTCAACATCCCTGGTCAAGGCTCCGGCGCCCATTCGTCGTCCTCGTTCTGTGTGGCCGCACCAGCCCGGCCAGCCCAGTCTACGGTCCCCGGTCGGTTACCGCAATGCACGTGCAAGGTCCGAATCCCACTCACCTGATATTCGATCCACCTGATATAGGTCGGCTTGGGTGGGCGGACCATGGACGATTGCCAAACACCATCGAAATTCGCAAGTTCCAAATCCGATCCTGGCGATTGGTCCGATTTGGACGATTGGCCCTGGATTGGATGATCGGCCCGCGTTGGACAATTGTCATTGTCGCTGTGCAACAGCCTCACTATACCTTCGGGCAAAGGCTGGCTTTGGGCACATCAGTTTGCGGAGACCCGACATATGGCTGACGACACCAGTATTTTCATCGGCGCCAGCCGCAAGCCCGACGACAGCTATCAGCGAGCTGAAAATCTGCTGCTGCAATACGGCAATCGCCATGGCCTGGTGACCGGCGCCACCGGTACCGGCAAGACCGTCAGCTTGCAGATCCTGGCGGAGGGATTTTCCAACGCCGGCGTGCCGGTCTTCTGCGCCGACATCAAGGGCGACGTTTCCGGCATCGCCATGATGGGCACCGCGCAGGATTTCCTGGTCAAGCGGGCGGAACAGGTGAAGCTCGACCCTTACGACTTCCAGGAATTCCCGGTCATCTTCTGGGATCTGTTCGGCGAGCAGGGCCACCCTATCCGCGCGACCATTTCGGAAATGGGACCGCTGCTGCTGTCGCGGCTGATGAACCTGACCGACGCACAGGAAGGCATCATGAACATTGCCTTCCGCATAGCCGATGAGGAAGGGTTGCTGCTGCTCGACATGAAAGATCTGCAGGCGCTGCTCGCCAACATTGCCGAGCGTGCGGAAGAGATCAGCGCCCGTTACGGCAACGTCACCAAGCCATCGGTGGGGGCCATTCAGCGCACGTTGCTGGTGCTGGAGCAGCAGGGCGCGGCGAACTTCTTTGGCGAGCCGGCATTGCGCATCGCCGACATCATGCGCACGACCCGCGATGGTCGCGGCGCCATCAGCGTGCTGGCCGCCGACAAGCTGATGATGAATCCGCGCCTCTACGCGACGTTCCTTCTCTGGCTGATGTCGGAGCTGTTCGAGGAATTGCCCGAAGTCGGCGACCCCGACAAGCCGAAGCTGGTGTTCTTCTTCGACGAGGCGCACCTCTTGTTCGACGAGGCGCCGAAGGTGCTGATCGACCGGGTCGAGCAAGTGGTCCGCTTGATTCGCTCCAAGGGCGTCGGCGTCTATTTCGTCACGCAGAACCCTTTGGATATTCCCGAAAAGGTCCTCGCCCAGCTCGGCAACCGCGTGCAGCATGCGCTGCGCGCCTACACGCCGCGCGAGCAGCAGGCGGTGAGGACGGCGGCCGAGACCTTCCGGCCCAATCCCGATTTCGACTGCGCCACCGCCATCACCCAGCTCGCCACCGGCGAAGCGCTGGTCTCGACGCTGGAGGCCAAGGGCATTCCGTCGATGGTCCAGCGCACGCTCATCCGTCCGCCGTCGTCGCGGCTTGGACCCATTACCCCCGCCGAGCGGCTGAAGCTGATCGGGGAAAGCCCGGTCACCGGCCAGTACGACCAGGTCATCGACCGCGAATCGGCGTTCGAGATGCTGCAGAAGAAGGCCAAGGAGGCGCAGGACGCCGAGGCGCAGCAGGCAGACACCGGCGGCTCGCGCTGGACCATTCCAGGCTTCGGCAATGACGATCCAGCGCCGCAGTCCGGTGGCAGGCGCGCGCCGGCGCCGCGGCCGTCCAATCGCCAGACGGTGGCGGAAGCCGCAATCAAGTCGGTGGTGCGATCGGTCGGCTCGTCGGTCGGACGTGCGATCGTGCGCGGGATTCTGGGGAGTTTGTCGCGGGGGCGGTAGGATCGGGCAGCGGCGTTGCCGCTGCCCTGTGAGCTCAGAAGATCGCGTCCGTGACCGCCTTGACCGGGCCGAGCAGCACCGATCCATCCGGCACGCCGGCGTCGATCGGGATGGCCTTGTGGTTCGCCGTCGCCACCATGGGCTGGCTGGCGTTGCTGGTCACGATGACCGGGCTCTTCGACGGCACGCGGTCATAGAGATCGATGATGTCCTGGTTCATCAGGCGCACGCAGCCCGATGACACCGATTTGCCTATCGAGCGCCATTCCGGCGAGCCGTGCAGGCGATAGAGCGTGTCCACATTGCCCTGGAAGAGATAGAGCGCGCGCGCCCCGAGCGGGTTCTTCAGGCCGCCGGGCATGCCGCCATTGTCGGCGCTGTACTGCTTCAATTCCGGCTGGCGCGCGATCATCTCATCCGGAGGCGTCCATTTCGGCCATTTCTGCTTCCACTGGACGACGGCGTCGCCCGACCATTCGAAGCCGGCGCGGCCGAGCCCGACACCATAGCGAATGGCCTGGCCGCCCGGGCGAACCAGATAGAGGAAGTGGCCTGTCGTATCGACGACGATGGTTCCCGGCTTCTGTCCGGTCGGGTCGGGCACGATCTGGCGCAGGAACTGCGGGTCGATCCTGTCGACCGGGATGGCCGGCAGATCGAAGCCGCCATCGTTGACCGCCGCGTACATAGACGCATAGTCGGCGAGCGGCGGCTCGACATAGGTAGGTGGCGGCGGCTCGGCCGGCCCCGGTCCGGTGGTTGCGCATGCCGAAACCGCGATCGAGGCGGCGCCCAGGGCTGCGGCGTTGAGAAAGCAGCGACGGCTCAGGCGATAGGATTCGATTTCGGTTATGGACATGGCTGCCTTCTTTAAGACTCAAATCGCAACAAAGCGTCAACACGCCGACGTCCGCCGCGGGTGCCTAACAACACCTGAGGCGATAGGCGGTTCCGATTCTGGCCCGAACGTGGACAAACAAAGGCGAAGCTGTGACTGCGCCGCCACTGTGGCGTTGGGGCCACAGGTCTGTCAGCTGCCGGATACGAGGGCCTCCAGCGATGGCAGGATCAGGGCCGGCGGCAAGTCCCGGTATTCCTCCGGCTGGTTGGAGCGGTTGATCCAAACCGTGCGGAAACCGAATTTGGTGGCGCCCGCAATGTCCCAGCGATTGGAAGACTGGAAGGAGACCGCGCCTGGATAGAGGCGCCAGCCGGTGGCGACCATGTCGTAGACCGCTGGGTCGGTCTTGAAGCGCCGCACCGCATCGACCGAATAGACGTCGTCCAGGACCTGGTCGAGTGCCGCGGACTTTACTGCCGCTTCAAGCATTTCGGGCGAGCCATTGGAGAGGATAGCCAGTCTGGCGCCGGAAGCCTTGAGCGCCTTCAGCACGGCTGGCACTTCGGGGTAACAGTCCAGCCTCCAATAGGCCTCCAGCAACTTTGCCTTGAGACCAGGATCGGCCGAAGGGACCTTGCGCAAGGCGAAGTCCAGCGCCTGTTCCGTCAACTGCCAGAAATCGCAATAGGCGCCCATCAGCGTGCGCACCCAGGAATATTCGAGTTGCTTGGCGCGCCAGATTTCGGACAGGAGCTGGCCGTCCGGGCCGATCGCGTCTGCATGGCGGCGCACGGCGGCGTGCACGTCGAACAGTGTGCCGTAGGCGTCGAAAACATAGGCGGCGTATTGCATGGCAACAGTTTTGAGGCGAGGCGGGACAAGGTGCAAGCCTTGATTGCACCGCACCCGTCGCTGGCCTCAACAAATCTCCCTGATGATGGTTGACGAGGCCTGTCAAAGCATCTTCCAATGGCTGTCACATAAGATTGACCGGAACGGGAAAACGCGATGACACTGGCGGCAGCGGCGCAATCCGCGACATGGACTTTCATCGATGGCGATTGGTACGAAGGCAATGTCGCCATTCTGGGGCCGCGCAGCCACGCCATGTGGCTCGGCACCAGCGTGTTCGACGGGGCTCGCTGGTTCGAGGGCGTGGCGCCGGACCTCGAACTTCATGCCGCACGCGTCAATGCCTCGGCGATCGCGCTCGGCCTCGCGCCGAACATGACGCCGGAGCAGATCGTCGGGCTGACCTGGGACGGATTGAAGAAATTCGACGGCAAGACGGCGGTCTACATCAGGCCGATGTACTGGGCCGAGCATGGCGGCTACATGGGCGTGCCGGCCGATCCCGCCTCGACCCGTTTCTGCCTGTGTCTCTATGAATCGCCGATGATCTCGCCGACCGGTTTTTCCGTGACCGTATCGCCGTTCCGGCGGCCGACCATCGAAACCATGCCGACCAATGCCAAGGCCGGCTGCCTCTATCCCAACAACGGCCGCGCCATCCTCGAGGCCAAGGCGCGCGGCTTCGACAATGCACTTGTGCTCGACATGCTGGGCAATGTCGCGGAGACCGGAAGCTCGAACATCTTTCTGGTCAAGGACGGCCATGTGCTGACGCCGGCGCCCAACGGAACCTTCCTGTCCGGCATTACCCGCTCGCGCACGATGACGCTGCTCGGCGACTATGGGTTCAGGACGACCGAAAAGACGCTTTCGGTGCGGGATTTCCTCGAAGCCGACGAAATCTTCTCGACCGGCAACCACTCCAAGGTGGTGCCGATCACCCGCATCGAGGGCCGCGACCTGCAACCCGGCCCGGTGGCCAAGAAGGCACGCGAACTCTATTGGGATTGGGCGCATTCGGCCTCGGTTGGCTGAGATGCCGGTTTGAGCTTTTTGTCGCTGCGCGGTTGGCCGCAGGAAAAGCGTGTGACAGTTCTCGGGAACCCGCTTAGAAAGAGAACCGACGCTTCACTTCCGGAGTTGTTCCAGCTCAATCGCGACCTATCTTACTCCGGTATCCACACCGGATTTTTCCACGAGGGAGTACTACCCATGGCTTTCGAATTGCCCGCTCTGCCCTACGACTATGAGGCCCTGCAGCCCTATATGTCGAAAGAGACGCTGGAGTATCACCACGACAAGCATCACAAAGCCTATGTTGACAACGGCAACAAGCTCGCCGCCGAAGCCGGCCTTGGCGATCTTTCCGTCGAAGAGGTGGTCAAGCAGTCGTTCGGCAAGAATGCCGGTCTCTTCAACAATGCCGCACAGCATTACAACCACATCCATTTTTGGAAGTGGATGAAGAAGGGCGGTGGCGGCAACAAGCTCCCTGGCGCGCTGCAGAAGGCTTTCGACAGCGATCTTGGCGGCTATGACAAGTTCAAGGCCGACTTCATCGCCGCCGGCACGACGCAGTTCGGTTCGGGCTGGGCATGGGTTTCGGTCAAGGACGGCAAGCTGGCGATCTCGAAGACGCCAAACGGTGAAAACCCGCTCGTTCATGGCGCATCGCCGATCCTCGGCGTCGACGTCTGGGAACACTCCTATTACATCGACTACCGCAACGCCCGGCCGAAATATCTCGAGGCCTTCGTCGACAGCCTGATCAACTGGGATCACGTTCTCGAACTCTACGAAAAAGCCTGACAGGCCTCCAGAAAAGCCCCGCAAGACGGGGCTTTTCTTTTTTGTACCGAAGTGCCGCACAAGCAAAGGTCATACAAAATTCATGCCGCGAGAAGGGAATATTCCTCCCGCCACGTCCGTTAACGTCCTGTCCTGAATGCCTTCATCACGGAGCCAAATGAATGAGAAAGCTTGTCATCGCCATCTCCATGCTCGCACTCGCCGCGTCGGCGGCCTTTGCCGATCCGATCCTCGACCGGCAGGCTCTGATGAAGGAACGCGGAAAGATCGTCGGCGGCCTGGCGAAAGTGGTCAAGGGCGAGGAACCCTTTGATGCCGCCGCGGTGCTGACGCAGCTGCAGGCCGTGCAGGAAAATGCCGAGAAATTCGACGTAGAGGCCTTGTTCCCGAAGGGCAGCGATGCCGGCGACACCACGGCGGCACCAAAGATCTGGGAAGACATGGCCGGCTTCAAGGCGGCCGAGGACAAGTATCTCTCCGACGTCAAGGCCGCGGTCGCGGCAGCTCCTGGCGATGTCGATGCGCTCAAAGCGCAAGTCGGCGTTCTTGGGTCGAATTGCGGCGCCTGCCATCAGAGCTACAGGGTCAAGAAGGGCTGATTGCCTGATATGGCATGGCTGAAGAAGCTCGTCGGCGCGGCCCTCGTTCTGGGCGTCGTCGGCGCGGCAGCCGGTTGGCTGCTGTCGGCGCCGGTCAAGCTTGATGCGGCGGCGTTGGCGCAACTCGGCCCCGGCGATGCTGTTCGGGGCAAGCGGATTTTTTATGCAGGCGGCTGCACCTCCTGCCATGCGAAACCTGGGTCGCAGGGCGATGCACGGCTTCAGCTCGTGGGTGGCCTTGAACTCAAGACGCCGTTCGGCACCTTCGTTCCGCCCAATATTTCGCAAGACCCCAAGGACGGCATCGGCGCATGGTCGGCCGAGGATCTCGCCAACGCCATGTTGAAAGGCGTATCGCCCTCGGGTCATCATTTGTATCCGGCGTTTCCCTACGCGTCCTACGCGCGCATGAAACCTTCCGACATTGCCGATCTCTATGCCTTCCTGAAGACGCTTCCCGCCGTCGCCGGCAAGACGCCGGGCAATTCGCTGGCGTTCCCGTTCAACATCCGGCGCGGCATTGGCCTATGGAAGCGCCTCTATCTCAGCGACCAGCCTGTCATTCCGCTGCCTGGCGGCACGCCGGAACCCGTGATGGCAGGCCGCTATCTGGTCGAAGGGCCAGGTCATTGCGGCGAATGCCATACGCCCCGCGACTTGGCTGGCGGCATCAGGAAAAGCGAATGGCTGGCCGGTGCTGTGGCAGCCGAGGGCTCGGGCGTCGTGCCGAACATCACTTCGGGTGGGAGTGGCATCACCAACTGGTCGGAAGCCGACATTGCCAACTACCTCGAAACCGGGTTCACGCCGGATTTCGATTCCGCTGGCGGCGCGATGGTCGATGTGCAGCGCAACATGGCCGAGCTGACGGCGGACGACCGTGCGGCGATTGCCGCCTATCTCAAGGCGGTACCGCCGCATCCCAACGGCTATCCGCCGCGCAAGAAAAGCACGAACTAGTCTTCGGACTGCAGGTGTCGATCGCCGAGGAAATCGAAGCCCGTTTCGAAGAAATGGTTGTAGTTGCAGGTCATCTCCTCGCCGGGCGCGATGTCGCGCAAGGCGTAGGTTTCCTCGGGCGACGAGACATCGCAATTCGGCTCGTCGTCATGGTTCATGTAGCGGGCGTCGTCGGCTTCGAAGACGATATAGGCCGGATCGCGCCGGTCGGGGTAGGAATAGCGGTCGAGATAGTTCTTCACCGGCCCGGTCTCGCCCTCATAGGTCTCGACGTCGATGATCCGGTCGAACCGGGGGTCGAGCTTCCAGACCAGCGTGCCCTTGGCAATGTGGTGCTTGGCAAACACACCGATGCCCTGGATCGGCGATTTGTCGAGATAGACGTCGACGAGCAGCATGATGGACCCTTGTGCGAGTGTGGGCTTCGTGGCCGGGAAAAGTCGTGCTTTGGGTAACGCGCGAGCGTCGCAATTGCGAGCGGAAATGAGCCGCGCGGAATTCAAAAAGTCATGATCATCATGCCTGCCGACAGACGCGTGGCTGCCTGACCTCAGCGCTGTTGCAAGGCCAGGCGTACACCGAGCGCACAATAGATGCCGCCGACAACCTTGCCCTGCCATTTCAGCACTGTCGGATTTCGGTGCAGGAAACTGCCGAGCCGCCCCGCGCTCACCGCGAACACAACCGTGCTGAATAGGCCCAGCACGACGAAGATGATCCCCAATACGGCCAACTGAACCATCGCCGATCCGTTTTCGGGCCGCACGAACTGAGGCAGGAAAGCGAGGAAGAAAAGCGCGGTCTTGGGGTTGAGCACCTCGGTCAGGACAGCCAGTCGAAACGCCTTGCCGGCGGAGATTGCAAGCGCGCCGGCGGTCGGATCGGTCGGCGCTTTCTCGATGATGGCGCGAATGCCGAGGTAAACGAGATAGGCCGCGCCGATATACTTCACGATGCTGAACAGCGTCGCCGATGTGGCGATGATCGCCGAGATGCCGACCATCGCCATGACGGTATGAAACACATCGCCGGCCGCGATCCCGGCGCCGGTGGCGATCCCGACCCTGGTTCCCGAACTCGTCGCGCGCGCGATCGTCAACAATGTGGCCGGACCCGGAATGAAGACAAAGCCGAACACAACCGCGATATAGGCTATCAATGTGGACAGATCGATCACCGCGGCGTTCCTCCGTTAGCTATGCCTTGTCCGTCACCTTCAGGGTGAAGGCATAGGTATAGGCGATCTCCTCCAGGCGTGAAAACCGGCCGGACGCGCCGGCATGGCCGGAATCCATGTTGATCTTGAACAGCACCGGATTATCGCCGCTCTTGCGGTCACGCAGCCGCGCCACCCACTTGGCCGGCTCCCAATAGGTGACGCGCGGATCGGTAAGACCGGCGAGCGCCAGGATCGCCGGGTAGTCGAGCGCGGCAACATTGTCGTAGGGCGAATAGGCGGCGATCGTCCGGTAGTCGTCGGCCGATGCAATCGGATTGCCCCATTCCGGCCATTCCGGCGGGGTCAGCGGCAGCGTCGCGTCGAGCATGGTGGTAAGCACGTCGACGAACGGAACCTCGGCCACGATGCCTCCGAAGCAATCCGGCGCCATGTTGGCGATGGCGCCCATCAGCATGCCGCCGGCCGAGCCGCCCTGCGCGACGATGCGGTCATGCGCGGTATAGCGCTCGGCAACGAGGTGACGGGCGCAGGCGATGAAATCGGTGAAGGTGTTCATCTTCTGTGCCCGCTTGCCGTCATCGTACCAGCCATAACCCTTGTCCTTGCCGCCGCGGACATGGGCAATGGCAAAGACTAGGCCGCGGTCGACGAGTGAGAACCAGTTGGTATTGAAGGCGGCCGGCACGGCAATGCCATAGGAGCCATAACCGTAGAGCAGGCAGGGCGCGGAGCCGTCCAGCGGCGTGTCGCGGTGGTGCAGAAGCGAGATCGGCACCAGTTCGCCATCGGCCGCGGGCGCCATCAGCCGCCTCGTGACGTATTGATGCGGGTCGTGGCCGGACGGCACTTCCTGGGTCTTGAGCAGCACACGCTCACGGGTGCGCATGTTGTAGTCGAACATCTGCGACGGCGTCGTCATCGACGAGTAGGAAAAGCGCATCATCTCGGTGTCGTATTCCAGGGACCCCGAAAGGCCGAGCGAGAAGGCTTCCTCATCGAAGAAGATCAGATGCTCTTCGCCGCTGGCGCGGTCACGCACGACGATGCGCGGCAGGCCTTCCTTGCGCTCGAGCCGGACCATGTGGTCCTTGAAGCCGATCACCGACAGGATCAGCCGGCCCGGTTCATGCGGCACCAGTTCCTGCCAGTTGGCGCGGACAGGATCGCTCGCCGGCGCCGTCATGATCTTGAAGTCCTTGGCACCGTCCGCATTGGTCAGGATGAAGAATATGTCGCCGCCTTCCTCCAGCTCATACTGAAGGCCGGTCTCGCGCGCCGACACCAGCTTCGGCTCGGCAAACGGATCGCTGGCGCTCAACAGGCGATATTCCGAAGTCTCGTGATCGTTGATGCCGATCATGATCCATTGATTGTTGCGGGTCCCGTCGACGTTCATGAAGAAGCCGGGGTCGGTTTCCTCATAGATCAGGCGGTCGTTTTCAGGATCTTGGCCCAAGGCGTGGAACAGCACTTTGGACGGCCGGTGGTTCGGATCGAGACGCGTATAGAAGAACCCGTCATTGCCTGCGTCCCAGACGCCCGAACCGCCGGTGGCGGGAATCTGGTCCGCCAGTTCCCTGCCATCGGCAAGGTCGCGCACACGCAGCGTGTAGAATTCGGAACCCTTGTCGTCGAAGGCCCACAGCAGCTTGCGATGATCGGCCGAATGATCGACGCCGCCAAGCCGGAAATAGGCCTTGCCCTCGGCCTCGGCGTCGCCGTCGAGCAGGATCTGCTCGAGTCCGCCGTCGCGCGGCATGCGGAAATAGCGCGGCTGCTCGCCGCCAAGCTTGAAGGAAGACCCATAGGCGTAAGGACCGTCCTTCATGGGAACGGAAGAATCGTCTTCCTTGATGCGGCCCTTCATTTCCTTGAAAAGCTGCTTTTGCAGATCCGACGTGTCGGCCATCAGCGCCGACTGGTAGGCATTCTCGGCTTCGAGTTCGGCGCGGATCCCAGGATCGAGCAAGGAAGGGTCCCTGAACATCTCCTGCCAGTTATCCGCCCGCAGCCAGGCATAGTCATCGGTTCGCGTGATGCCGTGATGCGTATCCGAGACCGGCCTTTTTTCGGGGGCAGGCGGGTTGACGGTCGGAAATCGGGAAGTCCTGGTCATTGCGTCTCGCTCTGGAAATATCTTGATCGATGTATGAACGCGCAGATCAGCGCGGGTTCAAGAGCTGTTGCGTAGAGGGTGGTGTCGGGCCCTGAGATGGTCGGGAGGAGAGAAGATGACTATTCGGTCTCGTTTTGCTGCGGTCTTCGCCGTCGCTTCGTTGACCCTGATCTTTGCCGGCCAGTCTCATGCGACCGTATTCGCAGCTTGGCAAGGGGCCAATGTGTCGTTCGGCGATACGCTCAATGTGCGTAAATATCCGTCGGGCATCTCCCAGAAGCAGGCCGCATACCCGAACGGGACCGTCCTGCAGATGACCGGACGATGCACTGGCGGCATGGATCTGCTCGATATTGCCGGCCAGGCGGCATGGAAAGAGCAGCAGACGGTTCGCTATCGCTGGTGCGAAGTCTGGCATGACCCCGCCAGGAACGGCGTCTTCGTCACCGGCTGGGCCTATGGCGGATACATCGTGCCGCTTTGACCCCGGAGTGGCCTGCTTGACCGGGGAATGGTTTGGCAACCTGTGGTTTTGTGGACAGGTGTGAACAACCAAGCTTGCCGGTGTGCTCGTCAAGCAAACCGGAGCATTGAAGCTTGTTTTGTGAGTTATCGCGAATGTAACGATTAGCTGACCCAACGTCAGCCTTTGTCCGTTTGGCGACCGAAATATCGAAAAATTACATGGTGCACGAAAGATTGAAGCTGATCCCGGAATAGTTGATCAACATTCCTAAATATAATGCAAAGAGCGAATTGACTTACTTGACGTGTGGTCGCATTGATGTCCCCGTGACACGAATCGCGGATGCTCTATCTGCAAAAAATTCGTGCAATGCCCTGCTTGTAAAAAAGGGCGCAGACCGACGTAACTCTTGTTGGGGCCTGAAGACCATGGATATTGTCGAAACACCTTCCAGAAACAATGATGCGCTGATCGAGCTCACCGCCGATGTGGTGGCTGCCTATGTCAGCAACAATCCCGTGCCGGTCGGCGAACTGCCGAACCTGATATCCGATGTCCACGCCGCTCTTGGGCGTGTGGGCGGTACCGTCGAACAGCCGCCTGCGGACAAGCAGAAGCCGGCTGTCAACCCGAAGCGCTCGGTTCACGACGACTACATTGTCTGTCTTGAAGACGGCAAGAAGTTCAAGTCGCTCAAGCGTCACCTGATGACCCACTACGATCTGACGCCCGATCAGTATCGCGAAAAGTGGAACCTGGACCCAAGCTATCCGATGGTTGCCCCGAACTACGCGGCGGCCCGCTCGCAGCTTGCCAAGAAGATGGGCCTCGGCCGCAAGCGCAAGGCGCGGTAGCCGATACTGCCGGATTGGACCTGAAATCGGACGGCGCCTTCGGGCGCCGTTTGATTTTGAGGGCCAGAGCAATTCCAGGAAAGGTGTGAAGAAGCCTGTCAGGCAGTCTGCGCGAGCGCCATCTCGGCGTCGCGCTTGATGCGCTTGACCATCGAGCGAAGGCCGTTGGCGCGCTGGGGGGACAGGTGCTCGTCGAGGCCGAGTGCCTTCAGCGTTGCTTCAGCGTCGGTTTTCTGGATTTCGCTGGCTGTCTTTCCGGAAAACAGCGCCAACATGATCGCGACCAGTCCGCGCACGATATGGGCGTCCGAATCGCCCGTGAAGGTGATGACGGGATCGGCGCCCGAACCCCGTTCGGTGGTCAGCCAGACCTGGCTGACGCAACCCGGCACCTTGTTGGCGGCGTTGCGCTCCGCATCGGGGAAGGGAGGCAGCGCTTCGCCGAGCTCGATGACGTAACGATAGCGGTCCTCCCATTCCTCGAGGAACGAGAAGTCGTCGCGGATCGTCTGGATCGTGGTCGTCATGACCCGGATATAGTCACGCGGCGGCGCCGCGTCACGGAAAAAACAAGGACACCGCGGGCGTCGAGAGGGCAAACGATCCGCGGTGCGCCGTCGAGACGGCTTAATTCTTTATCGGCAGGTTGACCGTCTGGGGCAGGACGATTTCGTCCGGCACGCTGCCCGTCATTGTCGAGGTGTCGGGGCCGGCGGACTTGTCGTCCAGCATGGCGGCCGCGATCTTGGCGGTCTCCTTGGCGCGTGCGGTGATGGTGTGCATCGCCGACTTGCCGGTTTCGCAGACATCGGGCTTGCGTTCGCAGATTCCGGCGATGTCGCCGACGGCGTCGCGCGCCGCGAACAGGGCCTGGATCGGCCCGACGCTTTCCTGGCCCGTTTCATCGGACCCGACGCCCAGCGGCAGCGCCAGCAGCACAAGTGAAAACCAGAAAGCCATTCTTATCAGGAAGAACATGCCTTGCCTCTCGTCGTGACCGGATCATGCATCATATGGCATGACCTCTTTTATGGGCAGGATATTGGCACACAGGGACGAAAGACGGCTTGCATGATCGCCGAGAATTTTCCTCAAATTTTAGGCAAATTCGAAACGAAGCGTTTTTGCTGTCGATTTGTTTCATATCGGGACGATTCTCGTTACCATCCGATAACCATTTATCTATTTGTTTATATGACATTTTTCGCAAATCAAGGCGATCCCGTTCCTGCCGCTTGGCCGCTGATGGCGGGCGTTCGCGAATAACCCTCCGTTTACTATGGCTGCATTTGCCCGGGTTTTCGGCGGCCGTCATCCCGATATTTCCCGCAGGGCCGGCCTTGGTCGGCCCTGCCTTATCCATTCCTTAAACGCTGGATGCGAGTTTCAAAGCCAATCAAGACAATCTGCAAAAGCAGAGCTGTTCCCGACGAGTGCGAGTGCGTTGAGTTGATGCCGATCGAGGCCAGATACGCTGAATTGCCTGGCGCAATGGCGGCCGGTTGTGAACGCATGGTTCATCCCAGCGTTCTCGGGCGCAGCGACCGCGAGCGCCAGCGCCGTTTCATAGGCGTGATGCTGGCCGCGCCGTTCTTTGCAGCGGGTGCCGCGGTCACGCTGGTTACATCGGGCATGGGGGCCGCCGTGACCATGGCCGCCATTTTCGCCGCCTTCGGTCTGTGCTGGTTCGTCGCCCTCCTGGTGGCCGCGACCGGCAAGATGGCCGCCGCGGGACCGATCGCGCTGGCGATGGCGGCGATTGCCCTTGGCGGTCTCATCGGTGCCGCAGGCGGATTGAGTTCACCTGTCGCCATGCTTGCCCTGGCGCTGCCATTCGAAGCCTGGTGGATCGGCGCGTCGCGGCGTGCGGCATTGTGGGGGGGCGCCTCGGCCGCCATCGCCATCGCCATTCAGTCCCTGTCGGCCGCCTTCCTCCCCTTCGTGGACGCGCACATCGCCGCCTGGCATTGGTTGGTGCCATTGGCCTGGGCGCTGACCCTCATCCCGCGCATATCGGCTTTTCGCGGTACCGCCGGCGCGGCCGATACGGTCGATGCAGGGGACCGATTGGAAGACATCATCGACGCGGTGGTCTTGCGGATCGCCCGCCACGGCGAAGTCGTGGATGCGTCCGCCAAGGCGCGTACGCTTCTGAAATTGCCGCCTGAGCTGTTGTCCGGAACGGGCCTCTTCGACCGCGTCCACCTGTCGGACCGTGTCGCCTATCTCAGCGCCCTGGCCGACATGCGAGACGGCGCACTGTCGCGTCGTCTCGAATTGCGCATCAGGCTGCCCCAGAGTGGCAACGGCACCCAGAACGGAAATGGGTTTGTGGCCGACAACTATCAGCCATTCGCGCTGGAACTGGTGCGCGGCGAGGAACAAAGCGACGTCTTCACGCTTGTCCTGCGCGAGAATGACGAGACAGCGCGGCTGCGCGAAGAACTGGCGCAAGCCAATGAGACGGCGGCCGCCGCCGAAGTGGCCAAGGGCAGGTTCCTGGCGGTGGTGAGCCATGAACTGCGCACGCCGTTGAACGCCATCATCGGCTTCTCCGACATGCTGCTGCATGAGATGTTCGGCGCCTTCAAGGACCCGCGCCAGAAGGAATATGTCGGCCTCGTGCGGGATTCGGGCCAGCATTTGCTGGCAGTCGTGACATCCATACTCGACGTATCGAGGATCGAATCGGGCGTCTACGCCACCGAACCGGAGCCGTTCCGGTTCGTGGAAGCCGTGGACATGTGCCAGTCTATGATGCGGCTGCAGGCACAGGCCAAGAATATCGACCTGCGGACGCAGATCGCCCCTGACGCAGGCGATATCAATGCCGATCGCCGCGCCGTACAGCAGATGCTCATCAACCTCGTTTCCAACGCGATCAAGTTCACCCCCGACGGCGGCGACGTCGTCGTCGGCGCCAAGCGGATCGGCTCACGTCTGCATTTCTGGGTCAGGGACACCGGCATCGGCATCGCCGAGGAGGATTTCGCCAATCTCGGCAAGCCCTTCATGCAGATCCAGAACGATTATACCCGCCGTTTCGAGGGGACGGGTCTTGGCCTTTCCCTGGTGAAGGGGCTGGTCGCCTTGCATGAAGGGACCATGTCGATCGAAAGCATGCCGGGCGAGGGCACCACGGTGACCATCAGCCTGCCGGTCAGCGGGCCGAAGGGACGCCCCGCCAACCAAACCGGAGTGCTGACGATGCCGGTGACGAGGGCGAAAGGGGACGGAAATGGCTCGCTCCGCAAAACAGCCTAAGGCGGTCAAACGCCGCAGCAATGCCTTTCAGGACGGCGCCATCGCCGTTGGCGGCATGATTTCGCGCAATCCCGTCCTTGTGGGAGGATCGACCGCATTCCTGGTGACGCTGTTCTACGTCTCGGCGAATGCACTGTGGTATCAGCCTTTCCCGCACGCCGGGGCATTTTTCGCCACACGCAATTTCCAGGGCTTTCCGCACGCAGCCGACGAGCCGGAGACAACGATCAACATCGTGCGGCCCAACGCTGCGCCCGCCCCGATCAAGGGCGATCCGGTGGTCGAGCAGGTGCAGGGCATATTGAAGGATCTCGATTTCTATTCTGGTACCGTCGACGGCATTTCCGGCCCCAACACGCGCAAGGCCATACAGGCCTATCAGCAGAAGGTCGGGCTGAACGCCTCGGGCGAGATCGACGCGCTGCTGCTGGACCAGTTGGGGGCAACGCCGAAGACCGCCGCCGTGCCCAAGCCGCAGCCTCGTCCCGCCATGCCGTCGGCCGCCGTTCCCGTGTCGTTGCAGACGAATTCTGGGCAGACGAATACTGGGCAGACGAATTCCGGGCAGACGAGTTCCGCCCCGGCCTCCACCGAAGGACCCGACCCCCGCATCGTCAAGATCCAGGCCGGGCTCAAGGCCTTCGGCAATGATGACATGCAACTGGATGGCGTCGTCGGTGCACGCACCAAGGCGGCGATCAAGGAATTCCAGTCGCTGTTCGGACTGCCGCAGACCGGCGAGCCCGACGAGATCGTCTACGTCAAGATGCGCGAGATCGGCCTGACCAACTGACGGCCGAAACGACGGCTCGCCCTGCATGGGAAATTTCGATAGAGAGCCCGCATGTCGTCGGGAGTCTTCCATGCGTGTAACCGCTGATCTGTGGGTGTCGGCCCTGTTGCGCCGGGTTTTTGGCGCTGGCGGATTTGCCGCCGTGGTCAATCGCGGTGCGACCGAGGCCGGGGCTGTGTTCATCCTGGCGCGGGGCAGGATGGGTGAAACGGCTCTCTACGGGCCGGCACCGCAGACAAGCTACGATTCGGCCAAGCCCGAGGACCGTTTTTTCAGCCTTCTCGCCACCGGCGATGATGCCGCCGTGCTGGATGCGAGACTTGAGCGCGAGAAAAAATTCGATCCCGACATCTGGGTGGTCGAGATCGAGGCCGGGAGCGTTCCCGTCGAGGAGCTTATTTCCGTGAAGACGCCCTGAGGCCGGGGGCGTCGGCTTCGTCGCCGTTCGAGGCCTTGCGGCTGTCGCCGTTCGTCGGCGAAACGTTGCGAGCCGCCTTCGACAGGGTTTCGGCTTTCCATCCCCGCACCGTCTCCAGGGCCGCATCGCGATGCAGCAGGCGGTAACGGTCGAGATAGGTGCGGATGGCCTGCGGATGCGGGAACAGGCCGGGATAGACGGCAACCGTGATCAGGAATGCCCGGTCCTCGCTGAAGTCGAGCGAACGCAGCGCCGCAAGCAGCGGCGCATAGTTCTGGTTGGCGGTCAGCGATTGCGCGATCGAGAAATCAATGTCGAGGGCGTCCGCTAGCGCGGTCTGGAAGAAGGCGGCGTTTCCCGTCAGGGCCGTCTCGCGCAGTTTGACATAGGTTTCCACACCTGGGAACGCATCGACCTTCGCGGCCACGGCTTCGTCGCCGGTGTGCATCATGGAGCGCAGCCTGCGCCGCGCGTTCTCGGCGGCAACGCCGGGCGTCTGCTGGGTTTCGGCGCTGTCCGCCATCGCTTGCGTCTTCACGGCAAGGCCTTGCGCCGGGGCTGTTTCCCGATCCCGCACCCGCACCAAGGTCGGTCTTTCAAGCGCCCTGATCAGATCGGCGATGGTCGGGTTCAGCTCCTTGCGCCGCGCAATGGCGCGCGCATGCGGCAGTCCATGCCGGCCAATCAGCGCGATCAGGTCGATATCGCTGACCGCGCGGGAGCGAATGAGTAAGGGCGCGGCAATATCGACCGGCTCCTCGCACAGGCGACGCACCAGGGCCGCGGGTGCATATTCGCATTCGGAAAGGGCGGCTGCCACGTAGCGTCGCGATTCGACGGACACGTCGTCGAACAGCGGCAGGGTCAAGTCCTCGAGCTGGCCGATCTCGCGGCGCGACGGGCGCGTCAGTGAGCAGAACGCCGACACGGCGGCGCGGAACAACCTTTCGGCTTTTCCCGATTCCGTCCTGATCGCGATTTGCCTGAAGTCCGAAGATGACACGAGGGATACGCCTGACACCGGATACACACTTGGCCTCGCGCCACCGGAACTGTGCCGGCTTCGCGATTGCCTCGGTCAGAACGCTCTGACCTCTAGACAAAGATCAAGTTAGCGACGATCCGTTAGCGGTCCGTTAACCCTCTGCCGGCCTTAATGATATTTGGAGGCGTTGCGTTGTGCTCCGGGGAAACCGAGAGGAATGCGCGAACCATGGGCATGGTACTGTCTTTCGTGCCGCGTGCGGCACCGACCAATCGAGCCAAGCAAACCACCGAGATACCGGCGGCCGTGATCATATTTCCCGGCATCCGTTATGAGCGGCCCAACACCGGCGAAGCGCGGCCCGCAGGCCCGGACAAGCCGGGATCGCCACGGACGCCGGTGCCGCATCACTAAACCTTAAGGCTGTGGCCTGGTCCGCCAGCCCTTCAGCTCTGGACCTCTGGTCGGCGGCCTAGAAATCCTGCAGCTCGCAGGAACTTTGATCGAGAAAGCGCGACACGATCGGCTTCCAGCTCTCGTCGGGCACGAAGCTGCGGATGACGAAGATGCCTTCGTCGATGGGCGCCTCGACAAAAATCGCTCCCTGCAGGTCTTCGGGCAGGTCCTTGCGCACGTCGATCATCTGCGCCGGCGTCAGCACGACTGCATCCAGCTTGCCGCCCGTCGCCGTATGGTCGTTGAAGGAATAGACATTGTGACCGCTGCGGTCATAGACCGACACCGACCAGAAGGGGACGTTTCCTGGTGCCTTGATCCGCACCATTCCCTCCTCGAGGTCGAAGCGGCAGGCCGTGGCATAGAACAGCGGGTCGACCGACTTCACCACCGGCGCACCGCCCGCTTCGGCGTCGAGCCGATTCATCCTGTAGAGATCCGACGCCAGGGAGAGACGCGACCAGGCATCACGTTCCGAAAATTCCGGCACCAGAAGCAGGACGATAATGTGGACGATGCCGGCGCCGACGAGGCCGAGCAGGATGGCATGCAGAAGCCTGCGCAGTGCGGCACGCAAACTACGCATCGCAGCCTGCCTTGACGATCCTGGGCAGCGAAACGTCCGACAGGCCGGTGCTGCTGGCGATTGGCGTGTCATAGAAGGTCAGGACGAAGTACATCCTTCCCGAACCGTCGGTCAGAAGCCAGTTGCCCGGCATCGGGTGATGGCCGACGGAAATGATCACCGAATTGTCCGGTTGGCGCAGCACCTCGTAGGACTGAAGTGCCGCAAGCCGCGATTTGCCCGTCTCGACGACGCCGAGCGATTGATCGGCGGCATAAAGCGTCCAGAAGCGGGCCGTCGGAAATCCACCCTCGATCCTGTAGGTGCATTCCCGCTTGAGCTGGTCGCCGGCGGCATCATTTTCCGCCACGAAGGACAGGCCTTCGGCGCGGCCGAGCGCCAGCACGCCCTCGCGCGCCACGCGCGCCTTGGAATAGGGATCCGCGGCCGGTGTGCCGATGTCGGGGAAGGCGGTCCACTGGCCGATCCTGATCGCGCCGACGCCGTCCTGGATCTTCAGCGCATACCAGACGCTGGCACCGCCCCCGCCAACGGCTATGGCAAGCGAGATCAGCATCAGGAAAGCATTCTTGAGCATTAAGGGCCGGGTGCGCGAGGATTGCCGTTCGGGGATATCGCGGCGCAGGGCCCTGTGGCAAGCCGGCGTGATGGTTTTGCCTGTCGGTCTTGTCGCACCGGGCGGATGTCACAGGGCCGAAAGCGTCTCGGGTGGAGTGGGGGCCTCGAGTTTGGGCGCCATCTGGAACAGTTGGCTCATGTCCCGCAGCGTCTGCGTGGTTCGGCTGGACAGCACCGGCGGCCGCTCGGCGGCGGCGTCGGCCGCTGCCTGCTCCTCGCTCTTCTTCTGCGCGTCGGCGGCCTTGGCCGCGATCTCCTCGTCAACGAAGGGTTTGTCGATACCGGGGATCGGCTTCAGGTCGATGTTCTGGTGCGCGTAGACCATCAGCCGCTGCCACACCATCGCCGGCAGCGAGCCGCCGGTCATGTTCTTGGTGGGGGTGAAATCGTCATTGCCCAGCCACACGGCCGCCGTGTAGTTGCCGGTGAAACCCACGAACCAGGCATCGCGGTAGGATTGTGTCGTGCCGGTCTTGCCGGCGACGACGATGTTGGGAATTTGCGCCCGCCGCGCCGTGCCCATCACCGGCACGGCCGCCAGCATGGTGTTCATGGATTTCAGCGCCTGCTCGGACAGCACGCGATGCGGCGGCGGCGCGTCCTTGGTCCAGTCATAGACCACGTCGCCGGTGCGGGTGACGAGCTGGGTGATGCCGTGCCTGGAGCCGACGAAGCCGTTCTGGGCAAAGACGCTGTAGCCAGTCGCCTGGTCCATCACGGTCATGCCCGAGGTGCCGAGCACCATCGTCTTGTGCCCTTCGAGCGGCGACTCCACGCCAAACGATTCAGCCAATGCCTTGATCGGCGCGATTCCGAGATGGTCTTTCGCCAGTCGTACCGGCACGGTGTTGATCGACTTGGCCATCGCCATGATCAGCGTGATGTTGCCCGCCGACTCGCCGCTGTAATTGTGCGGTGACCAGTTGCCCCAGCTGATCGGCCCGCCCGAAATGATCGAGTTCGGCGTGAAGCCGTGTTCCATCGCCGTGGCGTAGACATAGGGCTTGAACGACGAGCCGGTCTGCCGCAGTGCCTTGGTGGCACGGTTGAACTGGCTGGCGCCGTAATCGCGGCCGCCGACGATCGCCCGCACCGCGCCATTGGTCTCGATGACCACCACCGCGCCTTCGGTGACGTTGTACTCCTTGCCGAACTGGCGCAGGTGGAACTCGACGGACTCTTCCGCCGCCTTCTGGATGTTGGCGTCGAAGGTGGTATGGGCGACCAGCGAGTGCTGGCCGGGCTTGGCGATCTTCTTCACCTCGTCGAAGGCCCAGTCGAGATAGTAGTCGGGACTCTTCTGTTCGCCGCGGTCGACGACGTCGGCCGGATGCAGCCTGGCCTGCAGCACCTGGCCTTCGGTCATGAAGCCGGAATCGACGAGGTTGGACAGCACCACATTGGCGCGCGCGCGCGCCGCCGGCAGGTTGATGTGCGGTGCGTATTTGGTCGGCGCCTTGAACAGGCCGGCGAGCATCGCTGCTTCGGCAAGGTTCAGGTCCTTGACGCTCTTGCCGAAATAGAAATCCGCCGCCGCCTCGATGCCGAACGTGCCGCCGCCCATATAGGCGCGGTCGAGATAGAGCTGCAGGATTTCCTTCTTCGACAGATTGGCCTCCAGCCACAGCGACAGGAAGGCTTCCTTGATCTTGCGCTCGAACGTGCGCTCATTGGTCAGGAACAGGTTCTTGGCCAGCTGCTGGGTGATGCTGGAGCCGCCCTGGACGACCGAGTTTGCCCGCACATTCTCGAAGATCGCCCTGGAAAGGCCGAGCACGTCGATGCCGTAATGGTCGAAAAAGCGTCGATCCTCGGTGGCGAGCACCGCCTTGATGACGTGGTCGGGCATCTCGTCGACCGGCACTGAATCGCGCTGGATGATGCCGCGCTGGCCGATCTCGTTGCCGTAACGGTCCAGGAAGGTGACCGCGAAGTCGCCCTGGGCACGCCAGTCGCCGGTGGTGTCCTGGAAAGCGGGTATCGCCAGCGCCAGCATCACCACCATGCCGCCGGCGCCGAGTGTAAAACCTTCGCTCAACAGTTCGATGAAGCCACGGCGCCAGCCCTTGAGACGGAAGCGCCGCGAGAAGATCGTCGCGGTCTCCCAGAACTCGCGCGCCTTGAACCCGATCTCATAGAGCGAGGAATCGAGCCACGCGTCCAGCGCCAGAAGGCGGGAGGCGATCGGACCTCTTCTCTTGCGCGGTTCAGGGTTGACCATTCTAAAACCCGGCTCGGCTCTGGCGCGACCTGAAAACCGCAAGCGGGCAATTTCAGGGCGGTGCCCTGTTCCGACTATTCATCCATTTTGCCGACACTCACAAGGGCGTCGGGGACACAGCTGCAAGGTTTGTCGATGGAAGAGCCGGGTAGCCGGCGGCCCGGCTCCTCGCGCGCCAGAATCTTGATCCGGCGAGCGAGGGGGATTTGCCTTTTCCCGGGCTATCAGGCCGCCTCGCGCTTCAGTGCCTGCGCCATGCAATGAATGCCGCCGCCGGTCTTGGAGATTTCGCTCATGTCGACCGCCGCGACCTCGAAGCCGCGCGCCTTGAGCTGGCCGATCAGCGTCTGGCTGGAGGTCGGCGCGATCACCCGGTCCTTGCCGAGCGACATGAAGTTGCAGCCGAGCGCCATCGTGTCCTGGAAGGGCACGTCGATGATCTCGTGACCCTTGCCCTTCAGCCAGTCGACGATGCCGGGTTCGGTGCAGGCGAGGCAGACGGCGGTGAGCTTTTCGGCGATCGGCACAACCATCAGGTCGATGTGGACGTAATATTCGTCGATGAAGGCGATGCGCGTCTCCCAACCTTCCTTCTCGAACCAGGCCTGCACCTGGCGGGCGCCTTCCTCCTGCGTGCGGGCGCCGCCGCAGCCGATCAGCACCACGCCGTCCTCGATGACGTTGAAGTCGCCGCCTTCGAAGGTGCCGGCCGTCACCATGTCGTAGATCGGGATGCCGAGCTTTTCATAGGTGCGGATGGCGGCATAGTTCTCGCCGCGCCGCCACCAGTTGGCCATGGCGGTGATGATGGCGCCATAAGGCGTCATGACGCTGGAATCACGGGAATAGACCTGCATCGGCAGCTCCGGTGTCGGCTCGTGCCAATGGATATTGACGCCGAAATGCTCGTAGGCCGCGACCAGATCCTTGTGCTGCGCCTGCGCGATCTGGACATTGCAGGGCGCCTCGCGCAGATGTTTTCGCGAGAGCGAGCTGGTCGACAGATGACGCAGGAAGTTCGGCGATCCGAGCAGCACGTCGGTCAAGACATCGGTTTCGTTGGCGAAGCCCCATGATGTCAGCGGTTTGGTGCCGCCGGCCGGGTTGCGGCGTTGCAGCGAAAACGGTTCGGCGACGATGCGGTCATGAACGGTCATGCGGTTCTCCTCGTGGCTTGTTCTCAAGAATTGGTCGGTCGCGCATTGTTTGGTATCCACCAGTCGCGCCCGCGCGGCGTGGTGACATATTCCGGCCAGCGGAAGTTGATCGGCGGCTCGTAGTCGCAGAGCGGCGCGATCCAGTTGGAGCCGCCGATGCCGCCGCCGGTGCGGGTGGTGAACTCATTCATCGCCTCGTCGCGGGCGGTCTTGTCCTCGAGCAGGTGCAGCGCCGCCAGCGCGACCGTTTTGGCCGCGCAGATGACCATCGGATCGATCGTCGCGGGAATGCCGCCCAGAGCATTCATCACCCATGCCGGAAAAGCGTGGCCGTTTGCCGAGCGCAGCGCTGGGCGGGCGACATAGAAGCGCGCGGTCGGCGCGTGCCAGCTCATGTCGGTGTAGTCGTCGGAGGTCGAATTCACCTGGGAAGGCGGCAGGTCGCGGCGCAGAATCGCCTCGGCCTCCTGTGGCGAAATCAGCCGCTCCAGCTCATCGATGAAGGGGTTTTCGGTCGCGGTGCCGCCGGCATTGACCTGGATTTCCCGCGCGATCGTCCTGGCGGCCTCGTCCCAGCGTGGCGGCCCGACCGTCGACAGGGCTTCGTAGGTAATCCCTGCCATGGCGTGGTTGGCCAGCCCCGGCCGCGACTTCGACACCCAGTGCCGCTCGTAGCGGCAGCCGCTGATCGCGGCCGCGGCCGCGGCGTTGCGGTCGAGCACCGCCGTCACCTGCTCGGCCATGCCGATGGTCGGCACGCGGATCATGTACTGGATCTCGGCCAGGCCCGCCGGCAGATTGTCGGCGGTGGCCTGGCCAGCCGTCAGGATCGCCTCGCTGATCGACCAGCCGCCCTGGTGCGGCAGCATGGAATCGCGCAACGCCTTGGAGGCCATGTACATGGTCATCAGCGCATCGTTCGCGCCCGGTGCCCTGACCGCCGAATGCGCCTGCGGGATCGGCGCGCCGTCGCCTGCGCGAATCCAGTTTTCGGGTTCGTCGCAGACGAAACGATAGATCATCGCATAGGCCGCGCCGCAATGCGTATCCCAGCGAGCGGTGTTGCAGAGCGGCAGCATGTAAAATGGATGGAAGGAAATCATGCCGGCAAGGCCGTCATAATAGCCTTTTGCCGCATGGATCGGCTTCGAACCGCGCACCTTTTCGGCCGGCTCGCCGGTAAAGCGCAGCGTGCCCTGAATGTCGTGGCGCTGCATGGCGGCCTTGGTCGCTAGCAGCCCGCCGAGGCTTGCTATGCCGAGCCCCGAATGCGGGTCGGTATGGCCGCCGGCCTCGACACCAAGGCCGGACCGTGGCTGCCTCACCGTCACGGCGTCCTGGCAATTGCCGGGCACGGCATCATATTCGGCATACATGCCGATTGTCGGTCCGGCGCCGTTCGTCCAGTGGGCGCAGAAGGCGGTCGGCATGCCGCCCGAGCCTTCCTCGACGGAAAATCCCTCGCGTTTGAGCCGATCGACATACCAGGCGGCCGATTGGTACTCGCGCCATGCGGTCTCGCCGAAATCGAAGATGCTGCGTGTCCAGGCCGACAGCAGCGGCTGGATGCCGTCGAGGCAGGCAAGCGCGGTCTCTTGCGCCGATGTCGTCACCGGTTTGTCCATGCTCTAGAAGAAAGCAGTGAAGCGGCTCGCCAAAAAGTGATATGTTTTCCCGGTTCGTGCAAATTCGGTTCACCTCTTGAGAATTCCTTCGACACAGGCGCTACGCGCCCTCGACAGTTTCGCCAGGCATGGCAGCGTCTGGCGTGCCGCCGACGAACTGCACCTGACCCGCAGCGCCGTCTCGCATCAGCTGCGGTTGCTCGAGCGTGACCTTGGCTTCGATCTCCTGCAACGCATCGGCAAGGGCGTGGCGCTGACGCCGCGCGGCCAGCGCTATGCGGCCGATGTCAGGAAGGCGCTGACCGTGCTCGGCGACGCGGGAGCGCAAAACAGCGGTGCGGGCGTCGGTGGTTCGTTTGCCATTTCCTGCCCTCCGGGCTTCGCCTCGATGTTCCTTTGCTCCCATATCGGCGAGTTCCAGCAAATGTATCGGGACGTGGCACTCTCGATCTTGACGCCTCGTCGCCTTGATGACGTCAGCAATGCGGAGGCCGACGCTTTCATCGCCTTTGGCGTCGGCAACTGGCCGAACCGCGCGGTGGAACTGCTCTGCGAGGTCTCGTTCACGCCGCTCTGCAGCCCGACGCTGCTCAACAAGGTCGGCGGGTTTTCCAAGCCCGCCGACGTGCTGCGCGCCAATTTGCTCCATCTCGGCGACACCGAGGACTGGGCCCGCTGGCTGGCATTGTCGAAGGTGGAAAATCCCGACACCGAGGGCGGCATCTTCTTTTCCGACATGAACCTCGTCTTTTCGGCGGCGGTCGCCGGGCAGGGGATTGCCATGGGCGACGAACTGACAGGCCGCCGGGCGCTGAGCGAAGGCCGCCTGGTCAAGCCGTTCGAGGCATCGGTCCCCTCGCCACGCTCATATTTCCTGGTCTTCGAGCACGCCAAGGCGAGGCATCCGGTACTCAATGCCTTCAGCGATTGGTTGAGGGCGAAGCTATCGGAGAACAGGCTCTAGGCGTCTTAAGATTAGCTGGTCTCCCAGGAGGGGGCGATTGGCGGTTCCAGCCACCCCATCTTCCATCCACCCGTGAATCAAATTTGCCGATCAGGCGAAAACTATTCGGTTGCGGTGAGCTTCGGCCCTGCCTACGATTTGGCTCAAGGGTAAGGATAGAGGCAGGATGCAGCAACCCGGCCGGGCCGCAGAGATCAAGGCAATCGGGATCGGCAAGAGCTTCGGCTCGTTCCGTGCGCTGGACAATCTGACGCTCGACATAGGGCGCGGCGAGTTCCTGACACTGCTTGGCCCCTCCGGATCCGGCAAGACCACCTTCCTGATGATCCTGGCCGGCTTCGTGCAGCCGAGCGAGGGCAGGCTTTTCAGCGACGGCGCCGACATCACCGACCGCCCGGCCGAGCAACGTGCCGCCGGCATGGTGTTCCAGGGTTATGCGCTGTTTCCGCATATGAGCGTCGAAGCCAACATCGCTTTCCCGCTCAAGGTCCGCAAGAAATCGGCCACCGAGATCAGGAAGCGCGTCGGCGAGATGATCGAGCGCGTCGGTCTGGTCGGCCACGAGAAGAAACTGCCGTCGCAGCTTTCCGGCGGCCAGCAGCAGCGCGTCGCACTTGCCCGCGCGCTGGTGTTCGAGCCGGGCGTGCTCCTGCTCGACGAGCCGTTTTCAGCGTTGGACAAGAGCCTGCGCGGCCAGATGCAGGCCGAGATGAAGCGCCTGCATCAGGAGACCGGCACCACCTTCGTCTTCGTCACGCACGACCAGAGCGAGGCGCTGGCGCTGTCGTCGCGCGTCGCCATCTTCAACCACGGCAAACTGCTGCAGGTCGGGGCGCCTGACGAGGTCTACGACCGGCCCGACAATCGCTTCGTCGCCGAGTTCCTCGGCGAGATCAACATGCTGCCGCTGAAGGGAGTCAAGCCCGCCGACCACGGCTCGACCGGCCTTTGCGAAGACCGCGCGGTCAGCATGCACTGCAAGGCCGAGAAAGTCCGCGGTGACGCCATCCTGGCGATCCGGCCCGAACACATGTCGATCGCGCGCGAGGCAGCCGCTGGAGAGAACGGCATCGCTGCGACCGCGATCGCCTCGACCTATCTGGGGGCGGCGACCAAGCTCGACCTCACCACGCGCCATGGTGCCAAGGTAACCGTCTCGGTGCCCAACGAGGTCGCGGCGGCTGCTCTCAGCAAGGGCAATTCCGTCTGGCTGACATGGCCGGCGGAAAAAGGTTTCCTCCTTCCGGATGGAGGACAATGAGCGCCGGTGCGGCCTGATCCGCCGCACCGGTTTCCGGATTGAAATCAACGAAAACAAAGGGGAACTGACATGAACGACACCAAGAAACAGGCCATCGAAACGCTGTCCGAGAGGACGAGACGCGGCGAGATCTCGCGCCGGCAATTCGCGCAGCTCGCGGGCCTCGTGCTTGCCGGCACGCCGCTGCTGCTGCGCTCGACCGGCGCCTTCGCCCAGGCCAAGGAACTGGTGCTGGTGAACTGGGGCGGCGACGCCATCACGGCTTATGACGCCGCCTATGGCCAGGCTTTCACCAAGGACACCGGCATTACCGTCAAAATGGACGGTTCGGGTCCGACCGAAGGCGCGATCGCCGCACAGTTCAAGAGCGGCGCCCCGACCTGGGATCTCGTCGACGTCGATCCGTTCTCGGCCATCACGCTCGGTGCGCAAGGCATGCTCGAGCCGATCGACTACAATGTCGTCGACAAGAAGAAGATGCGTCCGGGCTTCGGCTGGGACTATGCCGCCTCGACCTATTTCTTCTCCTATGTCATCGCCTACGATTCCGAGAAATACGGCAAGGATGCACCGACCGGCATGGCCGATTTCTTCGATGTGAAGAAATTCCCCGGCAAGCGTTCCCTCTACAAATGGGGCGTGTCGAGCTGGGAAGCGGCCCTTTTGGCCGACGGCATCGCGCCGGCTTCGCTCTACCCGCTCGACTTGAAGCGTGCGCATGACAAGATTGCTGCCTTCAAGGAAAACGTCGTCGCCTATTGGGGCGGCGGCGCCGAGAGCCAGAGCGTGCTGCTCAACGGCGAAGCCTCGATGGCGATCGTCTGGTCGACACGGGCCTCGCTGATCGAGCAGGATTCCGGCGGCAAGATCAAGTTCATCTGGGACCAGGGCCTGATCTCGCCCGGTGCACTGGCCGTGCTCAAGAACAACCCAGGCGGCAGGGATGCGGCGATGAAGTTCATCGCCAGCGCGCAGGATCCGCAAAAGCAGTTGGTGATGTTCGACAAGCTCGGCCAGGGGCCGGCCAATCCGGCGGCCGACGCGCTGATTCCCGCCGACAAGAAGCGCATCAACCCCGTCGATCCGGAGAACATGAAGAAGCAGATCCCGCTCGACATGGACTGGTACGCCAAGAACTACGGCGCGGCCCTCGACGAATACACCAAGATCATCTCCGCCTGATCACTGGCGTTGCTGAGCTGACATGAGAGGTGTTCTCTCCGACAGGATGGGCGCGGCGCTGTTGATGGCGCCGCTGCTCCTGTTCCTGGTCCTGGCCTATGCCTGGCCGTTTCTCGGCGTGGTGAAGTGGAGCTTCACCTTGCCGACGCCCGGGCTTGGCCAGTACCAGGCGTTGCTCACCGACGATCTGGTGCAGTCGGTGTTCATCCGCACGCTGCGCATCGCGGCCATCGTCACCATCGTGTCGGTCGCCGCCGCCTACGCCATCACGGTCGTCTGGGTGCGCGGCAGCCCAGCGCAGCGCCTCATCGCCGAATTCTGCATCCTGGTGCCGTTCTGGATCTCGGTGCTGACGCGCGCCTTCGGCTGGGTGGCGCTTTTGTCCAACCGCGGCCTCATCAACACCTGGCTGCAGTCCATCGGTTTCATCTCCGAACCGCTGACTTTGGTGCGCAACGAATTCGGCGTCATCGTCGGCATGACGCATTTCCTCATTCCTTTCGCCGTCTTTCCGTTGGCGTCAGCAATGCGCAGCCTGGACGAGCGCGTGCTGCTCGCCGCGCGCGGCCTGGGCTCCAGCCGCATGCGCACCTTCTGGACGGTGTTCGTGCCGATGACGCGCTCCGGCATCATCGGCTCGGCGATGATCGTCTTTGTCTTCTCGCTTGGCTTCTTCGTCACGCCGGCGATTCTCGGCGGCGGCCGCAGCGTGATGATCGCCGAATTGATCTATCTCCGGATATTCCAGAGCCCGGACTGGGGGCTCGGGGCCGCGATCAGCGTCGTGCTGGTGATCTTCGTCGGCGCCCTGATGGCGCTGCTCTTCCGATACGTCAAACCGAAGCAACTGGTGTAGCGCGATGCCGACCTATCGCCCCGGACCCGTCTCGCTGATCCTCGCCGTGCTGGTGGCGCTGTTCCTGCTGTTGCCGCTGCTGGCCGTCATTCCGGTCTCGCTGACGCCGAGCCGCATGCTGGCAATGCCGACGGGTGAATTGTCGCTGCGCCACTATCGCTCGTTGATCGAGGACCCGCGCTGGCTCCAGTCGATCCTGCTTTCGATCCGGATCGGCATCGTCAGCAGCGCTGTTTCAACCGTACTGGCGCTCAGTTTCAGCCTCGGCGTCTGGATGTTCCAGCCGCGCTTCACCGCCACCCTTGTCGGTTTCGTGCTGCTGCCGATGGTTGTGCCGCCGGTGGTCTCGGCGGTGACGCTCTACTTCCTGCTCACCTCGATCTCAGGCGTCAGTTCCTTCTTCGGCTACGACACCTGGCTCGGCGTTGCCATGGCGCATTCGGTGATGACGGTGCCATTCGCGACGGTGTTGATCCTGGTCTCGCTCAGCCAGCTCGATCGGCGCATCGACCTCGCCGCGCGCGGCCTTGGTGCAAGCGTGTGGGAACGCGCCACGCGCGTCATTATGCCCAACATCAAGTTTGGCATCGTCACCGCGGCACTGCTCTCATTCGTACTCTCCTGGGAAGAGATCGGCGTCACCCTGTTCATCACCTCGGTCAACGCCATCACGCTGCCGCGCCTGATGTGGATGGGCCTGCGCGACAACATCGACCCGGCGATCGCGGCGCTTTCCGTGATATTGATCATCATCACCGTGCTGGTTCTGGCGGTGAGGAGCTTCGTGGTCAGGCTGAACCGGGAGAGCAAGCCGGTCTAGACAAACCGTACCGAGACGCGGCCAAATTTGCCCAAATCGCCGATCACTTCATCACCAGCCTCGACGCGTATCGGCGTCACGCAAGTGCCCGTGATCACCGCCTGTCCCGGCTGGAGCGCTATGCCCAGGCCCGACAGTTCGTTGACGATCCATGTGAGCGCAATACGCGGGTCGCCTAACACCGCCGCGCCGGTTCCGTCGTGCCTCGACTTGCCCGAAACAAGACCGGTCACCGGGTGTTCCGCGAGGTTCACGTCACGCCATTCGTCTTGCGTGGGCTGGCCGATGACGAACAGATTGGCACAGGCATTGTCCGCTATCAGCTGTGGCGCACCGACGGCGCGGAAATCGTCGTAGCGCGAGTCCGGTATTTCTATCGCCGGATGCAAGGTCGCCACGGCATCTATCACCTCGGCGATTTCATAAGGCGCCGGGCGCGTCGGGATCTGGCGGCCAAAACGGAAAGCGAATTCGATCTCGGCGACCCGCATCTTGCTCGTCGCGAGCGAGACGGTCCCGCCAACCGCGACCGCTTTCTCTGCCAGCAGGCGCCCGGCCATCGGGCCGTCGACATTGATATGCCTTTGACCGGCAAGACTGGTTGCCGCGATCTTCCAGCCGAAAAGCGGGACCGCCGAACGATCCATGACATGGGCCTGGATGGCATAGCCTTCGGTTCGTGTCTTCGGGCGAAGCTCCTCAGGTATGGCGTCGAGATGGGTGCCATGATCCCAATGGCTTACCAGCAGACGCGACGCGGCTTTGGCCTTTTGTGGATCGAGCATGGTCAGCTCCCGAATCTGGGAAAATGGCCCGCTGCCGGGCGTTGATGGTGCTTGCGGTGCGCAACCGGTATCGCTATGCCGCGTCCGCTGAGGAGATTGTCGGCAAGTCGTATTTTCGAGATCATCGGCATTCATCATCGAGACGACGAATCGGCAAACCTGTCCGTGCGGCAAATGGTTATATATGGCAAAGCGTCTAGAACGCGGAAGAGCTTCTGGCAGGCAAGGGTCGGTGGCGCAACAGGCGAGGGGAAGAACGATGACCGCGCCCGGTGATTTGCAGCAGGCCCTGTTCCTCAGGTTGAAAAGCGATGCGTCGCTGTCGGCGCTGCTCGGCGGCGCCGGGCTGCTCGAGCGGGCAACCGACACCGCCGCCTTTCCCTATGTGACTTCAGGCCAGACCTCGGCTTTTGACTGGGATACCGGCGCCGAGAATAACGACGACCAGCTGATCACGCTGCATGTCTGGTCGAAGGCCCATGGTGAAGCCGAAACGCTTGCCATCATGGCCGCCATCAAGGCGCGCCTTGCCGACGCGGTGCTGGTGATCGGCCCGCGTGGACAGACGCGGCTGTCGCTGGAATTCACCGAGGCGCGTTATGATGAGGAATTGCTTGTCCATCATGGTCTGCTGCGATTCCGAGCGCTGACGCAGGAAAACGCCTGACGCGCTTTCAATATCATCGAAACGGAGTCTAGACTGGGCTTTCGCGGGGTTCACTGGTGGGGCGGTGAATCCAGATTGTCTATCTCGCGTTGCAGGGGTGTGGCGAGCATGGGTTCAGGGCCGTTCACTGTTCATTTCACGTTCAGCACCGATGCGTTACAACGCCGGTCATGAAAACGCTTCGCTCCCATTTCCGAACCGCGACCCTGGCGCTTAGTGCCGCCGGGATGTTTGCGTCGCAGGCAATGGCGATACCGGCGATCGCGCCCGATCAGCCCACCCCGATCGTCCTGGCCGCATCCGACTGCTATGCGATCGGTCAGCAGGTGGCCCAGCAGAATGGTGGAACACTCGCCAAGGCCTCGGCGTCGACGCGTGGCGGCCAGCCGGTCTGCGTTATCGTCGTCCTCGTGCCGGGCAAGGACGGGCAGCGTCCGCGCCGCTCCGAAATCGTCGTTCCGCAGAACTGACGCAGTCTTCTCGTCCTACAGGGCTCCGTTTCCCAGGCCGCCGGAATCGGCCTATATCTGAAACCTCAGTCAACAGGCATTGGTCCCCGCATGCGCGTACTCGTCGTCGAGGATGACAAGGATCTCAACCGGCAGATTTCCGATGCGCTGGTCGATGCCGGCTATGTCGTCGACCGTGCCTTCGATGGCGAGGAGGGTCATTTCCTCGGCGACACGGAGCCTTACGATGCCGTCGTGCTCGACATCGGCCTGCCGCAGATGGACGGCATCAGCGTGGTCGAGCGTTGGCGTCGCGGCGGCCGCAAGATGCCGGTGCTGATCCTGACCGCGCGTGACCGCTGGAGCGACAAGGTCTCGGGCATCGACGCCGGCGCCGACGACTACGTCACCAAGCCGTTCCACATCGAGGAGGTACTGGCACGGGTCAGGGCCCTGATCCGCCGCGCCGCCGGCCACGCCTCGTCGGAACTGACCTGTGGGCCGCTGCGTCTCGACACCAAGGCTTCGAAGGCCGATGTCAATGGCGTGCCGCTGAAATTGACCTCGCACGAATTCCGGCTGCTTGCCTATCTGATGCACCACATGGGCGAGGTCGTTTCGCGCACCGAACTGGTCGAGCATCTCTACGACCAGGATTTCGACCGCGATTCCAACACGATCGAGGTCTTTGTCGGGCGGCTGCGCAAGAAGATGGGCATCGACATGATCGAAACCGTGCGCGGCATGGGCTACCGCATGCGTGAGCCGGAGGCGTAAGGCGGAACCGCTTCCTACCAACCCAACCGTGGGCAGACGGCTTTCGCTACGCGCTTGGCCGCGCTCGCTGACGTTCCGCGTTATCGCCTTCTCCACGGTATGGGCGATCCTGACCCTGGTCGTCATCTTCACCCTGATCACCACGCTCTACCGCCAAGCCAGCGAGCGGGGCTTCGACAGTTTGCTGTCGGCGCATTTGTTCAACTTGATCGGCTCCATTGGCATTTCCGACAGCGGCGCGCTGACCGGCTCGCCCGATCTTGGCGACCTCCGTTTCTCGGAGCCGAATTCGGGCTGGTACTGGTCCGTCGAGCCCGCCTCGGAAGGCGTGCACGGCGATCTCCATTCGTCGTCCATGACCCGGACCATCCCGTCGCCCGATGTGGCGGATGTTCCTTTCAACGCCAATTTCCAGCGTAGCTATGCCGCGCAAGGCATCAACGGCGAGGAACTGGTCGTGTTCGAGAGCGAATTCGTTCTCGATGCCAAGAACCGCGCCGCGCGCTTCCGCGTCATGGGAAACAAGACCGAGCTGGAGCAGGAAATAGGGACCTTCCAGCGTCGCCTGCTGACCTATCTCAGCCTGTTCGGCATCGGAATGATCGCCATCAACGCCATCGCCATCCTGCTCGGGCTGCAGCCGCTGCGCAGGGTCAGGAACGCACTCGCCATGGTGCGCGAGGGCACCGCGCAGAAGCTCGACGGCCGCTTCCCGGCCGAGATCGAACCGTTGGCCAACGAAACCAACGCTTTGATCGAAAACAACAAACGCATTGTCGAGCGTTCGCGGACCCAGGTCGGCAACCTCGCCCATTCGCTGAAGACGCCGCTCGCCGTGCTGCTCAACGAGGGCCGGGCGCTTGGCGGCGCCAAGGGGCAGTTGATCGCCGAGCAGGCCGCCTCCATGCAAAAGCAGATCGATCACTATTTGCAGCGCGCCCGCGTCGCGGCGCAGCGCGACAGCGTCGTCTACCGCACGCCCGTGGCGCCGCTGGTACAGCGCATGGTGCGTGTTTTGCAGAAGCTCAACCCGCGGACCAGCCTGTCGCTGTCGCTGCCGGCCACCGAGATCGTCTTTGCCGGCGAACGCGAGGACCTCGAGGAACTGCTCGGCAATCTTCTCGAGAATGCGATGAAATGGGCAAGGAGTGCTGTCGCGGTCTCGGTCGTGCCCTTGGTCAGCAAGGATGAGAGCCTGTTCGAGATCAGCATCGAGGATGACGGCCCTGGCATTCCCGAGGACAAGGCGCGCGAAGCCATGAAGCGCGGACGGCGCCTGGACGAGACAAAGCCGGGAACGGGCCTGGGCCTCGCCATCGTCGCCGACCTCGTCAACGAGTATGGAGGCGGCCTGGATCTGGGGCGTTCCGGCATGGGTGGTCTGAAGGCAGCGGTGCGATTGCGGAGCCTTCAGTGACGTTTGCCCAGACCAATCGACACCAACGGGTGGCACATGCTATGGCGGCATATCGATTGACCTCATACTGGCCGGCGGCGGCCAAATTTCCGACAAATATCAATAGTATGGCCATGCCCACTTCTCAGATGATGCCACGCGCATCCATGGCAAGCTCCAACTCAGGAATACCGGTTGTTGGCATGAAGATTCGCGTCGCGCTTGTTTCCGCATTGCTGGCCGTGTCGGGCTGCACCACCTCGAGCGGCAAGGGCCCGACCGTGGCCGCGACCCCGGCCTCGACGCCCCCGGCCGGCGGCAAGGTCGTCACCAAGTCGATCATTTCCGCCATGGGCGGCGGCCTCATTGGCGGGTCTGTCGGCAATGGCCTGAGCGACACGGAAAAGCGCAGCGCGCTCGAGGCTGAATACAAGGCGCTTGAATACACGACGAGCGGGCAGAAGGTGGCGTGGAAGGGCGATCAGGCCTCGCGCCATGGCGAGGTCGTGCCAGCCCAACCTTACCGCGTTGGTTCGCAGGATTGCCGCCAGTATACGCAGACGGTGTTCACCGGCAGCGCCAGTGTCACGGCGCACGGAACAGCCTGCCGCAATGGCGACGGCGGCTGGACACCATTGACCTAGCACGCCGGGTCCGGTTGCGACCCGGCCAGTTGATGTCGATCAAGGACATTCGGTGCGCCTGCCGTCAAAGCGTCGCAGGATGCCTGTGTTGGCAGGGCAGGGCTCTGCCTTTATTGGAAGAACCATGCTGTTCTGGGTCATAGCCGCAATTCTCACGCTGGGCGCCAGTCTGGCGGTGCTTTTGCCGCTGGCTGGGGCTTCCAAGGGCGCGTCATCGAGCGGCGACCACGACCTGGAAGTCTATCGCGATCAATTAGCCGAACTCGACCGCGATGCCGCGCGCGGCTTGATCCGGCCCGCTGAGGCAGCCGAGGCGCGCGCCGAGATCGCCCGCCGCATCCTTCGCCTGGGTAACGCTGACATAACCGGCAAGACGTCCGGCAGGGCGGCGTCGGTCACGGCACGGCTTGTCGCGACCGTGGCCGTGCTGGCGGTCCCGTTGGTCAGTTGGGGGTTCTACAGCCAGATCGGCTCGCCTGACCTGCCGTCGCAGCCGCTCAGCGAGCGGCTGGCCAAGAACCCGGCCGACAGTTCGGTCGATGAGCTGGTGGCGCGCGCCGAAGCCCACCTCGCGGCCAACCCTTCCGATGGGCGGGGCTGGGATGTGCTGGCGCCGGTTTATCTGCGCATGCAGCGCTTTGCCGACGCCGCGGCGGCCTACCGCAACGCCATACGCCTCGACGGCGACAGCGCCGTACGCCAGGCCGGACTCGGTGAGGCGATCGCCGGTGCCGCGGGCGGTATTGTTTCGGCCGATGCCCAGGATGCCTTCGAGGCGGCCTTGAGGCTTGACCCGGCCAATGCGAAAGCCAGCTTCTATCTGGCGATGGCATTGGCGCAGGAGGGCCGCGGCAAGGAAGCGGCCGCGGCCTGGCAGGTGATGCTCGGTAAACTGCCGCCGGATTCGCCATGGCGCGGCGCCGTCGAACAGGCACTGGCCAAATCCGGCTCCGAAGTCGCTTCCGGCGCGGCCCCGAAAGGCCCCGATGCCGGCGATGTCGACGCGGCATCCTCCATGTCGCCGCAGGACAGGGAAGCCATGATCAACACCATGGTCGCCGGCCTCGACGACAAACTTCGTCAAAATCCGCGCGACCCGGAAGGATGGATGCGGCTTGTTCGTTCCTATGTCGTGCTGGGCAAGACCGACCAGGCGCGCGATGCGCTGGGCCGCGCCATTGCGGTCTTTGGGGCCGACAGTGACGAAGCCAAGAAATTCACCGCCTTTGGCGCCTCGCTCGGCCTGACGGCGACGGAGTAGAATTGGATATGACGCGCAAGCAGAAACGATTGTCGGTGATTGTGGGCGGCTTGGCTTTCCTCGCAGCCGCCACCGGCCTGACGTTCTATGCGCTTGGCCAGAAAGCGTCCTATTTCTACATGCCGGCCGATCTGACCACTGCCAGTGTGCAGCCCGGCCAGCGCATCAGGCTCGGCGGTTTGGTCGAAAAAGGCACCATCCAGCGCGGCCAGGGCGCGACGGTTGCCTTTTCGGTCACCGACACCCACAAATCGGTCAAGGTTACCTATACCGGCATCCTGCCCGACCTTTTCCGCGAAGAGCAGGGCGTCATCACCGAGGGCACCTTTGGCCCCGACGGCGTCTTTGTCGCCGACAGCGTGCTGGCCAAGCACGACGAGCGTTACATGCCCAAGGAAGTTGCCGACGGCCTGAAGGCCAAGGGTGTCTGGCAGGAGAGCAAGAGTGAGTAATCCCGGCGGGAGAGCAAGCGGGAATGGTTGAGACCGGACATTTCGCCCTGGTTCTGGCGTTCGCGCTTTCGCTGGTGCAGACCATCGTGCCGCTGTTTGGCGCGCGGCTGAACAACCAGCGCCTGATGGCGGTCGGCGGTCCGGTCGCGGTGACTGGTTTTGCCTTGACGGCCCTGTCCTTCGCGGCACTTGCGAGCGCCTATGCAAGTTCCGATTTTTCGCTGGCGAACGTCTGGGAGAACTCGCATTCGCTGCAGCCGCTGATCTACAAGATCACCGGAACCTGGGGCAATCACGAAGGCTCGATGCTGCTCTGGGTGCTGATCCTGACCTTCTTCGGCGCGCTTGTCGCCGCTTTCGGCTCCAACCTGCCGGCGACGCTGCGCGCCAACGTGCTTGCCGTGCAGGGCGCCATTGGCGCAACCTTCTTCCTGTTCATCCTGGTGACGTCCAATCCCTTCGTCAGACTCAATCCGGCGCCGATCGAAGGCCGCGATCTCAACCCGATCCTGCAGGACCTTGGCCTCGCCATTCATCCGCCGCTGCTCTATCTCGGCTATGTCGGCTTCTCGATCTGCTTTTCCTTCTCGGTCGCGGCCCTTATCGAGGGCCGCATCGATGCTTCCTGGGCGCGCTGGGTGCGGCCATGGACGCTGGTCGCCTGGATGTTTCTGACCGGCGGCATCGCCATGGGATCGTATTGGGCCTATTACGAGCTCGGCTGGGGCGGTTTCTGGTTCTGGGATCCGGTCGAGAACGCTTCCTTCATGCCTTGGCTGGCGGGCACCGCGCTGCTGCATTCTGCCATCGTGATGGAAAAGCGCTCGGCGTTGAAGATCTGGACGCTGCTGCTCGCCATTTTGACCTTCTCGCTGTCGCTGCTCGGCACCTTCCTGGTGCGTTCGGGCGTCCTGACTTCCGTCCACGCCTTTGCCACCGATCCGACGCGCGGCGTCTTCATCCTGTGCATCCTGACGCTGTTCATCGGCGGCTCGCTGGCGCTGTTTGCGTTGCGCGCCTCGAGGCTGACGGCAGGCGGCCTGTTCCATCCGATTTCGCGCGAAGGCGCGCTCGTCCTCAACAATCTGTTCCTGACCACGGCGACCGCCACCGTGCTGGTCGGCACGCTCTATCCGCTGGCGGTCGAGGCTTTTTCGGCCGGCAAGATTTCGGTCGGCGCGCCGTTCTTCAACCTCACTTTCGCCCCGCTCATGGTGCCGCTGCTGGTGATGGTTCCCTTTGGGCCGCTGCTGGCCTGGAAGCGCGGCGATGTCCTTGGCGTCGCGCAGCGTCTGATGATGGCTTTCGCGGCCGCCCTTCTGGCGACGCTGGTCACTGCCCTGTTCGTCGACGGCGCTTCGGTGCTTGCCGCGCTTGGCGTTGGCCTCGCCGTCTGGCTGATCCTTGGCGCGCTGACCGACCTCGCCGTCAAGGCAGGATTAGGCAATGTCGCCGCGCCGGTCATGGTCAGGCGCCTGGTTGGTTTGCCACGCTCGGTCTTCGGGACCGCTTTGGCGCATCTCGGCCTTGGCCTGACGGTGCTCGGCATTGTCGGCACGCTCTGCTTCGGCACGGAGAAGATCCTGTCCATGCATGCTGGTGAAACCGTCGAAATCTCCGGACGCGTGGTGCGTTTCGTCGGGCTCTATCCGGCCCGGGGACCGAACTACAGCGAGGATCGCGGCCGTTTCGAGCTGATCGGCGTCAGCGGCAGCCCTGTCGGCGAAATCAGCTCCGCCAAGCGTTTCTATCCGGTGCGGCAGATGACGACGACGGAGTCCGGCATCAAGACCATCGGCCTCTCCCAGCTCTACATTTCGCTCGGCGACGAGGGCAAGGACGGCTCGGTCGTGGTGCGTCTGTGGTGGAAGCCGCTGGTGACGCTGATCTGGGGCGGCGGCCTGGTGATGATGGCGGGTGCCGCCATGTCGCTGATGGACAGGCGCCTGCGGGTCGGCGCCCCTTCGCGCCGCCGCAAGCAGGCGAGCGCGGTGGCGCCGGTGGTCCTGCCATGAGTGCAAGGTTTTCGCTGACCTCGATTGTCCTGTTACTTGCATTGCTCTTCGCCGGCACGGCAATGGCGGTGAAGCCTGACGAGATGCTGGCCGACCCCGCTCTGGAGGCACGGGCGCGGGCGCTGTCGGAAGGCTTGCGCTGCATGGTCTGCCAGAACCAGTCGATCGACGAATCCGACGCCGACCTTGCTCGCGACCTGCGTATCCTGGTGCGACAACGCCTTGTCGCCGGTGATACCGACCAGCAGGTGATGGACTATGTGGTCTCCCGGTACGGCGAGTTCGTTCTGCTGAAGCCGCGTTTCGACCTGCGCAACGCGTTGCTGTGGGGCACGCCCGTGCTGTTGCTGCTGGTGGGAGGCGGATTCATTGTGTTGACCGCGCGGTCGCGCCGGACGCTGGCGACGAAATCCCTGTCAGCCGATGAACAGGCGGCATTGGACACGATCCTGGACCGCGACTGACGTCTGCGCTGCGCGCCAACATTACCAAAGTTTCATGTGCCGGAAATGGCGTCGTAATGTGCGCCGCTCTAATTCTCGTTCTTGAGGATGCCGATCAAGGCGCGTCCGTTGAAAGAGGATAAGAGAACCATGAATATTGCCCCCAATTCATATTCCCGCACCCGCAAGCGTCTTCTGGCTGCCGCCGCGTCCATCGCTGTCGCCGGCGCGATCGGCGTTGGCGCGCTGACCAGTGGAACCAGCCCCGTTCTGGCTGACGCCGTGCGTGTGGAGGCTCCCCAGGTTCCGAGCTTCGCCGATGTCGTCGAGCGCGTTTCGCCAGCCGTGGTCAGCGTCAAGGTCAAGGCCAAGCTGCAACCGACCGCCGATGACGGTTCCGACGATCAGGGCGGTTTCGACAATCTTCCCAACAATCCGCAGTTGCGCCGCTTCTTCAAGGAATTCCGCGGCTTTGGTGACCAGAATGGCCAGAACGATGAAGGTCAGCGCCGCTTCGGTCATCGCGATCGCAACAACGACCAGCCGCGTCCGGTGGCGCAGGGCTCAGGCTTCTTCATCTCCGAAGACGGTTATCTCGTCACCAATAACCATGTCGTCGAAGAAGGCACCGCCTTCACCGTGGTGACCAATGACGGCAAGGAACTCGACGCCAAGCTGGTCGGCACCGATCCGCGCACCGATCTCGCCGTGCTCAAGGTCGATGGTGGCGGCAAGTTCACCTATGTCGACTTCGCCGACGATTCCAAGGTTCGCGTCGGCGACTGGGTCGTGGCTGTCGGCAACCCGTTTGGCCTCGGCGGCACCGTCACCGCCGGCATCGTCTCGGCGCGCGGCCGCGATATCGGCGCCGGCCCCTATGACGATTTCCTCCAGATCGACGCCTCGGTCAACCGCGGCAATTCGGGTGGCCCGACCTTCAACCTCAACGGCCAGGTGGTCGGCATCAACACCGCCATCTTCTCGCCTTCGGGCGGCAGCGTCGGCATTGCCTTCGACATTCCGGCCTCGACCGCCAAGCAGGTCGTCGGAGATCTGATGAAGAACGGCGCGGTCCAGCGCGGCTGGCTCGGCGTCGAAATCCAGCCGGTCACCTCCGACATCGCCGAATCGCTCGGTCTGAAGTCCAACAACGGCGCCCTGGTTTCGAGCGCCCAGGACGACGGTCCCGGCAAGAAGGCCGGCATCACCGCGGGTGATGTCATCACCCAGGTTGATGGCAAGGACGTTGCCTCGCCGAAGGAACTCGCCCGCCTGATCGGCGCCTATTCGCCGGGCAAATCGGTTGACGTCACCGTGTGGCGTGACGGCAAGAGCCAGACGGTCAAGGTCGATCTCGGCAAACTGCCCATCAGCGACAAGCAGGCATCGGGCGACCAGCAGCAGCAACCCTCCGCTCCGGCAAAGCCGGACACGCTCGCCGATCTCGGCCTCACCGTCACCAAGTCTGAAAACGGCAAGGGTCTGGTGGTGACCGACGTCGACCCCGACAGCGCCGCCGCCGATCGCGGCATCCAGCCGGGCGACGTCATCACCGCGGTTAACTCGGCGGAGGTCAACGGCACCGACGACGTCACCAAGGCCATGGCCGATGCGGTCAAATCCGGACGCAAGGCGGTGCTGATGCAGATCACCCGCGACGACAACAACCGCTTCGTCGCGCTGCCGGTGGCCAAGGGCTGAGACGACTTTTCCAATGCGGCGGTTTCAACACCCCCGAGTCGCCGCATGGGAAAGCAAGAAGGAGAGCCCGTTAGTCAGTCATCGCGCTCTTCTTCAGTGGCAGCGGGCTTCCCATCGCCCGCTGCCGCGCGCCGCATATGGGTGCCCACATCACGCTCTCGTGCCCGAAGCCGGTCGGTTCGGTGGTCGCGGGGGGAAACGACATGACCGGGAACTGGCATGTCCGGCGCAACGACGCCACGGAACAAGGATTTCATCGCGCACGCTCTCGATCATCTTGATCGCGATGCGCTTTGGCAAAGGCTAGAATGCAGATGCCGGCTACTCAATCTTCCAGCGAAATCGCGTATAACGGCCCTATGAAGATTCTCGTCATAGAAGACGATCGCGAGGCTGCGGATTATCTGCAGAAAGCCTTCACGGAAGCCGGTCATACGGCACATGTCGCCGGTGACGGCGAGACCGGCTTCGCGCTTGCCGATGCGGGTGATTACGACGTGATGGTCATCGACCGGATGATGCCGCGCCGCGATGGCCTGTCGGTCATTGCCGCTCTCCGCTCCAGGGGCAACACGACACCAGTGCTCATCCTGTCGGCGCTGGGCGAGGTCGATGACCGGGTCACCGGCCTGCGTGCCGGCGGCGACGACTATCTGACCAAGCCCTATGCCTTTTCCGAACTTCTGGCGCGTGTCGAGGTGCTGAACCGACGCGCCAGCGCCAAGGAGGCCGAGACCGTCTACCGGGTTGGCGACCTTGAACTCGACAGGCTGTCGCATTCTGTCCGCCGGGCCGCGCGTGAGATCACGCTGCAGCCGCGCGAATTCCGCCTGCTCGAATATCTCATGCGCCATGCCGGCCAGGTGGTGACGCGCACCATGCTGCTCGAAAATGTCTGGGATTATCATTTCGATCCGCAGACCAATGTCATCGATGTCCACGTCTCGCGGCTGCGCGGCAAGATCGAAAAGGGCTTCGACAAGCCGATCCTGCACACGGTTCGAGGCGCCGGCTACATGCTGAAGGGCGGCTAGGCGACAGCATGGCTCTTTCCGTGCCCGCCATCATGAAGACGACGGCAGCGCGGCTTTCGGCGCTTTATTTCCTGCTTTTCGCGCTGTGCGCCGTGCTGCTGGTCTTCTACATGACGTCGCTGTCAGCGAGCATGCTGACCGGGCAGACGCAGGACACAATCAATGATGAGATAATAGGCTTGGCCAGCGCCTACAAAAAGGGCGGCTTGCCATTGCTGGTGCGTGTGGTCGAAAACCGCTCCCGCCAGCCTGGTGCCAACCTCTATCTGATCGCCGACACCAATGGCCAGATCCTGACCGGCAATGTGCAGGCCCTGGAGCCGGGTGTAATCGATACCGAGGGCTGGACGACCGAGCCGTTCTCCTACAAGCGCTTCGGCGAAGGTGAGCTTGATCGTTTGCGCAGCGGAGCGTCCGACCAGACGACGTCTCCTTCAACTGGCGACAACGCGGTGCAGGCTGAAGGCGAGAAGGGCCACAATGCCATCGCGCTGGTGCTGCGGCTGCCCAATCAGATGATCCTGCTGGTTGGCCGCGATCTCGGCGAACCGGAGCGTTTTCGCGCCGTTATCCGCCGCTCGCTGATGCTGGCGCTCGGCATGATGGGGCTCGGCGGACTGCTAATCTGGTTCTTTGTCGGCCGCGCCGCGCTGAAGCGCATCGACAGCGTGTCGGAGGCCAGCCGTCGCATCATGGGCGGCGATCTCAGTGGCCGATTGCCGGTTACGGGCACCGGCGACGAATTCGATCGGTTGTCCGAAAACCTCAATTCCATGCTGGCCAGGATCGCCACGCTCAATGAAGGCTTGAAACAGGTTTCCGACAACATCGCGCATGATTTGAAGACGCCGCTGACGCGGCTGCGCAACCGGGCCGAGGCGACGCTTTCCGGCAAGCAGAAGACGTCGGACTATCGGCAGGCGCTGGAGGGTACCATCGCCGAGTCCGACCAGCTGATAAAGACCTTCAACGCCATCCTGATGATCTCCCGGCTGGAGGCTGGATATTCTTCCGAGCACACCAACCGCGTCGATCTGGCGGCTGCCGTGCGCGATGTGGTCGAGCTCTACGAGCCGGTGGCCGAGGAGGCTGGCGTTTCGCTGGACGCCGAGGTGAACGGTGCTTTTGCCGTTGACGGCAACCGCGAACTGATCGGCCAGGCGCTCTCCAACATCGTCGACAATGCGATCAAGTACTCGACCGATGCCACGTCCAAGCCGGCGGTCCGCGTGGCGCTCGAACGCACGCATGGCGAGATCAGGCTTTCCGTCGCCGACAACGGCCAGGGCATTCCAGACGATGCCGATCGCGCCCGGGCGACGGAGCGCTTCGTGCGGCTGGAGAAAAGCCGTTCGCAGCCTGGTTCCGGCCTTGGCCTCAGTCTCGCCAAGGCGGTCATGACATTCCACTACGGCCGGCTTGACCTGTTGCCCGGCAATCCGGGACTATCCGTGGTCATGAGTTTCCCCACACGCGAGGACCACTGATGGCGGCCGTTGCCAAGCGGAGCAAGACAGACTGGTTGCTGAGCCTGGAAACCCCGCTTGTCCCGCTCGACGAGGGGCGGGCGCGGCAGGAACTGGCCGAAATCGCGGACGCAGCGCGCGAAGAAGGGCTGACACGGGCGGCCAAATTCCTGGCCGGCAAGGGGACGGCGCAGGATTTCCTGGCCGCCGTCTTCGACCTTTCGCCGTTCCTGCGCGATACGGCGCGCCGCCGGCCGCAAATCCTCGACGGCCTCTTCGACCTGCCGATCGAGGCCCGCCTGAAAGCGATCACCGCCGCGATCGACCAGGCGCCGCTGGCCGAAACGGTCTCGGAATCCGGCCTGATGATGGAGCTGCGTCAGCATAAGGCCGAGGCGCATTTCCTGATCGCGCTAGCCGATCTCTCGGGCGAGGCCGAGACGTCGCTGACAGTAAGGCGCTTGAGCGATCTCGCCGACGCCTGCACCCGCGCGGCCGTCGATTTCCTGCTGCGTGACGCGCATGGCCAGGGCAAACTCAGACTGCCAGACCTCGACAGCCCGTCGCATCAATCGGGCTGGATCCTGCTTGGAATGGGCAAGCTCGGCGCGCATGAGCTGAATTTCTCGTCCGATATCGACCTCGTCGTGTTCTTCGATCCGGAAGCGCCCGCCGTGGTCGATCCCCTCGACGCCACCGATTTGTTCTCGCGCCTGACGCGCCGGCTGGTGCGCATCCTGCAGGATCGCACCGAGCACGGCTATGTCTTCCGCACCGATCTGAGATTGCGTCCCGATCCCGGCTCGACCCCGCTGGCGATTCCGGTTGAAGCCGCGCTGCGCTACTACGAGGCGCGCGGCCAGAACTGGGAGCGTGCCGCGATGATCAAGGCGCGCCCGGTGGCAGGCGATCTGGCGGCCGGCGATGCCTTTCTCAAGGAACTCCAGCCCTATATCTGGCGCAAATACATGGACTACGCCGCGATTGCCGACGTCCATTCGATCAAACGCCAGATTCATGCCCATAAGGGTCACGGCGAGATCGCCGTGAAGGGGCACAACGTCAAGCTTGGGCGCGGCGGCATCCGCGAGATCGAGTTCTTCGTCCAGACCCAGCAGCTCATCGCCGGCGGCCGCTTCCCGGAGCTGCGCGGCCGCGAAACCGTGCCCATGCTCGGTCAGCTCGCGGCTCGGGGCTGGATCACATCGGATGCGCGTGACGCGCTCGCCCGCCAGTACTGGTTCCTGCGCCGGGTCGAACACGCCATCCAGATGGTGGCCGACGAGCAGACGCACACGCTGCCGGAAGACGATGAAGGGCTGGAGCGCATCGCCCGCATGCTGGGCTTTGCCGACGCGGCCGCTTTTGCCGGGGCGTTCCGTGCCTCGCTGCAGCAGGTCGAGCGCCATTATGCGGCGCTGTTCGAAACGGCGCCCGAGCTTTCGGCCGGCATCGGCAATCTTGTCTTCACCGGTGACGTCGACGACCCGAACACACTGCAGACCCTGCACGGTCTCGGCTTTCAGCGGCCAAGCGACATTTGCCGGGTCATCCGCGGCTGGCATTTCGGGCGCTATCGCGTCACCCAGTCGGCGGAGGCGCGCGAGCGGCTGACGGAACTGACGCCGGCACTGCTCAAGGCCTTTGGTCAGACGCGCCGGGCTGACGAGGCGCTGGTCCGTTTCGACGAGTTCCTCGCTGGTCTGCCGGCCGGCATCCAACTGTTCTCGCTGCTGCAGTCGAACCCCGCACTGCTCAAGCTGATGGCGACGATCATGGGCGCGGCGCCCCGGCTGGCGGCGATCATCACCCGTCGGCCGCATGTCTTCGACGGCTTGCTCGACCCGGCATTGCTGACCGAGCTCCCCGACCGCGCCTATCTCTCGGCGCGGCTTTCCGCCTTCCTCGAAGGCGACAGGGCTTATGAGGACGTGCTCGACCGGCTGCGCATATTTGCTTCCGAGCAGAAATTCCTGATCGGTGTGCGGCTGCTCGCGGGCTCCATCGACCCGGTCCGCGCCGGCCGCGCTTTCTCCGATCTGGCGGACCTGACAATCGCGGCGGCGTTGCAAGCGGTGACGTCCGAATTCGCGGTGCGCCACGGCACGATTGCCGGCGGGGTGGTCTCGCTGCTCGGCATGGGCAAGCTTGGCAGCCGCGAGTTGACCGCCGGGTCGGATGTCGATCTCATCCTGCTCTACGATCACGATGCGGACGCCGAGGATTCCGATGGCGACAAACCGCTGGCGCCGTCGCATTACTACTCCCGCATGACGCAGCGGCTGATATCGGCGGTATCGGCGCCGACGGCGGAGGGGGTGCTTTACGAACTCGACCTGCGTTTGCGGCCGTCCGGCAACAAGGGACCGGTCGCCACCCATGTCGATGCCTTCAAGAAATACCAGCGCCAGGAGGCCTGGACGTGGGAACACATGGCGCTGTCGCGGGCGCGTGCCATCGCCGGTGATGATGGCTTGTGCGGTGAGGTCGAGGCGGAAGTTGCCGCGGTGCTTGGCCAGTCGCGCGATGCGGCAAAGGCGAGGGCCGAGGCCTCGGAAATGCGTGCCATGATCGAGCAGGAAAAGCCGCCCCGCGACCTGTGGGACATCAAGCTGATCCCGGGCGGTCTGATCGATCTCGAATTCATCGCCCAGGTGGCTGTCATCACCGGGCAGGTCGAGGCCGGACCGCGCGCCACCGGTACGGCCGAGATCCTGTCTCGCCTGACGCCCCGTTTCGCCAATGCCGCGATCAGGCAGGACCTTGGCGATGCTTACGCCCTTTATCTGGCGCTGACCCAGATGACGCGGCTGTGCCTTACCGGACCCTTCGAACGTGACGACGTTCCGCCGGGGCTTTCGGATCTGCTTCTGGCGGTCACCGACCTGCCGGATTTCGGTGTGCTGGAGGCACATCTCAAGGAGACGTCGCAAAAGGTCAGGAAGGATTTCGACCTTTTGCTTCGTGCCGGGGGTTCGTGACCAACGACCGTCCGGCCGCATCGGGGGTGACGATGCAACAGGAGAAAATCATGAGAAAGACGACCAAGCTCGCACTTGCCTTCATCGCCCTGGCCGGAGCCGTCGGCGGCGCCGCCTATGCCGAGAATGTCGGCAGCGCAAATATGCGTCAGCGCACCATGATGCGGCTCGACAAGGCGATGAAGGACAATGACGGCACCATCACCTTCGATCAGTTCTCCAATGTCATGGACGCGCGGCTGAAGAAGCTTGTCGCCGACAATGGCGGCAAACTGACTGTCGCTCAACTCGCCGACGCGCTGGAGAAGGCACGCTTCGAACGCATGGCCAGGCGCATCATCGCCCGTTACGACAGCAAGGGCGACGGCACGCTGACCGCTGATGACATCAGCGGCCGCGAGAGGAAGCTTTTCGCCGTGCTCGACAAGAACAATGACGGCAAGATCGAGAAGGGCGAACTGCCGAAGCGCGGCCGCTTTGGCCATGACCGCCAATGGGATCACGAAGGCAACGACGGCGGCCTGCAGTAGGATTGGTTGATGCGGGCTCCGACATCGTCGGCCGCAGCCTGTCGCTCAGGCCGCGGCCTTGACCGCCGTTGGCGCCTTCTTCACGGGAATGCGCACCGACACGATCGTGCCGACACTCTCGGTGGAACGGATCTTCAGTGCACCGCCCTGCAACTCGGCCAGTGAGCGTGAAATCGCGAGGCCAAGACCGGAGCCGGCATGGTTCTTGGAAAACTGGTTCTGGACCTGCTCGAACGGGCGCCCGAGCTTGCCGAGCGCTTCCTTCGGGATACCGCAGCCATTGTCCTCGATCGTCAGCACCAGCGCGCCTGACGTGTTGCGGGCCCTGACCGATATGTGGCCGCCCTGGCCGGTGAACTTCACCGCATTGGACAGGAGGTTGATGACGATCTGCTTGATCGCCCGGCGATCGGCGAACAACGTCAGCGCGTCGGCGATACGCGTTTCCACGGTGATCGCCTTCTGCGCCGCCTGTAGCGACACGACACGCACCGTCTCGCTGATCAGCGGACCGAGATCGATCTGCTCCTGGTCCAGCGAGAACTGGCCCGCCTCGATCTTGGACATGTCGAGAATGTCGTTGATGACGCCAAGCAGGTATTTGCCGCTGCTGTTGATATCGGTGGCGTACTCTTCGTAACGCTCCGAGCCCAGCGGGCCGAACAGCCCCTGTTCCATCAGTTCGGAGAAGCCGATGATGGCATTGAGCGGTGTGCGCAGTTCATGCGACATGTTGGCCAGGAATTCGGATTTGGCCCGGTTCGCCGCTTCGGCGCGCTCGGTTTCCTTCATGTATTTGCGGTTGAGGTCGACCAACTCGCGCGCCCGTTCCTCTTCTGCCCGGCGGGCGAGGCTGAGATCATGGATGGTCGCCATCAGCCGGCGCTCGCTGTCGACCAGCTTTTCCTGGTGCAGCTTGATCTGGGTGATGTCGGACCCGACCGAGACGATGCCGCCGTCCCTGGTCCGGAGTTCGTTGACCTGAAGCCAGCGGCCGTCGGACAGCTGCCGCTCGAACGTGGCGCCGCCCTGCGGACCATTGGTATTGGCAAGCCGGCGTTCCGAAGCAAAGGCCAGCATCCGCTCTTCCAGGGACGCGCGCGTCACACCTGGCATTACGTCGCGATCCGAGAGCCCGTTGTCCTGCTGGTATTTGGAATTGCACATGATCAGGTGCTGAGCCGAATCCCAAAGCACGAAGGATTCATTGATGTTCTCGATCGCGGTCCTGAGGCGAAGATCGGCCGCTTCGGAGCGCAGCGCCAGATGCCGTTGCTCGGTGACGTCGACCGCGATGCCGATCAGCTGGATCTCCGGCGCTTCCGGATCCATGACCTGTGCCCGGGCGCGCATCCACACCCATTGGCCATCGGCATGCCGCATCCGGAACACCTGGTCGATATGATCGATCTCGCGCGCGACGATCTTGTTGGCGAGTTCGAACAGGTCGCCGTCCTCGGGATGGATGATCTCGTCGACCTCGCCGAAGGACAGCATCGTCTCGCAGGGCTCGTAGCCGAGCATGTCGTACATCGAGCGTGACCAGTACATCTTGCCACGCACCATGTCCCAGTCCCAAAGGCCGCAGCGGCCGCGCACCAGCGCCATGTCGATACGCTGATGTGCCTCGAGATAGATGCGGTCGGCTGCCTGCGCGCGCGCCGCCTGTCCGAAATAGGCATAGAGGATGATGATCAGCACGCCGGCCGTCAGCACGAACAGGGTGACGTTGAGCGAGACTGTCTTGCGCCAAGTGTCGAAGACCGCCTCTTGCGGCACAAGCGCCGCGGCGGCTCCCTTCCTGTCCTTGGACAGGCTGACCGCCGCGTACCAGTCCTGACCGCCGATGTTGACCTCTATGACACCGGCGCGATCGCCGAACATGAACAAAGGCTGGCCGCCCTGGACGAGGCCGTCGAGCGAATGGCCTTGCCAGGGCACCGAACGCGGCGTCACCGCGGTGATCCTGAAGGCACTGTCGGTGACGACCAACACGTGGCTGCGGCCCATCGCGCCCTGGCGGCTGGTGGTCTCCAGCAGGTCCTGGGTGGCGCCCGGCAGCGTGTCCGACGTGGTGGCGAGCGAACTGGCGAGCTGCGCGGCGGCCAGCGTCAGGATCGCCTTGGCATCGCGCTCGACATCGTCGCGCTCGTTCATCAGCGAGAGCACACGCAGCGCCGCGATGACGAGCAGGAAGATGACGATGAGGGCCGGTATCGACCGGCGCAGCAGCGGTTCAGCCGCAAGAAGCCGCTTGTAGGCCGGTTCGGCGATGAGCCGCGTATTCCCGGCAAGGCCGTCGCTGCGCGTCTCGCGACGCGCAAAAGCCATCCCACCGGGCGCGCCCCACGCGTCCGCCTTCGCCATAAATGGCACTCCCCGATTTCCAGTATGCCGCATTTCTATGTGCTGGTGACCCGGCAACACCGCACTTCCGAATCGCCATTAAAGAATCAAAGGTGATTCGCCTTGTCCAGTGGTCCGGCGAAAAAAGATTAAAAATCGACTTAAATAATGCTGAATCGACCCAATGCCCTTTTGAGCGCGACCCTATGGCGAGGGCTATGTGACAGAAGGCGAGTCGGATAAGAGCGGACCGATCCTTGAGCTTTCCTTGACGGGATGTAGTTTATAAACTACAAATCCCTATGATCGATCTAAAGCAGACCGAAACGTTCCGAAAATAGTGGATGCGGCTAAAGGATGAGCGCGCTCGTGGCGCGATCTTTGCCCGGCTTGACCGTCTTGCTTATGGGCATCCGGGAGACGTTGAGCCTGTGGGAGAGGGGATAAGCGAGTTGCGTATCCACCATGGCCCCGGCTTACCGCGTCTATTTTCAGAAGCGGGGCAACACGATCATCGTCCTCCTGTGCGGCGGTGACAAAGGCACCCAGAAGAAGGACATCAAGACGGCGAAACGTCTGGCACAAGAATGGAGCGAATGAGATGGCTGAGAAACTGACGACCTTTGATCCGGCTGAAGGCCTGACCTCCGATGAGGCGATTGCGGCATTCATGGCGGAAGCGTTTGCTTCCGAAGATCCTGGCTATATCGCGCATGCGCTGGGTGTCGTTGCGCGCGCTAAGGGCATGGCCCAAATAGCGAGCCAGACGGGACTTTCGCGTGAACAGCTTTATCGCTCGTTCAGTGAGAACGGCAATCCGACACTAAAAACCACGATTGCAGTGATGAAGGCCCTTGGAATCGAGTTGACCGCAAAGGCACAGCCCCATCAGTCGGTTTGATAGGCGCCGGGCACAGGAGAACTCTCCCATAGGCAGCGGAGTCTGCATTCACGCCAACGTGCGCTCGACGATATCGCGCAGATCCGCCGAGAGGTTTCCGGCATTGGCGATCGAAACCAGCGCTTCCCTGGCCTTGGCCTGCCGGCCCGGTTCGAGCGAACGCCAGGACCTGAGCGCCGTCGCCAGCCTTGCCGCCACTTGCGGGTTGCGTTTTTCGACCTCGAGCACCGTCTGCGTGAAGAAACGGTAGCCTTCCCCGTCGGCGCGGTGAAAGCCGGTCTGGTTGGCGCTGGAGAATGTGCCGATCAGCGAGCGCACCCGGTTCGGATTGCCCATCGAGAAGCCCGGATGAGCGGTCAGGGAGCGGACCGTGTCGACAGCCTGCGGCCCCGGCACGCCGGCCTGGATCTGGAACCATTTGTCCATGACCAGCGGGTCGGACGCATATGTCTTTTCGAAAGCCGCCAGCGCTATTTTCGCCTCCGGCGATCCGTGGTGACGATGCGCGAGCACTGCCAATCCGGCCGCGCGGTCGGTCATGTTGGTCGCGGACTGGAAATGCCCGGCCGCCAATGCCGATCCACCGGGCAGCAGCGAGAGATAATCCAGCAGAATGTTGCGCAAGGCGCGTCGTCCCGCGCTCGCCGCGTCGGGGCTGAAAGCGGTCTTGTCGGCAAGGCTGTCATAGAGGCCGGAAAATATCTCGCCGTTAGCCGTGGCGATCGCCAGCGCTAGCGCCTGGCGAGCTGAATGGATGGCGTCCGGATCGATGTTCTTGCCGATGTCACGCGCGATGTCGGCGTCGCCGGGCAGCGCCAGGGCAAGGGCCCGATAGGCTGGCTCCAGCGTCTCGTCGCTGGCGATGTTGCCGGCAAGCTCGGTCAGCTGTGAGGCGAAGTCCGGCTGTTTGCCGCCGAGGGTCTGGCGGAAGGCCGCGATCAGTGCATCGGTGAGCAGGGTGTTGAAGGCCTGCCAGCGCGAGAAGGCGTCGTTGTCATGGCGAGCGAGGAAGAACTGGTCAGCCGCCTTCTGCTCGACCGACAGCGTCACCGGTGCCGAAAAGCCGCGGTTGAGTGACACCGCCGGTCGTTCGGCAACGCCGGAAAAGCGCACCATGTGACGGCGCTTGCGGACATGGATGACACCGTCCTCGACGCTCGCGCCCTCGACGCCGCTATAACAGACAGGTTTGCCGCCGGCGCCGATCAGCCCAAAGGCGAGTGGTATATGCATCAGCCGCTTGCGGCTTTCCGACGGTGTCGGCGGCACCGACTGCTCGATCTCGAGCGTGAATTCCCGCGCGGCAGGATTGTGCGTCGAACTCACGGTCAGGTTGGGCGTGCCCGCCTGGTGATACCAGAGCGCAAATTGTGAAAGATCGCGGCCGGACGCCTCCTCGAACACCTTGATGAAGTCCTCGATGGTCGCGGCTTCACCGTCGTGGCGTTCGAAATAGAGGTCCATTCCCGCGCGAAAGGCCTCGGCCCCGAGAATGGTGCGGATCATGCGCACCACTTCGGACCCCTTTTCGTAGACCGTCGCCGTATAGAAATTGTTGATCTCGCGGTAGCGGCGCGGCCGCACCGGATGCGCCAGCGGTCCCTGGTCCTCGGGAAACTGGTGGGCGCGCAGCGTGCGCACTTCGGCGATGCGCTTGACCGCGCGCGAGCGCTGGTCGGCGGAGAACTCATGATCGCGGAAGACCGTCAGCCCTTCCTTCAGGCAAAGCTGGAACCAGTCGCGGCAAGTGATTCTGTTGCCTGTCCAATTGTGGAAGTACTCATGCGCGATGATCGCCTCGATATTGGCGAAATCGGCGTCCGTCGCCGTCTCCTGGTCGGCCAGGACGTATTTGTCGTTGAAGATGTTGAGGCCCTTGTTCTCCATCGCGCCCATGTTGAAGTCCGACACGGCGACGATGTTGAAGACGTCGAGGTCGTACTCGCGGCCAAACGCCTCCTCGTCCCATTGCATCGACCGCTTCAGCGCGTCCATCGCGTAGCCGGCGAGCGCCTCCTTGCCGGGCTCGACATAGATGCCGAGCTCGACCTTGCGGCCGGACAAGGTCACGAAACTGTCGGCGACCTGGCCGAGATTGCCGGCCACCAGCGCGAACAGGTAGGACGGCTTGGGGAAGGGGTCGTGCCAGCTGGCATAGTGCCGGCCATCGGCGAGATCGCCGCTCTCGACCGGATTGCCGTTGGACAGGAGCAGCGGCGCCTCGTCGCGCCGCGCCTCGATCCGCACCGTGTAGACGGACAGGATATCGGGGCGGTCGAGGAAGTAGGTGATGCGGCGAAAACCCTCCGCCTCGCACTGCGTGCAGTAAACGTTGTTCGAACGGTAAAGGCCCATAAGAGCTTCATTGCCGGCAGGCGCCAGTTCGGTTTCGATCAGCAGCTGGAAACGACGTGCGGCCGGCGGCTTGAGCAGCGTCAGCTGGTCGGGGCTCGCCAGCAGATCCGCCGCTTTCACCGTCTTGCCGTCGATCTCGACGCGCTTCAGCGTCAATCCATCGCCGTCGAGCACCAGCGGAGCCGATTCCGATATGCCCTCGCGGCGCTCGACGGTCAGTATCGCGGTGACGACCGTGGCCTGCGGCGAAAGACGGAAGTCAAGGTTGGTTTCCGGAATGAGGTAGTCGCTGGGGCGATAGTCCTCGAGTTTGAAGACCTGGCCTGTGTCAGTGCGCATTCCCTGGCTTTTCCTGTCTTTTCCGGGGACCGGACATGGTTTGACTGGTCCAAAAAAATTCAAAGTCCGCGCTCTTTACACGAAACATACCCTCGACAAAACTGCGCCAGAGCCTAATTCAGGCCTTCCTTTCGTCGTCGCGAGGCAGTCATGACCGCCGTCACACCGAAATTCGGGATGGGCGCTTTCGTTCGGTGCGCCGACAATGTCCCGTTCTGCCATTTCGAGACCCGCAACGTGCCCTCGACGGCGGGCAGAGACGCATTGCCAAAGTGACATCAGAAGCGAGGCCGCAACCAGAGACGACGGGTGGCCACGGCACGCTGAGAGGCATCGTGCTGAAGATCGTCTCCGTGACGGTCTTTGTCGGCATGCAAACCTGTATCAAGGCGGCAGGCGACGTGCCAGCGGGGCAGATCGTCTTCTTCCGTTCCTTCTTCGCCATCTTCCCGATCATCGCCTTCCTGGCATTGAAAGGACATCTGGCCACCGCTTTCGCCACGAAGCGTCCCTTCAACCACATCACGCGTGGCGTCGTCGGCGTCGGTGCCATGGGGCTCGGCTTTTTCGCGCTTACCAGGCTGCCGTTGCCTGAGGCGATCACCCTGAACTATGCACAACCGCTGCTGGTCGTGGTGTTCTCCTCGGTCTTCCTTGGCGAGACGATCCGCGTCTATCGCTGGAGCGCCGTCGCCATCGGCCTCATTGGCGTGCTCATCATTTCCTGGCCGGAGCTGACGTTGCTCAATTCGGATGAAGGGCTCGACGACCAGGAGGTCCTGGGCGTCATGGCCGCGCTGATGGCCGCGGCAATCTCGGCTGTCGCCATGCTGCTCGTGCGCAATCTCGTGCAGACGGAGAAGACGGCCACCATCGTGCTGTGGTTCTCGTCGACGGCGAGCGTGCTCTCGCTGCTGACGCTGCCCTTCGGCTGGCAATCGCTGACGCCAACGCAAGCCGCGCTGCTCATCATGGCCGGCTGTTGTGGCGGCCTCGGCCAGATCTTGATGACCGCGGCCTATCGCCATGCCGAAGCCTCGGTCGTGGCGCCTTTCGAATACACCTCGATGATCCTTGGGATCGTGGTTGGCTATCTCGTTTTCGGTGACGTGACCTCGTCCGGCACGCTGGTCGGTGGTGCGATCGTGGTGGCCGCCGGCATCTTCATCATCTGGCGCGAACGGCAACTGGGTCTGGAACGCACCCGCACCCGCAAGGCGGCCCTGCCGCAGGGGTGATCAGGACCGTTCCGACCGCTCCTTTGCCAGGCGTACCAGCGCCGCCCGTGTCTGCTCATCGGCCGGGAAAAAGGATTCGATCGCCAGTTCCGACAAGGTCACATCCAGCGGTGTGCCGAAGACCGTGATGGTGCTGATGAACGACAGCACCTGATCGCCATGGGCAAGCCTCAGCGGATGGACGATCGCATTCGGCTCGACCGGCGCCGGCCGGCTGCCCTTGACGCCTGAAGGATAGCCGCGCAGTTCGCGCTCCAGTTCGACCAGCACCGGATCGCCGGTGGCATCGTTCTGGCGCTTGAGACGCTCGATCAGGTGCGTGCGCCATTCCTGCAGGTTGACGATGCGTGGCGCGATGCCGCCGGGGTGCAGGCTGAGGCGAAGCACGTTGACCGGTGGTGTCAGCAGCGAAGCCTCGCCGACATCGGCAAGGAAAGGGGCGATCGCGGCATTCGCCGAAACCAGGTTCCAGTGCCGGTCCACCGCCAGCGCCGGAAATGGCTCATGCCCCTTGAGTACGGTCTCGACCGCCGCCATCGCCGGCGCCAGCGTCGTATCGGTGAGCGGCCGTTCGCCGAAGCTGGGCGCAAAGCCCGCGGCCAGCAGCAACTGATTGCGCTGCCGCAGCGGGATCGCCAGCTGCTCGGCCAGATGCAGCACCATGTCGCGCGAGGGTGCGGCGCGTCCGCTTTCGACGAAGGAGAGATGCCGCTGCGAAATTTCGGCCTCCACGGCGAGGTCGAGCTGGCTCATGCGGCGGCGCGTGCGCCATTCGCGGATGAGACTGCCGGCGGAGGTCTGCGAGCTTGTCATGGCCGCATGACTAGGCCGACGCTGAAGGCATTTCAATTACCTGCGAGGTCATCGCTAGCCGAGCGCCCGCAGCTTCGCCTTCACCTCGAGAAAGTCCCGCCATGCCAGCTTCTTGTGCGCGGGCGTCCGCAAGAGATAGGCCGGATGCAATGTCGGCATGGCCGGAATGGCAATGCCGGACGCCGTGGTGTGGACGCGCCAGTTGCCGCGCAGCCGCAGGATTCCTTCCGAAGTGTTGAGCAAGGTCTTGGCCGACGGACCGCCGAGATTGATCAGCACCTTGGGATTGACCAGCTCGATCTGACGCTCGATGAACGGCCGGCAGATTTCCGTCTCGTGCGGCGTCGGCGTGCGGTTGCCGGGTGGCCGCCAGGGAATGACATTGGCGATGTAGGCCGAGTTGCGGTCAAGACCGATCGCGGCCAGCATGCGGTCGAGCAGGCGGCCCGAGCGGCCGACGAAGGGCAGGCCTTCAATGTCCTCGTCACGGCCGGGGGCCTCACCGACCAGCATGACAGCGGCTTGCGGGTTGCCGTCGGCGAATACGAGGTTCTTGGCGGTGGCCTTGAGATTGCAGCCCTCGAAAGCGGCCATGTGCTGGCGCAGCTCGTCCAGGGACACTGCCGCGGTCGCCAATTGGCGCGCCAACGCAGCCTGCGCCTCGTCGGGCACGGCCGAGGTCGGCGGGCGCGGGGCCGGAGCATCCGGCACGGCGCGCGCATCGAATCGCGGCGGAGCAGCGGGCGGCTCCGGTGCGCCGCTTTCGCGTGGCGTCGTCGTCGGCATCCGCTCCGCCGGCTTCGGCGCGGCCTCCGCGAACCGGTTTACCGGCGCATCCTCCAGAGCCTCGTCCACACCCACGCTGGCATAGAAGGCGAGCAGATCGGCAAGATCGACCGGATTGTTGGGAGAGGCGGCAGTCATGGCCGCACCATCGTCCGGGCGGCGTCAATTTGCAACCTCGGCGAGGCGTCCTAGCCAGTGGGTATGCGCGGATCCTGCACGAGATAGAAAGTCCACCGCGGCGTGTAGTCCGTCATCAGGAATTCGAAGCTGGCGGTTTTCAGCGGATCGACCTTGCCGTTTTTGAACAGCAGCCGGTCATAGGGTTCGAAGTCGCGGTCGAAATCGGCGAAATTGCTCGACCAGATATTGTCCGGCGTCTTGTTGCGCTGGTCGAACGAAAGCCCATCGCCGAACACGCTCGGCTGGTCCAGTATTTCCTGCAGCTCGAACTGGAACTCGATCCATGCCTGGCCGCTGTTGTTGAGCACGTCGATGCGCATATACATGATGCCGTTGGCGAACTCGCCCGCCTTGCCGAAGGTCTGGATCGGCTTTGTGGTGCGGATGGTCAGCGTCACCGGGGTCGCCGAATTCAGCTCTTCGGTGATGACCAGCGGATCGTCCTTGGTTCCGATTCCGGACGCTCCGGTGATGCGGAAGCCGCCAAGCTCGTCCGAGAACGAGTACGCGCCTGTCGCCCACACTTTCACTTCATCCGCGACGGCATGACCCGGCGCCAACGCCAGAAGGGCAAAAATAACCGCCCGGCAGGCCCGGCCGGGCGTTGATGGAAAGCGCGTCGAAGATAAGCCGCCTGGCCCGGGAATGCGCATGGCGGGAAGTATGGCCGATAAGCAAGCCGTCGAACAATCAAAAACGCGAGCGAGGCGTGTTTCCAGGCGCAAACGGCTTATCCTGCGGCAAGGTGCGCGACTTTTTGGCCAAATCCGCATTGTCACGTATGCGCCGGTTTCCTGTCGCCAATTGATGCGCTATGCAGCGCAGGAGCCAGCAAGATGCGCCAATGGCGGCAAGCCAGTGCGGAGGGGTTGATGAGCGATATCGAACGCGAGAGCATGGAATTCGACGTGGTCATCGTCGGCGCCGGCCCTGCCGGCCTTGCCGCGGCCATCCGCCTCAAGCAGGTCAATCCCGAGCTTTCCGTCGTCGTGCTGGAAAAGGGCGGCGAAGTCGGCGCCCATATCCTGTCGGGCGCCGTCGTCGATCCGATCGGCGTCGACCGGCTGCTGCCCGGCTGGCGCGAGGAGGATGGTCATCCCTTCAAGACGCCGGTCACGGCGGACCATTTCCTGGTGCTCGGCCCCGCCGGCTCGTTCCGCCTGCCCAACATCCTGATGCCGCCGCTGATGAACAACCACGGCAACTACATCGTCTCGCTGGGCAACGTCTGCCGCTGGCTGGCTGGCAAGGCCGAGGCGCTTGGCGTCGAGATCTATCCAGGCTTTGCCGCCGCCGGCCTGCTCTACAATGAAGAAGGCGCCGTCACCGGCGTCGTTACCGGCGACATGGGCGTCGAGAAGGACGGCACGCACGGTCCGGGCTTCGCGCCGGGCATGGCGCTGATGGGCAAGTATGTGCTGATCGGCGAGGGCGCGCGCGGTTCGCTCGCCAAGCAGCTGATCGCCAAATACAACCTCTCCGATGGCCACGAGCCGGGCAAATACGGCATTGGCCTCAAGGAACTCTGGCAGGTCAAGCCGGAGAACCATCGGCCGGGTCTGGTGCAGCATTCCTTCGGCTGGCCGCTCGACATGAAGACCGGCGGCGGTTCGTTCCTCTATCATCTGGAGGACAACCAGGTGGCTGTCGGCTTCGTCCTCCACCTCAATTACAAGAACCCCTATCTGTCGCCCTTCGAGGAATTCCAGCGCTTCAAGACCCATCCGGCGATCGCAGGCACGTTCGAGGGCGCCAAGCGCCTGGGCTACGGCGCGCGCGCCATAACCGAGGGCGGCTGGCAGTCGGTGCCGAAATTGTCGTTCCCGGGCGGCGCGCTGATGGGGTGCGCGGCGGGCTTCGTCAACGTGCCGCGCATCAAGGGCTCCCACAATGCGGTGCTGTCTGGGATGCTGGCGGCCGATCATGTCGCCGAGGCGATCGGCGCCGGCCGTGCCAATGACGAGCTTTCCGCCTACGAGGAAGCCTGGCGGGCGACCGACATCGGCAAGGACCTGAAGAAGGTGCGCAACGTCAAGCCGCTCTGGTCGCGTTTCGGCACCATCATCGGCGTCGGCCTCGGCGGCCTCGACATGTGGCTGAACACGCTGTTCGGCGTCTCGCCCTTCGGCACACTAAAGCATGGCAAGGCCGACTATGCGACGCTCGAGCCTGCCGCCCAGCACAAGAAGATCGCCTATCCGAAGCCGGATGGCGTGCTCACCTTCGACCGTCTCTCCTCGGTGTTTCTGTCCAACACCAATCACGAGGAAAACGAGCCGGTGCATCTCGTCGTCGGGGACATGGCGCTGCAGCAGCGGTCGGAGCACGATGTGTTCGCCGGACCTTCCACGCGCTATTGCCCGGCGGGCGTCTATGAGTGGGTGGACAAGGACGGCAACGCCGCCGCCGATCCGCAGGCCAAGGACGTGCGCTTCGTCATCAACGCGCAGAACTGCGTCCACTGCAAGACCTGCGACATCAAGGACCCGAACCAGAACATCAACTGGGTGCCGCCGCAAGGCGGTGAAGGACCGGTCTACCAGGGCATGTGACCCCTGAGCCGCCGGGCTGTCCAGGGCGCGGCGGCAGAAAAAACGCCGCGGAGTGCTGGCTGCGCGGGGCATGCAGCACAGCAGAACCGTTGAAACGATCACCGGCTTGTGGTTCCCTTCTCCAGGGACAAGGAGAAGGCCGATGCGCCGGACAGTTCTGACATGCCTCATCGTCATCGGAACACTGTGTGCGCCGGAGGCCTGGGCTGGCACCAGGGCAATCGTCCAGACTCGGACCTACGACATCAAGGGAAGCTCGGGTACGGCCTTCATCGAGGCGATGGACAGCAAGGGTCCCAAGCATGGCTTCATGACGCATGCCATCGCCACAACTGCCTATACCGTCGACTGGGATCTCGGCGGGGGGCAGGACAACGGCTTCTGCCGGCTGCGGCGGGTCAACGGCACGCTCAATCTGTTCTACACCTTCCCTCGCGTTGGTTCGCCCATGACGCCGGCGCTGAAAAGGCGGTGGAACAGATTTTTCGCCGGTGTTCGCGCCCATGAGGAAACGCATGGGCGCATCGCCAGGAAGATGATGCGCGCTACGGAACGGTCGATAGCCGGCCTGCGGGTTGCCAACGACCCATCATGCGACAAGACGCGCCGCGAGGCTCGGCTTCGCATCAAGACCGTCTATGCGGAATATGAGGCCAGGCAAAACGCTTTCGACCGGCGCGAGCATAGCGATGGCGGCCATGTCGAACATCTGATCGCTGCCTTGATCGGGAAACCTTGAACGCGCAATCCATTCGCCATCTCGACGCTTCTGCGCTGCGCGGCGCGTGTAAGTCAGCCCTGCGACTTGGCTGACAAGCCGCTCGCCGCGAGCGCCGTGGCGTGCCCATCCTCGGGCTGCTTCTGATCCGATCGAACCGTAAATTCGACCAGCACCGGCAGATGGTCGGAGCCGGTATCCTCCAGCCGCGTCGATGACAGGATCTTCAGCCCGCCCTTGCTGAACACCTGGTCGATCGGCAGGCCCGCATAGCGGCGCAGGAAGTCGGGCAGTGTCCGGTGGATCCAGGTCGGGCCGGCTGAAGGCATCAGTGTCAGCCCGCCGAGCGCCGCGACCCGCCGCACCGCCGCACTCCAGGGCACGGCGTTGCAGTCGCCGGCCAGGATCGCGGTCTCGCCGAGCGCGGCCAGTGGCTGCGCCAGTTCGCCGATCTGCCAGTATTGCTCCTTCGGCCAGGGCCAGCTCAAATGGATCGCGGCGACATCGACATCGCTCCCGCCAAAGTCGATGGTGGCGGTCGCCATCGCGCCGCGCGGCTCGCAACGCGGCGCGGTGTCGGCGGCAAACGGCCGGCGCGACAGCAGCGCCACGCCGAACATGCCGTTCGGGTAGGGGCAGAGGATACGGTAGGGGTAGGCGCTGGCGATGTAGCCAAGCTCGGTCGTCCACATCGCCGACACTTCGTCGAGGGTGATCACATCAGGATTGGTGCGGCCGATCAGTGAGAGCACTTTCTTCGGCGTCGGGTTGTTGAAGCGCAGGTTCATCTGCAGCAGGCTGTAGACGATCTGGTCGGCGGGCTTGGCAACTGCTGGCTGCGGCCACAACCTGGGCAGTGCGTTTGCCGTCGTGGCCAGGCAGGCGATGGCGAAGAGCAGTGCCGCGGCCGCCTGCAGCCGGTAGGAACTCGCAAGCAGCGGCAGCGCCAGAAGCGCCAGCAGCACACTGAAGTGAATGCGGAAATGCGAGAAGGAATCGAAAGCGGGGTGCAGCGCGCCGAAAAACCCGGCCAACAAAGCGGCCGACAATACCGTTATCGCCAGGAATACCAGCCCAGCCGTCATGTTCAAGCGCGCGCCTGTTGTCATTGAGGTCGTGTCTGCCGAATGCCGCCTGCCGATCCGTTCGATTTTGCTTGTCCGCCAAATTACGGCCTGAGCAAGACGACCAATTGCCTCGCCGAGGCTTCGCACGACCGCCTACTGGAACGCTGTCTCCGAAAAGCTCCTGAGCTTGCGCGAATGCAGCCGCTCCATCGGCATCTCGGCCAGCTTCTCCATCGCCCTGATGCCAATGGTCAGGTGCTGCGCCACCTGGCGTTTGTAGAACTCGGTCGCCATCCCAGGCAATTTCAACTCGCCATGCAGCGGCTTGTCGGAAACGCACAGCAGCGTGCCATAGGGCACCCGGAAGCGGAAACCATTGGCGGCGATCGTGGCCGATTCCATATCGAGCGCGATCGCGCGCGACTGTGACAGGCGCTGCACCGGTCCGCGCTGGTCGCGCAGTTCCCAGTTGCGGTTGTCGATGGTGGCGACGGTGCCCGTGCGCATGATGCGCTTCAGGTCATAGCCAGACAGGCCAGTGACCTCGGCGACTGCTTCCTGCAGCGCAACCTGGATCTCGGCCAATGGCGGGATCGGCACCCAGACCGGCAGATCGTCGTCCAGAACGTGATCCTCGCGCACATAGGCATGCGCCAGCACATAATCACCCAGTGCCTGAGTGTTGCGCAGCCCGGCGCAGTGACCAAGCATCACCCAGGCATGTGGCCGAAGCACCGCGATATGGTCGGTGATGGTCTTGGCGTTGGAAGGACCCACGCCGATATTGACCATGGTGATGCCGCCATGGTTCGGCTTCTTCAGATGGTAGGCCGGCATCTGCGGCAGGCGCTGTGGCGCTACGCCTTCGCTGGGCGCACTCTGCCCGGCCCGGGTGATGACGTTACCGGGTTCGACAAATTCTGTGTAGCCGTGGCCCCCCTTTTCCATCAGGTCGCGGGCGCGGGCGACGAACTCGTCGATGTAGAACTGATAGTTGGTGAACAGCACGAAGTTCTGGAAATGCTGCGGGCTGGTTGCGGTGTAGTGCGTCATGCGGTGCAGTGAATAGTCGATGCGCTGCGCCGTGAACGGCGCCAGCGGCCGGGGCTCGCCGAAGGCGACCTCGAACGTGCCGTTGGCGATCTGATCGTCGGTACCGTCGAGATCCGGCACGTCGAACAGGTCGCGGATCGGCCGCTTGATGCGCTCGGCAGCGGCGCCGTCCACATAGGTGCCTTCCAGGAAAGCGAAATGCAGGGGAATCGGCGTGGTCGATTCCGAGACGGTCACCGACACGCCGTGATTGCGCATGATCAGCCGAAGCTGCTCGATGAGGTAGGTCTCGAACAGGTCCGGCTGGGTCACCGTGGTGGCGAAATGGCCGGGCGTCGGCATGTGGCCATAGGCCTGGCGCGAGTCGACCTGGGTGAACGAACTCGTGGTGACGCCGATCTCGGGGTAGAAGGCCCGGTAGCGCTTGCTGCTGTCGCCGCCGGCGGCAAGGGCTGCGAAGGAATCGCGAAGGAACTTGGTGTTGCGGTTGTAAAGCACCTTCAGCGCGGTAACGGCCTTTTCGGCATTGTCGAAGCTTTGCCGGCCAAAAGGCTCGGGCATGACGACTGATTCGATGGCTTGGGGGTAGATTCGCTTTTCCATGACTCAATATAGAGACTTGGGGAGGCGGTTGGGAGGGGGCTCGCCGCCGAAGGCGCTCAAAGCGCCATTTTTCTTCAACCCCGCTGCAGGCTGACCAGCAGCACGAACCCGACGCCGGACTTTCTGAGCGCCGGCGCCTCGATCGTCGAGCCGGCATCGGCGCGCATCATCGGCACCGCCAGGACCGGAGCGGCCAGGAGCACCAGGATAAGCGCCGCCCTCGGCAGGAGCCGGAGGGTCTTGGCGAGGTTGGCGGCGATGCGGTTCATGATGTCTGTGCTTTTCTTTTCGAGGTCTGGTTCTCTGTTTCAGTGGCGAAGGTTGGTCGGGCAGGCGAGGTGGCACATTCTGGCGGCTTCCTCCCAGGAGCGGGGGGACCGGGCCGCTTCGGCGACGAGGATGGCGAAGAACATCCCAAACAGGCTCATCAGCAGGCAGACGATGGTGAAGCGGCGAGCAAGCATTGGGTCCGTGTCTGCTTCAACACGCAGGAGAATGCCCTGACGCCTCTGAACCGGCTCTGAGGCCGGCGTTCATCTGCGGTTCAAATTGATTGACGGGACATTGGCTGGGTCGCCGCCGGCCCGAACGGCCATCGAGGGTCACGGTCAGCGCGTCGATAAAACGAAAACGGGGCCCGCCGGGCCCCGTTTTGAGATCGCAAGGAGATGGACGATCAGAGCTTGTGCCAGGTCTGGCTCTTGCAGATCAGTCCGCCTAGCACGCAACCGCTCATCTTGAGCGAGGTGCCAGCCAATGTCGCCTTGCCGGAATAGGTCTTGTCGTTTGCCGGATCGGTGATGTTGCCGGTATATTTGTTGTCGCCGGCCGCCTTGAGCGATCCGATGGTCTTGCCGGCATATTTACCGGACTTGAGCGTAATGGAAAATGAATCGCCGCCTGAAATGGCCGCGGTGTCGCCTGCCTGCGTTTTCCAGTTGCCCTCGATCGGATCGGCCCATGCCGCGCCGCTCAGCATCAAAGTGGCCGCCAGGGCCAGGCTCACTTTTCGAAACATGTCTTCCTCCGTTTGGATAGCCGGCCGGATGCTCCGCCTCGCCGGTCTGCCGCTTACGCAAACGTAAGCTAGTCCAGCTTCCGTCAAAACAAAAGCGGTGCCGCAACGGAAGACTTTGGCGTTTTGAAAGCGGCTGAATTCGCTCTGTCGGGACGGAAACGGAAACGATCGCCGCGTCGTGTTTGTTTCCCGTGGTTAGCGGAGTGTTGATCGGGGTCCCGAAAATTTTCGTCAAATTTGGCGAAAACCAGCCGAATTGCTGGTTTCGTATCCTTAACGAATTTCCGTGTTTACCTCTTGTTTTAGCTTTGTTTTCCTCAAATTAAGCACGCCATTTAACGACGGATTCAAGCCTGCGCGGCATTCTCGAAAGCATCGAAAGAGCGCGCCCCGGACAAGACAAACGGAGGCAGCTCTCGGGAGCCAGACAGGGGACTAAAATGGCACGTTTTGAAATGCTTGAAGCAGGCTTCGGCGCCATGGGGGCAACTGCCCAGGCCGACATTCTTTTCGAACTGGGCATGATGTATGCGACCGGTCGCGATTGCGAGACCGATGTCGTTGCCGCCCACAAATGGTTCAACATCGCCGCCATCAAGGGTTCGGCCCGCGCCGCGGAACTGCGCTCGGAACTCTCGTCGGCCATGTCGAAGGTCGAGATCGCCAAGGCGCTGCGCGAAGCCCGCGAATGGATGACCATGCACTGAGTTCCGCCAGACGGGGACGCTCCGGCCAAGACCGCTAAAAGACGGTCGGGCCAACAGGGACAAGGCTGCGCAGACAGCCAGGCCACGGGCCAACAACAAAAAGAATGCGGCAGGCCGACAGGCCCAAGCCGCGCGACGGACCATGATCCCGAAAGTGGAATCGGGGCTTCGGCAAGATCATGGCCAACAGGAAGACAGGGAAGGTGGGTTGGGTTCACAGCGCGGGGGCGCCGGGGAAACAGCCTGACAGGCAAAAAGCCACGACCAGCCGGAACAAGGCTGGCGTGGCTTTTTGCGTGGATGAGACCGCGCAGGCCCAATCGAGCGGCGCCAATGCGCCTAGACAGGCCCGGTGAAGGATGAAATTGTCCCGCCTCTCTGGAAGAAGCGCGGCCGGGGCGGCCGCGCGTGAGTGGAGGAGTTCTATTGTCATGAAAAAAATGAGTATTTTGAGCGCGGCCATTTTCGGCCTGATGATGAGCGCGCCTGTCGCATTCGCCGACGACATCACCGTATCGGTGGTTGGCCCGATGACCGGACAGCTCGCGACCATCGGCGATCAGTTCAAGCAGGGCGCACAGGCCGCGGCCGATGCCATCAACGCCGCGGGCGGCGTCAACGGCTCGATGATCAAGCTCGACATCGAGGACGACCAGTGCGACCCCAAGCAGGCCGTTTCGGTCGCCAACCGCATCATCGCCAACGGCGTCAAGTTCATCGACGGTCATGCCTGCTCGGGTTCGAGCATTCCGGCCTCGGCCGTCTATGCCGAAGCCGGTGCGCTGATGATGAGTCCGGCCTCTTCGAACCCGGTGCTGACCGACGCCGCGGCCAAGTCCGGCTGGCCGACGATCATGCGTCTTTATACGCGTGACGACGCACAGGGCGCCTTCATCGGCCCGTGGATCGCCAAGAAGTATGCCGGCAAGAATGTGGTCATCCTGCACGACAAGAGCGCCTACGGTCAGGGCGTGGCTGACGCCGTCAGGGCAACCATGAATACCGGTGGCCTCAAGGAAGTCTACTATGACGCCATCAACCCCGGCGAGAAGGACTATTCGGCGCTTGTCACCAAGCTGAAGGATCTCAAGGCCGATGTCGTCTATTTCGGCGGCTACCATCCTGAGGCTGGCCTGATCCTGCGTCAGTCGGCCGAACAGAACCTGAAGTTCCAGCTGATCATGCCGGACTCGATCGCCTCGCCGGAGTTCTGGCAGGTTGCCGGCCCGGCCGGCGAGGGCACCATGTTCGTGTTCCCGTCGGATCCGCAGGCAAAGCCGGAAGCCAAGGCGGCCGTCGAGAAGATCAAGGCCGGCGGCTTCGTGCCGGAAGGCTTCACGCTGTTCTCCTACGCCGTGGTCCAGGCTTTCGCCGAAGGCATCAAGCGTGCCGGCAGCGACGATCCGGCCAAGGTTGCCGAAGCGTTGAAGAACGGCACGCCGATCAGCACCGTTGTCGGCGACGTCACCTTCGACGAGAAGGGCGACCTCAAAAATGCCAGCTATGACATCAACCAGTGGCATGACGGCAAGTACGCGCCGATCGCGCAGTAATCGCTCCGACGATCGGCTAGTCCAAGGAAATGGCCGGGTTCGTCCCGGCCATTTCTGTCTGCGGTCCGCGATGCGCTCCGGCTATCGGCCGGTGGCGGCGGTCGACGCGTTCTGGTCCTCGATGAACCCCACCAGCACCGCCCCGTCGGTGACCTGTGACCCTTCCCCGGCGATCTCGGCGATCACCCCGTCATGCGGGGCGGCGATGGTGTGCTCCATCTTCATCGCTTCGAGGATCAGCAGAATTTGTCCCTTGATCACGGCGTCGCCTTTCGCCACGCGCACAAGCTTGACGAGACCCGGCATCGGCGCGCGCAGGCTGCCGGAGGCGGCAGCGGCTTCATCGCTCCTGGCCAGGGGATCCGGCACGGTGAAAGTATAGGCGACAGCGCCTTCGAACACGGTGATGTGGCCAGGCCAGCGGGCGAGGCGGGGAACGGCCCGAAGGTCATGCGAATTGGTGCTGTCATACGGCGCATCGAGCGCCACCTGAAAGCGCCCGTCCGGCCGCATTGAAACCTTGGCCAGGATGGCCTCGTCGCCGAACTTCAGCCGCGTGCGCCGCGCAACGCCGTGGAAATGCGCATAGCCGGCAAGCGACGACCAGGGGTCGTCCGACGGCAATGCTCCGGCACCCGAGGCCGCCAGCGCGGCAGCCGAGATGATTTCGCCGGTCGGCGGCGCGACCGCCGTCAGCATCTCCTGGTGTCTGCCGATCAGGCCGGTATCGACGTCGCCCGCCGCAAAATCCGCATCGGCGGCAAGAGCGGCAAGAAAAGCGGCGTTGACGGTGGAGCCGGCAATCTCGATTTGCGCGAGCGCGGTGCGGAGCGCCTCCAGCGCCGCCTGCCTGTCCCCGGAATGGACGACCAGCTTCGCGATCATGGGGTCGTAATAGGGCGAGATGGCATCGCCAGCCCGCACGCCGGTCTCGATGCGCATCGCGGCACCCTCGGGGGCAACGCCCGGAAATTTCAGGTGGTGCAGCGTGCCCGTCGCCGGCAGAAACCCCTTGGCCGCGTCCTCTGCATAGATGCGCGCCTCGAAGGCATGGCCGCAAAGCGCGATCTCACTTTGTGTCTTCGGTAGTTTTTCGCCGCTGGCGACGCGTAACTGCCACTCGACGAGATCGGTGCCGGTGACCATCTCGGTGACCGGATGCTCGACCTGCAGACGGGTGTTCATTTCCATGAACCAGAAGCGGTCGGCCTTGAGGCCTTGCGAGGCGTCGACGATGAACTCGATGGTGCCGGCGCCGGAATAGTTGATCGCCTTGGCGGCCTTCACCGCCGCCTCCGTCATCGCCTTGCGCAAGGCCGGCGTCATGCCGGGGGCGGGGGTCTCCTCGATCACCTTCTGGTGGCGGCGTTGCGCCGAGCAGTCGCGTTCGTAGAGATGCACGGCATTGCCGAAATTGTCGCCGAACACTTGCACTTCGATATGCCGTGGCTTGTCGACGTATTTTTCGACCAGCACGCGGTCGTCGCCGAAGGCGGCCTTGGCTTCGCGCCGGGCGCTGGACAGCGCCTCGGAAAAATCATCGGGATGCTCGACGCGCCGCATGCCCTTGCCGCCGCCGCCGGCACGCGCCTTGATCAGCACGGGATAGCCGATCTCGCGGGCTTTCGAGGCAAGCAGCACGATCTCCTGCGCCTCGCCATGATAGCCCGGCACGACCGGAACGCCGGCTTTCTCCATCAGCCGCTTGGCGGCGTCCTTGAGCCCCATGGCGCGGATCGAAGCGGCCGATGGGCCAATGAAGGTGAGCCCTGCGGCTGTGACCTGATCGACGAAGTCAGGGTTTTCCGAGAGGAAGCCATAGCCCGGATGGATCGCTTCGGCACCCGTTGCAAGCGCTGCCGCGACGATCCTGTCGCCGCGCAGATAGCTCTCGCCGACAGGCGAGGGGCCGATATGGACCGCCTCGTCGGCCATTTCGACATGCAGGGATCTCGCGTCGGCATCCGAATAGACGGCGACGGTGTGCACGCCGAGCTTGCGGGCGGTGCGGATGACGCGGCAAGCGATCTCGCCCCGATTGGCGATCAGGATCTTGCTAAACATGGAGCCTCCAGCGGCGAATTTGCTTCGAGCGACGCAGGCCTTGCTTCGCGCTCGCCTCAGTGGACATATCCCCCACGAGAGGCACGCTGTCCTGCCGACCTATGCTGGCAGACGTTCCCTCGACCTCTCCCTTACCAAGGGAGTGCTCCAGCTGGCGTTCGGCCCTGCCTACTTCGACGCCGAGATGGCGCAGCCGCCGCTCGCGGTCTTGAGCTTCCACCGTGTCAAGCCGGCCTGGCAGTTGCGCAGCGCCATTTCTTCCGCGGCCTTCTGGGACGGCGCGTTGAGCTTCGTCCCGCAGATGATGTAGAGGTCGACAACGCGCGAATAAAAGGTCGTGGCGTAGGCCGAATGACCGCCCGCCGCGATATAGGCTTTGTACGCCACGTTGCATTCGCTCTTCGGATCCGAGCCCATGGTCGGTGGAAAATGCACGTCTCCCTTGCTTCCCGCCAGTGAACCCGCCGTCGCGGCGGCGACTGTCGTTACGACAAGCAGTCCGGTCAGCACCGGGAAACGAACGTGGTCTTTCCTGCCTGCAAGCGATTTGGCCCTGCTCATGCCAGTCGCCGAGAACATTAGTAATCCTGCAAGTATCGACGCTGCCGACTTGCGACAATATTTCCGAACCATTTTCACCCCAGCCCAATTGCCCAACCCAGTGTGAGCAATAGCGAACATTCGGTGCCGCCGCCAGTTCGCCGGTAGAAATTTTCATTTGGCTATGATGATGAATCGATTGGTCCATACAGTTCAACGTTCCCCCAGAGCAGCAATGGCTCTTCGGTATAGTTCTGAAGTCGGCTCATCGAAGCAGCAGAAAGTAACGGTTTCCGGCGATGTGTTCCGTGCAAGGAAGCTGCCGACCGTTCGGACCGCGATCGCAGTCGCTTCAGCCTTTGGATACCGGTAGACACCAGTCGAGATTGCTGGAAAGGCAATTGTCCGGCAGTCATTGGCAAAAGCGATTTCGAGCGAGCGCTGGTAGCAGGAGGCGAGCAGTTCTGCCTCACCCTTGCCGCCACCCTGCCAAACCGGCCCGACCGTATGGATGATATGGCGGGCCGGCAGCCGATAACCCTTGGTCAGCTTTGCATCGCCCGTCTTGCAGCCATTGAGCATGCGACATTCGAATTCGAGTTCCGGCCCGGCGGCGCGGTGAATGGCTCCGTCGACCCCGCCGCCACCGAGCAGCGAGGAGTTGGCGGCGTTGACGATGGCATCGACCGCCAGCTTGGTGATGTCGCCGGTGTGAACGCTGATCCGGTCGCCCGTGGCGCTCATCATCACATCCTGAACACACCGAAGCGTGTCTCCTCGATCTCGGCGTTGAGCGCGGCCGACAGGCTGAGCGCCAGCACCTCGCGTGTCCGGGCCGGATCGATGATACCGTCATCCCAGAGCCTTGCCGAGGAATAGAGCGGGTGGCCTTCATGCTCGTACTTCATCAGGATCGGCTTCTTGAATTTCGCCTCCTCCTCGGCGGTCCATTCCCCGCCCTTGCGCTCGATGCCTTCGCGCTTGACCATGGCTAGCACCGTCGCCGCCTGCTCGCCGCCCATCACCGAGATGCGGGCGTTGGGCCACATCCACAGGAAGCGAGGTGAGTAGGCGCGGCCGCACATGCCGTAATTGCCGGCCCCGAACGAACCGCCGACGATGACGGTCACCTTGGGCACCCTGGCGGTCGCAACCGCCATCACCAGCTTGGCGCCGTCCTTGGCGATGCCGCCCGCCTCGTATTTCCTGCCGACCATGAAGCCGGTGATGTTCTGCAGGAAAACCAGCGGGATCTTGCGCTGGCAGCACAATTCGATGAAGTGCGCGCCCTTCAGCGCGCTCTCGGAAAACAGCACGCCATTGTTGGCGATGATGCCGACCGGCATGCCGTGGAGATGGGCAAAGCCGGTGATCAGCGTCGTGCCGTAGTTCTGCTTGAACTCATCGAATTCTGAACCGTCGACGACGCGCGCGATCACCTCGCGCACGTCATAGGGCTGGCGCAGATCGGTCGGGACGATGCCGTAGAGCTCATCCGCCGGATGAAGCGGCGGAATCGCTTTCTGTAACTTCAGGCTTACAGCCTTGTTCCGATTCAGGTTCTTGATTATGCGCCGGCAAATGGCGAGCGCGTGTTCGTCGTCCAGTGCATAGTGATCGGCGACACCGGAAAGCCGGGTGTGCACATCAGCGCCGCCCAGATCCTCGGCGCTGACATCCTCGCCGGTGGCCGCCTTCACCAGCGGCGGTCCGCCGAGGAAGATGGTCGCCTGGTTGCGCACCATGATCGTCTCGTCCGACATCGCCGGCACATAGGCGCCGCCGGCGGTGCAGGAACCCATGACGCAGGCGATCTGCGGGATGCCGGCCGCCGACATGTTGGCCTGGTTGTAGAAGATGCGGCCGAAATGCTCGCGGTCGGGAAAGACCTCGTCCTGGTTGGGCAGATTGGCGCCGCCGCTGTCGACCAGATAGACGCAAGGCAGGTTGTTTTGCAGCGCGATCTCCTGCGCCCGCAGATGCTTCTTCACCGTCAGCGGATAATAGGTGCCGCCCTTCACGGTGGCGTCGTTGACGACGACCATCACCTCGGTGCCCTCGACACGGCCGATGCCGGCGATCAGGCCGGCCGACGAAATCTCCTCGCCATACATCGACCAGGCGGCGAACTGGCCGATCTCGAGGAAAGGCGAACCGGTGTCCAGCAATTGCGCCAGGCGTTCGCGCGGCAACAGCTTGCCACGGCCGACATGGCGCTCGCGTGCCTCGTCCGAGCCGCCCCGCTCGACGGCCGTGGCCTTTTCGGCGATGTCGGCAACCAGAGCCCGCATGCGCTCGGCATTGGCACGGAAGGTTTCGGAGGAAGGAGAAATCTGGGTTTGCAGCGTGGCCATGCTACGCTCCCTCCGCCATGATTTCGCGGCCGATCAGCCAGCGGCGGATTTCGCTGGTGCCGGCCCCGATCTCGTAGAGCTTGGCGTCGCGCAGCAGCCGGCCGGTCGGATAGTCGTTGATATAGCCGTTGCCGCCAAGCAGCTGGATGGCGTCGAGCGCCATCTGCGTCGCTTTCTCGGCGGCAAACAGCACGCAGCCGGCGGCATCCTTACGGCTGGTCTGGCCGCGGTCGCAGGCGGCGGCGACGGCGTAGACGTAGGCGCGCGCTGCGTTCATCGCCGTATACATGTCGGCAAGCTTGCCTTGCACGAGCTGGAATTCCCCGATCGGCTGGCCGAACTGCTTGCGCTCGTGAACATAGGGGATCGCCACGTCGAGGCACGCCGCCATCAGGCCGATCGGCCCGCCGGCAAGCACGGTGCGCTCATAGTCGAGGCCAGACATCAGCACCTCGACGCCGCGTCCTTCCTCGTGCAGCACATTGTCGAACGGTACCTCGACATCCGAAAAGACCAGTTCGCCGGTGTTGGAGCCTCGCATGCCGAGCTTGTCGAGCTTCTGCGCCACCGAAAACCCCGGCATCGCCTTTTCGACGATGAAGGCGCTGATGCCGCGCGATTGCCGTTCCGGGTCGGTCTTGGCGTAGACGACCAGCGTTTCGGCGTCCGGACCGTTGGTGATCCACATCTTGGTGCCGTTGAGCACATAACGGTCATTGCGCTTGTCTGCGCGCAGCTTGAGCGACACCACGTCGGAGCCGGCGCCGGGCTCCGACATGGCGAGCGCCCCGACATGCTCGCCCGAACACAGCGGCGGCAGGTATTTTTCCTTCTGTGCCGGTGTTGCCCAACGGTTGATCTGGTTGACGCAGAGATTGGAGTGGGCGCCATAGGAGAGGCCGACCGATGCCGAGGCGCGCGAAATCTCCTCGACCGCGATCACGTGGGCGAGATAGCCCATGCCGCTGCCGCCGAAATCGGGATCGGCGGTAATGCCGAGCAGGCCGAGCGCGCCGAGTTCGCGCCACAGATGCGCGGGGAATTCGTTCTCCCGGTCGATGTCGGCTGCGAGCGGAGCGATCCTGTCCTGCGCGAAGCGCCGGACCAGGTCGCGCAACGCCTCGACGTCCTCGTCATGCCCGAAGCTGAGCGTGTTCGTGTACATGCCGTTCCTCCTGCCGCATGACCCCATCGATCTTCGCGCCGACCAGGCGCATTGTCATCGAAAGATATGTTGCCGTGACTTCAGCGATCGACAATCGCTCGCCCGGCCGGAACCAGACAATGACGCCGGTCATCATCTGGATCAGCGCCATGGCCGTCAGGCCGGTGTCCTCGACGCTGAAAATACCCGCCTCGGCGCCATCGCGCAGGATCGAACGCAGTTCCTTTTCGTAGGCCGTGCGCATGCGCAGGATCTGCGTCAGCCTGCCGGGCGACAGGCTGCGCAATTCCATGTTCGACACATGCGTGGCGTGGCGGCGTTCGATATGAAAGGCGATGTGGTTGCGCACATAGGCGGCAAGCTGCCGCGCCGGATCCGCGCCGGCCGGCCTGGAGTGCTCCCAGGCTTCGCGAAGTCCTTGCATATGCTCGCGCATCAGTGTGAACAGCAGCTCTTCCTTGGTCGGGAAATAGCGATAGAGCGCGGCTGCCTGGACGCCGACCTCGGCGGCCAACTGGCGCATCGACATCGCTTGATAGCCGTAGCGCGCTATCAGGCTGACCGCCGCTTCGCGGATTGCCGCCTCGGTTCGCCCGCCGTCTGATCCTGTGGTGCGTGCCATCATCGCCTCGCTGACGGCGGTAGTAATAAAACGAACGTTCAATTAATTCAAGAGAGCGAAATGCTCCTACGCAATGATCCTGAAATCTCCAGGCGTGGTCCAACTCTCCAGCTCTTCCACATCGATCCGCGAGACCGCCGCTCCCAGCGGGCCTTGCCGTAGCCGCTCGATCATGTCCGCAACCGCCGCGTCGGCGCCGGTAAGCCATGCCGTCACCGAGCCGTCTCTCTCGTTGCGCACCCAGCCCAGCAGCCCGAACCTTGTCGCTTCGCCTCGCGCCCAGATCCTGTAGCCGACACCTTGAACCTTGCCGTATATGCGCGCCTGAACCGCCCTCTTCCGGTCTTTCATGGCTCACTCCCTTGCGTAGAGTCTGGCGCGGCACCGAACGAAGGCAACTGGCTTGAGGTACTATCCAATCGAAGACCGGGAGTTTTTGCGGAAATAAGTGACTTGATCCAGTAAATGGTTGACTGGGTCAATTTTCTGGCCATCATCCCTGCGGTCTGGAAATTTCCCGGAGGCTTCTGGCATGAGCGATCGCAATGCCTTGGTCGGCGATATCCGCCGCTTCAACCGGTTCTATACCGGGCTGATAGGGTTGCTCGACGAGACGTTGATGCACAGTGCCTATACGCTGACCGAGGCGCGGGTGCTGTTCGAGCTCGGTCATCACCCCCGCGATTGCCCCACCAATCCTGGCGGCAAGACAGGCTTTCTGGCCCGAGCGCTTCGGCTCGATCTCGAACCGGTGGCCTCCGCAATCGCTCGGGGCCTTCAGGTGGATCCTGCCTATGTCACTAGAATCCTTCGCAAATTCTCTGCCGCCGGCCTGACTGAAATGTGCACCGGTCCCGCGCCGCTACGATCGCGCGTTCTTTCGCTTTCCGCGCGCGGCCAGGCCGCGCTTGCCGCACTTCATGCGGCTACGGATCGTGATCTCGCCCGCCTGACCGCGAGCCTGAATGACAAGGAAGCCGCGGAACTGTCGGATGTGCTGACGCGTGCCAGGCATCTGCTCGGCGTAGCGATGGCTCCTGAGCGCCCGGAAGTGCCCTAGTTTCCCCGCGCCGCCGCCAATGCACCCGGCAATTCCTCGGCGAAGATATCCAATTCGTGGTCGAGACCGACACTGACGCGGATGCAGCGGTCTAGTCCTGGCGCCACCGGCTTGCGGATGAAGACGTCGCGCGACAACAGTCCCTGCAGCACTTTCAGGGCGAAAGCACCGTCATGGCCGCAGTCGATGGTGACGAAATTGGTCGCCGAGGCGAGCGGCTTCAACCCGTTCTGTTCGGCGATATCAGCGATGCGCCGCCGTCCGGCGGCCACCCGGGCCACCACCGTCTCGAGATAGGCCTGGTCGGCGAGCGCCTCGACGCCGGCGATCTGCGCCATGCGGCTGACGCCATAGTGGTTGCGGATCTTCTCGAAGTCGCTGATCACCAGCCTCTCGGCCAACGCATAGCCGCACCGTATGCCGGCAAGTCCGTAGGCCTTCGAAAAGGTTCGCATGCGGATGACGTTTGGCCGCGAAATATCGATCGGCGGCAGGGCCGAGGCCGGTCCCAGCTCGCCATAGGCCTCGTCGAGCACCAGCATGGTGGTTTCCGGCAGGGCTTGTATGAAGCCGATGATCTCGTCGGCCTCCCACCAACTGCCCATCGGATTGTCCGGGTTGGACAGATAGACCAGCGGCGCCTTTTCCCTGACGACCGCCGCGAGCAGACCGTCCAGGCTTTCGCGATCGTTCTCGTATGGGACGCTCACCAGCCGGCCGCCGACACCGGCAATGTGGAAGTTGAAGGTAGGATAGGCGCCGAGCGAGGTGACCACCGCATCGCCAGGCGCCACATACATGCGCGCCACCAGGCTGAGCAGGCCGTCGATGCCTTCGCCGACAACGACGTTCTCGACAGCCACATTGTGATGCGCGGCCGCCGCAACTTTAAGGTCGTAATTGTCCGGGTCGCAATACATCCACTGGTCGCGCGCGACACTCTCCATGCGGGCGATCACGCGCGGCGAGGGGCCAAAGCTGCTCTCATTGGCGCCGATGCGGGCACGGAAAGCGCGCCCGCGTTCACGCTCCTGCGCTTCGGGGCCGACAAACGGCACGGTCGACGGAAGCGCGGCGATGAGTGGTGAGAGGGCAGGGCGCTGAGGCATGTCGAAAGCTCGCTTGGAAGGGGGCCTTCTTGCTAACGTGCCGCTTGGGACGGTGCAAGGTCAGGATCGACCGATCCGGTGGCCTTACTGGATTCTGCCGGCGGTATTTGCCAGCGAGGCAGGATGAACACGCGATTGCCCCCCATCTAGTCCAGGCAATTCAACGCTCGATCTGCACCAAAGCGCAACCCGCGGCCAGTTCTACCAGCCAGGAATTGCCGCAGAATCCCCGCATCGCGCAAAGCCGCGGTCCGGTACGCTCTTATTTTTCCATATTAATGACGCGGGCTTGTTGATTGTGCCGCCGCTTTTCTTTATCCACCGGCACAACGGAGAGGTGGCCGAGTGGTCGAAGGCGCTCCCCTGCTAAGGGAGTAGAGGTCAAAAGCTTCTCGTGGGTTCGAATCCCATCCTCTCCGCCATGACCCCAAGACCTTGGTTGCTCTCGGGGCTTACCCCGGATTTTTCTGCGCCTCTGCTTGATCCAGAAAGAGCGCGATCTCATTGGGCAGGTTACCGGTCTCCAGGAAGGGTGCGTGGCCCTGATCCGGTACGGTGATTGTCCTGGTGCCGGGAGGATGACGCTTTCGCATCTCCTCCAGCGTTTCCTGGGACAATAGCCTTGAATTGGCGCCGCGTATGACGAGCAGCGGAATGGCCGCCAACGCATCGAATTGCTGCCAAAGAGGCGGCAATGGCTGTGACAGGTCGAGATTGGCAACAGTGTCGACCAGCTTCGAATCGAAATCGGGCAGCAGCCCTTGATTCGTCTCGCGATAGAGCGCGCGCACCATTCGCTCCCAGTCGCCCTCAGCAAGCGCTGGAAAGTCCTGGCTATGAACATTGCGCTGGGCATCCACCGCCTCGGTGAAGGTTTTCGGCTTTGGCGTGCGTTCGAGATAGGACTGGATGTGAGCGAGGCCGGCGGCTTCGATCACTGGCCCTATGTCGTTGAGCACGATGGCTTTCAGTACCGCCGGCTGCATCGCGCCAAGGACATGGATCACCAGCCCGCCGCGCGAGGTGCCGATGAAGGCCGCCTGTTCGATACCGAGTGCGGCCAGCCCGGCAAGAACGTCGCCGGCTTCGATGCCGACATTGTAGTGACTGACATCGGGATCGTAGGCCGACTGCCCGCGTCCGCGGTAGTCGAAAGCGACAACCTTGCGCGCAAGGGCGGATCGCGTTGAGAGATAGAGCGCAAGCTCGTGAAAATCCCGCGCGTTGCGCGTCAGGCCAGGCAGACAGACGACCGGCCAATGGGCGGAACTCGCTTCGCCATAGACACGCGCGTGAAGCCTCAGCCCATCTGGCGCGGCATAGAAGAAGTCGGAGAAATCTGGATTGCTCGACATGGAACGGACGCCTTGGCCGCGAGATCGTCCACGACTGCTATAGACGGAGCGCTGGAGGGTCAAACGGGAAAGGCTCCTCCTTCTCCTCGCACGGGGAGAGCAAGAGCCTCAGCTGCGCCCATTCACGAGATCGCCTACAATGTCGTACTTGCCGGAAATACGCATCTTGTAGACCTCGTAATTCTCCATCACGCGCTGCACGTAACTTCTTGTTTCCGTGTAGGGAATCCGCTCGACCCAGTCCACCACCGCATCGATGTCCTTGCCGCGCGGGTCGCCGTATTTCGCCACCCACTGGCTGGCCCGGGCGGGGCCCGCATTGTAGCCCGCGAAGGTCAATACGTACGAGCCGTTGAAGCGATCGAGCTGTTCGCCAAGGAACGCCGAACCAAGCGTTGCATTGTAGCCGGCGTCGCTTGTCAGCCTGGTCTGCGAAAACTGCAATCCGGCCTTCTTCGCCAATTGCTTGGCGGTTCCCGGCATCAGCTGCAGCAGGCCGCGCGCGCCGGCACTGGATACGGCACCGACGTTGAATTCGCTTTCCTGGCGGGCGATCGCATAGGCCAGCGCCTTGCCCGAACCGGAAATATTGGCCGAATCGGGGATGACGCCGAGCGGATGCGACAACGCACCGACATCGATGCCGCGCGCCCCGGCGATCTTGCCAACTTTCAGCGCCATGAAATGGTTGTTCTGCTTTTCCGCAAGGACAGCGAGCAGCGCCAGTTCACCCGGGCTGGTCAACTGCCCGGCAAGGTCGCGATAGAGCGTTTCGGCATAACGGTCGTAGCCTGCCTCCTGCAGGCGCTTGATGGCGGAGACGGCCTCGCGGCCGGCAAAGTTCTGCCGGTCGGCGGCACTTGGCTGGGGATAGACGATGTTGAGCGCCTGCCGGCCGACGCGTTCGGCGGCTAGCTGGCCGTAGAACGTCGTGCCGTAGGTCGCCGCACGTCCAAAATAATCCTTGGCATTGCCGGGGCCGCCGACTTCCGCCGCGCGGCCGAGCCAGTAATAGGCGCGCGACAGGGTCATCGGCCCCTGGGCTAGGTCGGCGATGCGCGCGAAGTGCATCGCCGCGAGCTTGGGATCGTTCAGTCCGCGCAGCGCATACCAGCCGGCATGGAACTCAGCTTCCGCCGCATTGGCCGCGCTTTCGGCGGCATGCGTGGCGACTATCTTGTACGCGGTCTTCATGTCGCCCTGGTCGACCAGTTCGCGCGACAGCACCCGGCGTTCGACCCACCAGGCGTCCGGATCGACCAAGGATTCACGGTCCGCCGGCGCTTTCATGACAACCGCCGCGGCGCCCGCAAAATCCTCCTGCTTGCGCAGATATTCGGCCTGCGCGAAGAAATAGCCGGCCGAACGCTGCGCCACCGGCACCGCCTTGAGCAGTTTGGCTGCATTCTTGTCGCCTCTGTCGGCCGCCACCCAGGCGTCGGCAAGCTGCTGGGCGCCGGCGAGGCCGGCGACACGCAAGGCGGAATTCACCCGGTCGGCATAGAACATGCGCTCCATGCGAAAACGGTGATCGGCGGCGGGAACAAGGGCGCCGAACTCCTTGATCAGAGCCGCCTCGTCCTTGGCGTCCAGGATCGCGGTGCGCCAGAACGGCGACAACGCCGATCGCGCCGCCTTGGCGTTGCCGGACGACACATAGGCGCGCGCGAGAACCATCACGCCTTCGAATGTCTGCGGCTGGCTGCCGTCGAAAGCCTTGATGACGATGTCCGCCGCCGGGTTCTCGCGATAGAGCGCGCGCTCGCTGTTCTTGCGCAATGCAACGGTGCCTGGCCAATTGGGCAGCATCTTCGCGGCCGCCGCGATATCGCCACTCGGAACCTTGTCGCCCCCGTAGAGCGCGATCGCCCAGGCCAATATGTGCTGGTCGAGCGATTGTGCGGGGAGGGCATCGCGCACACCGCGCGCGCCGGGAATATCGCCAGCTGCCAGCGCATCCAGGCCGCTTTTCAAGAGCGCGACGCCGGGGGTGGGGGCCTGTTGCGCCTTGTCCTGTACGCCAGGCATCGGAATGGCCGAAGTGACCCGCACATCGGCGCTGCCACAGATCGCCACGCCGGGCATCAGCGCGGCGATGGCGCCAAGAAGCGCGAACAGGCGGGGCCGACCGGTCGGCATGATCCTTCGTGTCTTTCCTTAGTCCAGCATTTTACCAGCAGGCGAAGAAGCCTCGAAGCCTAGACTTAGGTCGTGAAGGGCTCGTAAACAAAGGGTTATCGAGGCCGTTCGAATAACGCTTGCTGGCACCATGGCAATGCTTGCCGCGCAACAATGTCGAGACTATGGTGCGCGGCTTCGCTTTCGGTTAGAAGGCGCGCACGACAAAACACCGATGCATGTCGCCCAAAACCGGCAACCGCTTTTGGGACGACGACATGCATGAACCTGGAAGTCCCAAGGAGTTGGACGACATGCTGAGAGGCTCGCTTACTGCGCTCGTGACACCGTTCGAAAAGAGCGGGCGTTTCGACGAGAAAGCCTTTCGCGCGTTCGTCGAATGGCAGCTTGGGGAAGGCACCACGGGCCTCGTTCCGGTAGGCACCACCGGCGAGTCGCCGACGCTGTCGCATGACGAGCACCGCCACGTCGTCAAGGTCTGCATCGAGGTGGCCAGGGGCAGGGCGCCTGTCGTCGCCGGCGCCGGTTCCAACAACACCGAGGAAGCTGTTGGGCTTGTACAGTATGCCGAAAAGGCGGGTGCCGATGCGGCCCTGGTCGTCACGCCCTACTACAACAAGCCGACACAGCGCGGTCTCTACGAGCATTTCGCCGCCGTCGCCCGGGCGACCAAGCTGCCGATCATCATCTACAATATCCCGCCGCGCTCGGTGATCGACATGACGCCGGAGACGATGGGCCGGCTGGTGCATGACTTCAAGAACATCGTCGGCGTCAAGGACGCGACCGGCAAGGTCGAGCGGGTGTCCGAGCAGCGCATGACCTGCGGCAAGGATTTCATCCAGCTTTCCGGCGAGGATGCCTCGGCACTCGGCTTCAACGCGCATGGCGGCGTCGGCTGTATTTCGGTGACCTCGAATGTCGCGCCGAGGCTGTGCGCCGAATTCCAGGAAGCAACGTTGTCCGGCGACAGCGCCAAGGCGCTCGAACTGCAGGACCGCCTCTTGCCGCTGCACAAGGCGATCTTCATAGAGCCCGGCGTCTCCGGCGCCAAATACGCGCTGTCGAAGCTGGGCAAGGTCGAGAACGTGCTGCGTTCGCCGCTGGTCACCATCGAGCAGTCGACGGCCGAAAAGATCGATGCGGCCATGAAGCACGCCGGCTTGATTAATTGAGGATGAGGCGCCACCTCTCCACATCATGAATCAAGTCAGAAAAGCCGATCCCAACAACAAGACCGTTGCGGAAAACCGCAAGGCGCGGTTTTCCTATGAGGTGCTCGACACGATCGAGACCGGCTTGGTGCTGACTGGCACCGAGGTCAAATCGTTGCGCCAGGGCCAGGCCAACATCCAGGACAGTTATGCCTCGGTAGAAGGCGGCGAGATCTGGCTGATCAATTCCTATCTGCCTGAATACCTGCAGGCCAACCGCTTCAACCACGAACCGCGCCGGCGCCGCAAGCTGCTGCTCAACAAGCGCGAGATGGCAAAACTGTCGCAGAGCGTCGACCGTGAAGGGATGACGCTGGTGCCGCTAAAAATCTATTTCAACGATCAGGGGCGCGCCAAGCTGCTGCTTGCCGTTGGCCGCGGCAAGAAGCTGCATGACAAGCGCGAGACCGAGAAGCAACGCGACTGGTCGCGCGAAAAGGGCCGGCTGCTCAAGGAACGCGGGTGATCAGGTGACAGCCTGAAAAAAGCCAACAGCCGGGGCTTCAAGGTCTAACAATCGGCAAGCCCAACAGGGGATGGTCTTGAAGAAGCGGATTGTTCTCTGGGGCCTCGCCAGTCTTGCCCTGGCATGTATCGTTGCGGCGGGGGCCTTGGTCTATTTCCACACCTATTCTCCCGACCGCGGCAGATATCCGGTCAGGGGCATCGACGTCTCCCATCATCAGGGCAAGATCGACTGGCGGCGCGTTGCCGCCGATGATGTGGCTTTCGCCGTCATCAAGGCGACTGAGGGCGGCGACCATGTCGACGAAGCCTTCGCCGGCAACCTGCGCGAGGCCCGCGCCGCCGGGCTCGCCGTCGGCGCCTATCATTTCTTCACCTTCTGCCGTCCGGGCGCCGACCAGGCCAGGAATTTTATCTCGGTGGTGCCGCGCGATCAGCCGTTGCTGCCGCCGGTCGTCGACATCGAGTTCGGCGGCAACTGTCCGCAGCGCCCGTCGCCCGAGCAACTGAACGCCGAACTGCAGGCTTTCCTTGGGCCCGTCGAGGCGGCCTTCGGCAAGCCAGCGATCGTCTATCTGACGGATGAAGCCGAAGCTGCCTATGCCTGGCAAATCAGCGCTCGCCCACTCTGGCTGCGCTCTCTGCTCATGGAGCCGGACCGCCGTGACTGGATCTACTGGCAGTACCACAACCGGGGACGCGTGGACGGCATTGAGGGGGACGTCGACCTGAACGTTTTGCAGGGCGGGCCGCAGAAGTTGGCGGCGCTGCTTGCCCCCATACCTTGATGCCACTGAAACCATTTACGATCCAGCTGGTGCCGGAACAGCCAGATTTTCCCTGGTGCTGCGTCGACCCATCGCCGAATAACCCATCCCGGCGGCCATGATGGCGATGGCCACGCATTGGATCGCCAGCGGGGTCTCGCCAAGCACGACCATGCCGACCATCACGGTGGCGATCGGCACACCCGGCAGGAACAGCGATGCAGCCTGCGAGCCCAATTGGTCGACAATGTAAGTGTAAAGGAACATTGCGACAGCGCCGGCGAGAAGACCTTGAATGACGATCTGGCTGGCGATTTCGGCGCCTGCGGCGGCATGGAGGCCGCTTGGCGCAAAGACATAGAGAAGTGGCAGCGGCAGGCAGGACAAAAGCACGACGCTCGCGGTCGCCGTCACCGGCTCGACACGCCACCGCTGCACAAGAACGGCATATGTGGAAAACATCGCGCCCGATCCGACAAACAGCAGATCCCCGAACAAGACATCACCGGCGCCGTTGCGCGCCGGCGCTATGAACAGCAACAAGCCGGCGATGATCGTGGCGACGCCAACGATCCGCCGGCGCGACGCGCTTTCCCTGAACAGCGACAATAGGAACGAGAAGAAGACGATCGAGGCGGGGCAGAGCGCCGCGGCATGGGCGGCGGGCGCATGAGTGAGGCCCCAGTTGATGATCAGCGGATAGGGCAATCCGGCCAGCGCCGCCAACGTCAATCCACGCCGCCAGCCCAGCGCCGTCATGGTCGCCAGGCCACGCCTCCAGACGATCGGCAGGAACACCGCGCCGGCACCGGCAAAGCGCAAGCCGGCCATGTCGGTGGCCGTCAGATGCTCCCTGAGGCTGAAGCGGGCGGCCACGAACTGCGCGGCATAGATGGCGATCATGGCGAGGCCGGCGATCACCGCAAGCCTTGTGTTTCCCGTGTCTCGGACGTCCGCCATGTTCTGCCACCATATTCATGCCGCCAGAAGGAGACAGCCCCGACCTTGCGATGAAGCGCAGCCTATTGTCGAAATGGCCGCGACAAAATACGCTGTTTTTCGAAAATTGACGTGTAGTTCACGCAAATGAGGTGGCTTGAACGTGAATCCTGAATCGGGCGACCTCGACGCCGTCGATCGCAGTCTTTTGCGGCTGCTGCAGGAAGATGGACGCCGCACCACGCTTGATCTGGCAGCGCGCGTCGGCCTGTCGCCGACCGGCACCAGCCAGCGCGTGAAGCGCCTGTTTCGCGACGGGTTCATCACCGCCGTCAGGGCGGTGCTCAATCCGGTAAAGATTGGCCGAGGCATGCTTGTCTTCATCGAGGTGCGGCTCGATCACACGGCCCCGCATATCTTTGATCGTTTCGCCGAGGCGGTCGCAAAGGCGCCCGAGGTTCTGGAATGCCATATGGTCGTCGGTGGCTTCGACTATCTTGTGAAGGCGCGCATTGCCGAGATGGCCGACTATCAGGACTTTCTCAAACGCGTCATCCTGCCGCTGCCGGGCGTGAAGGAAACACATACCTATGCGTCGATCGGCGACGTGAAACCGGATGCCCTGTTGCCGGTGTAGGCAGGCACCGGAGACCGTACGAAGACCGATATTTCAGGTCTCCAGGAATGCCGCGATGTCGCCAAACACCCTGACGAACATGCCTTCGGTCAACACGCCTGTATTGGTGTTGTAGCGCGAGCAATGATAGCTCGAAAACAGCGTAATGCCGCCGGCGGGCAATTGCCCGCCATGTTTGAACGGATAGGCGGCGACGCGCCCGCCCAGTGCCCGCACGGTCGACTGGTGCGCGATCGATCCCAGGGCCAGCACGGCGCGCAAGTTTGGAAAGCGAGCGATCGTCGACACCAAAAATGTCCGACAGGTGGTGATCTCGGCGCCCACCGGCTTGTTCTCCGGCGGCACGCAGCGCACCGCGTTGGTGATGGCCGTGCCGACGAGTTCCAGCCCGTCATCGAGCCGCGCCCTGAACTCGCCGCGTGCAAAACCGTGGGCAATCAGTGTCGAATAGAGCAGGTCACCGGCATAGTCACCGGTGAACGGGCGCCCGGTGCGGTTGGCGCCGCGCAAGCCAGGCGCCAGACCGACGATCAGAAGCCGGACGGTGTCTTCGCCGCCCGGTGGCAGGAAGGTCGGCACTGGCGCATTGAACCAGGACGGCTCGCGCTGCCGCCATTCGGCGATGAAGTCATGCAACCGCGGGCAAAGTGGGCAGTCGCGGCTGGGTTCGGAAGCGGAGAGGACGGTCAAGTCGACCGGCCTCAGTAGTCGTCCTCCTCGACTTCGGCCGGTTCGGGCCGCCTTACGGGCCGCTCGGAGGGATCGCGGCCGACTTCGTTCTTCAGCGTCGCCAGGTCGATGAAATGGTCGGCCTGGCGGCGCAGGTCATCCGAGATCATCGGCGGCTGCGAGGCCATGGTCGAGACGATCGACACCTTGCGGCCACGCCGTTGCAGCGCCTCGACCAGCGTGCGGAAATCGCCATCTCCGGAGAATATGACATAGTGGTCGACGACGTCGGCGAGTTCCAGCGCATCGACAGTGAGCTCGATGTCCATGTTGCCCTTGATCTTGCGGCGGCCGGTCGAGTCGGTGAATTCCTTGGCCGGCTTGGTCACCACCTTGAAGCCGTTATAGTCGAGCCAGTCGATCAGCGGCCGGATCGAGGAATACTCCTGGTCCTCCACCAGCGCGGTATAATAATAGGCGCGCAACAGGTAACCACGCTTGTGGAAGCTCGCCAAAAGCTTGCGATAGTCGATGTCGAACCCGAGTGCGCGCGAGGTGGCGTAGAGATTGGCGCCGTCGATGAACAGGGCGATTTTTTCACGAGGGTCGAACATGGAAATAATCCTTTTCGAAATAAGCGCCGTCTAAACGAAATGCGGTATCGACTATTGGTCAGGCTCATAAAAACCGGCCGACCTTGGACCAACCGAGATAACGCCAGTTTGGTGGCAATCCAAGGGCGTCTGGCGCACTGCAAGCAATTGTGATCGTAGAGCCGAACCGTGGACGCGGCCGGTTTTGCCAAATCCGGAGTTTGATGGAGGGATTGAGTGCCCTGTGGGCCTGCATCGCCATGATGCTTGTATTTTGGCGCCGTTCGGGTTATGGACCGCGCCTGTTTTCCGTCACATCCAGGCATGAAAGGGGCAATCCATGGCCCGCGTAACCGTTGAAGATTGCATCGACAAGGTCGACAACCGCTTCGAGCTGGTGCTTCTGGCCGGCCACCGCGCCCGTCAGATCAGCCAGGGCGCGCAGATCACCGTCCCGCGCGACAACGACAAGAACCCGGTCATTGCGCTGCGCGAGATTGCCGACGAGACGCTGTCGCCCGACGATCTCAAGGAAGATCTGATCCATTCGCTGCAGAAGCATGTCGAGGTCGACGAGCCCGAAGCCGATGGCGAAGTGATCGCCGACCAGACTGGCGGTGCCGTTGCCGCCGCCGACACCGACGACGCCGAGGACAACATCACCTTCGATCGCATGACCGAGGAAGACCTGCTGGCCGGCATCGAAGGTCTGGTCCCGCCGGAAAAGAGCGACGACTACTAAGACAGCTCTCCGGAAGCGCCTGGAACAATCTTCCGGCCCTTCCGTCCCGGCAGTTTCGTGGCTATCGAGTACCAACTGTCGCAAATACCAGATGCAGTTTTGGCCGCACTTGGCATAATGCATGAATCTGGTATTTGCGACAGTTGGTACCGGACATGCGCCGTACGACAGTGCGGCGCATGATTCATTTCATCGCCGAGAGATTTAGCCCATGATGCGTCAGTATGAGCTTGTCGAGCGCGTCCAGCGCTACAAGCCTGACGTCAACGAGGCGTTGCTCAACAAGGCCTACGTCTACGCCATGCAGAAGCATGGCCACCAGAAGCGCGCTTCCGGCGATCCCTATTTCTCGCATCCGCTCGAGGTCGCGGCCATCCTCACCGAGATGCACATGGACGAGGCGACCATCGCCGTCGCCTTGCTGCACGACACCATCGAGGACACAACGGCGACGCGAGCCGAGATCGACGATCTGTTCGGCCCCGAAATGGGCAAGCTGGTCGAGGGCCTGACCAAGCTTAAGAAGCTCGATCTCGTCTCCAAGAAGGCCGAGCAGGCGGAGAACCTGCGCAAGCTTCTGCTGGCGATCTCGGAAGATGTGCGCGTGCTGCTGGTCAAGCTCGCCGACCGTTTGCACAACATGCGCACCCTTGATCATATGCCCGAGGCCAAGCGCCTGCGCATTGCCGAGGAGACGATGGACATCTACGCGCCGCTGGCCGGGCGCATGGGCATGCAAGGCATGCGCGAGGAGTTGGAAGAGATCGCCTTCCGCTTCATCAATCCGGAAGCCTACCGCGCCGTCACCGCCCGCCTCGCCGAGATATTCGAGCGCAACAAGGGCGTATTGACCGACATTGAAAAGGCGCTGTCGGCATTGTTTGAGAAGCATGCCATCAACGCCGGCGTGAAGAGCCGGCAGAAGAAGCCATGGTCGGTGTTCCGCAAGATGGAGGCCAAGGCGCTGTCCTTCGAGCAACTGTCCGACATTTTCGGCTTCCGCGTCGTCGTCGACACCGTCGAGGATTGCTATCGCGCGCTGGGTGCCATCCACACCACCTGGTCGATGGTGCCCGGCCGTTTCAAGGACTACATCTCGACGCCGAAGCAGAACGACTACCGTTCGATCCACACCACCATCGTCGGCCCTTCGCGCCAGCGCGTCGAACTGCAAATCCGCACCCGCGAGATGAACAAGATCGCCGAATACGGCGTCGCCGCCCATTCCATCTACAAGGACACCGGTGGCAAGACGAACGGCGCCGGCCATGCGATCTCGAAGGAGACCAACGCCTATGCCTGGCTGCGGCGCACCATCGAGCAACTGGCCGAAGGCGACAATCCGGAAGATTTTCTCGAAAACACCAAGCTGGAGCTGTTCCAGGACCAGGTGTTCTGCTTCACGCCGAAGGGCATGCTGATTGCCTTGCCGCGCGGCGCCACGCCGATCGATTTCGCCTATGCCGTCCACACCGATGTCGGGGACACCTGCGTCGGCGCCAAGGTCAATGGCCGCATCATGCCGCTGATGACGGAATTGAAGAATGGCGACGAGGTCGAGATCATCCGCTCCAAGGCGCAGGTGCCGCCAGCCGCGTGGGAATCGGTCGTCGTCACCGGCAAGGCGCGCGCCGCCATCCGCCGCGCCACCAAGAATGCCATCCGCAAGCAGTATTCGGGTCTCGGCGCGCGTATCCTTGAGCGTGCCTTCGAACGAGCCGGCAAGACCTTCACCAAGGAAAGCCTGAAGCCCGTCCTGCACCGGTTGGCGCGCAAGGACATCGAGGACGTGTTGGCGTCCGTCGGTCGCGGAGAACTGGCTTCCACCGATGTCATGAAGGCGGTCTTCCCTGACTACAAGGACGAGCGCGTCACCCCTGCGGCTCCCAAGCAGCGCGAGGAGGGCTGGTCGAAGATCCGCAACGCCGCCGGCATGCTGTTCCAGATACCTGGCCGGGCCGCGCGCAAGGACAAGGACCAGCCAGGCGCCGGCGCCGTGCCGATCCGCGGCGTGCGCGGCGACCTGCCGGTGCGCTTCGCGCCGGAGGGCGCGGTCCCTGGCGACCGTATCGTCGGCATCGTCCAGCCGGGCACCGGCATCACCATCTACCCGATCCAGTCGCCGGCGCTGCAGGCTTTCGACGACCAGCCGGAGCGCTGGATCGACGTGCGTTGGGACATCGACGAACGCACCAAGGAACGGTTTCCCGCGCGCGTCTCGGTCACCGCCATCAACGCGCCGGGCTCGCTCGCCGACATCGCCCAGGTCGTTGCCTCAAACGACGCCAACATCCATACGCTGTCGATGGTGCGCACCGCGCCCGATTTCACCGAAATGCTGATCGATCTCGAAGTCTGGGACCTCAAGCATCTCAACCGGCTGCTCTCGCAGCTCAAGGACAATTCGAGCGTCAGCGATGCGCGGCGCGTCAATGGCTAGCGATAGCCGATCCATGGGGGACGAGATGAATACCGACGAAGTGCTGGGCATATTCCGCGAGGCTGGCGCTGTTCTGGAGGGTCATTTCATCCTGACGTCGGGCCTGCGCAGTCCGGTCTTCCTGCAGAAGGCACGGGTGTTCATGCATGCCGACAAGACCGAGCGGCTGTGCAAGGCGCTGGCCGAGAAGATCCGCGCCGCGGTGCCGGGCAAGATCGACTATGTCGTCGGGCCGGCGATCGGCGGGCTGATCCCGGCTTACGAAACCTCGCGCCACCTTGGCGTGCCGGCGATCTGGGTGGAGCGGGAAGGGGGCGAGTTTCGCCTGCGGCGCTTCGAGATCGACCAAGGCGCCCGCGTCGTCATCGTCGAGGACATCGTCACCACCGGACTGTCGATCCGCGAAACCATCGATTGCTTGCGCCAACTCGGCGCAGAGGTGGTCGCGGCTGCCTGCATCATCGATCGTTCGGCCGGCAAGACCCATGTCGGCGTGCCGCTGATTGCGCTTGCCGAATACGAGGTTCCAGCCTATCCGCCGGACAGGTTGCCGCCGGAGCTTGCCGCCATCCCGGCCATCAAGCCCGGCAGCCGCAACATCTGAGGAGGAGGTCGCATTGATCGTTGGCATCGATCATTTCGTGCTGACGGTGGCGTCGCTCGACGCAACCTGCGCCTTTTATCAACGCGTGCTGGGCTTCGAACGCGTCGATACGCCGGGCCGGCCGACAGCACTTGCCTTCGGCAACCAGAAGATCAATGTCCACGAGGTCAGCCGCACCTTCGAGCCGAAAGCCCAGTCGCCGACGCCAGGATCCGGGGACTTCTGCCTGATCACCGAGCGGCCGCTCGATGAATTCCTTGCCGGTCTCGAAGCCAATCTCGTGACGGTGGAGCTCGGGCCGGTGGAACGCCTCGGCGCGCGGGGCCCGATGATGTCGGTCTATTTCCGCGACCCGGATGGCAACCTGGTCGAAGTCAGCCAGTATCTGCGGTAGCGTATCGATCATTTGGCTGCGACAATTAGCCGAAAACCGCTTCTCAAATTCGCCGCGATTGTCCGATGTTGGAGGAGACGGACCTTACCAAAATCTGGCGGTGCGGCCACCGCGCGGACGGCCTCCGGTTGTTGTCGGGGTTGCGGATGGCTATATCAAAGTCGCGATTGCCTTCTGGCGACCGTAAAGCGCAAGATATGGTGGTCGAAGCCCGGCTGGAACAGCCGGCGTGTAGGCTGTGAATTGTCGGGAATAGGAAGACAGTGCTTTTTCGTCGCCGCAAGCCTGATGGCCTTTTCGAGCGGGTGCGCACCTATTTGTGGCCGCGCCGTTCGTTTTCGCGCTCGCTTCAATATTTCTCCAAGCGCATTCTGCGGCTGAAGGCCACCCCGCACGCGGTGGCGGCGGGCGTCGCCGCAGGTGTCTTTGCTTCGTTCTTCCCCGTCGGTTTCCACTTCATCATTGCCGCCGTTCTGTGTTGGGTGATCGCCGGCAATCTGGTGGCAGCTGCTCTCGGAGCTGTTTTCTTCGGCAATCCGCTGACCTTTCCGCTCTTGTGGGGCGCATCCTGGGAAACCGGCAAGCTCATCCTGCACGATCGCCTGCCGGCGCATGGCCCGCCGGCGCATCTGGGCGAGATGATGCACACGCTTTCGTTCGCCAAACTATGGCATCCCGTCCTGGAGCCGATGCTGATCGGGGCGGTGCCGCTCGGGCTGGTGTTCGGCCTGGTGTTCTACGGCATCACGCGCTGGGGCATGAATGTCTTCCGCGAACAGAGGCGCAAGCGGCTGGCCGAGCGCGCGAGACGCCGTGAGCATTCGCATCATCCCGGCGGAAGCGTCGGTTCCGCTGCCCAATGATCATCGGCATCGGCAGCGACCTGATCGACATCAGACGCATCGAGAAGTCGCTTGAGCGCCACGGCCAGCGCTTCATCCAGAGGATCTACACCGAGGTGGAGCAGGCGCGTTCGGAGAACCGGCGCGCTCGCGCGGCTTCCTATGCCAAGCGCTTTGCCGCCAAGGAGGCTTGCGCCAAGGCACTGGGCACCGGTCTGGCACAAGGGGTCTTCTGGCGTGACATGGGGGTCGTCAACCTGCCCAGCGGTGCGCCGACCATGGCGCTCACCGGCGGGGCGCTGGCGCGGCTGGAAAAGATCCTGCCCCAAGGCCATCAGGCTGCCATCCACCTCACCATCACGGATGATTTTCCGCTCGCTCAAGCCTTTGTGATCATCGAGGCGGTGCCCGTCGAAGAAGCGCCACATTGATTGCATCTGACGACCGGCATTGACGTTGCCCAGCGCGCGCCGAGACTCTATACCATCCAACGCACAATCGAGGACGACATGAGCGTGGCTGAAAAATCCCAGAAGAAATCCGGCGGGCTTGGCGAAACCGTCAGCGTCATCGTCCAGGCGCTTTTGCTCGCCCTGGTCATTCGCACGCTGCTGTTCCAGCCGTTCTCGATCCCGTCGGGCTCGATGCGGCCGACGCTTCTGGAAGGCGACTATCTGTTCGTCACCAAGTGGTCCTACGGCTACTCCCGCTATTCGCTGCCTTTCGGCCCTGATATCTTCTCGGGCCGCATCTGGGGCTCAGAGCCCAAGCGTGGCGACGTGGTGGTATTCAAGTTCCCGCCGGATCCGTCCGTCGACTACATCAAGCGCGTCATTGGCCTGCCCGGCGACAAGATCCAGATGAAGGATGGCCAAGTGTTCATCAACGGCGTCGGCGTGCCGCGCGTCAAGACCGGCCAGATCGACAATCCCGACATCACGGAAAAGGATTATCCCATCGACGTCTATCGCGAGACGCTGCCCGATGGCGTCAGCTACGACACGCTGGACCTGTCGCCGAACTCGATCGGCGACAACACCCGCGAATTCGACGTGCCGCCGGGCCACTATTTCATGATGGGCGACAACAGGGACAATTCCGCCGACAGCCGCTTCACCGTAGGTTATGTTCCGGCCGAGAACCTGGTCGGCCGCGCCAACCTTGTCTTCTTCTCGATCGCCGGCAAGGCAAGCCCGCTCGAAATCTGGAAATGGCCGTCGCTGATGCGCGCTTCGCGCCTGTTCCATTTCGTCAACTAGGGCCATGGCGGCGCCAAAACGGTTGACCGCCGATGCGCTCGCCGAAGCGCTTGCGGAACGCACGGGCCATGCCTTCGCCGACCGCCAGCGCCTGCAGCGTGCGCTTACCCATGCCAGTGCGCGCGGTGCCAATGCGGGCGCCGATTATGAACGGTTCGAATTTCTCGGCGACCGGGTTCTTGGCCTTGTAGTCGCCGATATGCTGTTGGCTGCCTTTCCCGATGCCGCGGAAGGGGAGTTGTCGCTGCGCCTCAATGCGTTGGTCAATGCCGAGGCGCTGTCTGATATCGCAGAGCATATCGGGCTGCCGGACCTGATCCGTGCCGGGTCGGACGTGCGCGGGCTCGAGGGACGCAAGCGCGTCAACCTGCGCGCCGACGCGTTGGAATCACTGATCGCCGTGCTCTATCTCGACGGTGGTCTGGAAGCGGCCCGCGTGTTCATTCACAAATACTGGCAGCCGCGTTCGCAAGCCTCGGGCGCGGCACGCCGCGACGCCAAGACCGAATTGCAGGAATGGGCGCATCAGGCGGCGGGTGCTGTTCCCGCCTATCAGGTCGACGGCCGGGAAGGCCCCGATCACGATCCGCTGTTTACCGTCAGCGTCAAGGTCGGCGCGTTTCAGCCGGCAACCGGCAGCGGCCGCTCCAAGCGCGAGGCCGAACAGGCCGCCGCCACCGCCCTTCTGGTTCGCGAAGGCGTCTGGGTTCATGAAGGGAGTGCGGCATGACCGCCGAAGACACTGCAGCCGCTCCTGTTACGCATTCCGGCTTCGTCGCGCTGATCGGCGCGCCCAATGCCGGCAAGTCGACGCTGGTCAACCAACTTGTCGGCGCCAAGGTCTCGATCGTCACCCATAAGGTGCAGACGACACGCGCCATCGTGCGCGGTATCGCCACGCACGACAACGCGCAGATCGTCTTTGTCGACACACCGGGCATCTTCAAGCCCAAGCGGCGGCTGGATACGGCAATGGTGACCACCGCCTGGGGCGGCGCCAAGGACGCCGATATCGTGTTGCTGCTGATCGATGCGGAACGCGGCATCAGGGGCGACGCCGATGCCATCCTCGAACGGCTGAAGGACGTGCGCCAGCCGATGGCGCTGATCCTCAACAAGGTCGACCGCGTCAAGCCGGAGGCGCTTCTGGCCCTCTCAGCGGCAGCGAACGAGAAAGTGCCGTTCCAGCGCACCTTCATGGTCTCGGCGTTGACCGGCTCCGGCTGCAAGGACCTGCTCGACTATCTGGCCCAGGCGCTGCCGGCCGGCCCATGGTACTATCCGGAAGACCAGATTTCCGACCTGCCGATGCGGCAACTCGCGGCCGAGATCACCCGCGAAAAGCTCTATCTCAGGCTGCATCAGGAACTGCCCTATTCCTCGCACATCGAGACCGAGAAATGGGAAGAGAAGAAAGACGGCTCGGTGCGCATCGACCAGACCATCTTTGTCGAGCGCGACAGCCAGAAGAAGATCGTGCTCGGCCACAAGGGCGAGACCATCCGCGCCATCGGGCAGGCCGCGCGGATGGAAATATCAGGCATATTGGAGCAGAAGGTGCACCTGTTCCTGTTCGTAAAGGTGCGCGAGAACTGGGGCGATGATCCCGAGCGCTATCGCGAGATGGGGTTGGAGTTTCCTCATTAGGGCATGATCCCGAACAAGAGGGTCTGTTTTCGGGAAAGATCATGGTTGAGGTCACGATCGATGCCGCCTTGGTGCGCCGGCTGATTGCCGCGCAATTCCCGCATTGGAAGAATCTTGCGGTCAGGCCGGTTGATTTTGGCGGCTGGGACAACAGGACCTTTCATCTCGGCGACGAGATGACCGTGCGGTTGCCGAGCGCCGCCGCTTATTCCCTGCAAGTGGAAAAGGAACATCGCTGGCTGCCGAGGTTGGCGCCGCTGTTGCCACTGTCCATCCCCGTACCGCTGGCGATGGGCGTTCCGGCCGAGGGCTATCCCTGGCACTGGTCCGTTTATGGCTGGATCGAGGGCGAGACCGCGAAACGGGAACGTATCGCGGATCTGTCGGAATTCGCGGCGGACCTGGCTCGGTTCCTGGTTGCGTTGAGATACGTGGACGCGACCGATGGGCCAGCGCCTGGGCAGCACAATTTCTTTCGCGGCGGACCGCTGACCGTCTATGACGGCGAGACAAGGCAAGCGATCTCGGCGCTCGGCAACCGCATCGATACCGGCGCCGCCACCGCTGTCTGGGAGATAGCCCTTGCCGCGGCCTGGGAAGGTCCTTCCGTGTGGTTCCATGGCGACGTCAGCCGGGGCAACCTCCTGGTCGAAAAGGGCAGGCTAGGCGCGGTGATCGATTTTGGCACCTGCGGTGTCGGTGATCCCTCCTGCGATCTGGCAATTGCCTGGACGCTTTTCGAAGGCGGGAGCCGGGACACTTTTCGCGCCTGCCTCGCGGCAGATGAGGCGACCTGGGCGCGCGGGCGTGGCTGGGCGCTGTGGAAGGCGCTGATCATCGCCGCCGGCCACATAGACGTCGCCCGGGCCGAGATCGAAGAATCTTGGCAGGTGATCGATGCGGTGCTGATCAATCGCGAGTGTCAGGCGTGAGGGGAAGCGCGTGATGCGCCGACATCGGACGGCGTTGAGTTTCCGATGGATCAAAAAAAGTCACTGCGGCGGGCAACTTCACACGGCCCTTCTGGCGTCGGCGGAGTCCGAGGGATTGGTCAGATTTGATTCAGGGATCTGACGTCGAAAAATAAGTTATCCAATGTTTTTGTTAGAAATCGTATTTAATTACATGAAAATAATAGAATAAATTACAGCATCAGATGAATAAATCAAAAAAATACCCAATTATTACATAAAAATGACAATGTACCATTTGTGCCGATTTGAAAATTGGTCCTGGTGGGTTAGTGTTATTTGTGCAACACAGATTTAATCTGTGGTCTGAATCCGGCATATTTGTGGAATTGTCATTGAAGGCGGAAGATTGGTGGGTATGTTCGCCGCGAAAAGGGGACGCGGTGCGAGCCCTTTTTCATTGTCGGGTGAAGCGGGACAACATATCCGCCAGCCACAATTCAGAAGCCATCTTATTAACTTGACTGGAGAGGTCAGAAATGAACATCAAGAGCCTCCTTCTCGGCTCAGCCGCGGCACTGATCGCGGTGTCCGGCGCGCGCGCCGCGGACGCGGTCGTCGTCGCCGAACCGGAACCGGCCGAATACGTCAAGATCTGTGACGTCTACGGCGCCGGTTACTTCTATATCCCGGGCACCGAGACCTGCCTGCGCATCGGCGGCTATGTCCGCTATGATATCGGCGTCGGCGATTCCGGCTCGTTCGATGGCGTCAACCATGTCCAGGACCATCAGAACGCCAACGACGATCACTCGACCTACTACAAGAACACCCGCTTCACGCTGAAGACCTGGACCGGTCAGGAAACCGAGCTCGGTACCCTGAAGACCTACACCGAGACCCGCTTCAACTACGGCAACTCCTCGGGCGACTATGAAGATTCGGCCAGCACCGATTGGACGGGCCGTAACAAGTCGCTCTCGCTGCGTTTCGCCTGGATCCAACTCGGTGGTCTGCGCGTCGGTAAGGACGATACGGCTTTCGACACGTTCATCGGCTATGCCGGCAACGTCATCCAGGATACGCTGGTGCCCTACGGCGGGCAGGAGAGCAACGTCGTCCAATACTACTTCGACGCAGGCAACGGTTTCTCGGGCATGGTCTCCCTCGAAGAAGGCGCCGGCGTCGTGGGCACCATCGACAGCTATGTTCCGCATGTTGTCGGCGGCTTGAAGTACAAGGGCGACTGGGGTGCGATCACCGGCGTCGTGGCCTATGACAGCAACTACGAAGAAGTCGCTGGCAAGGTTCGCCTTGACGTCAAGGCAACCAACGAATTGTCGCTGTTCATCATGGCTGGCTACGGCACCGACGACAATCTCACCGACGATGCGAACAACGCCATCGATGCACACGGTCGCGGCTTCTACAAACAGTGGGGCGGCAACTGGGCAATCTGGGGTGGCGGCACCTACAAGTTCAACGACAAGACCTCGTTCAACGCCCAGATCTCCTATGACGACTGGAAGAATCTCGGCATCGCCGCGAACGTTGCCTATACCGTTGTGCCCGGCTTTACGGTCACGGCTGAAGTCGATTACCTCAATGCAGGAAAATTCGACGACGTCGACTTCAACAACTGGACCAAGGCCAACAAGAAGAGCAGCGTCGGCGGCATTCTCCGCTTCCAGCGCTCGTTCTAACGGATCGACTGACCTTACCAGACCGCCCGCAGCGTATCGCTGTGGGCGGTTTTTTGCGCGCTGTCCCGGAGCCAGCCCGTCTGAGCACCAGCGCCTCATCTTGATTTCGCCATCCAACGGGTGAAAAGCTCGGGCATGGAATGGCGCGACGAGGGAATCATTCTCGGCAACCGCAAGCATGGCGAAACCAGCGCCATTCTCGAGGTGATGACGCGTGCGCATGGCCGCCATCTCGGCCTCGTGCGCGGCGGCCGCTCACGCAAGCAGCAGCCCGTTCTCCAGCCCGGCAATCGCGTCGATCTCTTGTGGCGCGCGCGCCTCGACGAGCATCTGGGCACCTTCCAGGCCGAAGCGATCGAAATGAATGCCGCCCGGCTGATGGACAGTGCCATCGCCGTCTACGGCCTTCAGACCATGGCGGCGCATCTGCGCCTGCTGCCCGAGCGTGACGCCCATGGCGGCCTCTACGAGGCGCTTTCGGTGATGATCGTCCACCTGGATGATGCCGATGCCGCCGGCGAGCTGGTGGCGCGTTTCGAACTTCTGATCCTTGATGAACTCGGCTTCGGCCTCGATCTCAGCCAATGCGCCGCCACCGGTACAAGGCAGGATCTTGCCTATGTCTCGCCGAAGTCGGGACGCGCGGTGTCGCGTGAAGCCGGCGCGCCGTGGCACGACAAGATGCTGGTGCTGCCCGCATTTCTGCAGCGCGGCTCCGGCATGCGCGCGAACCATGCGGCGATCGCGGACGCCTTCCGCTTGACCGGTTTCTTCTTCACCCGCCATGTTTACGAGCCGCGCGGCATCGATCAGCCTGACGCGCGCGCCGGCTTTCTTGCAGCGCTGCGCAAGCACCACGCGACGCACAAGCCCATCGCCGGAGAGAACGCGGCCGGGGAAATCATCAGATGAGCGAAGTCGAACTCTATCCGGGCCGGGTCTCGCCACTCGGCCTCGGCACCATTCCTCATGCCGACATCCTGAAATACACCGGCCTGGAATTGCTTCAGCGAATCATCGACGGCAAATATCCGGCACCGCCGATCTCCTTCCAGCTCAGCTTCGCCTTGACCGAAGTGTCGGAAGGCCGCGCCGTATTTCGCGGCGTGCCGAGCGAACGCCATCTCAACCCGCTGGGCAGCGTGCATGGCGGTTGGGCGGCGACGCTGCTCGATTCGGCGTTGGGCTGCGCCGTTCAGACGCTGCTCGAAAAGGGTGAGGCCTACACGACGGCCGAGTTCAAGGTGAACCTGACGCGGCCGATCACGCCCAGGACCGGCGAGGTGGTTTGTGAAGGCAAGGTGGTTCACAAGGGCCGCACCCTTGCCGTTTCCGAGGCGACGCTGAAGGACGCCGGCGGCAAGCTGCTGGCTTTCGGTACCGAGACATGTTCGATATTTCCGGCCGCCAATCTGGCGGCACGTTGAGTTTTCAGCCGTTTGGCCGCCGCATTTGAATGTCAGTGAGACGAAATGTCAGTGAAAACTGGCCTGGTTTGGGGGAACCGCCATGTTTGAAAGCCTGATCGGCCTTGTCGCCATCATCGCCTTGTTCGTCATCATTTCGCGCCAGCAGAGCCGGATCGGTCTGATCGAGCGCGAGCTTGGCGCGCTGCGCAGTCTCGTGCTTTCGGGCGTCGTGCCGCCCGTGGTCAGGCTGTCGGACCAGGAGGCGGCCGAGGGCAAGGCGCACACGTCATCGGTGGCCGCGCCCGCGGCCGACATCGCCCCGGCAGCAATCAGCGATCCGGCACCCGCGATGGTACAGGCCATGGAGGTGGAAATCCCGGCCGGCGAGAGTGTGCCCGGTCCCTGGAGCGCGCCCGAGGCAGCACCGGAAACGCCGGAGGTCGTGCCGGCCGCGGCCGCCCAGGCCGCCCGGCAGTCCGATGTCGAAACCGCGCTCGGCACGCGTTGGGCGGTCTGGGTCGGCGGCATCGCGCTTGCTCTCGGCGGCTTGTTCCTGATCCGCTACACCATCGAGGCCGGCATTTTCGGACCCGGCGTGCGGCTCACCATGGCGGCCGTGCTCGGGTTGGTGCTGGTCGCCGGCGGCGAGTTCATTCGCCGCACCGGCTTCAAGGTGCCGGTGCAAGGTGTTGCCGGCGCCTATATTCCGGCGATTCTGACGGCGGCCGGTGCCTTCATCCTGTTCGGCACCGTCTATGCCGCCCATGGCGTTTACGGCTTCATCGGCCCGGCTCTTGCCTTCACGCTGCTCGGTGCGATCGGTATTGCGACCATCGCCGCCGCGCTCGTCCATGGCCAGGCGCTGGCTGGCATCGGTCTTGTCGGCGCTATGGTGACCCCGGTGCTGATCGCTTCGCAGGCGCCCAATCCCTGGGCATTGTTCGGCTATCTCGCCATCGTGCTCGCGGCCACCGGCGTCATCGCCCGCATGCGCGACTGGCAAGCGCTGATGGCGGCCGCCTTTTTCGGCACCGGCATCTGGACCATCCTCTACATGACCGACGCACCGGGCGCGGACCTTTCCGCCATCCTGTTCATCGACGCCGTCACGCTGGCCGTGCTGGCTCTTGTCTGGCTGAGCGGTCGCGGCGGCGAAGCGGAAGCTCCGGAAAGCGGCTTCGACTGGCCATCGATCGTGCCGGGGGCTTTCATCGCGTTTTCGGCGCTCGGCCTGTCGGTCGACGCGACATTTGTCGCGGCAGGCTATGCCTTGCCGGGCGCCTTGGTTCTGGTCGCCCTTGTCGCCACCGCATTTTTCCGGCCGCGCGCGGCGCCGCTGCTGCACGCCGCTGGGCTGGTGACGGTGATGATCCATCTCGGCATCATTCCGCCCACCACCATTGGCTCCGATTTCTCCCAGGGCAATCTGGGCTTTGACGGCTTGCCGGTGGCGGCCGGAAATGCCTTGACGCTGCCTATCGGTATTGGCCTCGGCTTTGTCTTCCTTGCCGCCGGCTTGTGGGCCGCGCGCCGCTTTGCCGCCTCGGTGTGGATCCGGGCAGCCTCGTGGGCAGCATGGGGCGTCATCGCGCCTCTGGTCATCCTGCTGGCGCTCTGGCTCACCTTCGGCAATCTCGACCGTGATTTTGCATACGCCGCGGTCGCGGCCCTGCTGGTCGTGATCCTCGCCGCCGGCGGCGAATGGATCGCGCGGGCCGAGGAACCACCGTTCAAGGGCGGTGCCGCAGTGTCCTTTGCCTTGGGCGGCGCAGCAGTCGCCGGCCTCCTGATGCTGCATATGGCTTTTGATTCCGGCTGGACCACCACCTTGCTCGGCGCCGCGGCGATCGTGCCGGCGCTCGCCACGCGCTGGCGCTCTTATCCTGTGCTCGGCTGGATTTCAGTCGCCGCCGTCATCACGGTGCTTGGCCGCGTCGCCTTCGACCCGACGATTGTCGGCGCCGGGTTCCTGTCAACGACACCGGTCTTCAACTGGTTGCTGCCAGGCTATGGCGTGCCGGCGCTCGCCTTCGGCTTCGCGGCCTGGCAACTCGCCCACACCACCAATGGCCGACCGCGCCTCGCCATGGAGGCCGCGGCGGCACTGTTTGCGCTGCTCACGCTCGCCATGCTGGTGCGCCACGCCATGCATGGCGGCGTCATCAACGGCGATGCGCCGACGCTTGCCGAACAGGCGATCTACACGCTGATCGCCATCGGCGCTGGTGCCATCCTGATCGCCATCGACCGGCGCTCGCCAAGCTCGGTGCTGCGCTATGGTTCGATGGCGGTGGGCGTGGTCTCAGTCGCCTTCGTCGTCATCCAGCATTTCCTGGTGCTCAATCCGTTGTTCACCGACGAATCGACCGGTCGGATCCCGGTTTTCAATCTTTTGTTCCTGGCCTATCTCCTGCCGGCCGTCGCCGCTGGCGGCCTGGCGCTCTATAGCAGGGGCAAGCGGCCGAAATGGTATTCGGCCATGCTGGCGCTGGTGGCGGCGCTGCTTGCCTTCGCCTATGCCACGCTCTCGGTGAGACGCCTGTTCAAGGGCGAGTTCATTGGCTTGTGGAGCGGCCTTGGCCAGTTGGAGACCTATACCTATTCGGCACTCTGGCTGGTGATCGGCGTGGCGCTGCTCACGGCTGGCGTCTGGCTGAAATCGCAGGTGCTGCGTATCGCTTCGGCCGGGCTGATCGCGGTCGCCGTGCTCAAGGTCTTTCTCTTCGACATGTCCGAACTGGAAGGTGTGCTCAGGGCGCTATCCTTCATCGGCCTTGGCGCGGTGCTGATCGGCATCGGCCTGTTCTATCAGCGGCTTTTGACGCGGGCGGCGAAGGAAAAAGGCTAATCGCCCGCGAATCATTGGGTTTTCTTGCCGGTCGGGAATAAACCGGCAGCAGCCAGCGTTATCTCGTTGCTTGGGTGACCGGAGCGGCGGTCCGCTTCGCGCTGGCCGCTTGCGCCGTGCCGGGAAGGCGCGTTCAATCGGAATCAACAAGGGCGACCTCAGAACCAGCGGTCATGGACGAAAAGAAGGCAGCAATCCTTGGCGAAATACCGCGCCTGCGCCGCTACGCACGCTCGCTTCTGCGCGACCGTGATTCTGCCGACGACCTCGTTCAGGACTGCCTCGAGCGCGCACTGTTGCGGCTCGACAACTGGCAGACAGGAGAAAGCCCCAGGAGGTGGCTGTTTACGATCATGCATCATTTGTTCATCGACCAGATGCGCAAGGTGAACCGCCGCGGCGAAGCGGCGATGCTGCCGCTCGAGGCGGGCGAGGCGGTTGCCCAGCCGCCCGAACAGTTGGAGGGCATTGCTTCGCGCGAGATCATCAACGCATTGCAGGCGATCAGCCCCGATCGCCGCGCGGCCCTGGTCATGGTCGCCATCGAGGGCTTTTCCTATGCCGAAGCCGCCAACATTCTGGGTGTGCCCGCGGGCACGCTGATGTCGCGCATCGCGCGTGGGCGTGAGGAACTGCGGGGGTTGCTGGACGACACAGCGCGCCGCCGCGCCATAAGGATCGTCGAGAAATGATCCGCCGCGATTTTTCCGAACGGGACATCCACATGGCGCTCGACGGCGAACTGCCGGCCGATGAGCGTGCCGCCTATGATGCCTGGCTCGATGCCAATCCGGAGATGAAGGCGAGGAGCGTCCGCTTCACCGCCGACCGCGAGGCATTGCGTGCCGCCTTTGCCGGCGTGCTGGATGAGCCTGTTCCCGCGCGCTTGCGCAAGGTGGTGCTCGGCGAAGCGCCTGTTAAGGCAGCGGTGCCACGCTCGCGCTGGTGGCTTGCCGCCGCCGCGGCGGTGCTTCTGACCACGGGCGGATTTGGCGGCTACTTTGCAGGCATCGGTGGCCTCGGGCAGGAGGATCCGGCGGAGGATCGGCTCGCCGAACAGGCGATCGCCGCCCATGTCATCTATGCCGCCGAGAAGCTGCATGCGGTGGAAGTGCCGGCCAGCGACAAGGATCATTTGCAGACCTGGCTGTCCAACCGGGTCGGCCTGAAGCTGGTGGCGCCGGATCTGAGCGCGAACGGGTTCCAACTGGTTGGTGGCCGGTTGCTGCCGGCCGGTGAAAGCAAGGCGGCAATGCTGCTCTACGAAGACGACAAGGGCGAGCGCATATCCCTCTTCGTGACGGCGGAATCGACGGAGAATGCCAAGGGTACCTACGCTTCGGCTCAGGACGGTCCGCAGGCCGTCTATTGGCTGGACAAGGGCTATGGCTGTGCCGTCGTCGGTTCGCTGCCGCGCGAGCAATTGGCGGCCGTGGCCAAGAGTGCGTATGGGCAGCTTCTGGCCGGTCTCGCCAGTTGAGCCGGCGGCGATCTCGGCTTGAAACAGCGATTCCGTTCAAAGCTTGTCAGCTTCCCTGCCGCCGCGGAAACTGTCACAATTCGGCCCTAATCAAGGAGCGATAGCGCTTGATGAATACCGGCGCTTCGGCCGGTGTTTGCGACGCTTTGACTGGGGCCGTTTCCGCAACGCAATCGAGGTTTTCTCAAGCCGCATGCCTGCCGAGATCCGCACGGCCCGCGCGTCTGACGTCGATGACCTCGCCGCCATCGAGAAAGCTGTGTTCTCGAGCGACCGCATTTCCCGCCGCTCCTTCCGCCAGTTCATCGAGCGCGAGACCGCCGAGACGCTGGTCGCCGAAATCGATGGCCGCGTCGGAGGTTACGCGATCGTGCTTTTTCGCAAGGGCAGCGGCGTGGCACGGCTCTATTCCATAGCCGTCGGACCGTTTTTCGGCGGGCTCGGTATAGGCCGCCAATTGCTGTCCGCGGCCGAAGAGGCAGCCTTCGAACACGGCCGCATGATGCTGCGTCTCGAAGTGCGCGAAGACAATGGCCGTGCCATCCGCATCTACGAGCAGGGCGGATACCGCAAGATTGGCCGGGAGCCGGGTTACTACGAGGACGGCGCGACGGCGCTGCGCTATGAAAAGACCCTGCGCGGCGACCTTCCGGTCGCCACCAGGGTGCCATTCTATCAGCAGACCTGCGAGTTCACCTGCGGTCCATGCTGCCTGATGATGGCCATGGCCAATTTCGATCGTGGCTTCGTACCCGACCCGGTGATGGAAATCCGACTCTGGCGCGAGGCGACGACCGTCTTCATGATGTCCGGGCCGGGCGGCTGCGAACCATTCGGTCTGGCTGTCTCGGGGTATGAAAGCGGGCTCGCGGCGGAAATCTTTGTTTCCTTCTACGGCGCGTTGTTCCTGCAATCGGTGCGTAGCGAGGACAAGCGCCGGATCATGGAATTGGCCCAGGTCGACTTTCGCCGCCGAGCGGAACTTTACGGTATCCCGGTGAATTACCGTCCGTTCACCATCGACGATATCAGGGCGGCTCTCGCCGGGGGCAAACTCGTGCTGGTGCTGATCAGCGGCTTCCTGATGTTCGGCAAGAAGGTGCCGCATTGGGTGCTGGCCATCGGCGATGATGGCGACCATATTCTGATCCACGATCCGTGGGTCGAGGATGAAAGGCAGGAAACCATCCTTGATGCCGCCAACATTCCCGTGCCTTACGGCATCTTCATGAACATGGCGCAGTTCGGCCGCGACGGACTGCGTGCCGCCATCACTTTGGGAAAGAGATAATGACCTGGGTCATTCTTACCGGCAGGCAAAGCGATCTCGACCAGGTGGCGACACCGCACAAGATCATCACCAATCGCGACTATCTCGCGCATCCCTCTCTGTTCCGCGGCCAGCGGCCGAAGGTCATCAACCTGTCGAACAATTACGGCTACCAGAGCCGCGGCTATTATGCGTCGCTGCTGGCGAGCTCGCGCGGCCACAAGGTCATCCCGACCGTCGAGACGATGATCGACCTGTCGGAGCGCAAGCTCTACGAGCACGCCTTGCCGGAACTGGAACTGGCGCTCAACAAATGCCGCAAGGACCTCGGCGGCGTATTTCCGGCGAAGGTCTGCATCTTCTTCGGCATCGGCCCGTCCAAGGTCTGGGACCGTTTTGCCAAGCTGTTGTTCGACTGGTTCCGGGCGCCGGCGCTCGAAGTCCACATCAAGGACAGCGCCGAATGGGCCTCGATCCGCAAGATCGGCTTCCACCCGCTGGCGCGGATGACCGAGGACGAGGAAAAAAGCTTCATCCAGTGCCTGGAGACCTACACCAACCGAGAGTGGCGCGACACCAAGGGCCGGACGCCGGCGCGCTACACCTTCGCCACGCTGGTCGATCCGCATGAGGAATTGCCGCCGTCGGAAATCTCCTCGCTGCGCTACTGGGCCAAGATCGCCGAAAAGATGGGGGTCGAAATCGAGCCCATCACCAGGAAGGATCTCGCCAAGCTCGCGAATTACGACGCGCTGTTCATCCGCGAGACCACCTCGATTTCCAATCACACCTATCGTTTCGCCCGCCGCGCCCAGCAGGAAGGCATGCCTGTCATCGACGACCCGCTGTCGATGATCCGCTGCACCAACAAGGTCTATCTCAACGAACTGATGGCCTACAACAAAGTGCCGGTGCCGCCCACGGTGATGATCGCCGGCGCCTCTGATCTCGAACTCGCCGCGCAGACGCTGGGTTTTCCCCTGGTGTTGAAGATCCCGGATTCGTCGTTCTCGCGCGGTGTCAAGAAATGCGCCAATTTCGAGGAGCTGAAGACGCTTGCCACCGAATGGCTCGAGGATTCCGATCTTCTGATCGCGCAGAAATTCATCCCGACCGAATATGACTGGCGCGTCGGCGTGCTCGGCGGCCAGCCGCTGTTTGCCGTGCACTATCTGATGGCCAAGAAGCATTGGCAGATCGTCAACCACAAGGCCAATGGCAAGCCCGACCAGGGCGGCATCAAGACCTTCACGCTGAAGGAGACGCCGTCTCATGTCGTCGAGACGGCGGTGAAGGCGGCGCGCTGCATCGGCGACGGCCTCTACGGTGTCGACCTCAAGGAGACCAAGGACGGCGTCTTCGTCATCGAGGTCAACGACAACCCCAACCTCGACCATGGCTGGGAGGATTCCGGCGAGAAGGACGAAGTCTGGGTGCGGTTGACGCAGTGGTTCCTGGAGCGGCTGGACAGGCCGGGGCGGTAATCAACCGAGGGAAGAGATGCTGTTCATCGTCATCGAGGATTTCACCGGCTGCGACCGCAAGGAAATCTATCGCCGGTTCCGCGACCGGGGCCGCCTGAAGCCGGAGGAGCTTGTCGTGCATCATAGCTGGATCGCGGCCGATATGAGCCGCTGTTTCCTGCTGGTGGAGGCCGATGATGTCACGCTCCTGCAGCGATGGGTCATCGAATGGGCTGATCTGGTCGAGTTCGAGATCGTGCCCGTGGCGACCAACAAGGACATGGTGGTGGCCTTGAGCGGGCACCTCTAGCCATCGCCCTCCTGGGTCAGCGCAGCGCCGGGGAGTCCACGGCGCGCCGGCATTCATCGATCAGCCAAGCGCGGAACGCGGCCACGACATCGCGCCTTGCGCTTCGCTCCGGGACAGTCAGGCAGTAGGGCTGTCGCAGGGCGATTGCGCTCGCGGCGGGCCGCACCAGCCTGCCGTCCTCCACCGCCTCGGCACAGTAAATCCCTTGCGCCAGCGCCACGCCCAACCCCGAAATCGCGAGGTCGAGGGCCGCGCGCGACGAATTGGCCGACAGGCCGCGCCGCAATGCCCGCCCAGATTGGGCATTCGTCGCCTCGAACCAGTTGCGCCAGGACGGAAACGAAGCACCGGTCGGCCCCCAATCCGTGTGGATCAGCGGCAGCCCGGCGAGCGGCTCGCCGCCTGCCTTGATCATGCCGGCAAGCTTTGGCGCGCAGACCGGATAGACGGCGTCCCTGGCAATGTCCTCGGTCGGATGTTCGCGATAGTGCGGGCCGTAGGAGAGCCTGATGTCGATCAGTTCGCGGTCGAACGGCACCGGGTCGTCATCGCCCCGGAGCGATATGTCGGCGGCGTCATGGCTTGCGACGAAGCCGGCCAGACGCTGCGAAAGCCAGCCCATGGCCATGGATGGCGGCACCGATACGACCAGACGCGGGCGGAATGCATCGCCGCCCAGTTCGCGCGAGACGCTGCCGATCTCCTGGAAAGCCACGGTCAGCCGCGGCAACATTTCCACGCCGGCCTCGGTGAGGACAACGCGCCGGTTGACCCGCTGAAACAGCTTGCGGCCCATCTGCTCCTCCAAGGTGCGGATAAGCTGGCTGACGGCGGCAGCCGAGACCGAAAGCTCTTCCGCCGCCGCGGCAAAGCTGCCCGTACGTGCGGCGGCTTCGAAAGCCTGGAGCCCTTTCAGGGATGGGGATGTGACCATGATCGCCAGATAGATAAGCTTAGCTTATCCAAATCGCAGGAATCGTTGTTTTTGGAAAGCTTTTTCGCCGACTAGAGTGGTCTTCATCAATCTCCAGCCTGGATCGAGGCCGATGGACCATCGCGACATCATCGCGTCACTGACGACAGAAGAGCGCAATCGCCTGACGGCCAAATCCGATGTCGCGGGCCTGTTCCAGTTCGGCGCTCACTTGGGTGCGATTGTCATCATTGGATCGCTGATCGCGGCCAAGGTGCCGTTCTGGCCATTGCTGATGCTGCCGCAAGGCATCCTTATCGTGTTCCTGTTCACGCTGCTGCATGAGTCGGTTCACCGCACGGCTTTCAATACGCAGCGGCTGAACGACGGCGTGGCGCGGCTGTGCAGCCTGGCCATCGGGCTGCCCGCCGACTGGTTCCGCTACTTCCACTTCGCTCACCACCGGTACACGCAGGATCCGGAAAACGATCCCGAGCTTGCCTTCCCGAAGCCTGAGACCTTGCGGCAATACATTGTCCACGTCTCGGGCCTGCCGGTGTGGTGGGGGCATTTAAAGACGCTGTACACCAATGCGCGTGGGGACTGCCACGATAGCTATGTGCCGCCAAAGGGCCTGTCCAAAGTGCGCGCCGAGGCACGTGCGATGATCGGGTTCTATGTCGTGGTCCTGGCGCTTGCCATCTGGTTCGAGGCAACGGTGCTGTTCTATGTCTGGATCTTGCCGGCTCTGCTCGGACAGCCATTCCTGCGGCTTTATCTGTTGGCCGAGCACGGCCGCTGCCCGTTCGTCGCCAACATGCTGGAAAACACCAGGACGACGCTGACCAATTGGGCGGTGCGCAAGCTGGCCTGGAACATGCCGTTCCATGCCGAGCATCATGCCTATCCCGGCGTGCCGTTTCACCAATTGCCGCGGTTTCACGCGCTGATCGAGCGGCACCTGAAGGTGGTCGAGCCCGGCTATGTCAGCTTCCACGAGAAATACCTGGAGACGCTGCGCTGACCTTGCGCCGATGCGTTAGCCGGTCTGGCTGCGCGGCGCACGCGCTTTCAACAGACGCTGGATGTCAGCCGCCTTCGACGGCACGCCGATCAGATAGCCTTGCGCCTCGACACAACCGTTGTCGCGCAGCATGTCGAGTTGCCTCTCGGTTTCGACGCCCTCGGCGGTGACGACGATGCCAAGTTCGGTGCCGAGACCGATGATAGAGCGGACGATCGCCGCCGTGTCGCGATTGCCCATGTCGCGAATGAATGATCGGTCGATCTTGATCTTGTCGACCGGAAAACGCCTGAGGTAGCCGAGCGAGGAATAGCCGGTGCCGAAATCGTCCAGCGCGATGCGGATACCGAGCTCACGCAACTGGCGCAGCGTTTTCAGCACGGCCTTGCTCTCGTCCATCAGTACGGTTTCGGTGATTTCCAGTTCCAGCTGTCCGGCCGGGACGCCGGAAAAAGCCAGCGCCGAGATGACGGCGCGGGCAAACCCGCTGCTTTTGAGCTGCACCGCCGAGACATTGACCGCAATGCGCAAACCCGGCGGCCAGCTTGCAGCCGTCGCGCAGGCTTTCCTCAGCGCCCATTCGCCAAGCGGCACGATCAGCCCTGTCTCTTCGGCGACGGGAATGAAGTCGTCCGGCGCCACCTTGCCGCGCGCCGGCGAATGCCAGCGCATCAAGGCCTCCGCGCCGATGATCTCGCCCGAGGCGATGTTCATGATGGGCTGGAAATCGAGATCGAACTCCTGGCGCGGCAGCGCGGTCTCCAGGTCGACTTCAAGCGCCCGCCGGGCCTGCACGGCGGCGTCCATTCCAGGTTCGAAGAAGCGATAGAGGTTTCGCCCTTCGCTCTTCGCCCGATAGAGCGCCGTGTCGGCGTTCTTCAGCAGCGTGTCGGCGTCACGGCCATCGGCGGGGAAAACGGCGATGCCCAGGCTGACGCCGACATGCATCTCGCGGCTCTTGTCGCGAAATGGTTTTGCGATTGCCTCGACGATGTGCTTCGCCAGTTTCTCGGCATCGGCAATGCCCACGGAGTTGGATTGGATGACGACGAACTCATCGCCGCCGAAACGGGCGATCATGTCCGCATCGTCGCGCAGGCAACGCTGCAGTCTTTCGGCCACTCTCTTCAACAGCCAGTCACCGGCAGGGTGTCCCCAGGTGTCGTTCACAGCCTTGAAACGGTCGAGGTCGAGCGAGAAGATCGCGAGCGGCGTAGCGGCCACATCCTCCAGCGCATGGTCGAGCCGTTCGCGAAACATCGATCGGTTGGGCAGCCCAGTCAGCGTGTCGTGATGCGCAAGATGGATCATGCGCTCTTCGGCCAAACGGCGTTCCGTGACGTCGTCGAACGTCGCCACCCAACCGCCGCCACTCATCGGCTGGCGCACGACCAGAATCGTCCTGCCGTCGGCGAGATGGCGATACGTCGAATGCATTTTTCCCGCCCGCCGGCAGGCTTCGGTCTTGGCGACTTCGCTGTCGACGTCGATCTTCGTGTAGATGCCGAGTTCCAGCAATCGTTCGAGGGCGTCGCGGTGCGTCGTTCCAAGCGGGAAGTCGGCCGCCGTGACATTGTACAGTTCCAGAAAACGCCCGTTGCGCACGATCATCTTGCCGTCGGCGTCGTACATCAGCAGGCCTTGCGACATGTTGGCGAGCGCGGCGTCGAAGCGGCGATGCTGCTCCTTGAGATCCTGCTCGGCGCGCCGCTGTTCGGTGATGTCCTCGTAGATCGAGACCCAGCCGCCCGAAGCCAGCGGCCGGTGCGAGATAAGGATGATGCGGCCGTCCGACAGGATTTCCTCGTAGGCCGAAGGTTTCGCCTGGTCGATATAGGGCTTGCGGATGGCGTAGAGCTCGTCGGCGCTTTGCGAGGCGACGCCGAGGTCGACGCTATGCCGCAGGATGTCGATGAAGCGGATGCCTGGCCGCATCACCTTGGCATCGAGGTGGAAGATGTCGATGTAGTTGCGGTTGCAGATGATCATGCGTTCATCGGCGTCGAACATGCACAGGCCATGCGACATGTTTTCGACAGCGGCTGAAAAGCGTTCGTTCTGCTCGCGCAGCTCATCTTGCATGCGGCGAGGGCGTTCCACGCCTCCGGCCGCCCGTTCCGGGCCGACCGAACCATCCTTGACATCCACGACGGGCATGAGGCGCCCCTGCGGTGCTTTGATCGAACACCACACTGTTGACGCTTCCGGTTAATTTAGCGTTTTCTACCCTAGCGCGGATGTCGCAACGTGATGTCTTGACGTCTCGATCGCCGAAAACCGCTTCAGGAACGCATTCTGCGCCGAGGTCACCGAGCGTGGCGCGAAGTCGAAGCGCTCCGCGGAAAAACCGCGCGGACGGCCGAAGAACTCGGTTGCCTCGGCGCTCGAAAAGCCGGCGAGCAGCGTTGCCTCGAAATAGGCGGCGATCTGGTCGGCGCGCTTGATCTCCTTGCGGAGTACCGCGGCCGGTTCGGGAGGCAGCGAGAAACGCAGATGGATGGCGCGCTGCAGGCGCAATTCGCAATCCTTGTAGCTGCCGCCCATCACCGACTTGAATGGCGAGATCATGTCGCCGATGACATATTCGGGGGCGTCGTGCAGCAGCGCCGCCAACTGGTCGTCGGCCGAAGCCTGGGGCACCAGTTCGTTGAACAGCGCCTCGACCAGCAGTGAATGCTGGGCGACGGAAAAGGCATGCTCGCCGCGGGTCTGGCCGTTCCAGCGGGCAACGCGGGCAAGCCCATGCGCAATGTCCGAGATCTCGATGTCGAGCGGCGAGGGGTCGAGCAGGTCGAGCCTGCGGCCTGACAGCATGCGCTGCCAGGCGCGTGGTGGCGCGCCGGCGCGGTCCGCCGCCATCAGGTTTCCTCCGTGCCGGCGGCTTCCTGCGGGAAACTGAATTTGGCCCAGGCAGGAATGGTGAGCGTCACCGGCGCATCGGCCGCCAGAATCGGCTGGCCAACGTCCAACGCCGCCTTGACCCTGTCTATGCGGGCAATGGCGAGCCCTGATGTGCCGGCACTTGAGCCGAGCGTGCCAACCGACCGCCCCTCGACGGTCAGTTCGGTGCCGACGGGGGGCAGGGGAAGCCCGGCCTCGACAATCAGCACGCGCCGCCTGGCCGTGCCCCGATGCTGCATGCGCGAGACCACCTCCTGGCCGACATAGCAGCCCTTCTTGAAGCCGACACCGCCCATCTCGTCGAGCAGCACGTCATGCGGGAACGCATCGCCGAGTGCATAGTCGGGTCCGCTCTCGGCAATGCCGTGGGCGATGCGAAAGGCCTGCCACGCGGCGATGTCGCCGGTATCCGCGGTGCCGGCATAGAAGCGCGTGACGCCTTCGTCGCCAAAGCGCCTGTCGGCGACCGCGGTTGAATCACTTTCTGAGGCGATTGATTCCTTTCCCCACGCGACGGTGACAAGCGTTTGTTCCGACTTGGCAATCTCGACCTTGGCGCGAAGCTTGTAGAGCATCAGCCGGCGAATGAAATCGTCTGAAACGTCGGCACGGCATTCGATGCGGAAGGCGTTTTCGCCGGCCCGCGAGATCAGGAAGTCGAACAGGATCTTGCCTTGCGGCGTCAACAGCGCGCCCGGCTTGGCCTCACCATTGCCAAGCGCATCGAGATCGGTGGTCAGGATGTTTTGCAGAAAGTGTTCGGCATCCGGGCCGGAGACGATGATGAGCGCGCGGTCTTTCAGCAGGGCAAAGGGCATGGGGCGGATAAAAGCCTGATCTTGCAAAACGGTTGGCCATTACGTAAGCCGCTGACACTCCCCCCGCAAGAGAGCATCACCATGACCTACGACCTCATCCTGACAGGCGGCACAGTGGTCAATCATGACGGCGAGGGACTGCGCGACGTCGGCGTGAAGGCGGGGCGCATCGCCGCGATCGGCGATCTGCGTCAGGCCTCGGCTGGCGAGACGATCGACTGCCGGGGCCTGCATATCCTGCCGGGCGTCGTCGACAGCCAGGTGCATTTCCGCGAGCCGGGACTGGAGCACAAGGAAGACCTGGAAACGGGTTCGCGCGCGGCGGTGCTGGGCGGTGTCACCGCCGTGTTCGAAATGCCCAACACCAACCCGCTGACCACCAGCGAGGCAACGCTTGCCGACAAGGTCCGGCGCGGCAGCGGCCGCATGCATTGCGATTTTGCTTTCTGGGTTGGCGGTACCCGCGACAACGCCAGGGACGTCGGCGACCTCGAACGTTTGCCGGGGGCCGCTGGAATAAAGGTCTTCATGGGCTCGTCCACCGGCGACCTGCTGGTCGAGGACGATGAAGGTGTCGCCTCGATCCTGCGAAACACCCGCCGCCGCGCCGCTTTTCATTCGGAGGACGAGTTCCGGCTGCGCGAGCGCCTGGACGAGCGCATCGAGGGCGACCCGTCATCGCATCCGGTCTGGCGTGACGAGATCGCCGCCTTGCGCTGCACCGAAAGGCTGGTCCGCATCGCGCGCGACGTCCGCGCCCGCATCCACGTCCTGCACATCTCGACCGCCGAGGAAATACTGTTCCTCGAACAGCACAAGGATGTCGCGACCTGCGAGGCGACACCGCACCATCTGACGCTGAGCGCCGACGACTATGCGCGCCTCGGCACGCTGATCCAGATGAACCCGCCGGTGCGCGACAAGCGCCACCGCGACGGCGTCTGGCATGGCATTGCGCAGGGCATTGTCGACGTGCTCGGCTCCGACCACGCGCCGCACACATTGGCCGAGAAGGCAAAATCCTATCCGGCTTCACCCTCGGGCATGACCGGCGTGCAGACGCTGGTGCCGATCATGCTCGACCACATCAATGCCGGCCGGCTGACCCTGCAGCGCTTTGTCGATCTCTCCAGTCATGGCCCGCAGCGCATCTTCGGCATGGCCCGGAAAGGCCGCATCGCTGCCGGCTACGACGCCGACTTCACCATCGTCGACATGAAGCGGCGCGAGACCATCACCAACGCGCAGGCCGGCTCGAAAGCCGGTTGGACACCCTATGACGGCAAGCAGGTGACCGGCTGGCCGGTCGGCACCGTCATCCGCGGTCGGCGCGTCATGTGGGAAGGCGAAATCGCCACGCCAGGCCAGGGCAGGGCGATGGAGTTCTCCGAGGCGCTGCCTGGTTAGGCAACCAGTGGCTGTGCGTCACGTCTTTGATTTTTAAGCGTTCCACACTATGTTCAAGGCATTATGCAGGCACATAGCGCGCCTATGATTGACCCCGCCGAGTTTCCAGAGCTGCAAGCGCTCTTGTGGAATCGCGATGCCGCGCGACTGATCCCGGCCAACGAAGCATTTGCGTTGTACGAGCGCAATTGGCGCTTTGTCGATCAGACACGGCTTACGACGCGCGAGAAATTGCTTATCCAGAATCTCGCCAGCGAATTCGGTCACGGTATCCTTCTGACTGCCGGCTGAATTGTCCTCCTGTGCTGGTTTTCGCCTCGCATTTGCAACCTCAAAACCGGACATTTCGCGAGCGGAAGCCATGAAGGAATTCAGAAAGCCGGAACACAGGATTATCGCTGAAGCCCTCGCGCTTATGGACCGCGATTTCCTGACCGCAGCCCAATGCTGGTTCGGTGGCGGGACGGCGATTGTGTTGAAATTGGGCGAGTATAGGCGGTCGTTGGACGTCGATTTTCTGTGCGCGGACGTCGACGGCTATCGCCAATTGCGAATGTCAGCAGTCGAACGCGGGGTAAGGGCATTCTTTCCTGAACCAGTCGAAGCTGTACGGGATTTTCGGATTGATCAGTATGGCCTGAGGACCGTGGTAAAGTTGAGGGGGCAATTGATCAAGTTTGAAATCGTTCGTGAAGCCCGCATCCCATTGCAAGGTCGTTTCGACGACGATCTAAATGTACCTTCTTTGACCCCCTCGGACATGTTCGCCGAGAAGTTATTGGCGAATGCCGATCGATGCCAAGAGCGTGCTGTCGGCTATCGCGATGCTATTGATCTGGGGATGTTGATCAGCGCCTACCGGGAGATCCCGAGCGACGCTGTAGCCAAGGCCCAGGCTGCATATGGACAGGATATCCAGCGCAAGGTTGTTTGGGTGGTTAACAAGCTTCGGGATGCGGAAGAGTTGAATTACGCAGCCGAGATCCTACAGATGGAGGCTGACATGGCTTGCGGCGCCATTTCGGCTCTTCGAAATGAGAGCATTCGCATTTGGCCTGATGCTGACATCAGCGAAGAACCTGCCAGCCCGCTCAAATAGCAACATCGTCTACGATGCTTGCATCCTGGCGCAACCAGGCAGGCGATGGCTTCAATCGCCGGCCACGAAGAAGGTCCATTGTCCGGCGGGTGTGATGCCGACGCGATAGAAGATGTAGGCGCCGAACTGTTTCATGTCGTCGAAATCGCCGGCCGTGACGATCTTGAACAGCTCGACCCGCTGCTTGGCGTCGAGTTTGTCGAGCGGCAGCGCGAAGAAATACGGCCAGACATAGAGTTCCTGTGGCGTGCCCGCATCGACACGGACGTAGCCGGCGGAGAGCACCTCCTCCAGAATAGCCAGGATCTCCTGGCCGTCAGGGTCGCCCGACAGCCCTTTGAGGAAGGCGATGGCGTCGCCATCGATATCGGCAAGCGACAGTTGGGTCATGCTGTCGCCCTTGCCGATCAAGGGCCTGAGCTTCTCGATGTCGCCGCTCTTGCAGGCTTCGATGATCAGGTCATGCATGCGCCGCACCGGCTCGGGCAGTTTGCCGAGGTCGTAGACGACTTCCGGCAGGGGCGCCTCGGGATCGACACGCGGCCTGTTGCTGCCGCCATCCGATGGAGTGTCAGGCTCCGCGGCGTCGGGAGCGGCCGGTTGGCTGCTCGAAGGCGATGTCCCCACCGGGTCAGGCATGGGAACTGTGCTTCCGGGCGTTGAACTATCGCCATCCGTCAACGGTGTGACCGGCGAGGGGAGTTCTTCGTTTTTGATCTCGCTCAGTGCATAGGCAGGGCTGCTGGCCAGGCACGTCGCCAAGGCAATCGCGCCACAGCAAGCAGCGAGGCGGATGTAGAGGACAAGGCCCTTCGGCCTGCCTGACATCGGAAAATTCACTGCCCGTATCTCCCTGCTCCGGGCATGGTGCCCGATCGGCATCCAATCGTCAAAGAACCTGATATCGGTTCAGTGCCGCAGCCGCTCGGGTTCGAAGGCGCCAGCAATCACTTTTTCACGCATACGGTCCAGCAGGGCAAGGGCCGAGGTCTCGCCATTGGCGCGCAGCATTTCGCCGAATGCCGTTTCGAGTGCCGCCTCGGCAATGATCTCGGGCTCGATGCCGGCCGAAAGACCTTCCGCCCAGGCTTCGCTGTGGCTCTCAACCGCCGTCAGGCGCTTCTCTTCCCTGACCAGCGCGTCGATGTCGTTGGCAGCATGTTCCATAAGCGATGTCCACCCTTTCAAGCGGCAACCCATCAGTGTGGATCAGGCTTGATCTGTTCCATTCATAGGCAGCTCCAAGTAAGTATCTGTAAATACGACATTTTTTAGATCGTCTGTTACAGGGGCCGACTGTGTTTGGCGAAGCTGCGTTTCAACCCGGATCAAACTTAGCCGATTAGGCCGGCCTGCGGGGCGAAAACCTTCAGTTTGAGTTAATTCCGCATTCGCGTGGTAACGTTTGATTAACGCTGTTGCAGAAGTGCAACATCAGGATTGCACCAAGACTTGGACAGGCACAAGCCGGATATGGCGATCATCGGTCGCGACGGGCCTGATATCTGTTGATGGATGCTCAGTTGCCATAACGCGAGGCGATGTCGCGCGACAGCGTCTCACCTTCCTTCATATAACGGCTGATGGCTTCAGTGGCCGAAGCGGTGCACTGGGTGTAGGTGCCGCCGAAGGAACGATAGCCGCGGTTGAAGCTGGCGATGAAGCGGGCGCGGCGTTCCGGGTCAGGGTTTTCCGAATCGAGCAGTTTTTCCATCTCGTCCCGCCACTGGTCGCCTTTCTCCCCGCACAGATTGCGCAGGAAATGCAGTGACCCCAGAACTTCCGCCAGCCGCATCAGCCCCGGCTCGAACGGCGACTCGGCACTGAAGGCAGGCCGCGCCGGGACAGCCGCGCTGACAGCAAGGCAAATGGCGAGGAGTATTGACGGACGGTTCATAGATCTTCTCTGACCGACGGCTTAGGCCGTTATCGTCTGTCGAACGGCTTAGGCCGTCATGGCTGGCGAGACAACATAAGCCTTGTGACGAAACAATTTGTCGCCTGCAAGGCGATTTTCAGTGCCGGCTCAGTGGGTCTGAAGGGGACCGAGGAGTTCCTCTGCGACCGCGAATACCGAGCCGACAAGCGGCAGCAGGGTCATCTCCTTGAGTGTATAGAAGGCGGCTGTCTCGGCGTCGTCACTGGCCACGGCCTCGCCACCGGCATAGGCGGCGCCGAAGACCGTGAGCAGATAGTCGACTGGGTGGCTGTCGTCCCTGCCGTCGATGTGGATTTCCCGAAGCGGCCGCAAGCCGGTGGCGCGCAAGCCGGTCTCTTCCATCAGTTCACGCCGTGCCGCATCCTCCAGCGTCTCGTCGCCTTCGACCTTGCCGCCGGGAAAGGCGTAGAGCCCTTGCGAAGGCGGCCTTGCCCGTTTCACGAGGAGTATGCTGTCCCCCCGCACGACGGCGACCGAGACGGCGGGTAGTGTCTTGCGTGCTTCGTTCATGATCGGGCTCATTCGCGGGCCGGTCTGTTGTGGACCGCCCGGTAAGAGGAAGCATTACCGGTTGCGCAACACCGGTTCCATAGCCACTTTCGGAGCCGAACCATTCGAAAGGCTCCATCATGTGCGGACGTTTTGCCTTGACCGCCACGCCGGACCGGACCGCCACCTTCCTGGGCCTTGCCGAGCTCGAGGATTTCCCGGCCCGCTACAACATCGCGCCGACGCAGCCGGTCCTGATGGCGACTGCTGGCGTGCCGCGGGCTGCAGGCTCCAACCTGCCGGATCGGCAGCCGATGCTGGTGCGCTGGGGGCTCCTTCCCGCCTGGGTCAAGGACACCAGGGAGTTTCCGCTGCTGTTCAACGCGCGCTCGGAAGGCGCAATCGAAAAGGCCTCGTTCAAGGCCGCCATGCGTCATCGCCGTGCGCTGGTGCCGGCATCCGGCTTTTACGAGTGGCGGCAGACCGGAGGCAAGAAGGGGCAACCCTATTGGATCCGGCCGCGGCATGGCGGATTGGTTGCCTTTGCCGGCCTGATCGAAACCTATGCCGAGCCGGGCGGCTCGGAGATGGACACCGGTGCCATCCTGACCGTCGACGCCAACGCCGACATCGCCCATATCCATGACCGCATGCCGGTGGTGATCGATGTCTCCGACTTTGCCCGCTGGCTGGATTGCCGGACGCGCGAACCGCGCGATGTCGCCCATCTGCTGCGGCCGGCACAGCCCGATTTCTTCGAGGCGATCCCTGTCTCCGGCCTTGTCAACAAGGTCGCCAACACCGGACCGGAGATTCAAGAGAGGGGCGAGGTTGGGCCCGAACCCGAGAAAGTCAGGCGCCAGAAACCCGGCGCGGACGACAGTCAGATGACGCTGTTCTAGCGAAGCCAGTCGGGGTCTTTATGTTCAGGGCGCTTGTTCGCGCCCTCGGTGTCGGCCGGGGCGCCGCTTCAGGCGGCGCGGGGCGATACGATCTTCTGCGCCGGCTTCTTCTTCTTGGCGGTGTGAAGAAGGGCGGCGACGATGGCTGCCGGACCGATCGCACGATAGTGGTTGGCCAGCGCCGGTTGCTTGGCGCGATTGGCTTCCTGCTTGCTTCGAGACATGTTTCTCTTCCCAGATAACGTTTTCGTGTATGCGACTTGGTCGCCGAATCCGACCAAATCGTGACGCTTGCTGATCTAGCCGGCGAATGTTTCATGACTGTGCCGACATGTTTAATAAAATGTTTCATTGGCTGATTCCGTGTAATCGGGCGATGCGTTTGCCAGCCCTCGCGATGTTTTTCCCGGGATCAGCGACTTGACGGCAACACTGCTCAGGGCGATAAAGCCGCCCATGAAAACGTCTTTCGCCATTTGTGGCATATGCATTATTGGCTAGCCTTGCGCTGGTCCGGACGTTTTCGCCTCATCTTCCCCAGATTGGACAAACGCCCCGGCCAGCAGGCTGGAGTCTGATTTGCGCCTCGGCGCGGGGCTGGCTCCATCCAGACAAGAAGTTCTGAAACCGGGAAGGCTTGGAATGTCTGACGCATCGCAGGGCCTGCGCCTCTACAACACGCTGACGCGCGCGAAAGAGGACTTCGTGCCGATCGATCCGCGAAATGTGCGCATGTATGTCTGCGGCCCGACCGTCTACGACTTCGCCCATATCGGCAACGCCAGGCCGGTCATCGTCTTCGACGTGCTGTTCCGTCTGCTGCGCCATCTCTATGGCGAGACGCACGTCACCTATGTGCGCAACATCACCGACGTCGACGACAAGATCAACGCGCGCGCGTTGCGCGATTTCGGCGGCGAGATATCAGCCGGCACACTGTCGCTCAACGAAGCGATCCGGCGGGTTACCGAAAAAACCGCCGACCAGTTCCACAGGGACGTCGCCACGCTTGGCTGCCTGGAGCCGACGGTCGAGCCGCGCGCCACCGAATTCGTCGAGCCCCGCGCCGACGGCAAGGCGGACATGATCACCTTGATTCAAAGCCTGATCGGACGCGGCCATGCCTATGTCGCGGCGGGCGAAGTTCTGTTCGATACGGCGTCGATGCCAGACTATGGGCAATTGTCGAAACGCAATCTCGACGAGCAGCAGGCCGGCGCCCGCATCGCCGTCGACGCCCACAAGAAAAACCCCGGCGATTTCGTGCTGTGGAAACTGTCTTCGGCCGAAGAGCCGGGCTGGCAAAGTCCGTGGGGCAGGGGCCGGCCCGGCTGGCATATCGAATGCTCGGCCATGTCGGCTGCCTATCTCGGCGAGGTCTTCGACATCCATGGCGGCGGCCTCGATCTGATCTTCCCGCACCATGAGAACGAGATCGCCCAGTCGCGCTGCGCCCACGGCACGTCGGTCATGGCCAATGTGTGGATGCACAACGGCTTCCTGCAGGTCGAGGGCCAGAAGATGTCGAAGAGCCTCGGTAATTTCTACTCGATCCACGAATTGCTGGAGACCGACACTTTTGGTGGTCGCAAATGGCCGGGCGACGTGCTGCGGCTGGCGATGCTGATGACGCATTATCGCGAACCGATCGACTTTTCCGTGCGCAAGCTGGAGGAGGCGGAAAACACGCTGCGCAAATGGAAACGAGCGGCGGATCTGGCGCCGGCCGCGGGAAGTCGGTTGCCGGTGGAGGTGGTGGAGGCGCTGTCGGATGACCTCGCGACCTACGCGGCCTTCCAGCAACTGACCCAGCTTGCAGGCGAGGCGACCGAATTCAGCGGCGTTGGCGAAAATGGCGCTGCGGCTTCCTTGAAAACCTCGCTCGCATTCCTCGGTTTCGACGTCGGCGCGGCTAAGGTCGACGAGGTCGCGATCGCTCAGGCCATCGCCAGGCGCCTGCAGTTCATCGCCGCGAAGAACTGGGCCGAGGCCGACCGCATCCGCGATGAACTGCTGGCCAAGGGAGTGCAGCTGAAGGACGGCAAGGACCCGGTCACCGGCGAGCGCATGACGACGTGGGAGATCAAGCGGTGAGAGTGGTTGCTGTTATGGCCGGAGTGGAGAGGTTGGCGGGCCGTAGAGAGCTGATCTCGACAGTCCAATGTGCCGGCAGCCCGCCAAGGCTGCTGCGCTTCTGGAACGACGACGTGATCCGCGATATCGACAATGTCTGCCAGCACATCGTCATTGAGGCCGGCCTGGCCAATGCCGAAATGCCGGCGAGCGAACCGGCAATGGAGGAGCTCGTTCCATGATCGACCATCTCGGCATCACCGTGTCTGATTTCGACAATTCAAAAGCCTTCTACGACAAGGCGATGGCGCCGCTCGGTGCCTCGCTGCTTTACATGGTGCCGCAGGAATACACCGGTGGCGCCAAGGTCGGCGGTTATGGCCGCGACCGGCCAGTGTTCTGGCTGAGCGCGGCCAGCGAAAAGCCCCGAGATCACCAGCACGTCGCCTTCACCGCGCGCAGCCGCGCCGAGGTCGACGCCTTCCATGCCGCCGCCCTTGCAGCCGGCGGCAAGGACAATGGCGGACCGGGCCTGCGCCCGCACTATCACCCCAACTACTACGGCGCCTTCGTCTTCGATCCCGACGGCAACAATGTCGAGGCGGTCTGCCATGATCCGGAGTGAGCCCATGGATCGGAGTGAAAGTCGATGAGCCTCGACAACCGGCCGGTCTATACGGGCGGCTGCCAGTGCGGCGCGGTGCGCTTTCGCGTCGAAGGCGCGCTTGGTGACGCCTCGGTCTGCCACTGCCGCATGTGCCAGAAGGCGAGCGGCAATTTCTACCTGCCGCTGGTCTCGGTGCGCGGCGCCAAGGTCGATTGGACGCGCGGCGAGCCCAAGCGGTTCCGGTCCTCCAATGCGGCCTGGCGTGGCTTCTGCGCCGAATGCGGCACGCCGCTGACCTTCGAGGCGCCCGACGGCATGGCGCTGGCGATCGCCGCCTTCGACGATCCGGCTGGTATCGCGCCGACCATCCAATGGGGCACGGAGGCGAAACTGCCCTACGTGGATTCCATTCCGCGATTGCCGGGCGAGGACACGATGGCGGATATGGGCTCGGCCCCCTATCTCGCCGAGCTCATCTCCTATCAGCATCCCGACCACGACACCGACCAATGGCCGCCGGAGGAAAGACCATGACCGAGACAGTCCGAACCGGCGGCTGCCAATGCGGCGCCGTGCGCTTCCGCATCAAGGGCGCGCTGGGACGCCCATCCATCTGCCATTGCCGGATGTGCCAGAAACAGTTCGGTTCCTTCTTCGGCGCGCTGGTGACGGTGCCCAAGGATGGTGTCGAATGGACCCGTGAGGAGCCCAGCTATTTCCAGTCGTCGGTCAACATCGATCGCGGCTTCTGCGCCCGTTGCGGCACGCCGCTGACCTACCGGCAGCCCGGCGGGCTCGAGATCGCCATCGGCGCCTTCGACGACCGCTCCGATCTGGCGCCGCGGATCCAGGTCAACTATGCGGCACGGCTGCCTTGGGTGGAGACGATCTTCGAGCAACCCGTCCACCAGGATCCAGACTATTACGCGCGACAGGAGCAGATCATCTCCTTCCAACATCCCGATCACGAAACGGCCAATTGGCCGCAACAGGGCCTGAAACTATGAGCTTGCGCACCCTCTATCCGGAAATCGAACCGTTCGACTCGGGCATGCTCGACGTCGGTAATGGCCATCAGGTCTATTGGGAGCGGTCGGGCACCAAGGGCGCCAAGCCGGCGGTGTTCCTGCATGGCGGGCCGGGCGGCACCATTTCGCCAAAACACCGGCGGCTGTTCGACCCCAAGCTTTACGATGTCATCCTGTTCGATCAGCGCGGCTGCGGCAAGTCGACGCCGAATGCCTCGCTGGAGGCCAACACGACCTGGCATCTCGTTGCCGACATCGAACGCCTGCGCGAAATGGCCGGCTTCGATAGATGGCTCGTGTTCGGCGGTTCCTGGGGCTCGACACTGGCGCTCGCCTACGCCGAGACACACCCTGATCGCGTCAGCGAACTGGTGGTGCGCGGCATCTATACGCTGACCCGCGCTGAGCTTGAATGGTATTATCAGTTCGGCGTCTCAGAGATGTTCCCCGACAAGTGGGAACGTTTCCTGGCGCCGATTCCCGAGGTCGAGCGCGGCGACATGATGGGCGCCTACCGCAAGCGGCTGGTCGGCTCCGACCGCAAGATGCGGATCGAGGCCGCCCGTGCCTGGAGCCTATGGGAAGGCGAGACGATCACCCTGCTGCCGGAGCCCGAAACCAGCGGTCCCTTTGGCGAGGACGACTACGCCGTCGCCTTTGCCCGCATCGAGAACCACTATTTCGTCCACGCCGGGTGGCTGGAGGAGGGGCAGTTGCTGCGCGATGCCGGAAAGCTCAAGGACATTCCGGGCACGATCGTCCATGGCCGCTACGACATGCCGTGCCCGGCGCGCTACGCCTGGGCGCTGCACAAGGCCTGGCCCAAGGCGGACTTTCATCTGATCGAGGGCGCTGGCCATGCCTATTCGGAGCCGGGCATCCTCGATCAGCTGATCCGCGCGACGGACAAATATGCAGGTAAATGACAGTGCCTGACTGCGCTCTGCGACGATTTTTCGAGCTATGGCCATGACAAAACAACGCCTCTATCTCTTCGACACCACACTGCGCGATGGCCAGCAGACGCCGGGCATCGACTTTTCGGTCGAGGACAAGATCGCGATTGCCAAACTGCTCGACGAGTTCGGCTTCGACTATGTCGAAGGTGGTTATCCCGGCGCCAACCCGACCGATACCGCCTTCTTTCAGCAAAAGCGCACGGCACGCGCCAAATTCGTCGCTTTCGGCATGACCAAGCGGGCTGGGGTCTCGGCCTCGAACGATCCGGGGCTGGCGGCACTCGTCCAGTCGAAATCGGATGCCATCTGCTTCGTCGCCAAGAGCTGGGACTACCATGTTCGGGTGGCGCTCGGTTGCACCAACGAGGAGAACCTCGAGAGCATAAAGGTGTCCGTCGAGGCATCAGTCGCTTCGGACAAGGAAGCAATGGTCGATTGCGAGCATTTCTTCGACGGCTTCAAGGCCAACCCGGACTATGCGCTTGCCTGCGCGAAGACAGCTTATGATGCCGGCGCGCGTTGGGTGGTGCTTTGCGACACCAATGGCGGCACGCAGCCCTCCGAAGTGCGGGCAATCGTTGAAAAGGTCATCGCCGCGGGCATCCCGGGCCAGCATCTCGGCATCCACGCCCATGACGACACCGGCCAGGCGGTGGCCAATTCCCTTGCCGCCGTCGAAGCCGGCGTGCGTCAGATCCAGGGCACGCTGAACGGCATCGGCGAACGTTGCGGCAACGCCAATTTGATTTCGATCGTGCCGACGCTGGCGCTGAAGCCGGCTTTCGCCGACCGCTTCGAGACTGGAATTTCAGCCGAATCGCTGACCGGCATCTCAAGGCTGTCCCGCGCCTTCGACGAATTGTTGAACCGGGCCCCGGAAGCGCAGGCCCCCTATGTCGGCTCGTCCGCCTTTGCCACCAAGGCCGGCATTCATGCTTCCGCGCTTGCCAAGGAGCCAGCGACTTATGAGCACGTGCCGCCGGAATCCGTGGGCAACCGTCGCCGCGTCATGGTCTCTGACCAGGGCGGCAAGGCCAATTTCCTCGCCGAGTTGAAGCGGCGCGGCATCGATGTGCCGAAGGACGATCACCGGCTCGACGCCCTGATATCCGTGGTAAAGGAGCGTGAGGCGTCGGGCTATGCCTATGAGGGTGCCGACGCCTCCTTCGAACTCCTGGCGCGCAAGATGCTGCATGGCCTGCCCGAGTTCTTCCACGTCACCTCGTTCCGCTGCATGATCGAGCGCCGCTTCGATGCCAACGGACAGTTGAAGACGGTATCGGAAGCGGTGGTCAAGGTGCTGGTCGAGGGCGAGGAGAAGATGTCGGTGGCCGAGGGCCATGGCCCGGTCAACGCGCTCGACATCGCGCTCCGCAAGGATCTCGGCAGATACCAGAACGAGATCGCCGATCTCGAACTCGCCGACTTCAAGGTGCGTATCCTCAATGGCGGCACCGAGGCCATCACCCGCGTGCTCATCGAATCGCATGACGGCACCGGCGCCCGCTGGTGGACGGTCGGTGTCTCCGAAAACATTATTGACGCATCGTTCCAGGCGCTGATGGATTCAATCATCTACAAGCTGATGAAGAACCGCGAGATGGCGGGGCTGGTGGCTGCGGAGTAAGTTGAACCATCAGCGAAAGTCCATTGATCCATCAGAACTTTGCGATGGTCTTGCCAAGGTTACTGGGCCATAGCGTTGGGCCATGGCCGCTGAAGCAATTGCCTCCGATACAGATTCAAAAGCCCGCCGCGGCTTCTTGCTGGCGCTGGGCGCTTATCTCTTGTGGGGGTTGCTGCCCTTCTACATGAAGGCGGTGGCGCATCTGCCGCTTGCCGAGGTCATTGCACATCGCATCGTCTGGTCGCTGCCGATTGCCGCGGCGGTCCTGGTCTGGGCCGGCCGCACGGCCGATTTCAAGGCGGCGATCCGCTCGCCCCGTACCATCGCCATGGCGGCGCTGACGGCGGCGTTGATTTCGGTAAACTGGGGCATTTACGTCTGGGCGATCGCCGTCGACCGCACCGTCGAGACAGCCCTCGGCTATTACATCAACCCGCTGGTCAACGTCGTGGTCGGCGCGCTGCTGCTTGGCGAACGGCTCGACCGGCTGCAGATCGCGGCGGTGGCGCTTGCCGCGGTTGCCGTCGCCGTACTGACGATCGATGGCGGCAAGCTGCCCTGGGTGTCGCTGGCGTTGGCGTTTTCCTTCGCCGCCTACGGCTTCTTCCGCAAGACGCTGCCGATCGGCCCCAGCCAGGGTTTCCTGCTCGAAGTGCTTTTGCTGTCGGTGCCGGCGCTGGGCTACATCGTCTTCCTGATCGCCACCGGACAGGACCATTTCGTCTCCAGCAATGGCACCGACACCGCGCTGCTCATCGGCTGCGGGCCGGTGACCGCCGTGCCGCTGCTGCTGTTCGCCTTCGGCGCCAAGCTGCTGCGCCTCTCGACCATCGGCATCATGCAGTACATAGCGCCGACCATGGTGTTTCTGATTGCCGTGCTGATCTTCGACGAGCCGTTCGGCACAACGCAGGCTATCGCCTTTGCCCTGATCTGGGCGGCGCTTGCGATCTATTCCTGGTCCATGCTGGCGACGGCGCGCCGGGCTACATCTGTCCGAGCCGTCTGACGAAAAGATAGGTCGCGCCCGCGATCAGCAGCGATACGGCGGTGACCACCCAGAAGCCCAATGGGGTGTTGACCAGCGGCAGGCCGCCGACATTCATGCCAAACAGGCCCGAGATGATGGTCATCGGCAACAGCACCGCCGTCATCACCGAGAGCACATAGAGCAGCCGGTTCGACTGCGTCGTCAGCTTGGCCATCAGCTCGTCCTGCAGCAACCGCGTGCGCGCCTGCAATTGCTCGCCGTCATAGTGCAGCGTCTGGGCGCGGTGCGAAAGCCGCGCTGCCATGTCGTTGATCGAATCCGGCAGGTCGTTGCGGTGCGAATGGTCGAGGTGGCGAAACAGATTTGTCAGCGTCGCCATCTGCCGGTGGATGACCACCAGGTGCCGGCGCGCATCGACCAGCGCCTGCCGCTCATTGTGCCATGCGTCGCAGACGATACGGTCCTCGATGCCGTCGAGACTGTCGCTGAGTGACGCCAGTTCCGTCGCCATGCCGTCGAACGACTGCCCGACGACAGCCTCGATCAGCTCGGCCGGCGAGCGGAACTTGCGCGATCCGTTCTCGATCGCCTTGCGGATGTTGTCGACCGATTGCAGCGGTTGCTTGCGGGCGCCGACCAGCATCGTGTCGTTGAGGGCGAAGCGGAAATGACCAAGCCCGCCGGCTTCCGCCGAATAATCATGGCGCAGGTCCGGCAGATCGCCGTAGAGCCAGTCATCCTCGAGGTCGATATGGCAGCCATGGCTGGCGCCCAGGAAGGCTTCGCGCACCGGCGCCGGCAAGGCCTTATCGGCGCCGATCTCGTGGCGGGCGCGCATGTCGGAAAGCTGGTAGCTGCGCCATGTCCAGTGCGCGGCGGCGGCATCCCTGGTGCGCGCGCCCTCGGCGGTAAAGTGGTAGATGAAGAACAGCCCGTGCTCATCTGGCAGGTAAGGCGACAGGTCGGTGCCTTCGGCGGGGAGGGCGATATTCATGGCGGCTTCGCCGGTCTCTGATGCGGTCGGGGTCGCGGGGGGCGGCCAGGTCCGATTTCTAGCATGGCATCCCCGATTTAGTGTGACTGTTTCGTGACGGCGCGCGTTCCTACAGGACGCTGGTGATCCCGCCATCCACCAGCAGTGTCTGTCCGCTCACGAAACTGGCGGCGTCGGAAGCCAGGAACACGGCGGCTCCAGCAAGCTCCTGCACCTCGCCCCAGCGCCGCATCGGCGTGCGGCCCGTCAGCCAGGCGGAGAATTTCTCGTCGGCGACCAGCGCGGCGTTGAGCTCGGTCCTGAAATAGCCCGGCGCGATTGCGTTGACGCGCACGCCGTGCTGGCCCCATTCGCCGGCCATCGACCTGGTCAGCATGGTGATGGCGCCCTTGCTCGCCGCGTAAGGCGCGATCGAAGGGCGCGCGAGCACGCTCTGCACCGAGGAGACGTTGATGATCGCTCCCCTTTGGCGAGCGATCATGCCCTTTACGACGGCCCGGCTCACCTTGAACACGCCGTCCAGGTTGGTGGCCATCAGCGCGTCCCAGTCGGCGTCGCTAAAGCTTTCCAGCGGCGCCCGGCGCTGGATGCCCGCATTGTTGACCAGGATGTCGATCGGTCCGGTGCCCGTTTCCGCTGCCGCGACCGCCTTGTCGACCGACTGTGTGTCGGTCACGTCGATGACCGCTTCCGCGATCGAATGGCCCGCGGCGCGCAGCCTGTCTGCGGCCACTTTCAGATCGTCGGCCTTGCGGCCGCCGATCGTGACGCGAGCGCCGGCGCTCGCAAGCGCTTCCGCGAAGGCCAGGCCCAGGCCGCGGCTGGCGCCGGTTATGAAGGCATGCTTGCCTTCGAGGCCGAACAGGCGGCCGAGATAGTCAGTCGAATGCAATTTGCACCTTTATCGGTCGCGATCTGTCGCCCGCCAGCGCGAAGGCCCGTCTGGCCTCGGCAAGCGGCAGCACCAGCGTGCCGCGTGACTTGATGACATGCAAGGCGCTTTGTCGCCTTGGCGCCCGGCTGGCGGCCTCGGTTGTCGCGGCCGTCAGCCTCAGCGCTTCGGCCCGAACCCCGGATAGGGGTTGAGCGGCACGATCGCGGCAATATCCATCATGCCGGCCTTGACCAGCGGCAGAGTGGCGAGATGGCCGCGCACATCGGCGTCGCTGCCGGCTTCGAACATCATGCCGCTGCCGGGAATGTCGCCGCGATTCCAGATCTGGCGCACGGAGCCTTCCGCATAGAGGGTGCGGCGCTGTTCGGCCTCGTCAGGCAGAACGGGTGCGAAATCCGCGTCGGTGAACTTTTCCGTGTTGCGGGTGAGAAGGGCAAGGAATTGCATTTCGATCTCCTGTTGTCAGTGGTTGATGGCAGGAGATATCGCGCCGCATGGTCAGACTGTCCAAGACTGATTAGGCTAAAGTTGAGACCTGAGAGGACTTGGGTTTCGAGGAGCAAAAATGTTCGACCTGCGCCAGATCAGATATTTCGTCACCGTCGCCGAAACCGGCAATGTCGGTCGAGCCGCCGAATTGCTGCATATCTCGCAATCGCCGCTCAGCCGGCAGATCATGCAGCTGGAGCAACAGCTTGGCGTCGCCCTGTTCGAGCGGGCAAGGCAGCGCGTTCATCTCAATGCCGAGGGCCGCGCCTTCCTGACCGAGGCCCGTGCCTTGTTGTCGAATGCGAGCCGGTTGGAGGAGCTTGGCCGCAACCTGGCCAGCGGTTCCACCGGGCGCCTTGCCATCGGCTATGTCGAGGGTGCGGTTCATGCCGGGCTTGTCGCCGGCATGCTGCGCCAGTTCCGCCGCGACCGGCCGGATTTTCACCTGCAGCTGAGAAGCCTGCGCTCGGCGGCGCAGATGGAGGGGCTTCGGCAGCGCTCGCTCGATCTTGGTCTGGTGTATTCTCCCGCGGCTGCCGACGATCCCGATATCGCCAGCACGCCGCTGCGCCACGAGCCGCTGGTGCTGGCCATTCCCGAAGACGATCCGCTGGCCGATGTGGCTGATATCCAGCCGCACCATCTCGACGGCCGCGTCTGGATCACCGTGGTGCGCCAGCCCGACGACACCAATCGTGGCCAGTTCCTCGCCGCTTGCGCCGAGGCTGGCTTCGTACCCGATATCGCTTATGAAACGGCCGACCCGCTGACCTCGCTCGGCCTTGTCAGCGCTGGCCTTGGTCTCGCCACCGTGCAGGCAAGCCTGCGCACTGCCGCGCCGCCCTCGATCCTGTTCCGCGACATGCCGTGGTTCGGGCGCATGGTTTCCATTCATCTCGCCTGGCGACGGCAGGACCGGCGCGCGGTTATCGCCGATCTGCGGGAGGCTGCTCGGAGGGAGGGGAGTAGGGAGTAGGGGAAAAGCGTGCGCTCGGGCAATGCAAACGTACTGCCCCCTAGCTCTACATCTTGTCGATCACCGACTGGACGCCTTCCGTCGGCGCGTCGACCGACGACCCGGCCACCATGATGGCGGCGACGATGGCCTCGGGGTCGTTGACGACCAGCGGCTTCACACGCTGAGCGGTGTGAATGAAGCCTTCCCCAGCCATGTGATCAAGCAACGCCGTCATCGGGTCCCAGAATCCGTTGACATTGCCGAAGACGATCGGCTTGCGGTGATGGCCGAGCTGCGCCCAGGTCATGATCTCGACGATTTCCTCGACTGTGCCTATGCCGCCGGGCAGCGCCACAAAGGCGTCGGATTTCTCGAACATCTTATGTTTGCGCTCGTGCATGTTGTCGGTGATCAACAACTCGTCGAGCCGGTCAAGCGCGGTTTCGGTGGCTTCCCTGTTGATGAGGAAGCGCGGAATGATGCCGGTCACCTTGCCGCCGGCCTTGAGCGCGCCTTCGGCGACAGCGCCCATGATGCCTTTGGTGCCGCCGCCATAGACCAGCCGCAGCCCTGCCTTGGCAATTGAGCGTCCAAGCAGATGGCCGGCCTTGACATAGATTTCATCGCGGCCCGGAGACGAGCCGCAATAGACGCAGACGGATCGAATCGTGTTCATACGGATGATTGGTGATTGGGTCTGGAAGCCTGGTCAAGCCCAAAGGCTGACAAGGGCGGGCTTTTTCTTGTCGGCTTTGGCAAAACACGCTAGACCGGCGTTAGGTGGCTAAGGGGTAGGGAAATATGGCAATTAATCCATTGAAGGCGTTCCTGTTCGCGGCGGGTGGGACCGTCGCGGCGGCGGGAACCGCCTATGTATCGGGCGCGCTCGACCCGTATCTTCATCCCGCGCCGCCGGCGCAAGTGGCGGCCTTGACGCCGCCCGCGGCGCCGAAACCCGCCGACCCCGGCACGGAAGGGCGGCTGCCGGCTCCGGCGGTGCCGGCCGCTCCGGCCGCGGCACCCCAGGCGACAGCCCCGGCAGCACCCGCAACCGATGCGACGGCGCCTGCGGCGCCCGCGACGGCGGGTCCGATCGCGCCGACTTTCGACGTCGTGCGCGTCGAGAGCAACGGCTCGATCGTCGTTGCCGGCAAGGCGGTGCCCAACTCGAAGGTCGAAATCCTCAACGGCTCAACGGTGATCGGCTCGACGGTGGCTGGTCCCGATGGCGCCTTTGTCATCGTGCTCGACGATCCGCTGAAGCCCGGCGACTATACGATCGCGCTGCGTTCGACCGTCGGCACGGTCGTGACCGCCTCGGCGCAGACTGCCGTGGTCTCGGTGCCCGCGAATGCGGCTGGCCAGGTGCTGGCCATGGTCGAGGAGCCGGGCAAGCCGGCCGAACTGTTGACGGTTCCGACACCCGAGACAAAGCCGGCGCCGGCAACCGGCGACCAAGCTGCTGAAGCGCCCGCGACGGTCGCTCCAGCGCCCGCCGCGCCGGCGCCGACCGCGCCAGCCGTGGTTGAGGCACAACCCGCTCCGGCGGCACCGGCCGCGCCGGCTGTGGCTGAACCCAAGATCGTCGTCGAGGCGGTCGAAATCGACGGCAACAAGATTTTTGTCGCCGGCCTCGCCGATCCGGGCCGCAAGGTGCGCGCCTATGCCAACGACATTCTGCTCGGCGACGCACAGACGTCGCCGGACGGCCATTTTCTGGTCGAGGCGACGCGCGACATTCCGGTCGGCAGCTATACCATCCATGTCGACGGCCTCGATGCCGACGGCGTGAAGGTGGTGGCTCGCGCCGCCGTACCCTTCGAGCGCGAGCCGGGCGAGGCGGTCGCCGCCGTTGCCCCAGCCGGGACCAAGCCGGCCGAGACCAAGCCGGCAGAGACCAAGCCCGCTGCGCCTGCTGCCGCGGAGGCACCAGCCGCTGCGGCGCCTGCTGTTGCCGCTGCTGCTCCGGCGGAGTCCGCACCAGCCGCAGAGGCCCCGGCACCGGCCGTTGTCGCGGCAGCCACGCCGCCAAGCGACGTGCCCGAAGTCGTGTCGCCCAAGCTCGAACATGCCGACGGCGCGGTCGTCATTCGGCGTAACGATACGCTGTGGCGGATTTCAAGGCGCGTCTATGGTCACGGCGTGCGCTACTCCACCATATACCTCGCCAACCAGGACCAGATCAGGAATCCGAACCGCATCTGGCCGGGGCAGGTATTCAAAGTCCCGGAAAAGTCGAAGGAAGGTGAAGCCGCCGACCTCAAGGCGATGGGCGAGCAGGCGACCACTGCACCGGCGAAGACGCAATAGCGAGAGATCGGCAATTCCGGCGATCTACCCATCGGCCTAGCTTGCCCTGTCATCGCTCATCGTCTATCGCCGATGAACGATGACAGAATACATCCCCGTATCAGACCACGCCGCCTCGGCGGCGCCTGGCTGCATGCCGGACAGCCGCCTTGTCGCGGCGCGGTTCGCAGCGCTTGCGCATCCGGCGCGGATCGAGATACTGAGGCATCTGTCCGCCAGCAATTCCTGCTGCTGCCGTGAGGTTGTCGACCATTTCGATCTGGCGCAGTCGACCATCTCCCAGCATCTGAAAATATTGGTCGAGGCCGGCCTTGTCCGCTTCGAGCCCGATCGTCAACGATCGCGCTATGCCGTCGATCGCGCGGCACTTGCCGACGTATCGGCGTCGCTCGGCGCGCTCATCAATTCCTGCTGCTCCGGCCGCTGATCCTCTCACCCAAAAGGCAAGAAAAGTGGCCGAAAAAACCGTCTCCGCCGACACCTCGACACTCACGACATTGCGTAACCTCTGGCCCTATATGTGGCCGGCCGACCGCGCCGACCTTAGGGCGCGGGTGACCTGGGCGACGCTGTTGCTGGTCGTGGCCAAGGTGACGCTGGTCGCCGGTCCCTATTTCTTCAAATGGGCAACCGATGCGCTGGCGGGAGGCTTCAAATCGCCCCCGCCGCTGCCGTCGTTCATGCTCGCCCCGGTGATGCTGGTCATTGCCTATAATGTGCTGAGGCTTGTCCAGCTCGGCTTCAACCAGCTGCGCGACGCTCTCTTTGCCCGGGTCGGCCAGCATGCGGTGCGTCAGCTCGCCTTCCGCACCTTCGTGCACATGCATCAGCTGTCGCTGCGTTTTCACCTGGAGCGCCGCACCGGCGGCCTGTCGCGCATCATCGAGCGGGGCACCAAGGGCATCGAGACGATCGTGCGCTTCATCATGCTGAACACGGCGCCGACGATCCTCGAATTCGCGCTGACCGCCGGCATATTCGGTTTCACCTATGGCTGGAAATACGTGGCCGTGGTGGCGATCACCGTCTGCCTCTACGTCTGGTTCACGGTCAAGGCGAGCGACTGGCGCATCTCGATCCGCCGCGACATGAACGACAGCGACACCGACGCCAACACCAAGGCGATCGACTCGCTGCTCAATTTCGAGACGGTCAAGTATTTCACCAATGAGCGCATGGAGGCCGAGCGCTTCGACCGCTCGATGGCGCGTTACGAGATCGCCGCCACCAAGACCTGGACCTCGCTCGGCTGGCTGAACTTCGGCCAGGGCTTCATCTTCGGCGTCGGCACGGTCGTCGTCATGTGCATGTCGGCGCTGGAGGTGCAGGCCGGCACCCAGAGCGTCGGCGATTTCGTTTTCATCAATGCCATGCTGGTGCAGCTTTCCGTGCCGCTCAACTTCATCGGCTTCATCTATCGCGAGATCCGGCAAGGGTTGACCGACATCGAGCACATGTTCGATCTGCTCGACGTGCCGCAGGAGATCGTCGACAAGCCCAACGCCAAGCCGCTGGCCGTGAGCGCCGGCAAGGTCGAGTTCCGCGACGTCCACTTCTCCTACGATCCGAACCGCAAGATCCTGAAGGGCGTCTCCTTCGAGGTGCCGGCCGGCAAGACCGTTGCCATTGTCGGGCCGTCGGGGGCGGGCAAGTCGACCATCTCGCGGCTGCTGTTCCGCTTCTACGACGTGCAGGGTGGCCAGGTGCTGATCGATGGCCAGGATGTGAGGGATGTGACGCAGGACAGCCTGCGCGCGGTGCTCGGCATGGTGCCGCAGGACACGGTGCTGTTCAACGACACCATCGCCTACAACATCCGCTACGGCCGTGTCAGCGCCGGCGAGGAGGAGGTGCGCAAGGCCGCCGAACTCGCCCAGATCGGACCGTTCATCGAGAAGCTGCCGGACGGCTACAAGTCGATGGTCGGCGAGCGCGGGCTGAAACTTTCCGGTGGCGAGAAGCAACGCGTGGCGATCGCGCGCACCATCCTGAAGGCGCCGCCCATCGTGATGCTCGACGAAGCCACTTCGGCGCTCGACAGCCACACCGAACAGGAGATCCAGGCCGCGCTCGACCTGGTCAGCAAAGGCCGCACCACCATCGTCATCGCCCACCGCCTGTCGACGGTGATTTCGGCCGACGAGATCATCGTGCTCAAGGATGGCCAGATCGCCGAGCGCGGCACCCATGTCGAGCTGATGCGAAAGCACGGCCTCTACGCCTCGATGTGGGACCGCCAGCGCGAGGCGACCGAGGCCGAGGAGCGGCTGCGCATTGCCCGCGAAAGCGACGAACTGGGTGTCGTCGTGCGCAGGCGCACGTCGGAAGTGTCGTAGTCGGTGGAGTGCCAATCTCCCCCCTTGTGGGGGAGATGCCCGGCAAGGCAGAGGGGGGCTGTCCCGCGGTCATCTCCGGTTTCTTTCGGAGCAGGCGCCGCTGTCTGGGCCTTTCCACAAATCAATCGAGAATCCTGCTTGACCTCAACTTAAGTTGAGATTGTAGACCGTCGCTCGAGAGCCGCGAAACAGCATCCTCGAGGACGAGACAAATGGATATGAGCGTTACGAATCAGAACGTTAACGGCAGCAGCGTGTTCAGGGTCGACAAGTTCGTCGTACCCGCCGCCGCGCGCGAGGAGATCCTTAGCAAGGTCAGGACGACACACGAATTGCTGCGCCAGCAGCAGGGTTTCGTGCAGGATTTCCTGCTAGAGCAATTTTCGGGGCCAGGTGAATTCAATCTGGTGACGATCGTCGAATGGGAAAGCCAGGCGGCCGTCGACAAGGTCGTGCCGATCGTCAAGGCGGCGCAAGAACGCGTTGCCTTCAACCCGCAGGAGACGCTCGCCCGGCTCGGCGTCAGGGCCGACATCGCCAACTATCAGCGGGTTCCTGGGCTCTAGCCCGGCCAGCCGACACCGGGTGCCGGCGCTTTAATGCCGAGCACTTGGCCGGTGCGGGCATCGCTGACCATGTGCTCGAAGCCGCGCCATTCGGCGGCGGTGATGAACAGCGTTTTCCTGTCCGCACCGCCCAGCATGCAGGCAAAGCAGCCGCGATCGGCGGTGACGGTCTGCAAGACGTCGCCGCCTTCGCGCACCCGCACGCAGTGTTTGTTGGGCACGTCGGCGTACCAGGCCGCCCCTTCGGCATCGAGGCAGATGCCATCGGGATATCCGTCTAGCGCGGCCCAGACGCGCCGATTGGACATAGTGCCGTCGGCGGCGATGTCGAAACCGGTGAGCCGGCTGGCATGGGATTCGGCGATGATCAGCGTCTTGTTGTCGGGCGTCACCGCCATGCCATTGGCGAAGGCGATGCTGTCAGCCACTTGGCCGATCGTGCCCTCCGGCGTGATCAGCACGATGGTGCCGGGGCCGAAATGCTCGCCGGCAGCCGGCGCCGGCCCGCCGCCATTGACATAGATGTTGCCGCGTCCATCGACGACGATCTCGTTCCATGGGCTTTTGGAGAGGGCTCGCAGATCGGCATGGGTGACGAGCGAGCCATCGGCTTCCTGCCGCAACAGCAGGCCTTCGCGGCCCGCGATCACCAGCAGCCGGCCATCCGGCAGCCAGTCGATGGAGTAGGGCAGCACGGCCGGGATGGTGAGCATGACCTCGCTCTTGCCGCCTTCGTCCACAGCGATGATCTCGCCGGTGCCCCAGTTGCAGACCCACAGGCGTCCGTCATGCCAGCGCGGCGATTCGCCGAAGGCGAGACCGGTGGCAATGAGACGCTGGGGAAGCGGGTGAAGAGCGTGGTTCTGCATAGCGAGGAACTCCTTGTTGGACGACGGCTTGCAAGACGGCGTCGTCTCATCAAGGACGGGCGGGGGATGGGTGTCCCGACTTCAGCGTCAGCATTTTCGTTGGCCGGAACGCTGCCCCTCACTTTGAGGTCCCGATAGCTCAGGTTTGAATTCCTATATCCCATTGTGCTGCCGATATTGTTTCGTCACAATAACCCGTGGGAAGTTTTTCCTAGCACTTAGGGATTTTTGAATGTTTGGCTTTTTCTCCAGAATATCCAAGAGAATCGCCCAGGCTTCGTCTGGTGTCCAGTCTCCAGCAGCGAGGCATGCATCGAGACCCCGGTTCTTGTTGCCGGTGATCGTGCCCCGGTCGATCGTAGATGAGGCGAACGAAGAACCTTTCGAAGTCGTCTTCGCTGTTGAGAAGTTCATCCAAAGCATGGTTTCCGAGGGGCTTTACCGTAAATGGGAGATTAACCCGAAGGCGATGCAGGTCTCCCATGCTGATTTGTATTCGGCGGAGGTAAAGAACGGTGGCCATAGTCAATTCATCCATAATGCCGGCGAGGAGTTCGACGCTATGGTTGCAAACGCCCGCGCGGCTCTGACGGCCATTGGCGCAAAAGGGCAATTGGCGGCTCTCGAAAAGATGTCCACCTGGGTCGCCGATCACCCTGACGAGGCCGAAGAACAGACTGGCTTCGAGGGCGGCCGCGACGATTTTCTCGATACACTTGACCATGCGTTCTACGACGCCGACGAAGCTTCACCAATGATCGAGCTGTTGGCGCGCTGGATCGTGTCCTGGCCTGACCTGCGAGTTGTCGAAGACGAGACCTTCGATGAGGCCATACTTCAGTTGGCAATGGCCAATCCTCGTCGTGAACCTCGGCTCCTCCATCAATCGATCGCCGAGCTGGTCGGTCAGATGATCAGCGCTCGGAACGTGGGAGTCAGTCTCGCTTGCGCCAATGCAACGCCGCCGGAGGTCAGATTGTTGCTGGGCATGGCCAGGATGCTGGATGTCGATGGCGAGAAGCAATTGGTTTTTCAACTCCGGACCAATTCGAATGAGCCTCGCCTGTGCGTTGCAACGGGCAGCCACGCAGCATTTTATGAGTGCATACCTCCAGAGGCACCAGCGATTATTCGCCCCGGTGAAAACCTATTCACAGCCGGCGCGCCGCGCGTTGGCCGCAGGCTCGGGTACGCGGACGGGCAAATGGTAGCAAAAGTGATTGAGCTAGCGGAGGAGTATCATGCGCCGGTTGCCGTCGATCTTCTGTTGCGAAAGATTGGGGTCGATCCGACCAAGGCTATCGTTTCGGCGAATTCGGTCGTTCAGCGTGCGGAGGGGCCGGTTGTGAATTGGGTGGTGATGGCTGGTGGTCACGCTTTTCTCTTCCAGTCGTACCCGGATCGTGGCGTGCTGCTCCGCGGCGACCACGAAGAAAGTCTTGCGGAGGTTCATCGAAATGAGCTTCAGGAGTATTTTGACCTCACCGCGGCAGCTGGCGAATAAATTGTTCGTGGTGGATCCGAGCAGGCCCTTCAGCTGCCATTGCTTACTCGAGAAGAACACTTCATCGGCGTGGCGGCGCTGAGCGATGCCACTTGCCGGTGCCGCTCTGCTCGACGACCAGCACGGGTCGCCATCGCGGCGAAAGCTGGCGACAAACTCGCGCCGCCGATTGTCGCGTTGCGGGCAGGGGGTGTTTCCGCTATTGAGGCCGGACCTGAAACAGGGACCGCCCCCAGCCCATGAGCCTTGTCGACACGGTCAAGAACGCGTTCGTACCGATCCATCGCGAAGGCTATCCCTTCATCGCGGCCTTTGGCGCGGCGACGCTGTTCCTCGGCTATTTCTCCTCGATCCTGTTCTGGGTCGGCCTGATCCTGACCGCCTGGTGCGTCTATTTCTTCCGCGATCCCGAGCGCGTCACGCCTGTCGACGATCGCCTGGTGGTAAGCCCCGCCGACGGCATCATTTCGGCGGTGGGGCCTGCCGTGCCACCGCGCGAGCTTGGCCTCGGCAATGTCGAGATGACCCGCATCTCCGTGTTCATGAACGTCTTTTCCTGCCACGTGAACCGCTCTCCGGTGCGCGGCCGCATCGCCAAGATCGAGCATCGCCCTGGAAAGTTCCTCAATGCCGAACTGGATAAAGCGAGCACCGAAAACGAGCGCAATGGGCTGGTCATCGAGAGCCCCAACGGTACGGTGGCGGCAGTCCAGATCGCCGGCCTGGTGGCGCGCCGCATTGTCTGCTGGACCGAGGCCGGCGCTTCGATCGGCACCGGCGAGCGTTTCGGCCTGATCCGTTTCGGCTCGCGTGTCGACGTGTTCCTGCCTTTGACCGCCACGCCGCGCGTTGCCGTCGGCCAGACGGCCGTCGGCGGCGAAACGGTGCTGGCCGAATTCGGCGGCATCGCCGGCACGCCCCTCGTACGGATTTCCTGACCGGTGGGCACGCAGTATAAAAAATTCGAGGCCCATGCCAGCGGCGGTCCCCGCATCCGCGAGATCCCGATGCGCATGGTGCTGCCCAACCTCGTCACCGTGCTTGCCATCTGCGCCGGCCTGTCCGGCATCCGCTTTGCCTTCGAAAACCGCTTTGAAACCGCCGTTGTCATGGTGCTGCTTGCCGCCTTCCTCGACGGCATCGACGGTCGCCTGGCACGAATGCTGAAAGCCACCTCCAAATTCGGCGCGCAGATGGATTCGTTGGCCGACATCGTCAATTTCGGTGTCGCGCCAGCGCTGGTGCTTTATGCCTTCCTGCTCGACCGTGCCGGCTCGCCGGGCTGGATCGCGGCACTTTTGTTCGCGATCGCCTGTGGTTTGCGGCTGGCGCGCTTCAACGTGCTCGACGACGAGAAGGCCGAGCGCCCGATATGGCAGAGTGAATATTTCGTCGGTGTGCCGGCGCCTGCTGGCGCCGTGCTGGTGATGCTGCCGCTCTATCTCTATTTCCTGCGCCTTGGGGCGGAGCCCAGCCGGCCGGCCGCCTTCGTCGCCACCGGCTTCACCATCCTGGTCGCCTTCCTGCTGGTCAGCCGGTTGCCGGTCTATTCCGGCAAGAGCGTCAAGATCCCTGGCGACAGGGTGCTGCCGGTCATCCTCGCCGTCGTGCTCTATATCCTCCTGCTGATGACCTATCCCTGGTACACGCTGACGGCATCGGTCGCGGGCTACCTGATCTTCCTGCCGTTTTCGGTGCGTGCCTACTCCAAGCGCGCCAGGCTGGAAGGCGAGAAGGTGCCGCCTTCGGATATAGGTTAGGGTCGCAGACCACGGACCAACAAATCGGTCCAGGCGGACGCGAAGCGTTCGTCGCTGATCTCGATCGAGCGCTCGGCCCAGATCGCTTCGAAGACGCGGAACATGGCGACGCTGCCGACGATGACGGCGGAGACCGCGTCGCTGTCATGGGGACGCAGTTCGCCCTGGCGCTGGCGCTCCCGCAACCATTCGGCGACTGCGTGGTACGTGCTCTGCATGATCTCGCCACGCGCCGAGGCTTTCAATTCCGCAAAGGGCTCAAGATCGCGCCACAGGATTCTGAGCACGTCGCGATTCCCGCCGAGTTTTTCCAGCATGCTCTCCACGATCCGCCGCGCCCCCTGATCGACAGGAAGCACCTGTTCGCCAAGCTCGGCGCGTCCTTCCCGCGCCGTTCCAACAAACCGGTCGATAGCCGCGGCAAGCAGCGCCTCCTTTGAGGGAAAGTGCTTGTAGAGCGCACCCGAGCCACGCGACAGGCCGGCGGCTTCCTGAATTTCGGGAACGCTGGTCCGGTCATATCCGCGCTCGGCGAACAGGCGAATGGCTTCGCGTAAAATGCGCTCGCGTCCGGCGGATGGCGGCTTCATGGCTATTCCTGTCACTCGATCCTGGTGGTGGAGATTTGGCGCCCGACAGTACCATTCTCGCGCGAAATCGTAGGATCGCTCACGGCGCGCATCCACCCTGCTCGGAAAGCCATGCCGTCCATGTTCTTTCTCCCAGCCGTTCGCTGGTTTCGACCAGGCCCAAGGCAAGGCTTATCTTTCGACTCACCGGAAACGGCAGAATGAGGCGCCGGAGCCCGAGCACATCCCGGTATTGTCGAGCGAATGTCGAGAACGGCATCACCTCGGGTCCGCCGATCTGCGGGCGGACACCGCGTTCCCCGTCGCTGACAGCCCGGGCCAGATAACTGGCGACATCGCGTGTATCGACAGGATTTGAGGGCGAAGTCGGCAGCAGCCAGACCGGCAGCCATCTCAGCCCGGCCAGCATCTGCGCCAGAAGGTAAAAGAATGGCGTCGCGCGGATGACCGACCAGGAAAGTGGCGACTCTCGCACAAGCTGCTCGCCCGCCAGCTTCACGCGGCTATAGGGCAGGGTGCTGAAGTCGAGGCCGACGATCGACACGAAGATGAAATGCGAGACATTGGCGCGCTGCGATGCGGCAAGCAGCCGCCGCGTGCCTTCGACGTCGACATCCGACGGACTGGAGAAGAAATCGATCGGCCGCATACCGCGCCTGGCGATCGGCGACAACGTTGCGGCATGGATGACCGTATCGACGCCGCCAAGGGCTTCATCAATGCCTTCGCCCGTTGCGAGGTCGCCAAGCGCCCATTCGACCGCCCATTCGACGGCGCGGTCCAGCCTCGCTTCCCTGGCCAGCAACCTGACAGTGTGTCCGGACGCGGTCAGTGCCGGCACGAGATCGTGTCCGAGATGCCCGGTGCCGCCGGTGACGAGGATCTTTGCCATGCTGGATCTCCTCGCCGTGCAAAGGAGGTGTCATGTCGCGCTGGCAGAAATATGCATGCTCAGCCTGCCTTAGTGAGTGAATACTCTCTCACCTTAGATTTGTCCATCTGAATCGCTGCGGCAGGATGGCGCGGTCCTTGGTCATGCGAAGACGACAGCGGGCCTCGAAAGGGGGCGTAGGTGGCAACTAAGCCGCCACGCCAAGCCCCAGCCGGTCGATCGCCAGTTTCCTGGTCGATACATAGTCGGTCTTGCCCGAACCGAGCACCGGGATTTCCTCGACCTTGACGATGTCGTTGGGCACCATCAGTTCGGCCGCACCGGCCTTTTTGCCGAACTGCCGCAGCTCCTCGGCGCTTGCTTCGTCTGCGGTGGTGACCAGCACGATGCGCTCGCCCCGCCTCTTGTCCGGCACCGCCACCGCCGCATGGTGTTCTTCCGGCCACAGCGACTGCACCAGCATCTCCACCGCGCCCAGCGACACCATCTCGCCCGCAACCTTGGCGAAGCGCTTGGCGCGGCCACGAATGGTGATGAAGCCTTCGCGGTCAACGGCGACGATGTCGCCCGTGTCGTGCCAGCCGGTCAGCGGCTGCAGTTCGCCGGGGCGGTCCGCGGTCATGTAGCCCATCATCATGTTCGGCCCGTCGAGCCACAACTGGCCGGCATCATTGATGCCTTCGACCGGCTCCAGCTTCATGCGGATGGCCGGCAGCAACCGCCCGACCGTGCCGTCGCGGCCGTGGATCGCGGTGTTGACGGCAACCACGGGCGCTGCCTCGGTCAGCCCGAAGCCCTCGATGATCTCGGCCTGGAAGCGTTCACGATAGGTGCGGCGGGTGTCCGGCTTCACCGCCTCGGCGCCGGCAACGACGAAGCGCAGGCTGGAAAAATCCCCGTCCTTGGCAGTGCGCGCATAGTTGGCGAGAAACGTGTCGGTGCCGAACATGATGGTCGGTTTCACCTTGCGCGCGATCTCGGGGATGATCTTGTAGTGGAGAGGCGAGGGATAGAGGAACAGTTTTACCCCGGTGACCAGCGGCAGGATGGTGCCACCCGTCAGGCCGAAGGAATGGAACACCGGCAGCACGTTGAGCAGGATGTCCGCCGGCGAAATGGTGATCCGCGCCTCGGCCTGCATGGCATTGGCGAGAAGGTTCTTTTGCGACAGAACGACCGCCTTCGGCGTGCCTTCCGAACCCGAGGTGAAGAGGGTCACGCCCGGCCTGGCCGCGTCCTGCCGTTGCAGTGGCAGGCGCCACAGCAAGGCGGCGGCAAGCTTGTCCAGCGTGGTGACGCTGGTCCGCACATCTTCCAGCCACAGCAGCCGGGCGCCGCCCGTTTCGGCCGCGGCGACGATATCGGCGAGATCGGCCTTCTCGACAAAGGCACGCGAAGAGACAACGGTGCGGATGACGGCCGTCCGTATCGCTGCGGTGACGCTTGCCGGCCCGGCCGTGTAGTTGATCATTGCCGCCACCCGGCCCGCCGAGAGAAGGCCGACGAGCGACAGCACGACGCCATTGGCGTTGGGCAGCATCACCCCCACCGCTTCGCCCGGCGCCGTCACCGCCTCGAAGCGCCTTCCCAGCACCCGTGCGCCGATGAACATCTTGCGGTAGCTCAAGGCCCCCGAGATGACATCTTCGATGATGGTGTGCGAGGCGCCGACGCGGTCGGCGGCGTCGCGCATGGCCAGGAACAGGCCGCGGTCGAGGTCGGTGCCGAAAAGCCGGGCCTCGGCGACACGGTCGAACAGCGCATTGGTGTTCGAGGCCTGGTCCGGGTTGCGCGCCACCAGTTCGGCGACCGTCATTGGCTCCAGGACACTGATCGCCAGCCGTGGAAACCAGCGACGCGGTGCCTTGTCCGCCGGCGTCAGCGAGACCGGCAGGCTGCGTGCACCGGCGACAAAGATCGGCACGATGCGAGCATCGGCCTGCATGGCGATGCGGGTGACGGCGCGAAACAGCCGAAACGTCTTGACGTCGGGCTCGACCGCATCGGGCAGATAGACGGCCAGCCGGCCCTTGCCCTTCAGCACGCGCACCAGCCGGCGGCTGACGAAGACATGTTCGGCGTTGAAAGCAATGGTGCGGCCGAGTTCGCGCCAGGGCTCGAGCCATGGCGAGCGCGCCGAGACCTCGTCGAGTATATGCAGCGTGTCGTCCGGCAGCAGCGAAAGCATCAGTGCCGGCTCGAAGCGCGACTGGTGCGAGATGACATAGATGACCGGCACCTGCGCCTTGCGGGCGACCCTGATGCGATTGTCGCTGATCCGGTAGGCGAGTTTGAACGGCACGTAGAGCAGCGCCTGCGTGAAACGCAGGTCGAGGCGGAATTTCTCCACCGCCCCGATCAGCAGCCATGCCACGACCAGGCCCGCAAGCAGCGCCAGTGTCAGGATCATGCCGCGTCTCTCCCAACGGTTCTGTCATCGCGGCTCTTGTGAGGCCGCTTCGAGGGCAGAGCCTAGCGGAAGTCGACGCAAGGTCAATGCGGAAGGCCTCACGCCGCCTTCAGCCGCCCGCTGATGAAACGGAACTCCTGCGTCTTGCCGCCATAGCCATAGGCGGCTGCCGGAACCTCGTGCACGAAAGCATAGCTTTCCTGGTGCACGCCGCCCAGCAGGCGGCCAAAGGCGTCGAAGATCGCCTTGAGATAGGCTTCCAGTTCGAGCTTGGTGTTGGTGCCGTCGACCACCTTGATGTCGAGCCAGAACGTGTTGGTGCCGTGCTCGGCGAGCGACTTGCCGCCGGCGAACCAGTGCTGCGGATCGAGGTAGGACACGGCCACCGCGGTGATTGTCGGATCCTTGCGCAGATGCGTGGCGGTGATCTCGGTTACTTCCCTGGCGATGCTGGCGGACAGGGTGGCATCTGGCTTGCCGGTGACGCTGACATTGATGATGGGCATTTTTCTTCTCCTTGGTTTCTAGCGGCGTCGGTCGCCGTTGGAGAGACCATGCCATCATCTTGGATTCAAAAAAATCGAATTGTTTTAAATCGAAGATTCGATAATATCGAATTGTGGAAACGCTCGATCCCGACCTGCTCAGAACCTTCCTTGCTTTCGTCGACAGCGGTTCGCTGGCGCAGGCAGCCGCCAATATCGGCCGCTCACCGTCGGCGGTGACGGCCCAGATGCAGCGTCTGGAAGAGATCGTCGGCGAACCGCTTCTGGCGCCACAGGGCAGGGGTCGTGGCCTGACGCCGGCAGGCGAGGACCTCGTCGGCCATGCCAGGCGCATCCTTGCCGTGCATCGCGAGGCGTGGCTGGCGCTGAAAGGCGCACGCGCTGCCGGGCGCGTCGCCATCGGTACGACACAGGATTTCGCCGATAGCGGCCTGCCGGACCTGCTGCGAGCCTTCGCTTCCAGCCATCCGCGCGTAAGGATCGAACTGCGGGTCGGTCGTTCCGCCGAACTGGCGCAGGCGCTGCAGGCCAGCAGCCTCGATCTGGCGATCGTCATGCGCCAGACCGCGGTGCCGGATGAGGTCGGCGTGCTGCGCGAGCCGATGATATGGCTGTGTTCGAGCAAGGGGCTGGCCTCGCGGCAGGAAGAATTGCCGTTGGCGCTACTTGATCCCTATTGCGGGTTCCGCGAAGCGGCACTCGCCGCGCTCGATGCCGCAGGCCGCCGCTATCGTATCGCCGCCGGCAGCGCCAGCCTTGCCGGACTGCGCACTGCGGTGAATGCCGGCGTGGCGCTGACCTTGCGAACCCCCCGCTTTGCCCATTCCGGCATTGTCGAAGCACCGCGCGAGCTTGGCCTGCCGCAGGTGCCGATGGCTGAGTTCGCGATCCGGCTGCGCGCCGGCGCCGATGCGTCCGCGGGCGATCTGGCGGCGCTGCTGGGTGACAACCTGGCTCTCTCCGGTTGATTTCCAAAAGGCCGCATTCCGTCACAGCCTTTTGGCAAAGAAAAAGCCGACCTTGCGGTCGGCTTGGGAGTGGGACGGGCCGAGGGGTTTGGGGGGACTTGGGGGGTGGCCCGTCGCACCAATAATGTCTGAGCACGGCGATGGTTCCGTGACTTTGAAATTTTTTTTTAGGAAATATTTGATGCCGGGCGTTGCGAACGTGCCATCAGCCAGTCGCGGCCGGCGTGGGCAAAGACGGCACAGAGCACGATCGCGCCGCCGACCAAGCTCGCCACCGGGGGTATTTCGGCCAGGAACAGAAATGCAAACAGGATCGCGAACGGCACTTCCGCCGAGCCGAGCAGGCCGGATTCAGGCGCCGGGATAAGCCGCGAGCCTTCTGTCCACAGGATCGAAGCCAGCGCGAAGGATGCGCCGAACGTGGCGAGCAGAACCGCGTCCCTTGCCGAGACCGCCAGGGGATCGGTGACGAACCAGCCGAGTATGAACAACAGGAAGGCGGAGACCGCGCCGGCCCACACCGCCGGAGTGTCGCGGAACGCGCGCACCATGATCATGTAGAGCGCGCTGCCGGCCGTCATCAGCAGCGCCAGTCCGTCGCCGAACAGATTGCCGGTACCGAAACCCGACCACACCATGATGGCAACCCCGCACAGCGACACGGCCGCCGCCACCATGGTCTGCAGGCGGAACGGCTCGCGCACCAGCATCCAGGCCAGCACGGCGGCAATGAAGGGCGAGGTCGCGTAGATCACCGCGACATTGGCGACGAAAGTGAACTTGAACGCCGAAATGAAGGCGATGCTGGCCAGCGCGCCTTCCACCGCCAACAGCCAGCCGCGCCAGCCAAGCCGCAGCGGCTCGCGGTTGCCGGCACGGTGGCGGCGCCACAGCACGTAAAGGCTGATCAGGATCGCGCCGACAAAGCCGCGCCAGCAGGTGATCGTCAGCGGATCGGCATGGATCGACTTGGTCAGCACACCGGTCAGCCCGAATACAGCCGCCGAGGATGACACGAGGATGATGCCCAGCGTGCGCTCGGCGATAGTGTCGGTGGTGGCTGTCACATCAGTCATGCCGCGAGACTACGCCACTCCATCCTGACATCGTAGCGTCAGCAACATTGACCATCAGAGCCGCTTGCGAAAATGCTCGCCGCCGATGATCAGCAGGCCGGCGGCGACGATAAGGGCAGCACCCAGAAAAACCTCGCGGCGTGGCACGTCGCCCCAGATCGCGAAGCCGAGCGCGAACGCCCACATCAGGGAGGTGTATTCGAGGGGCGCCAGGATCGATGCCGGCGTCCGCTTCATGCCTTCGAAGAGAAGATATTGCGCCAGGCCGCCGAGTGCGCCGACGCTGGCAAGAAGCAGCAATTGTGTCGGGTCCGGCGTATGCCACCACAACAAAGCCGGCACCGCCGAAAACACCAGGAAGTTGAAATTGTTGAGGAGGAGCTGAATCATCGAGCGCTCGGCAAGGGCCGTCTTGCGCAGCAGCACGATGGCGATGCCCCACAGGAAGGCCGCCGTCAGCACCAGCAACACGGGTACCGAAAGGCCGAGATGGCCGGGATCGCAGGCGACAAAGACACCGGCAAAGCCGATCAGAACCGCCAGCCAGCGCAAAACAGGCACCTTTTCGCCGAGCAGGACCACCGAAAGCACGGTCACGATGATCGGGGCCGCGTAATAGACGGTGGTCAGTTCGGCGAGCTGCAGGCTGCGGGCGGCATTGTAATAGCAAAGCCAGGCGGCAAGCGTGAAGGCGCTGCGCACCAGCATTGGCAACACAATCGGCGAGCGCACGGTATCGGTAAACAGCCGCCGCCCGCCGATGGCCGCGCAGGCACCAAGAATTGTGATGCTGCGAAAGAACATGATCTGCCAGACGCTCATGCCGGCAACCAGCAGCTTGATCGAGGCATCCTGCGTCGAAAACAGCAAGTAGGCGGCGCCGGTCAAAAAGATGCCGGCGAGAACTCTTTCGCGTGTATCGAGAATGGCGATATCGGCCATAAGGCATGCGCCTGCTTGTGTGAGGGCGGCTCCGGCCCCTGTCGGCTCCGCTCTGCCAGCTATACGGGCGAAATCCGGCACGACGCTGCTCCAGCACCGCGCTTGCCTTTGGGGCAGGGGGCGGCGGCGCGAAATACAGCCTGTCCCGGATGCGGCTTCTGGCGCGGCCCGGCTGATTGGTTTAGCATCGTCGCATAAAGCCTGAGAAGGGCGGCGCGCGGAACGCGGGGGAACGGACAGCGAATTGGCGCTCAGCTCATGCCAGATGTAGCATGCGTAGGCGCGGCCTGACGGGCCGCCTCTGTCAGAGCGGATATTTCGGGGGAGAAGGCCGATGCGGAAACTGCAGTCGCAAGGCGTCCATCACATCACGCTGGTCGGTGCCGGCCGTCAGACCTCGATCGATTTCTGGGAAGGTGTGCTGGGCATGCCTTTCATCTTCGAGCAGCCCAACCTCGACAAGCCGACCGAAAGCCATCTGTATTTCGACCCGGGCGACGGCCGGCTGATCACCATCTTCACCGACGAGACCCGCACGGCCGTGAAGCGCCGCACCCCAACCGACCCGGGCTGCGTTCATCACATCGCCTTTTCGGTGTCGCGGGTCACCTTCCTGCAGGCGGTCGCCCGGCTCGACGAGCGCGCCATCAAGCACAGCGGCGTCAAGGATCGCGGCTTCATGGATTCGATCTATTTCGAGGACCCGCTCGGCCTGCTGATCGAGCTTGCCTCCTATCGTTTCGAGCCGCCTGCGGGCTTCACCCATGCCGACGTGCTGATGGAGGCGCACAGGCTTCGCGTCGCGCGTGGCGACTACAACATCGCCGAAGTGCATCTGGCTGACGCCATCCAGGCTCTGGTGGAACGCGCGCGCGCGACATTGTCGGCCGACCGGGCACCCAAAAATCCATATTGAGCGCTGAACAGGCAAGGGAGGAATATGTGGCAAAGGCAATGACGAAGAGCGCAAGCAAGCCGGTGGGCAAACCAGCGTCAAAACCGGCGGCAAAAGCCGCCGCCAAACCAGCGGCAAAAGCAGCCGCCAAACCAGCGGCCAAGACGGCGTCAAGGGCAGCCGCCGGCAAGACGGTGGCCAAGGCCAAGGCGAAACCGGCAAAGAAACCGGCGCTGACCATCAGCATGCTGAAGCCGAGCGTCAACAACATGACCGTTCGCGTCTTTGCCCGCGCCGCCGGGCTCGACCATGCGGAGACCGATGCGTGGGGGCTCACGCGCTCGCCGGAATACATGGCGCGCAATCCGGCCCATCTGACGCCGATGATCGAGGACAAGGGCCTGCCGCGCGGCGTGCTTTGGGAGAGCTGTGCCATCATGCAATATCTTTCCAACAAGCATGGGTTGGAGAAATTCTACCCCAAGGCGCCAGCCAAGCGGGCAATGATAGACAGCGCCATGTTCTATCTGATCGGCACGCTCTATCCCTATGTGGCGCGCGCCACCTATCCCGCGCTCGGCTTCCCGCAATATGCCGGCGAGGTCGGTCACAGCGACGCCCATCCGGACAGGAAATCGGAGGCACAGAAGGCGGCGGTCGCCGCCATTGCCGAACCGCTCGAGGTCTTCCATTCCTTCTTCCGCGACGGCAAGCCGTTCATCGGTGGCAAGAACCCGTCGATCGCCGACATCCGCCTGGCGGCGACCCTCGAATTCCTCGCCGTCATCGACTACGCCCTGCCCAAATGGGCGAAGGAATACATGGCGGCGATGGAGAAGAAGCTCGGCAAGGCCTATGCCGGCCCTGCCGGCGACGTGCGCGGCTACATCGCCCATGTGAGGTCGCAGGCCAAGGCGTGATTCCAAGCCGTCGATGGGGCGGTGAGCTGCGGAAGCAGCCACCGACTGATTTCACCGGTGGCGTCACGGTTCCCTGCCAGCTTGAAGTTGGCGGGGCTTGCGTTAGTCTGGGCGCGGATGCAGTCGAATTTTTCTCTCGACCGGCTTGAACGCTGGAGCGGTGGCGTGGCCGCCGCGGCCCTGGCGGCAACGCCCGAAGACTTGTCGGCCCGCTTCAGCGCGGCGGCAGGCGTGCTGCTTGGCTCGGATCGTGTCTATGTTGGCTTCTATCGTCGCGATATAACGTCCTTGACCATCGACGATGCCGGACCCGATCGCTGGAACCGCGACTATGATGCGCGCATCTATCGCCAGGATCCCTTCTTTCAGAGGTTCGCCAGCACCAGACAGGATTTCCTGCTGCCCTTGTCGGCTCTCAGCCACGGCGATTTCCAGCGCACGCCCTATTATCGCGAATTCTACGGGCCCTCCGGCAGCTTCGATGAAATAACGGGCGTCTTCAATCTCGACGGACTGACGGCCGGCTATGTGACCTTTCTGCGCCGCAACGGCGCACCGCGTTTTGGCGAGCATGATCTGGCCGTGGCCGGCGCGGCGAGCAGCGCGACGAAGCTCATTCTGCAAAGGCTGCTTCATTTGTGCCGCCTTCGGGACAAGGGGTCCGCACTCGAAGCCGCGGGGTCGCAACTGAGCGCCCGGCAAAGGCAGATCGCGCGGCTGCTGATCGAGGGCGGCAGCGCCAAGACGATTGCGCGAAACCTGTCGATTTCACCCGGCACCGTGCGCAACCACATCAAGCAGGTCTACCGCAAGCTCGGTGTGCACTCCCAGGTCGAGTTGCTGGCCGCCGGCTGGGAGGCTCCGCGCACCTGACGGTGTCGTTTTGCCAGCTTCACTGTCCCGTCACGACGCGTGTCCACATGCGGTTCTGCAGGCGCAGCAGCTTTGCGTCGTTGTTCTCGACCACGAATAGCTTGGCCTTTACGTCATCGGGTGGGAAAACGCCGGGATCCTTGGCGACGGCCTGATCCATCAGCGGCAGGGATTCCGGGATCGCATTGGCATAGGAAACATAGCTGGAATTGGCCGCCGCTATGTCGGGCCGCAAGTTGAAATCGATCCAGGCCCGGGCATTCTCCGGATGCGGCGCATCCTTCGGCACCGCCATCGTATCGAAGTTTATCAGCGTGCCTTCCCTGGGAATGGAATAGGCAATCTCAAGCTTCTTCGCGGATTCCGCCGCACGGGTCTTCGCCTGCAATATGTCGCCCGACCAGCCCAGCACGACACAGATGTCGCCATTCGCCAGGTCGTTGATGTATTTCGACGAGTGGAAGTAACGGATATAAGGCCGCACCTTGCCCATCAGTTCTTCAACCTTGGCGAGGTCGTCCGGACTGGTCGACCTGGGGTCGATATGGAGATAGTTCATGGCCATCGGAATGATCTCCGCCGGGGCATCGATCATGGCGACGCCGCAATCGGAGAATTTCTTGACGACGTCGACGTCGAAGACCATGGCGAACGAATCTGTCGGCGCGTCCGGCATCCGTTGCTTGATGGCAGCGACATTGTAGCCGATGCCGTCCGTGACGGCCATGTAAGGCACTGCGTGCAGGTTCTGCGGATCCGCGCCCGCGATCAGCGACAAGGCTTGCGGATCGATTTTCGAGTGGTTTGAAAGCTTCGATCCGTCGAGTGGCAGGAAAGCGCCCGCCTTCACCTGGTTCTTCAGAAACGGAAAGGCCGAGGGATACACCACGTCATACCCCGAGCCGCCGGTGAGCAGTTTCGTCTCAAGGACCTCGTTGCCGTCATAGACATCGTAGCGGACCTTGATACCTGTCTCCTTCTCGAACTTCTCAGCCGTGTCCGGCGCGATATAGTCGGACCAGTTGTAGACGTTGACGACCTTCTCGTCGTCCGCCCGGGCGCCGCCGAAGCAGATGCCGCAGGCAAGCGCGGCGCTCAGGATTGGGATGAGCAGGGAGCGCATGGGTGTCCTCCTTTCGCGGGTGCGGCCGATGCGGCGCACCGTTCCAATTTCACTTTCGGCACGCTTGCCGCTCAACGCCGCTGCGGCGCATAAACGGGTAAGGTGATACAGGCGACATTGCCGCCGCCGAGCAGAATTTCGCGGGAGTTCTCGATGCCCACGATCTTGTGGTCGGGGAACAGCGTGGCCAGCTGTTGCTTTGCCTTCCGGTCGAGATCGCAGCCGAACTCCGGCACGACCACGACGCTGTTGCCCGGATAATAGTTGATGTAACTCGCCGCGATCCGGTTGCCTGTTGGCCGCGCCCAGGTCGAATCGACCCGGTCCAAGCCCTCGCTTTCCTCGGCCGTCATTTCGATCGGAAGGGGATGGTGCAGCCGATGAACCTCCAGGCTGCGGCCACGCGCGTCACGGGCCGAACGCAGCACCTCTTCGGCTTCGCGCACGATCTCATATTGCGGGTCGCTCCGCTCGTCGGTCCAGCTCAGCGCCACGACGCCCGGACGAACGAAGCAACAGAGATCGTCGACATGACCATCCGTCTCGTCGAAAGCAAAGCCACGCGGCAGCCAGATGATGTCGTCGACGCCGAGATAGTCGCCAAGCCGGCTCTCCACCTCGGCTTTGCCGAGTTGGGCGTTGCGATTTCGATTGAGCAGGCATTGCTCGGTCGTCATCAGCGTTCCCTGGCCATCGCATTGCAGGCCGCCGCCCTCGGCGATCAGCGGCGCGCGGTAGCGGTCCATCCTCTCGATCTCGAGCACTTTTTGTGCGGCAAGGTCATCGAGATCCCAAGGCGAGTAGAGGCCGCCGTCAAACCCGCCATATGCGTTGAAGATCCAATCGACGCCGCGCACGCCGCCTTGGTCGTTGACGACGAAATTGGGGCCGCTGTCGCGCAGCCAGGAATCGTTGGTGGACATCTCCACGACGCGCACCTCGGCGGGCAAGCGCGCTCTGGCGTTCCGCCATTGGCGGCTGGATGCCGCCACGGTCACGGGTTCGCTTTGACCGATCGCGGCGGCGACGTCGGCGAACAGCTTCTGGGCGGGCTTGGCGCCCTGGCGCCAGGTGTCCGGCCGCTCCGGCCAGATCAGCCAGCAGCCTGATTTGGGTTCGAATTCGCCAGGAGCGCGAAACCCATCCTGTCTCGGTGTGGTCGAGAGCGTATGTGACATTGTGGGACTGCCGGAAAATGGAACGACGAAACTTTCCCGGATCAGAAGGTTTTGGGGCCTTGTTCGTCAATGTCCCATTTGGGATAGCTTGATCACTGCGCCAGTCCCCTGGCCTGCGTTCGGCTGGGGCCAGCACCATTGGCCCCGGGCCTAGGTTGCCCGAAATTGCGGGGTCTCTATTGTTTATTGCGTCGCCTGGTAAAGTTCCGAAGCGGCCTCTTTCAGCGCGTGTCGGCCGTCCGGCTTGAAATACATCATGTGTCCACCTTCAACGACGTCGAGGCGGATCGGCCTGGCGCCGGCGAGCGACGGAATCTGGCTGACCAGATAACGCGACGCCAGGTAGGGAGTGACGAGATCGGTGTAGCCGTTGACGATGACGACGCCCAGCGCGGGATTCAAGGAGCGTGCCCGCTGCAAATCGTCCACCACGCCAGCATAGCCTTGGCGCGAGGCGCTCGTCCCATAGTCCCAGTTGTGGCTGATATCGTCGTTCAGTAAGCGGTAGCTAACATCGGTGCGAAAGTTCAGCTCGTCGCGAGCGTAGCCGACAAAAGCCGAGGTCAGCGCCGGCACACTGCGGTCCAGCACCGGATCGGGACCGGCGATCCGGGCGCTCTGAGGCGCTATGTCCGCCGTCGCGATCATACCGTCATAGGGGCTGAGCACCTTGCCCGTGGCACGGCCAAACTCCCTTGCGAAGAGCGAGGTCGGGACGCGGGCGAAGTTGCGGTGAACGAGGTCGAGTGGCAGGCCGGTGATCTCCGCTACGCGATCGCTGGCCAGCCGCCCGCCTTGCTCCAGCCCACTGGCGAGCGCGGTGAGGTACTCGCCAAGTGCATAATGCTCGATATCGGCGAGCTTTTCCCGCAGTGCATCGCCGTTGAAACCTTCACTACGCAGGCGAACCGCGGCGAGGGAGGGTAGTTCGAGAGCCCAATGCAGCGGCTCGAATTCGTCGGGCTGCACCAGGGTGAATTCCAGCGCCGGCGAGATCAGCACGATGCCGCTTGGGCTGATGCCGATATCTTCCTGCAGCGTCCTGGCAAGCAGTGCCGCCCGGAACCCGCCATAGCTCTCACCGGCGAGGAACAGCGGGGATCCCATGCGGCTGTTTTGGGCAAGATAGAGCCGGATAAACGCACCGATGGAACTGGCGTCCTGCCTGACGCCCCAGAAGTCGTGCGTATCCTGGCCAGGCGCCTCGCGACTGTAGCCGGTTCCCACCGGATCAACGAAGACGAGGTCGGTCATGTCGAGCCAGCTGTCGGGATTGTCGATGAGCTTCTGCGGCGAGGGGAGGAATTCCCCGTCGGCTCCGGTCGCCACTATGCGCGGTCCGAGCGCGCCGAGATGCAGATAGGCTGAAGCGGCGCCCGGGCCGCCATTGAACGCGAAGGTGATTGGCCGCGGTGCTTCCGTCGCCGTGCCCTCACGCGGTTTCAGCGTATAGGCAACATAGAAAATCTCCGCCGTGACCTCGCCCTTGCCGGAGAGCAGCGGAAGCGTGCCGGCCTTTGCCTGGTACCGCAGACTGTGCCCGGCAATGGTGATCGAATGGTCGCTGATCTCGGGTGAGGGCAGCAGCGACAGCACACCGCCCTCGGGCGCTGGCCGCTCTGGCGTTTCAGCCAAGAGGGGCCGCGCGAAGCCGGCAAGCATGAAGAGGACAAGGGAGACGAGTTTCAGCTTGGAACGCATGAGGCCTCCGCGGGAACGACTCCCGCATAGGTATGGCCGAGGCGAATGAAGTCAAAGGGAATAGACGAAGGCGAGCCCACTGCTATCCCCTCGACACCGGTTCCTGACAGCTTGGATCGTAGCTCGGATTGGCTCACACCTCTCGCACGACCGTGCTATCAAGACAGAAAGCGTTCGAAAGGAACGAAAATGGACGCGACCGAACTCAAGGCCATGCAGGCGCCGCTGAAGCAGGCCTACCGTAACGACGCCGCGCAAGCACTGATCACGCTGAGAGCGAAGGGTTCGATCGACGAACAGTCGGTGGCCTGCAAGGTCGAGACGGGCAGGGCGATTGCCGTCGCTGGCCTTCATCCGGCAACAGGCGGCTCGGGGCTCGAGCTGTGCTCCGGCGACATGCTCCTCGAGGCGCTGGTGGCCTGCGCCGGGGTGACGCTGAAGGCTGTGGCGACGGCGCTCGAGTTCAAGCTCGGCGCCGCGACCGTTGAAGCCGAAGGCGACCTTGATTTTCGTGGCACACTCGGTGTCGCCAAGGATGCGCCGGTCGGTTTTCGCGCCATCCGGCTCAGTTTCGATCTCGACACGGACGAGCCGCAGGAGCGGATCGATTCGCTGCTGAAGCTGACCGAGCGCTATTGCGTGGTGTTCCAGACCATCAACCAGAAGCCGGAGCTGACGGTGAGCGCGCGGAGATGAATCACAAGGCCCGCGGCAGCGGGCCTAGAGCGGTTCAGAGTTTGATAGAATCTCTGACCCGCTCTAACTTCTTGTTTTTACGCAATTCCCAAGGGGAAGCGCTACGCGCTTCTTCCGGGAAAACCGCTGCACACTTTTCGTGGAATTGCTCTAGTGATACCTGATGCTTACTGAGCTGCCGGCTCTTCGGCGTCGCCTTCGTCGGTGAAGGGCGAGGCGCTCGGCACGCACTGCACGGACCAGCCCGCGGGTGTCGGCTGCTTCTGATACTCGGTGATGGCGGCGGCGCACTGTTCGCGTTTGTCGAAGGTGCTGGGCAGCACAACCATGCCGCCCTGTGGGCCGGCGATTACCAGATACCAGACCAATGCTGCGGTCGTAGCCATGGAGTTTTCCTTGTTCTGCCCCAGCAGGGCGCTTGGTGTGGGAGTCTTCCGATCCTAACAACTCCTCCGAAATGACGAAAGCATGACCGCCGCGCGCCCTTCTCCCTTAGATCACAGCCGCGTGATCATCCGGCGGATTTTCGGACTGGCCTGTTGCCGACGCCACGGTTCAGTCGGTCGCAAAACAGCGCGGTCTGCTTGGTGATGCCGTTGGCGTCGCTGTGCAGGGAGGCGACATTATCCGCGATCTTGGCGCCCTTGGCGTTGAACCAAGGCCCCTTGCCGATGCGGTCGCGCGCATCCTCGGCGCTGGTCGAGAGATAAGCGTGCCAGCTCTTGCCGGTGACGCCGGCGGCTTCGGCAAGCGATGCGCAATGGGCGTCCGCGCCCTTCAGGCCACCGAGATCGGCGCCCTTGCCGGAGCCGACACTGGTGACGAAGAAGCTCATTTTGGTATCTTGGGAAACAGCCACACCGACTGTAGCCCCAAGGGCGGCGGTGAGAGCGGCGGCAACGATAACGAATCTGCGCATGTCGGTCCTCCGGTTTCGAATGTCCTACGTCAGGAAAACGTAGCCGAAGGCTCTTTTAATCCGTTTCGAACCCGAGTTTTATTCCGGTTGCCGATAGGTGACGAAGCGGTTGTGCTTGGCCTGGAAGATCAGGCCGGTCTCTTTGAGGTCCGGGCTGGCCAGCGGCACGATGCGTTTGGCGATCTCGGAGGGGTGCGGCAGCGTCTCGGGATCCTCACCGGGTACGGCTTGCGCGCGCATCGCGGTGCGCGTGGCGCCGGGGTCGGCGGCGTTGACGCGCAGCGGCAGGCTTTGCGTCTCATGCGCCCAGGAACGCATCATCGTTTCGACCGCCGCCTTCGATGCCGCGTAAGGCGCCCAGAACGCGCGCGCGGAATGCGCGGCATTGGAAGACAGGATAATCGCCCGGCCGGCGTCCGAAAGCCGCAGCAGCGGGTCGACGGAGCGGATCAGCCGCCAGGTCGAGGTGACGTTGATGGTCATCACCTTTTCGAAGGTCTTGGCCTCGACATGGCCAATCGGCGAGATGACGCCGAGCACGCCGGCATTGGCTACGAGAATGTCAAGCTTGCCCCAGCGCTCATGGATGGCGCCGCCCAGCCGGTCGATGCCGGCCATGTCGGCGAGATCGAGCGGGACCAGCGTCGCCTGGCCGCCAGCCGCCTTGATCTGGTCGTCGAGTTCTTCCAGCCCTCCGACGGTGCGGGCAACCGCGATGACATGCGCACCGGCCGCCGCCAATTCCCTGGCGATGAAATAGCCGATGCCGCGCGAGGCGCCAGTGACGACCGCAACGCGGCCGGTAAGGTCGAGGGTCATGCGATGCTTCCGGAACTCTGGCTAGAGCAATTCCAGGAAAAGTGTGTAACGGTTTTCCGTCCGGAATTGCGTAAAAACAAAGAGTTAGAGCGGTTCGGCGATTCTATCAAACGCTGAACCGCTCTAAGCTGGTGACGGTCCGGCAATCCTACGCCCCGCTTGTCGCCAGCAGCGACAGCGTGCGCACATTGTCGTGGCCTTCGAAGTCGAGCAGGCGGGTCGGGTACTGGCCGGTGAAGCACGCATCGCAGAACTGCGGCTGTTCGTCGTTGCGGCTGGCCTCGCCGACGGCGCGGTAGAGCCCGTTGATCGAGAGGAAGCCGAGTGAATCGACGCGGATGAACTCGGCCATCTCTTCCACCGACATGCGCGAAGCGAGCAGCTTCGACTTCTCCGGCGTGTCGACACCGTAGAAGCACGATGCGCTGGTCGGCGGCGATGCAATGCGCATGTGCACTTCCCTGGCGCCGGCGTCACGCACCATCTGCACGATCTTCTGGCTGGTGGTGCCGCGCACGATGGAATCGTCGACCAGCACCACGCGCTTGCCCTCGATCATGCGGCGGTTGGCGTTGTGCTTGAGCTTGACGCCCATGTGGCGGATCGAATCGCCGGGCTGAATGAAGGTGCGGCCGACATAATGGTTGCGGATGATGCCAAGCTCAAAGGGAATGCCGGCCGCCTGGCTGAAGCCGATCGCCGCCGGCGTGCCCGAGTCCGGCACCGGCACGACGATGTCGGCCTCGACCGGGTTTTCCTGCGCCAGTTCGGCGCCGATGCGCTTGCGCACCTCATAGACATTGCGGCCCTCGACCGAAGAGTCGGGCCGGGCGAAATAGACATATTCGAAAATGCAGAAGCGGGTCTTCTGCGGTTCGAACGGGAACAGGCTCTCGATGCCCTTCGAGGTGACGACGACCATCTCGCCGGGCTTCAGATCACGCACGAAACGGGCGCCGATGATGTCGAGCGCGCAGGTCTCGGAGGCCAGGATCCAGGCGCCGTCGAGATCGCCGAGCACCAGCGGGCGGATGCCGAGCGGATCGCGGCAACCGATCATCTTCTTGGCCGTCATCGCCACCAGCGAGAAGGCGCCCTCTACCTGGCGCACCGCGTCGATGAAGCGCGAGTTGAGATCGCGCTCCTTGCTGGTCGCGACCAGATGCAAAAGCGTCTCGGTGTCGGAGGTGGAGGAGAAGATCGCGCCCTGCTTCTGCAGCGCGCGCTGCACGGTCATGGCGTTGGTGAGGTTGCCGTTATGGGCGACGGCGAAGCCGCCATCGGCCAACTCGGCGAAGAAGGGCTGGATGTTGCGCATGCCGGCGCCGCCTGTCGTGGCGTAGCGCGTGTGGCCAATGGCGCGGTTGCCCTGCAGGCTGTCGATGACGCGCTGCTTGGTGAAGGTGTCGCCGATCAGTCCGACATGGCGTTCGACATGGAACTGGGTGCCGTCGTAGGAAACGATGCCGGCCGCTTCCTGGCCACGATGCTGCAGCGCATGCAGGCCGAGCGTGACGATGGCCGCCGCATCCTGCCGGCCAAAGATGCCGAAGACGCCGCATTCGTCATGGAAATGATCGTCAGCCTCGGCGGAAAGCACGTCGTCTGCGTCTGCCATCTTAAGCTCCGCTAAAATCGCCATATAAGGCGGTCGCGCGTCGAAAGCAACGCACTGCATGCGATCGTTCACATGGATCGATCGCCAGACGTCCCGTTCGGACCTCAGTTCGCCGGCGCTGGCGCCGGCTTGGCCGTGTTGTCGGCGGGACCGGCGTCGTTGTCGTCGGGCGCTGGCGCATTGGCGTCGTCGCCGCCGGCTGGGGCATCCGCCGCCGGTGCGTCGGGCGCGGCGGGCGTCTCGGCGGCCGGCTGATTCGGATTGAGCTTCTTGAGGATGGCGTTTTCCGGATCCTCCGGCAGCAGGCTTTCCAGCTTGGCGCCGATCTGTTCCAGCAGCGGCCGCGACTTGGCTTCCGTGACCCAGGCCGGGGCCTTGGCGCCGGCCAGCCAGTTGAAGAACAGCAGCGCCACCGCGACGACCAGGACGCCGCGCGCGGCGCCGTAGAGGAAGCCGAGCGTGCGGTCGAGCGCGCCGATGCGCGAATCGATGATCCAGTCGGCGAGCTTCATGGTGATGACCGAGACCACGATCAGCGCGATGATGAAGACGACGCCGGCGGCAGCGGCCATGGCGATCTTCTCATTGTCGATATAGGGCTTCAGGTAGGGCAGGACCGGCTTGTAGAAGAAGAAGGCGGCCGCCGCCGCCGCCGCCCAGGACACCACCGAGAGCACTTCGCGCGAAAAACCGCGAACCATGGCGAGCATCGCCGAGACCAGGGTGAAGCCGACGAGAATTCCGTCAAGCAGCGTAATCGGCATGTCTTTCGCCCCACTCTGTCTTGCTCACCACCGGATGAGCCGCGTCACTCTTCATCGTCGGCACGGCTTCGCCGTGAGCCGGCTATACGCGCCACGAGGTCGGCAAGCTCGGTGGGTTGGAAAGCGCCGGCCCCGATCCCTCCAGCAAGTTCCTCGCTGCCCAAGGGCAGAACCGCGCTACCAAAACCCAGTTTTTCGGCTTCCTTGAGGCGCTGCTGCGCATGCGCAACCGGCCTCACCGCGCCCGAAAGGCTGATTTCGCCGAAATAGACGCAATCGGCGGGAAGGGCAAGACCGGTGAGCGAGGAAACCAGTGCCGCGGCGACCGCAAGATCGGCCGCCGGCTCGCTGATGCGGTAGCCGCCGGCGACGTTGAGATAGACGTCATGCTGGCCGAAACGGACACCGCAATGCGCCTCCAGCACCGCCAGCACCATCGACAACCGAGCCCCGTCCCAGCCGACCACCGCCCGGCGCGGCGTGCCGAGCGAGGAGGGCGCGACCAGCGCCTGGATCTCGACCAGGACGGGCCTGGTGCCTTCCATGCCGGCGAAAACCGCTGCTCCCGGCGATTTCGCGTGCCGTTCGCCAAGGAAAAGTTCGGACGGGTTGGAGACCTCGCGCAGACCCTTGTCCGACATTTCGAAGACGCCGATCTCATCGGTCGGTCCGAAGCGGTTCTTCACCGTGCGCAGGATGCGGAAGTGGTGGCCGCCTTCGCCCTCGAAATAGAGCACGCCGTCGACCATGTGCTCGACCACGCGCGGACCGGCGATCTGGCCTTCCTTGGTGACATGGCCGACCAGCACGATCGCGGCACCCGTGGATTTGGCGTAGCGGATCATTGCCTGGGCGGCGGCGCGCACCTGGGTGACCGTGCCCGGCGCCGAGTCGGCTAGGTCGGTCCACAGCGTCTGGATCGAATCGAGGATGACCAGATCCGGCCGCTTGCCGTCGGCGATCGTGGCGAGGATATCCTCGACATTGGTCTCGGCCGCCAGTTCCACGGGCGCCGACGCGACGCCGAGCCTCTGCGCGCGCAGCCTGATCTGGGCAACCGCCTCTTCGCCCGAAACATAGACGATGCGGTGGCCTTTGGAGGCAAGAGCGGCCGCGGCCTGGGTGAGCAGCGTCGATTTGCCGATACCGGGATCGCCGCCGACCAGCAGTGCAGAGCCCCGGACGAAACCGCCGCCGGTGGCGCGGTCGAGTTCGCCGATGCCTGATATGATGCGCGGCGCGTCCTCGATGTCACCGGAAAGCGTGGTCAGCACCACCGCGCGGCCCTTGCGGGCATTGCGCGTGTTGGCAGGCCCCGAGCCGATGCCGCCCGACGTGCCTTCCTCGACCAGCGTGTTCCACTCGCCGCAGGCATCGCATTTGCCGGCCCAGCGCTGATGCACCGAACCGCAATTCTGGCAGATGAACTGGACGCGGGATTTGGCCACGCTTTTACCTTCCCGCCCGATTGCGGGTTCCGGACAGGGGGGGGCGTCGTAGAGCGCCGAGACCCGTTGTTGTTGAGGTCGCGGTCAAACGGCTACTCGAACCTCTCCGCGATGTGGTGCTCTTCGGCCAAATCAGAGAAGCGGGTGAATTCGCCGTGGAAGGCGAGCGTGACCGTGCCGGTCGGTCCATGGCGCTGCTTGGCCACGATCACCTCGGCCTTGCCGCGCATCTCGTTCATCTCGTTTTCCCACTTGACGTATTCCTCGGTGCCGAGCTTCGGCTCGCGGTTCTTGAGGTAATACTCCTCGCGGTAGACGAAGATGACGACGTCGGCGTCCTGCTCGATCGAACCGGATTCGCGCAGATCGGAGAGCTGCGGGCGCTTGTCGTCGCGGCTTTCGACCTGACGCGAGAGCTGCGACAGCGCGATGATCGGCACGGTCAGTTCCTTGGCCAGCGCTTTCAGGCCCGTGGTGATCTCGGTGATTTCCTGCACGCGGTTCTGCGAGGACTTGGCGGATGAGCCCTGCATCAGCTGGATATAGTCGATGACGATCAGGTCGAGGCCACGCTGGCGCTTCAGGCGGCGCGCGCGGGCAGACAACTGAGCAATGGAAATACCACCGGTCTGGTCGATGAACAGCGGGATCTTCTGCATGGTCTGCGAACAGGCGACCAGCTTTTCGAAATCCATTTCGCTGATTTCGCCGCGGCGGATCTTCGAGGAAGAGATTTCCGTCTGTTCGGAAATGATACGGGTCGCGAGCTGTTCGGACGACATTTCGAGCGAGAAGAACCCGACGACACCGCCATTGGCCGCCTTGAACGAGCCGTCGGCCTGTTGTGCCGGCACATAGGCCTCGGCGACGTTGAAGGCGATGTTGGTGGCGAGCGATGTCTTGCCCATGCCCGGACGGCCGGCAAGCACGATCAGGTCGGAGGGCTGCAGGCCGCCCATGCGGCGGTCGAGATCGCGCATGCCGGTGGCGAGGCCCGACAGACCGCCGTCGCGCATATAGGCGGCGTTGGCCATGTCGACCGCGGTCTTGACCGCGTCGGTGAAGCTCTCGAAGCCGCCGTCATAGCGCCCGGTTTCAGCCAGTTCGAACAGGCGGCGCTCGGCGTCCTCGATCTGTTCGGAAGGCGACATGTCGACAGGTGCGTCATAGGCGATGTTGACCATGTCCTCGCCGACCGTGATCAGCGCCCGGCGCGTCGCCAGGTCATAGATGGCGCGGCCGTAATCGGTGGCGTTGACGACGGTGACGGCTTCCACCGCCAGCCGCACGACATATTGCGCCACCGTCATGTCGCCGACCTTTTCGTCGGCCGGCAGGAAGGTCTTCAGCGTGATCGGCGTCGCCGCCTTGCCCATGCGGATCAATTCGGCCGCGACGTCGAAGATCTTGCGGTGCAGGGGTTCATGGAAATGACCGGACTTCAGGAAATCGGACACCCGGTAGAAGGCATCGTTGTTGACCAGGATGGCGCCAAGCAGCGCCTGCTCGGCCTCGATGTTGTTGGGCGATTCGCGATAAAGCGGTTGCTCCGCCACGCCGAATTTTCGCGCTGCCTCTGCCATGATGTCCCCAATTTCGATCCCGCCCTTTCGATATCAGAACTGGACAAGTCGGTGCTGACTTATCTGCAACAGCCCGTGTCGAAGCGGCTTTGATACTCGCGATTCACAGCCAAAATTTTTCCGTGGAAAGAATCGCAATTGACTCGAATCGAGAGTTGCGAGTTTAGTGTTTCTCGAAGGAGAACAAAACAGGAAAGTGGAGCGATTGGCACGGGATTGCGGAGCCGTCGCGTTCGTTTCATCCTCGTGCCAGCGCATCGCCCCAGTCCAGCCGCCGCGCCACCTTGAAGGCGTCGCCGTCGCGTTTGGTGAAGAGCTTTTCGCCGGCGCTGCCGTCTGCTTCACAGAGTTTCAGCGACACCTTGCCGGACCCTGACTTCGGCGGCGCGATCACCCGTGCGGCGCGGGAGACAGCCGGCTGGCGCGAAGCGGCGACATAGATGAATTTCTCGTCCTCCCATGGCACATCGGCGTCCTTGGCCAGCCGGTGCAGGCGCGAGCGGGCGACGCGGCGGGAAAAATGGCACCAGTCGGGCGGGTTGAGCGGGCAGGGCGCTTCGTGCGGACAAGGCGCCAGCACATGCGCGCCGGCGGCGATCAATTGCTGGCGCACCGCCAGAATTCGCTGCCAGCCCGCCGGCGTGCCCGGCTCGATAATCAGCACCGTGTCGGTCGTGAGGTGCCATAGCCGGTCGATCATTTTGGCCAGGGATGCCGGCACGATCTCGTCCAGCACATAGGCGCATGTGACGAGGTCCGCGGGCTGGAGGTCGGCAAGGTCTGTCGTGACATCGCCGGCCTGCCAGATGGTCCGGGCCGCGATCGCATCGGCGGCAAGTGTCTCGCCGATTTTGCGCACCGCGGCACTCGCCTCCAGCAACGTGGCCAGTTCCAGTTCAGGCCAGAGGTCGCTGGTGGCCCAAAGCACCGTACCAGGGCCGGCGCCGACATCGAGTAAGGTTTTCGGCGTGAAATCCGGCCGGGCTTCGGCGAGCGCATCGAGGCTGGCGCGGACCGCGGCATAGGTCGCCGGCAGCCGCGTCGCCAGATAGGCCCTGACCGCCATGTCCTGCGCCATGTGCAGGCGGCCGTCGCGCAGTTCGGCGCGGTAACGGTCGGAGAGCGTCTTTGCCGCCTGCTTCAGGTCCGGCAGCGGTACTTTTTCCAAAATGCGATCGACAGCCTGTCGAAGAGGGGCCGGCAACTCCACGCTATGCTCCTCGCGGCACGAGCAGGATGATCGAGGCACCTGCCACGCAGAGTGCCGCACCGCCAAGATCCCAGCGGTCGGGCCGCACGCCTTCCACCAGCCAGAGCCAGGCCAGCGAGGCTACGATGTAGATGCCGCCGTAAGCGGCATAGGCTCGCCCTGCTGCATTGGTGTCGACCAGTGCCAGGAGCCAGGCGAAGACAAGCAGCGAGACAAAGCCCGGCGCCAGCCACAAAGGCGATTTTTCCAGCCGCCACCAGGCCCATACCGAAAAACAGCCGGCGATCTCGGCCAGCGCTGCGGCGGCATAGAGGAGATAGGTCATGAAAAAGGCCTCGCGACGATTCACGAGGCCTTTTTCGGGGCAGGAGCCTGCAATGGCAAGCGCCAATAATGCGTTCTGCAGCGCCGTTCCTATTCCGCCACCTTGCGGCGCCGGGCCGGCTTGACGGGCTTCTCGACTGGAGCCGCCTCGCGGCGACCCATGTCGCGCATTTCCAGTGCCTTTTCGCATTTGGCCATGTAGTCGCGCGTCATCGGCAACGTGTCGTTCTTCTTGGTGATCTGGAACTGGAAAATCACCAGGTCCTGCCAACGGAAGGCAGCCTCCGAGGCGGCCAGATAGAACTCCCACATGCGGCAGAAGCGTTCGTCATAGATCGCCTTGGCCTTGTCGCGGTTGGCGGCGAAGCGCTGGCCCCAGTGCTTCAGCGTGTCGGCATAGTGGAGCCGCAGGATTTCGACGTCGGTGACCACGAGGCCGGACTTTTCGATCGCCGGCAGCACCTCGGACATCGCCGGAATATAGCCACCCGGGAAAATATACTTGCGGATGAAGGCGCTGGTCGCCCACGGCACGCCGGAGCGGCCGATCGTGTGCAGAAGCATGACACCATCAGGCTTCAGCAATGTTGCCGCCTTGTCGAAGAAGGTTCGGTAATGGTTGACGCCGACATGCTCGAACATGCCGACCGAGACGATGCGGTCGAAGCGTTCGTTGAGCTCGCGATAATCCTTCAGTTCAAAATGGACGTGGTTTTCCAGCCCTTGCGCATGCGCCCGGTCCGTGGCGACGCCATGCTGTTCGGTCGACAGCGTCACACCCTGCACGTCGACGTCGAAAGCCTTGGCGAGATAGAGGCCGAGCCCGCCCCAGCCGGAGCCGATGTCGAGCACCGTCTGCCCTGCTTTCAGCCGGAGCTTGGCGGCGATATGGCGCTTCTTGGCTGCCTGCGCCTCTTCCAGCGTCATGTCCGGTTGCTCGAAATAGGCGCAGGAATACTGCATGTCCTCATCGAGGAAGAGCCGGTAGAGTTCACCTGACAGGTCGTAGTGCCGCTGCACGTTGCGGCGCGAGCGCGAGGCGGTGTTGATCTGTTGCAGGCGGCGGAAGGCGTGGCGCAGGCCCTCGATGGCTTTCGACCAGGTCGCGTCGATGCCGCCGCTGCCCATGTTCTGGAAGGCAATGCGCATCAGCCCAAGCACGCCGCCTTCAAGAATGTCCAACTCGCCGTCCATATAGGATTCAGGCACCGCCAGCATCGGATCGAAGGAGATGGCGCGCTCGGCATGGCGGGTCTTGATGTGCATATGCACCGGCTCGCCGCTGCCGTCGCCGAAGATGAATGTCGAACCCTTCGGCCCGGTTACCTTCAGATTGCCCGTGCGCACCAGGCGGTCGAGAACGCGCTTCAACAGAATATTCATGTCCAATGTCCCCTCACGGTCAGACAGGCTGTCCTACTCTGCATCAATATATAGGGTTTCGAAAAGTTCCTTTTGGCACAAAAATGCCCGGGCGAGAGGCCCGGGCATTGGTCCAGAATGGCTGGAGAGCGGTGGTCCGAGGACCTGTGCGATCAGGCGTTGTCTTCGCCGCCTTCGAACTCGGCATTCGGATCGAAGAAGTTTTCCGGCCGCGCATTGTCGTTGATGTCGTCGCCGTAAATGGCCTCGGCGGTGGTCAGCGTCTCGCCCTTGGCCTGGCGTTCGGCCTCGTCGGCCGTGCGGGCGATGTTGAGCGTGATGGTGACTTCGACTTCCGGATGCAGCGCGATCGCCACATTGGTGAGGCCGATGGTCTTGATCGGCTGGTTGAGCTGGATCTGGTTGCGGTTGACCGTGAAGCCCTCCGCGGTCAGCAGGTCGGCGATGTCGCGGGTCGACACCGAACCGTAGAGCTGGCCGGTCTCGCCGGCCGAACGCACCGCGATGAAGCTCTTGCCGTCAAGCTTTTCGGCGACCTGGGCCGCTTCCGACTTGCGTTCAAGGTTGCGGGCTTCGAGTTGGGCGCGCTGGCCCTCGAACTTCTTCTTGTTGGCTTCGTTGGCGCGCAGCGCCTTGCCCTGCGGCAGCAGGAAATTGCGGGCAAAACCGTCCTTGACCTTGACGGTATCGCCCATCTGGCCGAGGCGGGAAACGCGTTCGAGAAGAATGACGTCCATGGCTATGTTCCTTTTGGTTGGGCGTCCGTCCACGAGGCCGACGCCGAATTCTCTGGAACAGGTCAGGAAGCAAAGGGGCGTTGCCGCCGGTGTCGCTGTCCTGCCTGTCGCGGCAGTTAGAGGTTATTGACCTCAACTCGGGATTTGATGGCTAGCCGGTCATGCCCGTCATGGCCGGCGACAGGAACGGGCGGCGAACCGCCCGTTCGGAAGAATTAGCGAACCACGTAGGGCAGCAGGCCGAGGAAACGGGCACGCTTGATCGCCTTGGCGAGCTCGCGCTGCTTCTTCTGGCTGACGGCGGTGATGCGCGACGGCACGATCTTGCCGCGCTCGGAAATGTAGCGCTGCAGCAGACGCACGTCCTTGTAGTCGATCTTCGGTGCGTTGGCGCCGGAGAACGGGCAGGTCTTGCGGCGGCGATGGAAAGGGCGCCGGGTCGGGATCTGATTGATGTCGACCATTATTCTGCACCCCCTTCAAAACCTTCGCGCGGACGGCGCGGACCACGGTCGCCGCCTTCGCGATCGCCGAACGAACGCGGGCCACGATCGCCGCGGTCGCCGAAGCTGCGCGCCGGACGATCGCCACGGTCACGATCGCCGAAGCCACCGCGCTCGGAGCGCTCTTCGCGCTTCTGCATCATGGCCGATGGGCCTTCCTCATGCGCCTCGACCTTGATGGTCAGAAAACGCAGCACGTCCTCGGACAGACCCATCTGGCGCTCCATCTCGTTGAGCGCTGCCGGCGGGCAGGTGAGGTCCATCAGCGTGTAGTATGCCTTCCGGTTCTTGTTGACCCGGTAGGTGAGGGACTTCAGTCCCCAGTTCTCGACCCGGCCGACGGCCCCGCCATTTGCTGCGATGACGCCCTTGTACTGTTCGACAAGCGCATCGACCTGCTGCTGCGAGAGGTCCTGCCGGGCAAGAAACACATGTTCGTAAAGAGCCATTATGTCTTGGTGCCTTTCTTCGTTTCTCTCCCGGTTCCCGGCGGCAAAAGCCTCTGCAACTTCTCTGACCCGCATGTGCCTCGAAAGGCGCGGGGAAGAAAGGAGCATGACGAGACGGTCGAGAGCGGAGACACGGGAGGCGGAAGCGCTTCTGGCTTCACACGAAGGTTCTCGAAAAAACCTCCGGCCCTCCGTTCAGCCCCCAGCTGGGACCGGCAGATTGGCGGCGTCTATATAGCAATCCACCGATAAGGCAAGGGCAAGCGGCGTCCCCGATGTCGCAACCACCAGAAAATCAAGCCGCGGCGCCAGCAAGGCCCGGCGATTTTCCCCGGCAACCGGACCTTAACCACAATGTCAGGTTGCGCAGGGTTGCCCTCCGCCGTCAACGGTCGATTCATTATGAAAGGTGCAAAAGCCCGGACAGCCGTGCATGACAAGCGGCAAGCATTTTCGGGGGTAAGGATGCTTCTCAACAGGTTCTGGCGCTCGAAGAGCGGCAATTTCGCGCTTCTCATGGGGTTGGGGCTACCCGCCATTCTGTCGGCAGTGGCCTTCGCGACCGATGTCTCGACCATGATGCGGGCGAAGAGCAACCTGCAGAACGCGCTCGATGCGGCAAACCTTGCCTCCTCGCATCTTGGCGATCTCGACATGACCCGCACCGATGCTTTCGACCGCTATTTCCAGGCCAACATCGCTGGCCATGGCGAACTCGTCAACGCGCAGGCGACCCTGACCGTCGATAGGGGCGTCAATTTCATCAAGACCAAGGCGGTCGCCTCGGCCGACGTCAATCTGAACTTCGCTTTCCTGTTTGGCCAGAGCAAGCACATCGTGGTCGATGCCTCGGCGGCCGAGTCCAATAACCAGCTCGAAGTCGTGCTGGTTCTGGACAATACCGGCTCGATGGCTGGCGCCCGCATGACGGCTCTGAGGACGGCGACGAAGTCGTTGCTGGATACGCTCGAATCGACAAAGTCGCCGACGCGCCAGGTCCGTGCCTCGCTGGTTCCCTTCGTCACGGCCGTGAACGTCAATGGCGACGGGTTCGATCCGTCCTGGATCGACATGGACGGCAAATCCTCGACCAACGGTATCAATTTCCCCGTCATCGACGGCAAGCGCCCGAACCACATGGCCCTGTTCAGGCAGCTCAAGGACACCGGATGGGCCGAGCCCGGATGGAACGACACGGGATGGAAGGGCTGCGTGGAGGCGCGGGCCGGCGCCTACAACATTTCCGACACGCCGCCCGACCCGGCTAAGCCCGACACGCTGTTCGTTCCCTATTTTGCGCCGGATGATCCGGGAGATGCGCAGATGCCGTCCAGTTCCTATGGCAATGAGGCAAAATACTACAACAATTCCTATCTCAGCGACGCCAGCGACACGGTCAAGCTAGACAAACAGAAAGGCGACAACCGGCTCGGCATCGACTTCAGCGGCCTCGACAGCGATCCCGACAAAGCCACCAAGGAACAGGTTGCCAAATATGTGGCGCCGGCCAAGGAACTTATCACCGAGACAGGAACTCCCGTCACCGTTGGTCCCAACCGTTCCTGCCCGACCCCCGTCGTTCCCCTGACCGACGATTTCGACAAATTGCGTAAGGCGGCGAGCCAGATGACGGAATGGAACGGCTCCGGCACCAACGTCTCGGAGGGGCTGTCCTGGGGCATGCGGGTGCTCTCGCCCGGCGCGCCCTATACCGGCGGCGCGCCATTCAAGACGCCTGGCGTCAGCAAGATCGTACTCCTGCTCACCGACGGTGAGAACGTCGTCTACGGCGCCAGCCAGCAATCGACGAAGTCCGACTACACATCCTACGGCTATCTGGCGGGTGGCCGCTTCGGGTCGGACAATCAGACGACGGCGGCCCGCAATGTCGACGGCTGGACGAAGAGCGTCTGCACGCAGTTGAAGAACCAGGGCGTGCAGATTTACACGATGGTGCTGCAGTCCGACACCGCCGCCAACCGCACGCTTTACAGCGCCTGCGCTTCCGATCCGAGCGATTATTATGCCGTCAACGATCCGGCCAAGCTGCCGAATGTTTTTCAGCAGATCGCCAACAAGTTCTCGAAGCTGCAACTGACGAATTGAGCGCCCGATGCCGAGAGCGCGCGATACATCCGGGGGGTCCAGACCTCAACTCGTATGGGCGACAACCTTGTCGACCGTCTCGGGGAAGAAGTCGGGCGCGGCATGGCGCTTGCCGAACATCATGTCGTACTGGATCAGCCGGAAGTCGCGGATCGCCGGGTCGATCTCTTTCTGACGCGACCAGTCGGCCGTGGCCGCGCCGGCCGGCGTGAGCAGCAGGTTGCGGTCGACAACGCGATAGCGCTCCCGCATCTCGCCCAGGAAGCCGGTGTAGTAGGGGTGGGTGATGCCCGCGGCGGTGAGGATATGATAGGGCAGGAACGCAGGACTCACCGTCCCCAGATTCTCGACCGGGCCCGAACGGTTCGACCAGATGATCAGCGGAGTCGCGTGATGTTCGAGAGCGGCTTCCGGCGTCGGTTCCTTGCGGGGCGCGACGTTGTCCTTCAGGAAGCCGGTCTCGACATAGACCGGCCCGAGCGGCGGCAGGTGGTCACCGAAAAAGGCGACAATCGTTGGCCGCTCGCGCGTCTTGGCCCATTCGATCAGCCGCTCGAGGCCGCGGTCCGCGTCGGCTGAACCCTCGGCGTAGGAGAGCAGCGAGTCCCGCGCCCACTGGCTGATCGGCGCCTGCACCGAGTGGGTCGGGTTCGAATAACGGTTCGGCTCATACGGGCCATGGTTCTGCAGGCTGACCGCGAAGAAGAAGACGGGGTCGTCGCTGGCGTCGGCTTCGCGGATGATCTCGTCGGTCATCGCGGCGTCGGATGCCAGCGGTCCGCGCTTTTCCATAGGCGGCAGCGTTTCTTCCGATTTGAAGTCGTTGAAGCCGAAATCGGCATAGACGGCGCCGCGATTCCAGAACCAGTTGGTGCCTGGATGGATGGCGCGTGCCCTATAGCCTTCGCTCTTCAGGAAGGTCGCCATCGATGGCGTCGGGGTGCGTACATACTGCTGGTAGGGGATGCTACCGGCCGGCAGGAAGGCGTTCGAGAACCCGGTCAGCGCTTCGAATTCGATATTGGCGGTCATGCCGCCGAATTCGGGCGAGAACATCGAGCCCGAGCGGAGCGACCGCACATTGGGGATCGGATCGGGCGTGATGGTGACGCCGGGCAGCTTGGTCGAATCCCAGAAGGATTCGCTCATGACGATGATGATGTCTGGCTTCTGGGCCGGCACCGAGGCGCTCACATCGGGCCTGTCGATCGCCGCGATTGCCTTGTCGGAATAGCCCGGCGGGGCAGAGACGTGCGCCATCGGCACGTTGAGCGCGAAGGCGAGCGCAAAGCCGTTGGAGGCGTAGTTTTCCTTCTGGTCCCACATAATCGGGATGATCTGCAGCCGGTCCCTGGTCCACGAGAAGGTGGCGTAGTCCATGATTGAGACGAAGAAGGCGAGCAGTGGCACCGCCAGCGTCAGCCGGGCGAGGCGGCCCTTGTGGCTGAGGGCTGGAACCTTGCGGCGCCAAAGACGCCAGCCGTAGACGAGCAGGGACAGGCCGACCACGATGCCCGCGACCATGGCGAGCGCGGTCATTGGCCGCTCGCGCACCAGCAGAGGCAACAGCGCGAAGATCTGTCGGGCGTAAAGGAAGTCCGTCGGATAGAGCGGGTCGCCGAGATAATGCGACTTCTGGTGGCCGACAAAGGCCAGCGATAGGGTCAGCGGCGCGACGATCATCAGGCTTTGATGACTGCGGCCGAGCACGGCATCGAGGCCGATCAGGACCAGCGCGAACACGACGATGGTGGTCCAGCCCGGCTTGAACGGCTGCAGGAAGAAGGAAACGGTGCCGGCGACATCACCGCGCACGATCAGTTCGATGGCGAACACCATGACGGCCGAGATCGCCAGGCTGATCAGCCCGTAGCGGACGACCGGCCATCGCCGGCCCGGCAGATAGCCGGTGGACGGATCGTCTTCCAGGAATTGCGGCGCGGCGTTGCCGGCACGTTTCGAACTCTTTGCCACTTTAACTTCCCACCCAAAGACAACCCACGTCATTCGATTGTCATATAATTGTCACGCAAAGCTAGCGCCTGTGACGGAAATAAGAAGAGCCAGCAAACGATTCGTGAGCGGTTTTCATCAGGTGTGATCGCCAAAAAGCCCTTTCGGAACAGGCACTCGCTCAAGGATACGGCCTTCGGCATGGGCTGAAGTGGCTTGACTTGGCGGCCTGCCTTGCGTCACAGGCAGGGAAAATTCGTAGTATCACGCAAGCAGAACCAGTCTGGGGAGCCCTCGCATGGCCGTCGCATTTACCTTTCCAGGACAGGGCAGCCAGGCTGTCGGCATGGGCAAGGATCTCGCCGATGCCTTTCCCGAAGCGCGCAGGGTCTTCCAGGAAGTCGATGATGCGCTCGGCGAAAACCTGTCGAAGCTGATCTGGGAAGGTCCCGAAGAGACCTTGACGCTGACGGCCAACGCGCAGCCGGCCCTGATGGCGGTATCGCTGGCGGCGATCAGGGCGCTGGAAGCGCGCGGTTTCTCGCTGAAGGACCAGGTCGCCTATGTCGCCGGCCATTCGCTGGGCGAATATTCGGCACTCGCCGCCGCCGGCTTCGTTTCCGTCGCCGATGCCGCTCGTCTGCTGCGCATTCGCGGTAACGCCATGCAGGCGGCGGTGCCGGCCGGCGAGGGCGCCATGGCGGCGATCATCGGGTTGGAGCAGGCCGATGTCGAAGATGCCTGCGCCGAGGCCGCCAAGGGCTCGATTTGCCAGATCGCCAACGACAATGGCGGCGGCCAGCTGGTCATCTCAGGTGCAAAGGTCGCGGTCGAGCTGGCAGCGAAACTGTGCACCGATAAGGGCGCCAAGCGTGCGCTGATGCTGCAGGTGTCGGCGCCCTTCCATTCGGCGCTGATGGCGCCGGCGGCCAACGTCATGCGCGAGGCGCTTGCCGGCGTGGCAAAGACCGCGCCAGTCGTTCCCGTCGTGTCCAACGTATCGGTGCAGCCGTCGACCGATCCCGACGAGATCGCCGGGCGCTTGGTCGAGCAGGTGACCGGTCGCGTGCGCTGGCGCGAAACGGTGGAATGGTTCGGCGCCAACGGCATCACCACGCTTTACGAGATCGGTGCCGGCAAGGTGCTTTCGGGACTGGCTCGCCGCATCAACCGCGATATCGCCACCGCGTCCGTCGGTTCCTCGGCCGAGGTCGAGGCGGCACTTGCGGCGCTTGCATAAAGCGCCATTTGAGACCATCCCTATAAGGGGCGCCCTCTTCTCAACCTGGAGACAAAAATGTTCGAATTGACCGGCCGCAAGGCGCTTGTCACCGGCGCATCGGGGGGCATCGGCGAGGCGATCGCCAGGGTGCTGCATGCGCAGGGCGCGATCGTCGGCCTGCACGGCACGCGCGTCGAGAAACTGGAAACGCTGGCCTCCGAACTGGGCGATCGGGTCAAGCTGTTCCCGGCCAACCTGTCGAACCGTGACGAGGTCAAGACACTCGGCCAGAAGGCGGAGGCCGATCTCGAGGGCGTCGATATCCTGGTCAACAATGCCGGCATCACCAAGGACGGCCTGTTCGTGCGCATGTCGGACGCCGACTGGGATACGGTGCTGGAGGTCAATCTCACCGCCGTTTTCCGGCTGACCCGTGAACTGACCCACCCGATGATGCGCCGCCGCCATGGCCGCATCATCAACATCACATCGGTGGTCGGCGTGACCGGCAATCCCGGCCAGGCGAACTACTGCGCCTCCAAGGCCGGCATGATCGGCTTGTCCAAATCGCTGGCGCAGGAAATCGCCACCCGCAACATCACCGTCAACTGCGTCGCTCCGGGCTTCATCGAATCGGCGATGACCGACAAGCTCAACGAGAAGCAGAAAGAGGCGATCATGGCGGCGATCCCGACGAAGCGCATGGGCACCAGTGCCGAAGTGGCGTCCGCCGTTGCTTATCTGGCTTCGAACGAGGCCGCCTACGTAACCGGGCAAACCATCCACGTGAATGGCGGCATGGCGATGATCTGAGCGAGCTCCGGCAGCAACATCGCCGCGCTGTGAAAACCCACCATTTCGGCTTGGACCTCGGCAATTTTTCGTGTAATGCGGCCCGCAACCCGGCGGTTCGGGCAAAAACCGGTCCGTGGCCGTTGCGTTTCCGGCAGGACCATCTTTCAGCTTGATTAGCGGCATTCCGCCCGCTAACGAAGACAGACAAACAAAAGACGAGGATGCCCCAAATGAGTGACACCGCAGAGCGCGTCAAGAAGATCGTCATCGAGCACCTTGGCGTCGATGCCGACAAAGTGACGGAGCAGGCGAGCTTCATCGATGATCTGGGCGCTGACAGCCTCGACACGGTTGAACTCGTCATGGCGTTCGAAGAAGAATTCGGCGTCGAGATCCCCGACGACGCAGCAGAGACCATTCTGACCGTTGGCGATGCGGTGAAGTACATCGACAAGGCTTCGGCCTGACGCTTTCCGCAGTCGTCACCGGGGAGGACCTGCGATGAGGCGTGTCGTCGTCACGGGCCTTGGCCTGGTTTCGCCGTTCGGCATGGGCTTCGAGCACGGCTGGAAGCAACTGCTGACCGGCCGCAGCGCTGCCAAGCGCGTCACCGAGTTCGAAGTGGACGATCTTGCCTGCAAGATCGCCCACGTCATTCCGCGTGGCGACGGCTCCAACGGTACGCTCAATCCCGAAGCCATTCTCGAGCCGAAGGAACTTCGCAAGATCGGCGACTTCATCCTGTACGGGATCGCGGCCGCCGATGAAGCGCTGAAGGATTCCGGCTGGCAGCCTTCCACCGAAGAAGAGCGTTGCGCCACCGGTGTGCTGATCGGCTCCGGCATCGGCGGTCTCGAGGGCATCGCCGAGAACGCGATCATCCTGAAGGAACGCGGCCCGCGCCGCATCAGCCCATTCTTCATTCCCGGAAACATCATCAATCTCGTGTCGGGCCAGGTTTCGATCCGGCACGGATTGAAAGGCCCCAACCACGCTGTCGTCACCGCTTGCTCGACCGGCGCGCACGCCATTGGCGACGCCGCCCGGCTGATCATCTTCGGCGATGCCGACATCATGCTGGCCGGCGGCGCCGAATCGCCGGTGACCCGACTTTCGCTCGCCGGCTTCGCGGCCTGCCGGGCACTCTCGACCGAGCGCAACGACACCCCGCAAACCGCCTCGCGGCCCTACGACCGCGACCGCGACGGCTTCGTCATGGGCGAGGGGGCCGGTGTCGTGGTTCTGGAAGAGCTCGAGCATGCCAAGGCGCGCGGCGCCAAGATCTATGCCGAGGTGACCGGCTACGGTCTGACCGGCGACGCCTATCACATCACCGCGCCGGCCGAAGATGGCGACGGAGCTTTCCGTTGCATGACCGCGGCGCTGAAGCGGGCAAAGCTTACGCCGGCCGATGTCGACTACATCAATGCGCACGGCACCTCGACCATGGCCGATACGATCGAACTCGGCGCTGTCGAGCGGCTGGTCGGCAATGCGGCTTCCAAGATTTCGATGTCGTCGACCAAGTCGTCGATCGGCCATTTGCTGGGCGCGGCCGGTGCCGCCGAAGCGATCTTTTCGATCCTCGCCATCCGTGACAATATCGCACCGGCGACCATCAACCTCGACAATCCCGAGCGCGAAACCGCGATCGACCTGGTGCCGAACAAGCCGCGCCCGCGCCAGATCGACGTGGCACTGTCCAATTCCTTCGGCTTCGGCGGCACCAACGCCTCGCTGGTCTTCCAGCGTTATAATGGCTGACCGAGCTGCCGGGCGGTGCTTTGGCGTGCCGTCAATTTTGCCATATTCGCCCCTACTCTGCCGCAGGGGATTCGTTGAGAGATCGAACGGTAGGGCGAAATGAACACAAATCCGTCAGGCAACGGAGAATTCGGGCAAAGGCCGGCGAATACCGGGCCGATCGTGCCGAAGACGGCAAGCGAGGCGCTGCGGCCGGAGGCTGGAACGCCGCCGCCGAAACGGTCGCGCGCTTCGCGCAGCCAGATCGTCGTGTTCATGAACTTCGTCATCTCCTCGGTGATGCTGATGGTTCTGGCGGCAGGCGTGGCCCTCTATTTCGGCAAGCAGGAGTTTACCGAACCCGGCCCTTCCGCCAATGGCGACACCTTCCTCGTCAAGCCCAACACCGGCGTCCAGGATATCGCCGACCAGCTTGAGCGCCGCGGACTAATCAGCGACGCCCGCGTGTTCCGCCTCGGCGTGCGTGCCTTCGGCAACGATTCCGCGCTCAAGGCCGGTGAATACGAGATCAAGCCCAGGGCGTCCATGCGCGACATCATGGAACTCCTCAAGAGTGGCAAGTCGGTGATGTACTCGCTGACTATTCCCGAAGGGCTGACGGTCGAGCAGGCTTTGCAGCGCATCGCCGACGAACCCGCCCTGAGCGGCGATATGCCGTCGAAGACGCCCCCCGAGGGTAGTCTTGCCACCGACACGCTGCGCTTCACGCGTGGCGCAACGCGCCAGCAGATGGTCGACAAGCTGCTCGCCGATCAGAAGAAACTGGTCGATGAGGTGTGGCAGCGGCGCGCGCCGGATCTGCCCCTGGCCAGCGTCGAGGACTTTGTCACCCTGGCCTCGATCGTCGAGAAGGAAACCGGCAAGGGCGATGAACGCTCACGCGTGGCCGCCGTCTTCCTGAACCGGTTGGCCAAGGGCATGCGCCTGCAGTCCGATCCGACCATCATCTACGGTCTGTTTGGCGGCAAGGGCAAGCCGGCGGACCGTCCGATCTACCAGTCCGACATCCAGAAGCAGACGCCTTACAACACCTATGTGATCAGCGGCTTGCCGCCGACACCCATCGCCAATCCCGGCCGCGCGGCCCTCGAAGCCGTGGCCAATCCGTCGAAGACCGACGATCTCTATTTCGTCGCCGACGGCACGGGCGGCCACGTCTTTGCCGCGACCCTGGACGAGCACAATGAAAACGTCGCCCGCTATCGCGCGCTGCAGAAGAAGCAGGCCGATGACGCAGCCAAGGCCGCCGCTGCCGCCGGTACCAGCGGCAGTGCCGACAAGCCTGCAGCAGACAAGCCAGCCGACGACAGCGATGCCAGCGGCGGCGACAATGGCGATGCCGGCGGTGATGCGGGCGCGGCCCAGTAATGTGAAGAAAGGCGTTGCCTGGAAGGCGGCGGCCTGACATTTGAGAGAACGCCAGGCGTCCGATTTCGACGCGTTCGCGGCGTAGTCATTTTAAGCCGCGCTTGCCCTACCGGAAAACCGGTTTCAGGGTGAGGCGCCAGGGATGTGCGGGCGACATGAATTTGCAGAGTATGACCGGTTTCGCGCGGGCCGTCGCCGAGCACGACGGCACCTCCATTGCCTGGGAAGTCAAATCCGTCAATGGCAAGAGCGTCGAGGTGCGACTGCGGCTGCCCCAAGGATTCGAGCGGCTGGAACCTGTGGTCAGGCAAACGCTGCAGAAGCGTTTCGCCCGCGGCAATTTCCAGGCGACGCTGACCATCGGCCGCGCCGCCGGCACGCAGGCGCAACCTATCGTCAACGAGGCGTTTCTGAAGGATCTTGCCGGCCTGGCCAAGCGGCTGCAGGAGCAGTTCGGCGTCGCGCCCGCGACGGCTGACGGATTGCTGTCGCTGCGTGGTGTGCTCGACGTACCTGAAACCATCGAGACCGAAGAGGCGCGGACCGCACTCGACGCCGCCATCATGGCCGCGCTCGACGTGGCGCTGAACGGCCTGGAACAGGCCAGGCACGGTGAGGGCGCAGCACTGGCCGTGCTTTTGTCCGGCCATGTCGATACTATCGAGACGCTGACCCTGCGCGCGGAAGCTGACCCGTCACGCGATGCGGCGGTGATCCGCGAACGCATCGCCGAGCAGGTCAGGCTGCTGATGGACGCATCCGCCAATCTGGATGCAAGCCGGCTGCACATGGAGGCGGCGTTCCTTGCCACCAAGGCCGATATTCGCGAAGAGATCGACCGGCTGAAAACGCATGTCGCGTCTGGCCGGGCCTTGCTTGAGGGCGGCGGCGCGGTCGGCCGCAAGCTCGATTTTCTGGCACAGGAATTTAACCGCGAATCAAATACGCTGTGCTCCAAGTCGAACGCCGCGACAGTCACAGCGATTGGGCTGGAGTTGAAGGCCGTGGTCGACCAGTTTCGTGAACAGGTCCAGAATCTGGAGTAGCCGATGGTTGCCAAGGAACCGATGGTTCCCAGGGATTTGGGGTCCCGCATCCGCCGCCGGGGGTTGATGCTCGTCCTGTCGTCTCCATCGGGGGCCGGCAAGTCGACGATCGCGCGCAACCTTCTGGAGAGCGATTCAAGCCTTGAACTGTCGGTCTCGGTTACCACAAGGCCGCGCCGGGGTTCGGAAATCGAGGGCGTTCACTACCACTTCCGCACGATGCGCGAATTCGAGCGGTTGCGCGATTCTGACGCGCTCCTCGAATGGGCGGAGGTGCACGGCAATTGCTACGCGACACCGCGCGAGCCGGCCGAACTGGCGCTGGCGCAGGGCCGCGACATGCTGTTCGACATTGACTGGCAGGGCGCTCAGCAGCTCAAGGAGAAGATGCGCGCTGACATCGTCTCGATCTTCATCCTGCCTCCGTCGATGAAAGAATTGAAGGCGCGGCTGAAGCGCCGCGCCGAGGACCAGGAAGCGGTGATCGAGACGCGGCTGAAGAACGCCCGCAACGAGATCGAGCACTGGAAGGAATATGACTTCGTCATCGTCAACGACGATCTCGACCGTGCCTTCGCCGAAGTGCGCGGCATCGTCGTTGCCGAGCGGCTGCGGCGCGACCGCCGGCCGGGTCTCTTCGATTTCGTGTCGGGATTGCTGGACGAGAAAACGGTGTGATCGCCCTTTCCTTCTTCCCGTCAACGGGGAGAAGGTGGCCCGAAGGACCGGACGAGGGGCAGCACCATACCTTCGCAACTTCGCACTGCCCTTCATCTGCCTGCCGGCATCGTCTCCCCGTGAACGGAGAGAGCGGAGTTAGACCGCATTGGTCAGCCGCACGAACTCCTCGACGCTGAGTGTTTCCGCCCTGCGCGTCGGGTCGATCCCCGCTCGTTCGAGCAAGGCCTCGCCGCCGAGGCTTTTCACGCTCTGGCGCAGCATCTTCCGGCGTTGGCCGAAGGCGGCTTCCGTGACTCGGCCGAGTTTCTTCACATCGGCGGGCAGGGGTGTCGTGCGCGGCTCCAGGTGCACCACCGAAGAGGTGACCTTGGGTGGCGGCGTGAAGGCCTGAGGCGGGACGTCGAAGGCGATCCTGGCCTGCGTGCGCCAGCCGGCGAGCACGCCCAGCCTGCCATAGGCATCGCTGTCGGGTGCCGCCACGATGCGCTGGGCGACCTCACGCTGGAACATCAGCGTCATCGAGGCGTAGTAGGGCGGCCAGTTTGGGACCGTCAGCCATCGGACCAGCAGTTCCGTGCCGATATTGTAAGGCAGGTTGGCCACGATCCGGACCGGACCGTGGTCGGCCTCCGAGGCGAGTGCCGCGAAGTCGGTCTTCAGCGCGTCGCCCGAAATCACCTCCAGCCGACCGGGGTAATGAGCGGAGACTTCGGCAAGCGCAGCCAAGCAGCGTTCGTCGCGCTCGATGGCAACGACCCGGCGGGCGCCGTTCGATAGCAGCGCCCTTGTCAGCCCTCCAGGCCCGGGCCCGACCTCGATCACCGTGGCATTTGCCAGGTCGCCGGCGCTGCGTGCGATCTTGCCGGTCAGATTGAGATCGAGCAGGAAGTTCTGGCCGAGAGCCTTTTTCGCCTGCAGCCCATGGCGCTCGATGACGTCGCGCAGTGGTGGCAGCCCATCGATGCTCATGCGCGAAGACCGGAAGCGGAAGCACTCATGCGGCGACGGCCTTCGCGTCGATGTCGGCGAGCTTCCTGGCGAGCTTCAGCGCCGCTATCAGGCTGTCCGGCCGCGCCACGCCCTTGCCGGCGATGTCGAAGGCGGTGCCGTGGTCGGGGGAGGTGCGGATGAAGGGCAGGCCCAGCGTGACGTTGACAGCTTCGTCGAAGGCCAGCGTCTTGGCCGGGATCAACGCCTGGTCGTGATACATGCACAGTGCGGCGTCGTAGCCTGCCCGCGCCCGGGCATGGAACAGCGTGTCGGCGGGCAAGGGCCCGAAAGCATCGATGCCTTCAGCGCGCAGGGTGTCGACCGCTGGGCGCACGATATGCTCGTCTTCCATGCCCATGGAGCCGCCTTCGCCGGCATGCGGATTGAGGCCGGCAATGGCGAGCCGAGGCCTGGCGATGCCGAAGCGGCCGGCAAGGTCGGCCGCGGTGATGCGTGCGGTCGCGACGATCAATTCGGTGCTCAGGGCCTTCGGCACGTCGGCCAGGGCGATGTGGATGGTTACGGGAACCGTGCGTAAGTCCGGGCCTGCCAGCATCATCACCGGCATCGCCTCGACGCCGCTGTGCCGAGCCGCCAGATGCGCCAGATATTCGGTGTGGCCGGGAAAACGGAAGCCGGCATCATAGAGCGGCTTCTTGGCGATCGGGCAAGTCACCACGGCGGCCGCCTCGCCGGCAAGGCAGGCCTCGACCGCGCGGTCGATCGCTTCGATGGTGCCGGCTGCGTTGGCGGGGTCTGGCCGGCCGGGGCTGTCGATGAAGCGCTCCGTCAGGGGAACGATCGGCAAGGCGCGGCCAAAGACCTCGATCGCCTGCACCGGCGTCACTTCCTGGACAGGCAGCGAAACGCCAAGGTGGCGCGCGCGCGCCGCGACCACGGCCGGGTCGGCCAGAAGGTAGAAGGGGGGCAAGCCGACGGCGTCCCGCGCAAGGAAGGCGGCGATGGCGATTTCAGGGCCGATACCGGACGGATCGCCGACGCTCAACGCCAGCGCGGTCATCGCGCGGCCCACGTCAGCGCTTGACGATGCGGGCTTTAGCCTTCAGCTCGTCAACATATTTCTTGCTGAGATCGTCGGCGGCCTTGTCGTTGGAGCCTTCGCTCTGGAATACCATCTGTGCCGTCTTGTCGTCGGACACTTCGCGCGACGAGCAGATGCCGATGAATTCGACGCCGCGTTCGGTCTCGCGCGTGACGGTGGCGCCACCGACCTTGGTCGCCTTGATCTGCTCGGCCCAGTCCGGCGGTAGTTGCGGCGCCAGAATCCGGCCGAGGTCGCGAACGGTGACGTCGATCAGGCCCTTGGCGAACTCGCGTGTCGTGTTGCAGCCGTTGAAGCGGGCACGCATGGCATCGGCCTCGCGCTTGCGCTTGGCCAGTGTCGCGCTGCGTTCGGCCGCTGGCACGACGAAGATGACCTGCTGCAGCATGTATTCCATGGCGCTCGGCTTGGCGCCGCCCTTGTCAAGCATGCGCCGCACCGCGTCCTGTTCGGTCACGCTGCCACCTTCACCGGAGCGGTAACGCGCGCTCAAGGCTTGGTTCCATGCCATCTGGGCACGAATGAACTCCTTGAAATGGTCCTTGCTGACGCCGGATTTTTCCATGACGCCGTCGAGCTGGCCGAGCTGCATCTTGTTGTTGGTGGCAAAGCGCTGATAGGCGGCCTCAACCTGGGCATCGCTGATACGGATGCCAAGCCGTCTGGCCTCGGCGAGGCGCAGCGTCTGGTCGATCATTTCCTGGGCAGCGTCGCCCTTCTTGTGTTGCAGCTTCAGGAAGGCGGCACGATGGGCGATGTCACCACTGGTGATTGCTATGTCGTTGACGACGTATTTGATCTCGCTGGCGAAAGCCGGCGGCGTCATCACGGTCATCGACAGGGATGTCGCCGCCACAAGCAACGCGAACCCTGCTGAAAAGAGGTATTTCCTCATCGTTGGCATCCCAATTCTATTCCGGCTCCGCCCAATTCCGTCCCCTTCCGGATACGCGAATCCGTGCCAGCCCTATGCGGCGAAACGATGTCGCCGCTTATTGGATGGTGTCGATTGCGTTGGTCGACGAGCCGAAGTCGCCGAGGGTGCGGAACGACAGGTTGAATCCGATGCTCTGCGTCACTTCCCTGGTGTTCAGGTCACGCGACTGCGCGTACGTCATCAGATAGGTGAAGCAGGAATCGTTGTAGGCGAAGCCCACCCCGTCCTTGACCAGCAGGCCCTCCTGCAAATCGTAGGTTCCTGTTCCGAACACGCGCCAGTTCTCGGCAAGATGTGTCGATGCGCCGAGCGTGACCTCGTGACGGTCGGTCGTGAACCCATAGAGCGGCTGGGCCTGGATGAAGGCATACTTGGCGCTCAACGACACCGGCAGGCCGGAATAAGCAGCTTTCAGCTCGGCGCGGCGGATCTCGAAGCTCTGTTCGTCGAAACGGCCGCTGACGGAGGCCGCGAAGCCATTGGGGCTGGTTATGCCAAACAGGCCGACATAGTCGGACTTGGTCGTCTCAAGCCCTGAATTTGCGCCGACATTGACCAGATCGGGTGCCGCAAAGGAGTTTTCGCCGCCAATCTGATAGGACTGGCCGAAGATCGCATTGGTGCCCCAGCCGTTGATGTAGGAGCCGGAATAGCGCAGGCCGACATTGGCACGCGAGCCGCCCTCGATGCGGTCGTAACCGGAGAACTTGTCGCGTTCGAACAGCGTGGTTGCATCGAAAACCATGCTTTGAGCGTCTTCGTTCGGAATGGAGAGGCCGCCGACATACTGTTCGTTCGGGCGCAGGAACACCTGAGCCATCGGCTCGACAACGTGGCTCGACCCGCTGGCCAGCGAGAACAACAGCGGCCAGCTCATCTCGAGCCCGGCGGTCGCCATGTAGCGTGCGAAGGACGAGCGCATGTCTTCGCTGGTATGTATGTCAGGGTTGGCGGCCATCTCCTGAATGGCCGCGAGCGAAGCCGATGACGCGCGGACGTAGTCAACATCGCCCTGGAATGCCAGCAGTGGTGTCAATACCAGCCCATCATCGGTAACGAATGTCCGCTTCCATTCGGCTTCGGTGGTGAGTCTGCCAGACTCGCCCTCTATGCCACGGACACGCTGTGCCGGCGTGGCAGAATCGTATGGCGTGTTGAAAGCTTCGTCGAGATCTTCGCGGCGAATGACTCGCGTATTTACGTTGAACGACAACTGGCCGCCGGCGACCGATGTGTCGGGGATATAGGCATAGTCGAGCGAGGGCAGCACCCAAGGCTGCTGGCCGCTTCGCGCCGCGGCATTTTCGTTGGGCGTATCTTCCTGGACCTCGAAATGCATGGCGCGCACGTCGAAATAATTACGGTCATTAAGGCCGGTCAGGTAGACGGACGACTGGTGAACGTAGGCATTGTACTTGGCGATGTTGTAGGTGTTGGAGAAGTTCTTGTCGGTCTGCAGCAACACGTCCCAGCCGAAATTCCAGCGTTCGTTGATCGCGAACTGCCCCTGCGTGCCCATCATGCCGCGGAACTTGTTCGGATCGCCCACCGCGCCGGAATCGATATTGTGACCAGCGGTCGAGGGGAAGGCCGCGCCGTCGATGAAGGCGTCCGGATCCTGCTGCTGAATGCCGGCGATCTTGAAAGTGTATTCGCCATTGTTGAAGCGCTGGCGCCATTCGGCTTCGCCGAGGAAGCCCTGCTTGGTGTAGCCGCTTCCGGTCACCGTCAGGTCATATGTCGGCGAAAGGGCGAAATAGTAGGGGATCTTGACGCTGTACCCCAAGTGACTGTTGTAGCCGATACTGGGGATCAGGAAGCCGCTCTTGCGCTTCACCGTCGGGTCGGCGATCTCGAACGCCGGCAAGTAGGCCAGCGGAAACCCGAAGAACTCGAAATTCGCGTTCTCGAAGCGAACCGTCTTCTTCTCGCCGTTCCAGATGATCTTTCTGGCTTTGACGCGCCATGTCGGCGCCTTGCCGGGCTTGTCTTCGCATGGTTCGCAGGCAGTGTAGACACCATTGTGGAAGGTGGTCAGCACGCCGCCCATGCGTTCGGCGCTTTCGGCGGCGAAATAGGCCTTGTCGACGGTTTCAACGCGCAGCGCGTTGACGAAGCCGTCTGCGAAATCGTCGGTGATGTCGATGTGCTGCGAATTGATCTTGGTGCCGTCGCTGTTGACGATCTCGACATTGCCGCTGGCAACCATTCGCTTGGTGTTGCGGTTGTACACGACCTTCTGGGCGACGAGGCGGTTGCCGCCATAGTCGATCTGCACGCCGCCGATGGCGGTCACCGTCTGGTTGTCGTTGTTGTATTCCAGCGTGTCGGCGGCGAGCAGCATCTGCGAGCCGGACGGAACCGTGGTCGCCATGTTGCCGACATCCTGCGCGAACGCCGGCAGCGGGACGCCGCAGGCGACCAGGCACGCCAAGGCGCTCGCCGCATAGAGGCGCGCCAAACGGGCCTGCCTGTCGCTGGGCAAAAACGCCTCCCTCACTAGCCGTCTTCCTTGTATAGCAGGAAAGTCACCCCGAAGAACATAGCTACCACGACCGGCACCCAGGCGGCTATGGCAGTCGGCACGAACCCCGCCACGCCGAACGCCTTCACCAGCACCGAAACGACATAAAGCAGAAACCCGGCAACGACGCCACCCAGAATCATCGTTGCCGACTGCCCCATTCGCGCAAATCGCATTGAAACTGTTGCCGCAATCAGCGTCATGGCGACGAGGAGAAACGGCAGCGCCACCAGCGAATCAAACTGCATGGCAAAGGCATTTGCCTTGAGGCCGAAGGAACGGGCAACCTCGATTTTTCCGGGCAGGTCATAGAAGGGAATTGTCTCCGGGCGCGCTAGCCGCTCCTGCACGAATTCCGGCTTCAGATTGGTCGGCACACGATCGTTCGCGACGGGCTGGATGGTGCCGTTCCTGAAGATCTTCACATCCTGCAATTCCCAATAACCGTCGCGCAGGTAAGCACGCGCCGCATCCTTGCGCTCGACGATATTGCCTTGCTGATCGAGGATGAAAAAGACCGCGTCGGCCATCTCCAGGCCCTGGTCGAGGATGGCCCGCGCGCCGATGATCGTATCGCCGGAACTGGTTTTCTGGCGAATCCAGGGAGCGGCGTCGGCCGAAACCGTGTTGGATTTGCCGGAGCGCAGCTGCGTCTCGATCTGTTCGGACAAGGAGAAGGCGTGCGCGGCGAGCGGGTTGATGATTCCGACCGAGACGGCGCCGAACAGCAGTGCGCCGATGCAGCACGGCAAAAGGAACTGCCAGGCGGAAACGCCCGCGGACCGCGCGATGACAAGTTCGTACCGCCGGTTGAGCGAAACCAGCGTCGCCATCGCCGAGAACAAGCCGACAAACGGCACCGTCTGCAGCATGATCATGGGCATTCGAAGGCCGGAAATGGCCATTGCCGTGCCATAGGTGAACCCTGGCAGGCCGGTGGTGCGGCCGGACAGTTCGGTGAAATCGATAAGGAATACCAGTGCCAGAAGGCCGAGGAAGAACCAGATCGTGATCGCCACGTAGCGGAAGAAGAAATATCGACCCAGAGTCCAGCCCATCAGCCGACCCCCTGGCCTGAGGTGTCGCGCCTGGAGAGACGCAATTTGAGGGCATTCCAGCCATCACCGATTCGGCTGGCCAGGTTTGTCATCCAGTCCGCCCAGGCAACCGGCAGTTCCATGGTCCGGTTCGATACGATGAACCAGATCGCCACCGCGGAAGCCACGATCGGCACGCCATAGACCATGTAGGCATATTGCGGGACCTCATCGGCCTTGCTGGCGGCGAAGAAACCCAGCCAGCGCACGAACAGCGATATCGCGATGGCGGTGATCAGCGGATTGACGCGCGCCTCGCGATGCGAACGCGCGTCTCCCGCCACCGCGAGCGCGATCAGCGCAAAAACCATGGAGTAGGTCCATTCCGAAAACCGCTGGTCGACCTCGGCCCGGTACTCCTGGGGACTTTGCTGGTAATTCTTGTCGTTAGGACTTGGATTGAGCAGGTATTGGGTGGTCTGGTCCTTTGGCAGGAGCGTCACCTGGTTGGCCGCCGACATGAAGGCCGACATGTCGAAGGCATAGGACGTGAACCGGATGACACTGAGGTCGCCCGTCAGCGTTTTGCGATGGATGACGCCGTCATTCATCATCAGCACCTTTTCGCCGCCGCGTTCGATGATGCTGCCGGTCTTGGCATAATAGACGAGATTGACGCCTTCCTCGCGCGAATCGGCGACGAAGATACCACCCAGCCGGTTGTCGGGAAGCCGCTCGCCAATCTGCAGGAACAGTCCGTCCTCGATCTTGCGGAAGGTGCCTTCCTGGATGATCAGCGACAAAAGGTCGGCGCGCGACTCCGCCACCAGGGCGCGGTTCTTCTGTCGTGCATAGGGGTCGATGCCGTTGTCCACGGCGAACGAAAAGACGCTGGCGGCCAGCGCCAGCAGCATGATCGGCCGCACGATGGTCCATCGTGAGGCTCCCGATGCATTGACCACCGCGAGTTCCGAATCCGAATTCATCACACTGAGCGTCTGGGCGACCGCCACCACGAGCGCGAAAGGCACGACGATCGGAACGATGGAGGGGAGAATAAGGGACGCGACCTCGAAGAAGGTCAAAGCTGACTGACCGCTGTCGGTGACCAGGTTGATCTTGGCCAACACCTGCGTCGTCCACACGATGGCCAGCGTCCAGACCAGTGCTGCCAGGAAGACCACGAAAGTGCGGCGCATGATGTAGCGTTCAACGACCTTCATGAAGGCTTTACTCGATTTTCTCGAACGGCATCATGCCACCACGCTAAGGGTAGCTGTCCGGCGACGCCCGCACAACTGGCTCCGTTGGGCTGCATTAGGCAGGCGATCCGGTTCCCGTCCCACGTCGCGTGCCGCAGTAGGCCGGAGTGTCGGCGGCAATGGATAAGAAAGGACGAACATCGATGGTTAACAACAGGTTGCGGCATGAAGCGGAGCCGTTCCGCGACGAATCGCCATCGATTCCATGTCTCATATGGGTAGCCATTTTGGCAAAGTCTTGCCAAATGCCGGAAAACGACCAAATGTCGCGGATCGCTTCAAACCGCTTCGCGCATCATCGCGCAATCCCCGAAAGCAGGACATGATGAACCCGAGACCGTCGATCGCCTTTGCAAAATTCGCCGCGCCCCAGACGGCAGCGAACAGAAAGGGCACGGTCTTCGTGCTGTCGGCGGATGACGGTGGCCTGAGCGATATGGCCAGGGCTTACGATCCGGGCAAGACGCTGGATCGGGCTTTCCCGGTCGCCGAATTTACCGGCAAGTTCGCCGGCACTGTCGAAATCCTGGCGCCCGAAGCAACATCGCTCGACAGGTTGGTCGCGGTCGGCGCAGGCAGGGTGTCGGGGCTCGACGAGTATGCCTGGCTGAAGCTCGGCGGCACCATTGCGGCATCGCTGCGCAAGGCAACCGACGTGGCCGTGGTGCTCGACCTGGCCGGTGCCTCGCCCGATGGCAAGGACGCCGCGAACCTTGCGGCCGGCATTCTCTTGCGCGGCTATTCCTTCGACAAGTACAAGACCAGGAAGGATAAGGACGACGGCCAGGGCAGCGGCAAGGCCGATCCGAAAAAGCCGGCCAAGGTGACCATCCATACCACCGATCCGGTGGGCGCCAAGAAAGCCTTCGCCGATGCCGAGGCGGTGATCGACGGTGTGCTTCTGGCACGCGATCTGGTCAACGAACCGGCAAACGTGCTGGGACCAGTCGAATTCGCCGCCCGCGCCAAGGAACTCGAGGCGCTTGGCGTCAAGGTCGAGATCCTGGCCGAAAAGGAGATGAAGAAGCTCGGCATGGGCTCGCTGCTCGGTGTCGCGCAGGGCTCGCCGCGTGGCGCCCGTATGGCGGTCATGCAATGGAACGGCGGCAAGCCCAAGGACAGCCCGGTCGCCTTCGTCGGCAAGGGCGTTACGTTCGACACCGGCGGCAATTCGATCAAGCCGGCGTCCGGCATGGAGGACATGAAGGGCGACATGGGTGGCGCTGCCGCCGTGACCGGGTTGATGCACGCGCTCGCCGCGCGCAAAGCCAAGGCCAATGTCGTCGGCATCATCGGTCTTGTCGAAAACGCGGTCGACGGTCATGCCCAGCGCCCGGGCGACATCGTCACCTCGATGTCGGGACAGACCATCGAGGTGCTCAACACCGACGCGGAGGGGCGCCTCGTCCTGGCCGACGCGCTGTGGTACTGCAACGACCGCTTCCAGCCGAAATTCATGGTCAACCTGGCGACGCTGACCGGCGCCATTATGGTTGCCCTCGGCCTGCATTATGCGGGCCTGTTCTCCAACAACGACGAACTGGCGCAAAGGCTGACCGCGGCCGGACAGTCAACGCAGGAACGGCTGTGGCGCATGCCGCTCGGCGCCGAATACGACAAGCTGATCGATTCCAAGAATGCCGACATGAAGAACATCGGTGGCCGCTACGGCGGCGCGATCATCGCCGCGCAGTTCCTGCAGCGCTTCGTCAAGGACACGCCCTGGGCACATCTCGACATTGCCGGTACGGCGATGGGCTCGCCATTGAACGAGATCAACCAGTCGTGGGGTTCGGGTTTCGGCGTACGGCTGCTGGACCGGCTGGTGCGCGATCACTACGAAAGCTGACGTCGATCCATGGCCGATGTGCTGTTCTACCATCTGACCGAATCGACCCTGGAGGATGCGCTTCCGGGGCTGCTCGAGCGCAGCGTCGATCGCGGCTGGCGCGCCGTGGTGCAGACCGGGACCCAGGAACGGCGCGACGCGCTCGACCAGCATCTGTGGACCTTCCGCGATGATTCCTTCCTGGCGCACGCGACCGATCGCGAAGCCTACCCAGCTGAACAGCCAATCCTGCTGACCACCGGCGCCGGCAACCCCAACGAGGCCAAAATCAGGTTCCTGGTCGACGGCGCCGCCCCGCCCGACCTCGGCGGTTACGAGCGTGCGGTTTTCCTGTTCGATGGCCATGACGCGGCCCAGGTCGAGATGGCCCGGGCGCATTGGAAGACGATGAAGGACGCGGGCCACGCCGTGACCTACTGGCAGCAGACGTCAGACCGCCGCTGGGAACGCAAGGCCTAGTTTAGAGCAATTCCAGGAAAACTGTGCACCTATCCCGGGAAAGCGCGTAGCGCACTCCATAGGGAGGTGCGTAAGAACCAAGGGCTGGAGCCGTTCGGCGTTTCCCCGAAACGATGAGCATCTCCAGCCCAGCGTCGCGGGTGACAGTTCTAGAGCCTTGCCTTGATTCGGCTCTGTTTCCTGGTGACGTAGTCGCCGTATTTCAATTTCATGAACTCGTCCGAGCGGTTCCGATGCGGGCTCCTGAAAACGTACCATTCGCCATCAGGCGATTTGCGCTTGTAGATCGCCTTGCCGGTCTGGCGATGCTCGAAGCAGGTCATGGAGCCCTTCACGCCCCAGGCGCCGTGCCATTGCGCGCGGTAGCACAACTTGCCGCCGCCGGGGATGAACCATGTCCCGTCGCCATAGCCCGGCTGGCCCTTTTCGGTCGACCAGGCGTTGAATTGCCGCTGCCTGACGGCAAAGAACGCGGCCCCGTGATTGCCCCACATCCACGAATGGTTCTGATAGATTTGGTAGACGCCTTCGTCGGGCACCACGGCGCCCTTTTGCGCCTGCTCGGCGATTTTGGCCGCTGTCTCGGCTGTCGCAGGGACCTGTAAGGCAAGAACAAGAACGGAGCAGGCGAACGCCGCTCCGACACAATTACCCAGCACTCGTTTCACGGAACTACTCCACAGACTGATTCACGCCACGCCTCAACCATCATGCCGAAACACTGGTCCGGCATGGATGCCAATCAAACAAGAAAGATGGAGATCCATCCCGATCGTGTCGGGACGCATCGAACGATGCGTCTACGGCAGGACGTGCTGGGTCACCCTCCAATCGGGCAGACCATAGCCCCCCAGCCACGGCCACACTTCTTTCTGGTTGAAGTAGACAACGGACGTGAGCGCCGGGAACTCCGCATAGGACTTGCGGGAATCATCCTGCCACTTCGAAACATAGTCCTGCTTGCCGACATAGCCGAGTTCCGCCACCACGATCGGCTTGTTGAAACCCGCCACGCGGTCATAGCCGGGTTTCAGCATCTCGGCGAACGTACGGTCGCGACCGGCCTCGTCATTGTCCTTTTTCTGCAGGCCGAACACCGACAGGCCGATCACGTCGACATAGTCGTCACCAGGGTAGTATTTTTCCAGGCCTTCTTCACCTTTGGGCGACCACATGTATTTGGCCGCGGGGGCCGCCTTGCGGCAGATATCGACTTCGCGCTTGTAAGCTGAGATCCAGTCCTTGGGAGCCCAGTTGGCCCAGGTGAAGCGGCCGTTCTTGTCTTCCATTTCCTGCGCCCAGCGAATGGTTACCGGGCTTTTCATCTGTCCCACCAGGCCACAGATCGCCTGCATATTGGCATCATACCTGCCGCCCAATATGCCGTCACGCAGTTCGGGCGGGGTGATGCGCCAGTCCTTCGACCAGGTCCACGGCTCGATCGTGATCAACAGCGAGCGACCGCGCTCCTGGGCATAGGTGTCTGCCAGAGGCAGCGTCGATAGATCGACATCTTCCCAAGGCAGGAACAGTTCCTCGATGCTGGCGGTCTTGTCATTGGTGAAATCGCCATACGGATCGTACGAGCCGAATGCCGACGCGGCGCTGCTCGTCTGGACGGGGTCTGTCGCGGGGGCGGAACCGGCGCTTCCCGCGGAAGGAAACGCGGCACTTCCGCCCAAAGCCAGCGCGACTACAAGTACATTTGCTGCGGAGTGTTTCATCGTTGACCTCCTATGGCCTCAGCTTCCCATGGAAGCCAAGGCTTCGCCCGCCGCATCGATGCCTGATCGACACGACTACCCAACACCGATCGGGTCTATTGGCGGAATCTGCGGGATTTCGGAGCGACCATTGGCGGGTGTGCCAACCTGTGCAAGGGGCCACCCAAATTATCTCTCAAGGCGCCGACACTGAGGAGCTTCAGAGAGAAAGTTCGCCGCGATACTCACAAATTCGCGTCAATATTCCGATATATCATCCCTGGCTAATTTAAGAGCTGGACCGGACCAAGAGTCAAGAACAATTAACGATCGGTTAACCTTGGCGCTCGCAACATGGTTAACGCTGCCCGGCGGTGCAGCCTCCAGATCGCCTTGACCCGGCGAATTCTCCAAAGCGCAAAAAAGTGCGGTTCATCATTCCGGCATGGGTCGACGGCGACTCTTCGGCGGAATACTTGCTGCGATTCAAAGGCGTTAGGTTAACCAGTTCTCAAGAAAGCTAGTTAAGGATCGGTTAATTTAGTTGACTCTAATGAGATGTGGAGGGATTCTGAAGCCGACCTGAAAAGCGTGTCGGCCATCGTTCGGCTGATGCTCGGAGTGGCGGCGGTAGTTGTATGAGTGTTTCCGCGGACGCAGGGATCATCAGTCCCAAGACCAGGCCGACCCGGCCGCGTGGGAGGATGCACGCCAACGCCGCGGCGCAGGTTCCTTTCCTGGTGCCCATATTGTCTCCGGTCCGGCAGTGGATCCTGCGGCTCGGCCTGGCTTCCTGGTTCGTCACTCTCGGCTTTTTCTGGATCTGGTGGCTGAAGCCGGACCATATCGGATACCTCGGGTCATACATCTTTGCGACGCTGGTGCTGGCCTGGCTGACCTTGATGCCGATGTATTTCCTGCTCAACGTGCACGCTTCGAGGAAGCCATCCAAGCTTGCCAGCATCCCGAAGCGCTCGCGGGTCGCCATGGTGGTGACCAAGGCGCCGTCCGAACCGTTCGCCGTGGTTGCGCGCACCTTGGAAGCAATGCTTACGCAGGACTATCCGCATGACACCTGGCTGGCCGACGAGGACCCGTCCGAGGAGACGGTTCGCTGGTGCGATGCCCACGGCGTGTTCATTTCGACGCGGCGCGGAAGGGAAGACTACCACCGCAAGACTTGGCCGCGCCGCACCCGTTGCAAGGAGGGCAACCTGGCGTTCTTCTATGACCACTACGGTTATGAGCGCTACGATTTCGTCGCCCAGATGGATGCCGATCACAGGCCGACGCCAACCTATCTCAGGGAAATCCTTTATCCTTTCGCCGATCCGGCGGTCGGCTATGTCTCGGCGCCGAGCATCTGCGACAACAACGCCGCCGAAAGCTGGGCAGCGCGTGGCCGGCTGTTTCCAGAAGGGATGTTTCACGGGCCCTTGCAGTCCGGCCATACCGGTGGCGGCGCGCCGCTTTGCATCGGCTCGCACTATGCCGTTCGAACCAAGGCACTGAGGCAGGCGGGCGGTCTCGGTCCGGAGTTGGCCGAGGATCACTCCACCTCGATGCTGATCAACGCCGCCGGGTGGCGCGGCGTGCATGCGCTCGACGCCATCGCCCATGGCGACGGCCCGCAGACCTTTGCCGATCTCGTCACCCAGGAATTCCAGTGGTCGCGCAGCCTGATGACGATCCTGCTCGAATACTCGCCCACATATTTTCCCAAATTGCCCTGGAGGCTGAAGTTTCAGTTCCTGTTCTGCCAGCTCTGGTATCCACTGTTCGCCATCTTCGCATTGCTGATGTACGTCATGCCGATGTATGCGCTCTTCACCGGGCGCAACTTCGCCAACGTCATGTATGCCGACTTCCTTCTTCACTATCTGCCCAACGCCGTTGCTCTGGTGGGCCTGGTCATGATGCTGAAGGCATTCGGCCTCTCTCGGCCGCTGACGGCCAAGACGATAAGCTGGGAAGGCACACTGTTTCTTTTCTTCGCACGCTGGCCTTGGGTACTGGCCGGCACGCTATCGTCGCTGCGCGATTATCTGACCAAATCCTTCGTCGATTTCCGTGTCACCCCCAAGGGCAGCGGTCCCAAAAGCCTGTTGCCGGTCCGCGCCTTCGTTCCCTATGTGGCGCTGGCCATCGGCGCGGCACTGCCCGTGTTGATAATTGAGCACCCTTTCGACGCGACCGGCTTTTTCTGGTTCGCGGCGTTCAATGCATTCTTCTATGGGCTTTTGGTGGTGGTGATCGTTTCAAGACACGTCATCGAGAACAAGATCCCGTTGCGCGCCAATGCCGCGAAGATGACCTTGCAGGCCTCGCTCGCCGTGCTGGCACTCGCCGTGCCGGCCGTGGGCTTCTACGATCGCGGCATGGAAGGCGTCTACGGATTGCAGCAGGGCGCCGGCGGCTTGCGCATCGTGCGCATAGCCTATGTGATTTCCGGCGCCGGCCAGGGTAACATCGGTGCCCGCAATTTCTACTTCGATCCGGGTTGGGAAACGCCGCGCTGACGTTGAAGAGGCGCGCGCGACAACGCTTCCCGGAACATTCGCCTTGTGAGCCGGCGGCCGTCCGCGCAACCGCGGCGCAGTCTCAATAGATTCAGTTTTAATAATATCCGATCGAGTGCGGACAGACCGCGTTCATCATGTCGCTTGCGCGATTCTTAATAAGTATCCCCTAATATAAGATCATGATGCGAGCGGCGTGAGGCTGCTAGCGTGGCGCGGAACACAAAATAACCGACAATATATCCCCGCGCTCCAGTGGCTTATGTTTGCAGGGGACGTCGATGAAAACATATATTGGAAATGGGCCAAGGATCGGCAAGAAATATGCCTGTGCATTCGCAGCTGTTGCATTGATCTCGATGGTGTCCGGTTGTCAGAGTATGGATGCGACCAAGACCGGCTCGATCAGCACCAGGCCGGAGGCTCATATGCTTGGCCAGAAGGCTCACTACGTCCAGAAGAAACGGTTGCATCTGGTCGATCGCAAATCGCTCACGCGGATCACCAGCGTGACACGCACGAGAGAGGAGGCCTATGCGGCTTTCGTCCGGCCGCAGCGGATCGGCAAGACGGCGCCCGTGAAGGTTTCCTACAGTTTGGGCAATAGCGGACCGTTGCTCGGTCACTCTCCCTGGATTTGCGGCCCGAGCGGCTTTGGCCAGCGCGCCAGCTGCCGTTCGCGGTACTGAAGCAATTACGGGAACAGTGTGTAACGGTTTTCCCGGGACAAGCGCGTAGCGCTTGCCCTTGCGAAACTGCCTGGAACAAAGAGATGGATTGGTTCGGCGTCCTCTTTGAAACTGTGAACCGTTCTAGAGCGTCAGACCTGGAAGTGGCGGCGTGATTTGACTTATGCAGCCGCCGCTCCGTTCCTCGCGGGGGGCGCGAGCCGAGGGCAAGAGGTTGGCGAGGGATTGCGCCTGACCTCTTGCCCGCGGCCGCCATTCCTGGCGATGGCAATCGGCGGACGCTGCCATTCTGTCCCTCGATCGGCACTTTCCGCCTGAAACCGAAATCCCTGTCCGGTATTCCGATCACGTCACGACAAACGGGCGGGGCGGTGCCAGCCGCTATCATTGTCTTCCGGCGCCGACCGCGGCCGCGCGACGTAGGCCGACGATCCGTTCGCTTCGTGATAGACGCGTGCCAGCATTTCCGCCAGCACGCCCGACGTCACCATCTGCACCCCGGCGATCAGCAGGAAGAAGCCGGTGAACAGCATCGGCCGTGTTCCGATGGCTTCCTCGAAAAACACCTTCAGACAAAGCAGATAGGCAAGGATCAGCGAACCCAGCGCGCCGAGCACGATGCCGATACCACCGAAGAAATGACCGGGCCGGGTGCGATAGCGCATGAAAAAATACATGAACACCAGATCGAGCACGACCCTGAAGGTGCGCGAAATCCCGTATTTGGACTGACCGTGAATGCGGGCGTGATGCGTCACCACCTCTTGTGCGATGCGTCGTGGGGTCGTCACCGTGGCCAGCCATGCCGGGATGAAGCGGTGCATCTCGCCATAGAGCTTGACGCTGCGGATGACGGTGCCGCGATAGACCTTGAGGCTGCAGCCATAATCCTTGAGGCGCACGCCGGTGACACGCGCGATCAACGCGTTGGCGATGCGCGAGGGGAGCCGGCGCATAAAAAACCCTTCCTGGCGATCCTTGCGCCAGCCGACCACCAGGTCGAGATCCTCGCTCAGCAAGCGGTAGACCATGCGCGGAATGTCGTAGGGATCGTTCTGCAGGTCGCCGTCGATCGTGGCGATGACGTCGCCGCGTGCCGCGTCTATGCCGGCCTGCATGGCGGCGGTCTGCTTGTAGTTGCGCACCAGCTCGACCGAATGCACATGCGGGCCGTATTGCGCCGCCAGGCGCCTGATCTCGCTCACGGTCGCGTCGGTGCTGCCGTCATCGACCAGCACGACCTCCCATGGCTGGCCATAATGTTCCATGGCCTGGTGAATCCGCGCCAGCAGCGGCTCGACGTTTTCGGCCTCGTTATACATGGGCACGACGATGGACAGCGTATGGTCCGGCATCACCGCGCCGTCGGGCAGTCCCGAAGCAGGGATAGGTAATACGGTCATAGGGATGGCTTCCTTGCAGATCCGGCGGCCGGGTTCCCCGGCAGCGTCGATTTCGAGGGAAACAGCCAGGCAATCGCGCCCGTGACGACAGCTGAGCACAGGATGAAGAGGTGCAATGCCAGCGCCGCCTGCAAGCCGCTCTTCATCGCAATTCCGGAAGTCAGCAGCGCCGCCGCCGCCGCCGCTTCGTAGGTGCCGAAACCGGCGACGCCTTGCACCGGCAATATCGCGGCGCCTTCGGCGCCGACGACGCCTGGAAAGGCGGTGGTGAACGATGTGCCAAGTATCAGCGCCAGCAGCCATCCCTGCACGGCGAGCTTCAGCGACCAGTTGGCGATCGTCCACCACCAGCCGTAGCGCGAGCGCCCCGTCGCCTCGGTGAAGATGTCGCGAAGCAAGCCGAGCTTGGCCACGATCTTGCCGCGCCCGGCCCAGTCATGCGGCGCGCGCGCCCAGCGCGGCAGGTACCATGCCACCGCGACCAGGACGGCCACGCCCGCGACCCTGATCGCCGGATGCAGGCCTGGCCACACCGCCAACGCCAGCACGCCGACGACGAAGGCATCCTGCAGCCTGAACCACAGCAGCGAGGCGCTGGCGCGCATGAGCGGTACGCCGAAGATCTGGCGCAGGAGCAGGGGAAAAGCCGTCTCGCCGCCGCGGAAAGGGACGACGTTGATCATCGCGTTGTGGATCAGGATAACGCGCAGGCAGGCGCCGAAACGGCCTTGCACCTCGTCGCGGAACTCGTCGCAGACGCGCAGCGTTCGCAAGACATAGGTGACGAAAAAAGCGAGCGTCGCCACCGCGAACGTCCCGGGCGTGACGCGGTCGAAGGCGTCGCCGACCGTCCTCCAGCGCGAGTCGCTGGCGAGCCAGACCAGCAGGGCCAGCGTCGCGACTATCGAGATTGCTCTTTTCAACCAATTCTCCGCTGGTTTTCGCCGCCTCGTCCGGGCGGCGGCAATGCGTGGTGCCCGGATGCCCATGGCGTCAACCGGAATCGGCGCCTGGCCCACCGCCTTGCCGAACTCCCGCGGACGAAATGCGGAGCCGTCGACTGCTGGGACCATGTCCAAAACCCACGGCCCCCGACCGTCGCGGCTCTCAAGGGCGGGTGATCCTATAGACCAGCAAATCATCGGAATCCACAAGCTTGGTTCCGGTCTTGTCCAGATAGTCGATGACCCCGTCATGATGCTCGACGAACAGCAGGTCTTGCTTGTCGGCGGCGTTCTTGGCCGCGCCGAACAGATCTGCGCCTTGCGCGCGCAACTCCTCGAGCTGCGCGATCGCGGTGTCGTCGTCCGCGACGAATTTCGACCATTCGACATCGCCGCCGCCGGGCGGGAACACCCAGCCGCGCGCCCTGCTGTAGTAGACAGCCACTGGATCGCCGACCTCGGGCGCTATTGCGACGACGAGGTCACCCGGTTGTGCCAATCTCGCCAGTTCCTCGCCGAGCAGCTTGCCATTGATGGCAACCGGCTTCTTCATTGTCTTGACGAGGGGAAAGGTCGACCACACGAGCGTCACGGCCACGATACAGATCGAGCGCAGGACCATGGCCGGCGACGGAGCGTTGCCCCATGGCAGAGTTGCCAGGACCAGTGCTCCTCGGCCGCAGAACATCGCCAACGGGACATGGAAGATGTGGTAATTCCAGGGATTGCTGGTGATCTCGCGCGCCGCCGCCAGATAGACGGCCATGGCCGCCACCAGCCAAACATAAGGAATGGCCGAAAGTGTACGTTGTTTCTGGTTTTCGGCGGGGGGCGGCATCCAGAAGCCCACCGCGATCAGCACCATGAACGGATAGCCGTAGAACCACCAAACCGAGGTGTTCCACACCGATTTGAAGTAGAAGCTCTCCTTGAAGAATGCCCAGAAACCGGAATCCCAGATATAACCGCTGCCCGCGACATGAAATGGCGGATAGGTTCGGCCGAGATAGATCGCCCAGCTGAAATATGCGGCGATGATGGCCAGGCTCAAAAGCCCTGACAGGAACACCCTGGTCGCCTGCTTTCGCTTCTTCTCGACAATCCAGCAAACCATCAGGTAGAAAATGACGGCGCCGGCGGCGAGCCCCGGCGGTTTCGCCAGCACGCCGAGCGAGAAACTGACGGTGGCAACCGGCAAAAGCCAGCTGCTGCCGCCGGCCCAGTACCTCGCGAAAAGCCAGACGCCTGTTGTCACCAGGGCCAACATCGACGGATCTGGAAGAAACGAGCTGTCGATCATGATCGCCGCCGGCATCAGCGCATAGGCAAGCGCCGCCGCATGGGCATGCGTTTCGCCCCAGCATAGCGCCGTCAACCTGTGCAGCGAAAACACCGTGACCAGGCCGAAGAAGGCCGCAACCATGCGGCCAAACCAGTCGTGCCAGCCGAAGAGTTGGTAGAGCAGGGCGGTTAGATAGCTGACGATCTGGAACTCGCGGCCCTGATAACTCGGCCCGGGCCCGGTCCAACTGACCTCAGGGAAGAAGATATTCCAGCTGCGCTGTTGAAAATTGTCGGCCATCATTGCTGTGCTTGTCTCGCGCCAGCTGAAGACGTCGACCAGCGGCAAGGTTATGTTGTGGAACCTGAACACGATCGCGATGAACAGGATCCCCAGCAAGATAGCCGTGTCGAGGTTCAGGTAATTGCGAGCAGCCGAGCCCCAAGCAGTCGGCTGCCGCGGGTATTGCTGAACCTCGGCCTGATTTAGTTCCGGGTCGGCGCCCATTTGAAACCGCATCCTCTCTGACGGATGTTGCTTTTACACGCGATTGTCAAAGGTGAAGGAGTATACGACGCAATCCTTAATTTTGGCGAAAGCGGGCGTCGCGAAAGTTGACATCGCAGCTCCCGCGGCTGTTAAATAGTTCACAGGCCTGTCGCGCCGACAGCGCTGCCTTGGGCCACAATACAGACATGCCAACGCCGATTGTACCGATAGCTCCGACCAGCTTGCCGCCGCTTGGCGTCGACCATCCGCCACACAACGAACCTCGTCGGACTGCAAGTTTCACGCCGCTCCTGTTTCTCCTGGCCTTCTGCGGTCAGGTGGCCCTCGCGGGAGCGACCCACGCGGCGGCCGCCAAAGACGGCGCACCTGCAAAAGCGGACAGTGCCACTGTGCCAACCCCCTATGAGCTGCAGCTTCTGTATGCCGATCGCACATGGGTGTGGAAAAACGGAGCGGCCTATTTCGCACGGGGCAATCGACGCCTCGAGGCCTGGACGTCGGGGCAGGATTCAGCCTCTGTCGCCGAGGGCAGGTGGCTGGTGACCAAGGACGGCAAGATGTGCATGGATGTCGCCTGGCGATCCAAGAGCTACAAGGGCAAACAGCAGCGTACCTGCTATAGCCATCAGATCAAGGATGGAACCATCGAGCAGCGCAAGGATCCGGACGGGGAATGGTACAGTTTCAAACGAACTCCCGAGGATCCCTCCGACGAACACCGAAAATTCGAACCTGGTGATACCAAGGCCGCTCAGTTTGAAGAGGCCCGTAAGTTGGTCGATTCCAAGAATTAAGGCTGGCCAGGCTGGGCCCACGGCATGACGGGAAACGCCGTTCCTGGCTCCGTTGTGGCGTCCCCATATGGCATCGGTGACGGCGTGTGCGGCGTGTCGGAGTCAGGCAGGCTGCTTTTGCCGGGCCTGTGAAGAAGCTTGCGAATCGCTTATAAAAGCGCGGAGCAGTCCGGCAGGAATTGCCGTCGCACCGACCGCCAAATGGTCGCATTCGATTCCTCTCTGACAGAACGACGAGACGATGGGTACACCACCATACGGCTTTCATGAAATTTAATAATTAGTGATGTCTAATATTCTTGTGTGATGTGCGAGTGGTCACTGAAACGACGTGAGGCGGCGCAGGCGTCGCAACGCGTCCTGGCTTTACTCAAAGGCAAGGGACACATGGCGAACAATTCCGCAGCGGGCGTATTTCGCCCAAGCAAGAAAGCCCTCTCTATTGTTGTGGTGGCGGTGACCTCCCTGGTTGCAGGGTGTCAGGTCATGGATGCGACCAATACCGGTTCCGTCATCATCACGCCAGCCGTGCACCCGGTCCAGAGCAGGCCTCCAGTCCAGCCATTCCAAGGTGGATATGTTGTGCAGTCGCTCAGGGCCGAGCCCCAGGTCCTGATGACAAGCACCACACGGACCACTGAAAGAACTTACGCTTTTGCACCGCCGCCGGTTACAACCCCGACGTTGGGACCTGTGAAGGTCGCTTTCAATCCCGTCGATGGCGCTACGTTCTCGGGCGGTTCGCCCTATGTCTGCAGTCCCAGCGGATTTGGCCAGCGCGCCAGTTGCCGAGCCCGCTCTCTGTGATCTATCGGGCAGATGCTGCCGCCTTGCTTGGCGGCAGTGTCTCCGGTTTCGTCCGCAGCCCGAAGAATGGGGCGGCCGTCCTGACGATCGTGTCGATGTCGGAAAGCTCAGGCACAAAGCCAAGATGCGCGCGCGCCTTGCTCGGATCGGCATAGAGTTCGGCCGGGTCCCCCGGGCGCCGGGCCCTGAAGACGGCCGGGACCGGTCTTGACGTCACCCGGCTGACCGCCTGGACAATCTCCCTGATGGATACGCCTTGTCCGGTGCCGAGGTTGACCGCTAGGCTTTGTCCTCCGCCTTCCAGGTGTTGGAGAGCTTTCAGGTGGGCGCGAGCCAGGTCGCTGACATGGATGTAGTCGCGCACGCAAGTCCCGTCCGGCGTCTCATAGTCGGTGCCGAAGACCTCGATTTCATCGATGATGCCTGACGCCGCCATCAGAACCCTGGGAACCAGATGCGTTTCCGGCGTATGCCACTCGCCGAGTTCCCCGTCGGGATCGGCCCCACAGGCGTTGAAGTAGCGCAGGATGGCAAACTTCATTCCGTATGCGGACGCATAGTCGCCGATGATCTGTTCGCCCATCAGCTTGGTACGGCCATAAGGGCTGATCGGATTTTGCGACGAACTCTCGCGAACGGGCAATGCTTCCGGCACGCCGTAGGTGGCGCAACTGCTGGAGAAAATGATGTTTTCAATGGCGTGCGCGCGTGCGGCATCGAGCACGGCGATGGTGCCCGCCACATTGGTCGAATAGTATTCGGCCGGCTGCTGGACGGACTCGCCGACATAGGCCAGCGCCGCGAAGTGGATGACAGCGGTCGGCTGGTACGTGGCGATAGCCGCCTGCATTGCGGCACGGTCCCGGATATCGCCGACGACAAGCGGCCCCCAGGCGACGGACTTCTCGTTGCCGCGGGATAGATTGTCGAAGGCCACGGGCAGGTAACCGGCGGCGGCAAGCAGTTTGCAGGTGTGGCTGCCAATAAAGCCGGCTCCCCCTGTTACCAGGATTGCTTTCCCGGTCATGAAGCCGCCGCGGCGCCCTTGGCCAGCCGCCTTCCGTAGAGCAGGGTGTCGAAATAGTCGACGGTATGCGCGAGCCCCTGGGCCAAATTGATCCTCGGCTCCCAACCGAGATTGTTCCTGGCGAAGGAAATGTCCGGCTTGCGCTGCCTGGGATCGTCGATCGGCAGTGGCCGATGCACGATCTTTGATCTGGAATTGGTGTAGCCCACGACCAGCGTCGCGAGTTCCATGATGGTGAATTCGCCGGGATTGCCGAGGTTGACCGGGTGGGTAGGGGCACTCGGCGCGTTCATCAGCCGCATGAAGCCCTCGATCAGGTCGTCGGCGTAGCAGAAGGAACGGGTCTGCAAGCCGCTGCCATAGACGGTCAGGTCTTCGCCGCGCAACGCCTGGACGATGAAGTTCGAGACGACGCGCCCGTCGTCGGGCTGCATGCGGCGGCCGTAGGTGTTGAAGATGCGGGCAACGCGAATATCGAGGCCATATGTCCTCGAATAGTCGAAGAACAGGGTTTCGGCCGAGCGTTTGCCTTCATCATAGCAGGACCGCGGTCCGTGCGTGTTGACATTGCCGAAATAGCTTTCGGGTTGCGGGTGCACGAAGGGATCGCCGTAGACCTCGGACGTGGAGGCCTGGAATATCTTGGCGTTGTTGCGACGCGCCAGTTCCAACAGGTTCAGCGCGCCAAGCACGCTCGTCTTGAAGGTATGGATCGGATCTGCCTGGTAGTGTGGCGGAGAAGCGGGGCAGGCGAGATTGTAGATCTCGTCGAACCGGAGGTCCAAGGTCAATGGATCGACGATGTCGTGCTCGATGCAGCTGAATCTCGGATCGTGCAGCAGCGCATTGAGATTGTATCTTTTGCCGGTATGGAAATTGTCCACCGCGACGACGTCGTATCCGTCCTGCAAAAGACGTTCGCACAGGTGCGATCCCAGGAAGCCAGCGCCCCCGGCGACCAGAGCCCGGCTTCGGTTGTGGCCCTTGCCGTTGCCCTCTTGGTCGTTCCTGGAACCAAGTTTCAGAACCTTTACGACCTTACTCATTCAGTCCTCCTACGCACCGCAACACTACCCGTCGGGCCGGGGCAAAGCACTGCCCGGCCACGTTCTTGAAACGCGGCAATCCTCCGCATCCGCGGATCGCCATCATTGATGCGCGCTTGTCATTTTCTGAGTTTGCGGAGCCACTGCCGCGCGGCTTCTATGCTGCCGTTCAGCAGTCCATGCGCCCCGAGATCGCGATCACGCGCTTGGTGCCATCATCGCCGATTGCTCGCCCAAATTGCACATCCCAACGAATTGAAAATATACCTGTGGAAATTCCAGTCAACTAAATTAGCGATTTCTTAACCAATTGTGTTTGCCAATGGTTAATCATGAGGCGGCACGCCCGCTAGTCGCGTGCAGGTGGCCGTGGGCGCGGTTCCTCATTTTGAATCAGCATATTGGCTCGACCGCGAAGAGATTCCACATGCCACGGCGAGCTGTTCTCGGGCGCGCCATCAAAAAGCTTGATATCGAGGAATGCCGGGAAGTGCCCTCGTGAGGCACTGGGATGCGCAGCCCCGGAGAACTACCCGAATGAAGAAGGTTCAGAACGATTCAAATCTTCAGGTTGCAATGAGATTGTTGCCCAAATCCGCTCGGGCTGCAGACGTAAACATTCGGTTGTGAAAACCTTGCCAGTATCGCTTTGTGAATGGAATCCGCATCGCAGCTGGCAGTGGCGCAGGGCAGACCAACAGTCAAAATTAGAAGGCAAAATCGGCCCGCGGGAATAAGGTTTAATCCCGATTTCTTTTCGTCGGGCCGCCCGTGATCTCTGTGCATTCGAGGTCCCTCATCCGTAAAGATGCGAGGCGACATTCCCCTTTCAGGCGCGTCGAATTTATAGTGGAATGCCGGCTATCTCGGCAATGGCATTTGAGGGCTTAGGCAGGCTCTTGTCTATTGCGCGATCACGCATTCGGGTTGAACGCAGCACTGGTGTGCGAGCCGTAAAATGGCCGAGGCTGACGATGGCCCGCTTCGCTGCGGGCCATCCCAGCCCTTTTGTCGAGTGTGATGGATCTCTCTTGAAGCAGGCCAGGCTTGCCAGCGGGCTTACTGCCCGCCCATTTCCTTCTTGAATGTATCGAAATCGACCTGCATGCCGTTGAAGATTGTGCTCCAGTGGCGGGTCAGCGCCGCCATCGCCACGGCTTCCTGGATCTCCTCGTCGGTTGCGCCGGCGCGCTTGGCGTCCTGCGTGTCCGACCAGATGCAGTAGGTGCAAGGGATCTGTGCCGCCACGGCTAGGGAGATCAGCGACTTGACCTTGGGCGGCAGCGCCGTCTTGTCGCTGAGTTCGATGGCCTTGACCTCGGCCCAGGCACCGGGCAGACCGGTTTTGGGAAACTGTTTCACAAAGCTCGGTACACCGCCCATGGTCGACTGTATGTCCTTGAGGGTGGCATCATAGTCGTCGGCACGGGCCAGCCCGGTGCCGAGCGACAGCACGCAGGCGGCGGCGAACAGGAAAGCACGATGGGACGAAGACTGTATGGATTTGACGATGCGATGGTACGACATGGTTTCTCCTCTGGCCTTTGCTAGCCTTACGATGTAAGGTGATCGTGAAAATGAACCTTACACTGTAAGCTGTCAAGCCAGCGCTAATGGATCAATCAATCAAGAAAAAGAGAGCACGCGGGCGTCTGTCCCGCGAAATGATCGAGGACGCGGCTTTCGAGGTGATCGAGAGGGAGGGGCTTTCCGGCTTTTCGATGCGCAAGCTCGCCGCTGCGCTCGGCTGCGAGGCGATGAGCATCTACCATCACTTTCCCTCAGTGGCGCATCTGCACGAAGCGCTGGTCGACCGGCTGATCGGTGCGCTCGAAATCCCCGACGCCAGCCTTCCCTGGCGGCAAAGAATGCGCATCGCCATTGAGGATTTTCGCCGCATCGGCCGCGACCATCCCGCCTATTCCAGTTTCATCGTTACCTATCGGATGAACTCGCCGACTTGCCTTGCCTGGTTGAACGGCATTATCGGCTTGTTCAAGGACGGCGGCTTCGACACTGAACTCAGCGCGCGGCTGTTCCGCACCGTCGGATACTATCTGATGGGCGCGGTGCTGGACGAGAATGCGGGCTATTCCAGAGGCCCGTCCGCGGTGAACACGGTCAGCGACGAGCAATTGGCCAGGGACTATCCAAATGTCATGGCAGCCGGGCGCTTTTTTGGTGCCGCCGAATTCGACAAGACATTCGAACTCGGCCTCGACATGGTGCTGGACGAAATGGAGCGCCTGCGCGACGGTGCGAATGCAAGCCAGCCGTCCGGCAAGGTTTGATTGCAAGGTGACCGCCTGAATGCGCTTTCTGTTTGTCCTGATCCTGTTGGCCGGCACCGGCATCGGTCTCATCTACCCCTGGGCGATGACGAATTTCTCCGGTCGCGAAATCGGCACCTGGCGGGTCTATGAGCAAGGCCGGTTCAGGCCGTTGACCGTATCGCTCAAAGGTCGAGATGCGCCGGTGCGGGTGCTGGTGGACCTGACGGCAAGGGCCGAACGCATCGTTTCGCAGCAGCGCACGGTGTTGACGCTGACCGCGGCCACCAATGGCCGCACGGTGCTTGCCTCGACGCTGCAGTTCAACCACGTGGACAATCCGCGCCAGGCCAGCCCGCAACTGCCCGACAAGATCTTTCGCGACGAAGCTGGCCTGATTGCCACTGTCAACCCTGGCGCCTACGTCTTCACCGTCGGCCCGGGCGACGCCGACGACATACCGATGCGAGCGGTCGACCTTGTCTTGCGCTCCGGCGTCGGGGAAATCGACGGCCGCTCGCGGCCGATAGGCTTCTCGCTGATGGCGGTCGGCTTGATCGGCTTCCTGCTGTCCTTGCGTTCCGGTGGCGGACGACCGGAAAATCCGAACTCGCAGCCGCCTCCACGCTGGGGCAGGGGTCCCACGTGAACTACCGCCACGCCTACCACGCCGGCAATTTTGCCGATGTCGTCAAGCATGTCGTGCTGACGCGCCTGCTCGAATATCTGAAGCAGAAGGACAAGGCGTTTCGTGTCGTTGACACCCATGCCGGCATTGGCCGCTACGACCTGTCGTCACTCGAAGCGCAAAAGACCGGTGAGTGGCAGGGCGGCATCGGCAGGCTGATCGATACCTCGTTCGACGCGAAGGCGGCGGCGCTGCTGGCGCCCTATCTGGCGGCGGTGCGCTCACTCAATCCCGAGGGCGGCGTGAAGAAATATCCAGGCTCGCCGTTGCTCGCGCGCAATCTCCTGCGCAAGCAGGACCGGTTGTCGGCGATCGAACTGCACCCGAAAGACGCCGCGAAGCTGAAGACGGAGTTCGCCGGCGATTTCCAGACAAGGGTGATGGAGATTGACGGCTGGCTTGCACTCGGAGCGCACCTGCCGCCGAAGGAAAAGCGCGGCCTGGTGCTCATCGATCCGCCCTTCGAGGAAGAGGGTGAGTTCGGCCGCCTCGTCGACGGGCTGGTGAAGGCGCACAAGCGCTGGCCCAGCGGCATCTACGCGCTCTGGTATCCGATCAAGGACCGTAGGGCGGTGATCGCCTTCAGGAAAGCGCTGAAGCAATCCGGCATCCCGAAAATCCTCGACATAGAATTCGAGATCAGGCCGGCCTCGTCGGAACCCAGCCTCGATGGCACCGGCATGGTGGTGGTCAATCCGCCCTTCACGCTGGAAGGTGAGTTGAGAACCGTATTGCCGGCGTTGCACAGATTGCTTGCGCTGGCAAAACCGGCGCACTGGTCGATGGAATGGCTGGCCGGCGAGCAGGTCCCGCCGCCGGGATAGCCGCCTTCGACCGCCGCGCTCGTTACGACCGCACGATCCGCCTTCTGGGGAACTTCGCCGCCGCCAGTGCATTGCTGCTTGCAGCAACTGTCCGGCACCGGTTTCTGGAAACCATTGTTTCGGCAACCGCTTGACCGCCGTCAAGCGAATCCGCACAGTGCGTGCATTCGACCTTGAGAGGCTGCCATGACTCGCTTCGCCAAATCCGCACTTGCTGCCCTGATTTCGCTCTGCACGCCGCTTGCCGCGCCTCTCGGGATCACCCAGGCGGTCAAGGCGGCTGACCTCGCCGTCTATACTGAAGACGATGGCAGCGTCTGCGGCGAATCATGGGTGCTGAGCAAGATCACGGATCGGTTCTCTTATCAGGTGCATCACGTGCCGCATCTGCCCGACGTCGCTATCACCGATTTTCGCGACATTCGCCAGCACCGCTACGAGCAAGCGAGCGAGGAATGGCCGATCGGCCGTCACTATTGCCGGGCAACCGTCAGCCTGTCGGATGGCCGGGATCGGTCGATCTTCTATCTGATCGAGGAAGGCCAGGGCTTTGCCTCGATCGGCGACAATGTCGAGTTCTGCGTCTCGGGCTTCGATCGATGGATGGTCTATAACGGCCGTTGCCGCGTCTTGCGCTGAACGCGTTTCTTCCTTTTCCGATCCTTTTTCGCGCCTGGCAACGGGGGCGATTATCGCCGCCTATGCGATGGTCGACGCGATTGGCGTTCGTGCGGCGGGCAATGTCGGCGCCTACACCGCCTGGGTCCTGCTGGCCTATGGCCTGTTGCTGCCGTCGACCTTCGTAGCTTTTCGCGGCAGGCTCGCCGTCGATGCTCGGGCACCGGAAACGTGGAAGGCGCTGGGCGGCGGCCTGTTCGCGCTTTTGGCCTATGGCGTCGTGGTGGCGGCCTTCGCACTCGGTCCTGCCGGTCCGATCACCGCGATCCGCGAGACCAGCGTCGTCTTCGCGGCCTTCATCGGTCGGCTGTTTCTCGGCGAGACGCTGACGCCCCGGCGGGTCGGCGCCTGCGCCCTCGTCGCGCTCGGCGCCATTTGTCTCGGCTTCCAGCCGTGATGACGACGCTCACGCTCGCCGACAAACGCTGCGATGCCGCTGCCATCGACAATTGTCGAGACGATCCTGATTATTCTGATGCCGGCAACGGCCGGTTCGGCTAGGCCGGAAACCCGAGAGCAACAAGTCACTTTCGGGAGCCTCCATGGACCTTGCCACCATCAGGCTCTGGACCGCCGCGCCGGTGGTACCGGAGCTGAAACCTGTCTCCGGGCGGGGGGCTGTTGTCGATCTTCGCCACGGGTGTCGCACTCAATCTCGGCAATCCGAAAACGCCGTTGTTCTATGTGGCGCTGCTGCCGAACGTCGTCGGAACCTCGCTCGCATCAGCGCATCTCGGCATCCTGATCGCGGTGATCCTGGCTGTCGAAATTGTGGTGATCGGCGGGCACGTCGTTCTCGCCGGCCGCGCTCGTAGTCTGCTGCGAACACCCAGGATCGTGCGACGGGTGAACCGCGCGGCGCCGGCGTCGCGGTCGTCGCCACGTGCCGATGTTCGCTTCGTCGCTGGGCTATTTCCTGCGTTGTGCCTCGGCCTGATCGATGATCTTGCGAAGAAAGGCGATGTGACCGCGAAAGGCCCGCCGTCCTGCCGTCGTGGCGCTGACCCGTGTCTGCGGCCGACGCCCGACAAAAAGTTTTTCAATGTCGACATAGCCAGCTCTGGCCAGTGTGTCGAGATGTGCCCCGAGATTGCCGTCGGTGGCTTCGATCATGGCTTTCAACTGGGTGAACTCCAAGGCCTCGCGCCTTTCCAGCGTGTTCAGGACGGCCATGATCCTGAGACGCGTACTCTGGTGGATAATGTCGTCGGCGCTCATCAATGGCTCCAATGCGGCAAAGCCTTGGCCTGTCGCCGTGTGACTCGGCAATCCCTGCCAGCGGGTGTCACTTGCCTTTGTATGACCGAAATCGAAGGCGCGATCGGACTCCGTGACAGAATACTCTGTTATACAGAGTATTCTGTCAATCAGAAAGCTGCTGCTCGAAACATGCTTGACAAGGTGATCTTCAGATCGGCGTCGCATCGCGCTCGTGATCCGCACGGACCGCTCTCTTGCAAAAGATGATCGCCTCGATGAAACGGCAAGTCATGATCTTCACGACCAAAGATCGTGCGTGAAGTTGCTCGCTAATCTTCGGAGCTTGATGGCGAGCTCGCATCGCGAATGCCGATGTCGAATTGCTGGCGATGTCGGAAGATCAACCGCGGATTTTTCCGGTGATGAGTGTGATTGTGTGGCGATCGCAACCAAAATTTAAGGTGAGAAAATCATACCATTGCTTCGCTGGCTAGCGAGACGCGAGTCAGATATGCATTGCGCGCCGGGGTCATTCACGGCCATCGGCATAACGTGAAGGGGCATGACATGGCTAAGCAGTCATCTAAAGCGCCGGCATCCAAGACTCCGGCAAAGAAAGCACCCGCAAAAGCAGTCGCGGCGAAGGCCGCTACGGCAGTGAAGAAAGCAGCGCCTGCGAAGGCGGCGGCAAAGCCCGCAGCGAAAGCAGCACCGGCCAAGAAGCCGGCGCCCGCCAAGGCTGCTGCGAAGCCGGCAGTGAAGAAGGCAGCGCCCGCCAAGGCAGCGGCAAAGCCGGCAGCGAAGGCGGCACCGGCGAAGAAGCCAGCGGCCAAGGCGGCGGCAAAGCCCGCGGCGAAAGCGGCTGCAAAGCCCGCGGCGAAGGCGGCGGCAAAGCCCGCGGCCAAGAAGGCAGCACCCGCCAAGGCTGCGGCGAAGCCCGCCGCGAAGGCCGCGGCAAGGCCAGCCATGAAAGCAGCAGCAGCCGCAACCAAGCCGGCGGTGAAGAAAGCCGCCGCCCCGAAGGCAAAGGCAGCGCCTGCGAAAGCGAAGGCTCCGGCCAAGAAGTAGACGGAGCGTTGGGGCGTCACGTGTCCTTCGGGACACGGCAAGGACGCTCTGACGTTCTGTGTAGGAGCATATTCGGCAGCGGGTTCAGCCTTCGGGGCTGAGCGTCGGTAACGGGCCGAGGGGCAAGCAAAGCGAGGCGCCGGTTGGCTGCCTCGCTCGCCCCACTCTTTCGCTCCTGCCGTGGTTGGCGAAGGTCACGGCACGGCTTCTGGCGCCTCTGAAGTATGGGCGCCTGTGAAGTGTGAATGCAGGTTCGAATTCCAGCGGCTTGCCGTCGTGCCTGCTGATGCTTTCCAGGCTGCTGCTTTCAGGCTTGTGGTGATGCCAGGACGGAGACCGCGGCCGGTTTCTGGCTGCTGTTTTTTTTGCACTCTGGCAATTGATGCAACAGCCCTGCGGTCGACACTGGATGTCCGCAAACAGGAAACCGATCATGCCGAAGCTGCTCTACGCGTCCACCTCTCCCTACAGCTCCAAGGTAAGGATGGCCGCGGCCTATGCCGGGATCGCCATCGATGAGGTGCCGGTCAAGACCGAGGACAGGCCGGCCGAACTGATCGGCGCCAATCCGCTCGGCAAGATCCCGGTGCTGGTGCTCGATGATGGCCGTTCTGTTCACGACAGCCGAGCCATCACCCAGCACCTCAACCGGATTTCGAAGAACGCGTTGTTTCCACGCAATCCCGACAAGCGTCTGGAAGCGGAAGTGCTGGAGGCGCTGGCCGACGGTATCTGCGATTGCGCGCTGTCGATGGTCTATGAGCGCCGCACCCGGCCCGACGAAATGGTTTATCAACCCTGGCTTGACCGCCAGTGGGCGAAGATCACCGCCGCACTCGATTTGCTCAATGCCAATCCGCCAAAACTGCCGAAGAAGATCACGGCCGGTCAGATGGCGTTGCGGGCCTGCCTTGGCTATCTCTCTTTGCGCTTCGCCGGGAAATGGGAAAAGGGCCGCGGCCGGTTGACCCGCTGGGCCGCACGCTTCGACGAAAAATTCCCGGAGCTGAAGTCGGCGGTTCCCGCCTAAAAACGACCCGCAATAAAAAAGCCGGGCGCGAGGCCCGGCTTTTTCGTGTCGTGGCTTGGACGGACTTAGAACTTCATACCGAGGCCGAAGGTGACGCGGTTGTCCGTCGCCTTGACCTTGCCGATACCGTCGAAGCTCTTCGAGCCGAAGTCGGTGTAGCGATACTCGACGCGGCCGAACACGTTGTCGGTCAGCTTGATGTCGGTGCCGACGCCGGCGGTCCAGCCGATCATCGTAGCGGTGTCGCTGGCGAGGAGGTCGGAGTCTTCCACTTTCAGGCTTCTGCCGGCGAGACCGCCGGTGCCGTAGAGCAGGATTTCCGGGGTCACGGCATAGCCCAGACGGGCACGCAGCGAACCTTCGAAGCCACCCTTGGAGTGGATACCATTGTCGTCACCCTTGACGCCGTTGTAGCCGAGTTCGGCTTCACCGCCGTACACGAAGTTCTCCTGCTGCCATTGGTAGCCGCCGAAGACACTGCCGTCGAAACCCTTGGTGTCGGTCGAGAACCCAAGATCCTTTTCCTTGGTCTTGCCGCTGAAGCCGTAGCCGAGGTTGATACCGGCATAAGGGCCGGCCCACGAAGCGACCGGAAGTTCGGCAACCGGAGCGGGTGCCGGCGGCTCTTCCTGAACGACGTCCGCTGCATAAGCGGTACCACCGAGGGCGAAGAGCCCGATTGCGACAGCCAGCGGCCGTGCGAATTTGAGATTGGCTTGCATTGTTCTTTACTCCTTAAGCCACAGGACACAGGCTTGTTTCTCACGATCGCCATCAACCCGTCCGGGGGGTGAAACGGGTCTGGCGTTCGTCGGTTCCAAATGTCGTGTCAAAATGCGGCTGAACCGAACCTGAACTTGGGTCATTCCCCGGCACGAATGAGGCAGAACCTTGACGTTGCATCTTCGCAACAGCGAAATGTCAGCAGCAAGTTTATGCTGCGCTGCACACCGCTTGGTGCAAGGAGTCCAGCGTCCTATATTGCTGTCCGGCGGTTCCGAGTCCAAGAGGGCTCGGCATGCCGAACGGGCACTTCGCCACAATGCTGCCCCAGGTGCGAACACCATTTAACGCATGCCGGGCCATATTTCGCCGGCGTCGCGTTTTCGGGCCGAAATTGAGGATTGACAACAGATGAGCAAAGCCACTGCCGTGGCGCTGGTGACCGGTGGAGCGAAACGGATCGGCAAGGCGATCGTCGAGGACCTCGCCAGCCATGGTTTTGCGGTCGCCATCCACTCCAACCGCTCGCACGATGAGGCGGATGCGCTGGCCGAGGGGATTAACCGGTCGGGCGGCCGCGCCGCCGTGGTTGCGGCTGATCTGACCGACATGGACGCCGTCAGCGAGCTCGTCGGCCAGGCGGAAGCCGCGCTGGGCCCGATCTCGCTGCTGGTCAACAATGCTTCGCTCTTCGTCGACGATTCAGTGGGAGATTTCGACTGGCACGCCTGGGACCGCCACTTCGCCATTCATGTGAAGACGCCGGCGCTGTTGGCGCAGACCTTCGCCCGTTCCTTGCCGGAGGGGCGGGAGGGGCTGATCGTCAACATCATCGACCAGCGCGTCTGGCGGCCGACGCCGCGCTATTTTTCCTATGCGTTGTCGAAATCGGCATTGTGGACCCAGACGCAGATGTTGGCACAGGCGCTCGGGCCCCGCATCCGCGTCAATGCGATCGGGCCGGGCCCGACGCTGAAGAACGCGCGCCAGGACGATTCGGATTTTGACGCGCAGGTCGCCGGCCTGATTCTGAAGCGCGGCCCGGAATTGCCGGAATTCGGCGCCACCATCCGCTATCTGTGGGAGACGCGCTCGGTCACCGGCCAGATGATCGCGCTCGATGGCGGCCAGCATCTTGCATGGCAGACGCCCGATGTGACAGGCATGGCGGAATAGCAGTCGAAATCCTTGTTGGGGTCTAATTTGATCGGCTAAAAGCACAACCGGGCTGTCCCGACGATTGTGGCTTCTGGAAAAAGTCTCTGACGATGGCGCTCCCCGGGGCTGTTCGGCAGCACTCCCGACCTGCAGCGCTGAGCGGCTCCGGCATGCCGCCAATGTCGGCACTTGCCCAAGCACGGTGCCGCGTAATATGCGGTTGGACGGAAGGGGTCACAGGTGTCCCCACGCCCGACTGCCCCTGAACCGGACGCGTCAACATCCGGCTCTCAGGCGTCATACGCTGGTTCCGGCTTCAAAAGTCCAGTCAGCCAGTAGCAGCCAATGGCCGAGATGGGTGGAACATTGCTGGGCCGGCGGTCAATGCTTGAGGCACTTGCGCGCCATTGCCATTGCTTTGTAAGTCCCCTTCAGATCGACGACAAAGGCTCCCTTGGTCTCAGGAAACACGATCATTTTATATCTCTTCGCCACGTCACGCTTGAATTTCGGGTCGTCGGTCAAGATGTAGCCGCCAGAATATCCGCCCTTGAGTATTCCGTTCGTGGTGGTGGCCACTCCCTTGTAGAGATGGCCGTCGATAGAAACGAAGATATCCGACTGCTTCCCGTTCTGGAGGCCGATATCCACCGTCGTGAACACGCCAAGATACCCGACCTCCCGATTCGCGGTAACACCCATTTGAACCGAACTTGGGCCGTCCGAGTGGACGAGCAAGCAATCGCCGCGGGTTTGATTGGTGTAAACTGTCCAGCCTTGGACGTCTCCATATTTGACCAGGACATCGCTGGCCTTTGGGAGGGGATTCTCTGTCTGGGCATAGGCAGCCATCGCAGACGAAAGAGCTACCGACGTGACCGCGATGAGCGTCATGAACTTTCGCATAACATTTCCCTCGTGAGTAAGTTGAAGTATCTATCACTTGGGCATCGTAGTCGGCTGCCCCATGCCTGGATAGTTGGACCTAGGGGAGGAGCGCTGGCCAACCGCTCGGTTCGTCGGAGGTGGTTGAACTCGGTCATTAATTTGCGGTATCGGGTCAATGCTGCTGTCGCCGGGAGAGGCAACCTACAGTCGTTCCAAGGACTGTCCCGCCACTCCAGCATTGACACCACGGTGAAATATGCCCAGGTCACGCATGACGATCTGGCGGCGGTGTCCCGGAAGGGAGGCTGTGATAAACCCGTGAAGGAAAGCCCAGGAATTAGTCCCGGAGAAACCGGTTCGGTCGCTGTAAAGATTTGAAACGGCGAGTAGTTCGGGCGTGTCCTATTGGGCGCCGGATGTGACAGGCATGAAGGAATGAGTCCCTTAGACCACAAGAGCAAGCCGCGTGGCGGCGCCGATGATTTGCCTCCTGAAATCGACCTCGAGGATGAGGCGATCGAGGAGATCGCCGAACCGGTCGGCCCGGATGTGGCGTTCACGGCAATCGACTGGACGCCGCATGCCGGCGATGCCGAAGGCATGGTGGGTGCCGAGGTGATCCAGACGCTGGTCAAGCGGCTGCCCAATGCGCCCGGCGTCTACCGGATGATGAACGCCGCCGGCGACGTGCTTTATGTCGGCAAGGCGCGCAGCCTGAAGAAGCGTGTCACCAACTACGCGCAAGGCAGATTCCACACCAACCGCATCGGCCGCATGGTGCGCGAGACGTCGACCATGGAGTTCGTCGTCACCCGCACCGAGATCGAGGCGCTGCTGCTCGAAGCCAATCTCATCAAGCGTTTGCGGCCGCGATTCAATGTGCTGATGCGGGACGACAAGTCGTTTCCGTATATCCTCTTGACCGGCGACCATGTCTCGCCCGGCATCTACAAGCATCGCGGCGCGCGGTCGCGCAAGGGCGACTATTTCGGCCCCTTTGCCTCGGCCGGCGCCGTCGGCCGCACCATCAATTCGCTGCAGCGCGCCTTTCTGCTCAGAAGCTGCACCAATTCCTTCTACGAGAACCGCACGCGGCCATGCCTGCTCTACCAGATCAAGCGCTGCGCCGGTCCGTGCACCGGCGAAATCTCGCATGAGGGGTATGCCGAGCTGGTCGACGAAGCGAAGGATTTTTTGTCCGGCCGCAGCCAGAAGGTGAAGACCGAGATTTCGGCCGCCATGCAGCAGGCTTCGCAAGCCCTCGATTTCGAGCGCGCCGCCATCTATCGTGATCGGTTGGCGGCCTTGTCGCACGTGCAGAGCCATCAGGGCATCAACCCGGCGACCGTCGACGAGGCCGATGTGTTCGCCATCCACCAGGAAGGCGGCCAGGTCTGCATCCAGGTGTTCTTCTTCCGCACCGGCCAGAACTGGGGCAACCGCGCCTACTTCCCGAAGGCCGATCCGGCGCTGGAGGGATCGGAAGTGCTGGGCTCGTTCCTGGCGCAGTTCTATGACGACAAGCCGACACCGCGTGCCATCCTGTTGTCGCAGACCGTCGAGGACCAGGAACTGCTGGCCGAGGCGCTCTCGACCCGCGCCGGCCGCAAGGTGACGATCTCGGTGCCGCAGCGCGGCGAGAAGAAGGACCTGACCGACAACGCCTTGCAGAATGCGCGTGAGGCGCTTGGCCGCCGGCTGGCCGAGACCTCGACGCAAGCGCGGCTGCTTGCCGGTTTCGCCGAGACCTTCGGCCTGGCAAAGCCGCCGGTGCGCATCGAGGTCTACGACAACTCGCACATCATGGGCACCAACGCCGTCGGCGCCATGGTCGTCGCGGGGCCGGAAGGCTTTGTGAAGAACCAGTACCGGAAATTCAACATACGCTCGACGGAGATCACGCCGGGCGACGATTTCGGCATGATGCGCGAAGTGATGGAGCGGCGATTTTCGCGATTGCTCAAGGAGCATGGCGATGTTGTCCTTGCCGAGGATGCGGCAGGGGGCGAGGCAGCGGCAGCCGAGGCGGGCGACGATATCGAAGACGATATCTCCGGAGGCTTCCCTGCCTGGCCCGATGTCATCCTGATCGACGGCGGCCAGGGCCAGATGACGGCGGTGCGCAAGATCCTTTCCGATCTCGGCATCGAGGACCGCGTCGTCGCCATCGGCATCGCCAAGGGGCAGGACCGCGATGCAGGCCGCGAGCGCTTCTTCGTCAAGGGCAGAGACTCGTTTTCGCTGCCCGTGCGCGATCCCGTGCTCTATTTCGTCCAGCGCCTGCGCGACGAGGTCCACCGTTTCGCCATCGGTTCGCACCGGGCCCGCCGCAAGAAGGAAATGGTCAAGAGCCCGCTCGACGAAATCGTCGGCATCGGTCCCGGCCGCAAGCGCGCGCTTCTCTTGCATTTCGGCACCGCCAAGGCGGTCAGCCGGGCCGCGGTGGAGGATCTGAGGAAGGTCGACGGCATCTCCGAACAGGTGGCGAAACTGGTCTACAATCACTTCCACGAGAGTTGAAAAAATCGCCACTTTCATCTGGCCAGTCGAATCTGGCCTGTTGACCCCCTACATCCGCTTCTGATTTGAGTACGCAGGCAGAAAGAGTCCACCAGACATGGCCCAGCGCGCGTTTAACCTGCCTAACATGTTGACCTACGCCCGCATCATCGCGGTGCCGCTGGTCGTGCTGTGCTTTTTTCTGGAGGGCCATCTGAAATCGAGCGACTTCGCTCGCTGGTCGGCGCTGGTCATTTTCCTGCTGGCGTCCGTCACCGATTATTTCGACGGCTATTTTGCGCGTGCCTGGCAGCAGACCTCCAACATCGGCAAGATGCTCGATCCGATCGCCGACAAGCTGCTGGTCGCCACGTGCCTCTTGCTGCTTGCGGCTGACACCGATCGTCACGCCGGGATCGCCGGCTGGTCGCTGTGGGCGGCGATCATCATCCTGTGTCGCGAAATCCTGGTCTCGGGCCTGCGCGAATATCTGGCGGCACTCAAGGTCTCGGTGCCAGTGACGCAGCTTGCCAAGTGGAAGACCACCATCCAGATGGTCGCCATCGCCTTCCTCCTGGCGGGACCGGCCGGTGACAAGATCTTTCCGCTGACCACGCAGACCGGCCTGGTGCTGCTGTGGATCGCGGCCCTCGTGACGCTCTACACCGGCTACGACTATTTCCGCGCCGGCCTCAAGCACATCATGGACGAGTGAGATGACGACCCGTCTCATCTATTTCGCCTGGGTTCGCGAACGTATCGGCACATCGGAAGAAGATGTCGAATTGCCCGCCGGCATCGAGACGGTCGCCGACCTCTTGCGCTGGCTGCAATCGCGCGGCGAAGGTTACCAACACGCGCTGCAATATCCCGATGTGATCCGCGTCGCCATCAACCAGGAACATGTCGACCATCGCGAGAAGATATCGGGTGCACGCGAGATCGCGCTGTTCCCGCCGATGACCGGAGGCTGACATCATGTCGGCCGTCCTGGTGCCGACCGTGCGCATCCAGCGCCAGGATTTCGACGTTGCCGCCGAGATCGCCGGGCTGACGCAAGGCCGCGCCGACATTGGCGCGGTGGTCACCTTCTCCGGCCTGTGCCGCGACGAGCACGGCGCGCTCTCGGCACTCGAACTCGAGCACTATCCCGGCATGGCTGAAGCCGAGATCGGGCGTATCGCTGCCGAAGCCACCGAGCGCTGGCCGCTGCAAGGCCTCACCGTCATACATCGCCATGGCAAGATCGCGCCGGGAGACAACATCGTCCTGGTGGTGGCCGCTTCGGCGCACCGCCAGGCGGCATTCGAGGCGGCGGACTTCCTCATGGACTACCTCAAGTCGCGTGCCCCCTTCTGGAAGAAGGAACATCGCACCGACGGCTCCGAGGGGGGCTGGGTCGAGGCTAAGGAAACCGACGCCCAGGCAGCCCGGCGCTGGAAGCGACCGCCGTCCGAATAATACCGTGCAGGCGTCACCGAACGACCGCAATCCTTCTGCCAACTGGTCACGTGACTGATTGGGCAAGGGAGACGGTCATGCTGGAGAGGATCGCCGAATTCTTCGTCTTCGGCTTGGTGCCGTTGGTCGTGGGTATCCTGGCGGTTCCGGAGCTGTCCGTTGCCGCGGAAAAGGCGGTGAGGGGCGAGGTGATCTATCGCGAGCGCATCGCCTTGCCGCCCAGCGCCGTGCTCTCCGTCGAGCTCGCCGACGTCTCGTTGGCCGACGCGCCGGCCAAGATCATCGGGCAACAGAAGATCAAGCCCGCCGGCCAGGTGCCGATCAGCTTCGAGATAAAATTCGACCCCTCCGTCATCCGGCCGCAAATGATCTACGCGCTGCAGGCCCGGATCACCGTGGACGGAAGGCTGATGTTCGTCTCCGATGTGCGCCATCAGCTCGATCCGCTGACCGACGCGCCGCAGACCATCATGCTGAAGATGGTTACGCCCGGCAAGGAGCCAGCGGCTTCCGTCTTCGATCAGCTCTGGGTGGTCGATTATGTCGATGGCATTGGCGCCATCACCGCGCCGCAGGCGACCTTCAGGGTCAGCGAGGCCGGCAAGGCCGGTGGCAGCGGTCCCTGCAACACCTATTTTGCCACGGCGAAGGTCGAGGGCCAGGCGATCGCGATCGGGGATATCGGTTCGACTTACAAAGCTTGCGCGCCCGATGTGATGGCCGAGGAAAAAGCCCTGTTCGATGCGTTGGCCAAGGCGGCATCATACAAGGTCGATGCCGGCAAGCTCACCATCTCAGACAAGGACGGGCGCGAAATCCTGCGCTTCAGCGCCGCGAGCTGATTGCACTCCAGAAAAAAGGCCGGCTGAACGCCGGCCTTCCAGATCGGATTTGATGCCGTCGGCTCAGCCGACGATTTCGGTGTCCGAGAACCAGTACTTGATTTCCTGCGCGGCGGTTTCCGGCGCGTCGGAGCCGTGCACCGAGTTCTCGCCGATCGACAGCGCATGCACCTTGCGGATGGTACCTTCGGCGGCGTTGGCCGGGTTGGTGGCGCCCATCACGTCGCGGTTCTTGGTAATGGCGCTCTCGCCTTCAAGGACCTGCACGATGGTCGGGCCCGAGGACATGGATTCCACCAGCTCGCCGAAGAACGGCCGCTCTTTGTGGACGGCGTAGAAGCCTTCCGCCTCGCGGCGGCTCATCCAAACGCGGCGCGAGGCGATGACGCGCAGACCGGCGTCTTCGAGCATCTTGGTGATGGCGCCGGTGAGGTTGCGCCGCGTTGCGTCGGGCTTGATCATGGAGAAGGTGCGTTCGAGCGCCATGGGTCGTCCTTGTCTGAATTTGAATTGAGAGTGGCGGGCTCTATACAAGCCGCCCGGCTTATTGCCAAGAGGGTGAGGAGCGGGTCCGCGCGGCGAGCGGAAAGGCAATTGCCTGGCTTTGCGAGCGACGAACGCCCGGAGCGACAGCGAGCGTCGAACGGCCAGCGCTTCCGTGGCTGGTCGCTGCGGGCAGGCTGGATCAGACGGCTGTAAAGCAACGGTTTGCTTGCTATAGTCGTCCGGTCGGCGCCGCGCTGAAGTCGGCCCGCATGGAGACAATATGACCATGACAGACGATCGTCAGGAGCGCATTCGCAACCGTGCCCATCAGATCTGGCAGGAAGAAGGGCAACCGGCCGGTCACCACGAACGCCATTGGCAACAGGCGGCCGCCGACATCGATCGGGAGGACGCGGGGTCGGCGGACAAGAAGCCAGCCAGGAAGGCATCTGGCGCCGGCAAGGCAAAAGCCGCTCCCAAGGAAAAGGCCGCCGCGAAAGCCAGCAAGCCAAAGAAGGCGGCCAAGTAAGGCCAGCTGTTCCGCCGCCGATTTTCGCGACAGTTTGACGGCGCTTGCCTTGCGGGCAGGGCGCGCGCTTGCGGCCGTCACGCCGCCGCCGCAACCGTTCGTCCGAGCCCGCCATGCAGATCGAGGCAGCGGGTGAACCATTGCGCCACCACGTCGCTGTCGTCGAGCAATTTGTAAGGCGTGGCGATGCGTGCCCATTGCAGCGCGCCGAAGACGATATAGTCGGCAAACAGCGGCGAGGCGCCGCCGATGAAAGGCTGGTAGCTCAACATGGAGCGCAGCGGCTCCAGCGCTGCCCGGAAGGTTGCCAGGCCGGCGTCGCGTGCGGCGGCGACGTCCTCCAGCCGCTTGCCGAAGCGCTGCTCCCGGCTCTGGCGGAAATACGAGGCGTTCTCTTCGTCTTGCATGGCATGAAGGTCAACGAGCGCCGCGGTGGTAACATAAGGGTGGATGGTCAATTGCGACCAGCGTTCGATGAAGCGCGCCATCGCCTTGCCGCCTTCGCCGCCAAACAGCGTCGGGCGATCCGGATAGGTCTCATCGAGATAGAGCGCGATGGCGAAGGAATCGATGACGACCTTGTCGCCATCGCGGATGACCGGAACGGTTTTTGAGACACCGCCTTCGATGGCCGGCACTTCGAGAAAACGCGTCGGCGCGGTCGAGATATCAAGTCCCTTGTGGGCCAGCGCCATCGTTGCCTTCCAGCAATGCGGACTGAACGGGCGGCTCTCGTCATGTCCGACCAGGTCGTAAAGCAGAATGGTCATTGGCGTCGGCCCCTTCGCGGTCTAGGTATCGCCCCGAAACCCGAAACGGGCGCGGCGGGAGAAAAGATGAAACAGCACTTCATGATGTTTGCGGCCTACAATCAATGGGCCAATGGCCGCATCTATGATGCCGCCGACGATCTGAACGATGAGGAATTCAATCGCGACGTCGGCGCTTTCTTCGGTTCGCTGATGGGCACGCTCAACCACCTGCTCGCCGCCGATCGCATCTGGATGAAGCGCTTCACCGGCGAAGGCATCGCGCCGACGACATTGGACGCCATATTGCACCGGGCCTTGCCCGTCTTGAGGACCGCGCGCGAGGCGGAGGACCGGCGGATGATCGACTGGCTCGGCGGCCTGGACGACAAAGCGCTGTCGGGTCGCTTCACCTATATGACCGTTTCGGATATGCGCACCGTCTCGCAGCGCCTGGCGCCGGCGCTGGCTCATGTCTTCAACCACCAGACCCATCATCGCGGCCAGGCGCATATGATCCTGACAGTTCTGGGCCGCCCCTCCGTGCCGCTCGATCTGGCGCATTTCCAGCGCACCGAGGAGGGAAGGGCTTTCGCCTGATCCACATGGTTTTCGTTTTGAATTCGGGGCGAGCGTTTGGCGCGGACTATCGCCGCATTTTTTGCCGTAGCATGGCTTTTACGTCCGGCCACTCGGAATCAATAATGCTGAACCGGACGGAATTGCGTTTCCGGCCGTCCGGCATGATCCGTTCATTGCGAACGATTCCTTCCTGTTTTGCTCCTATTGTCAAAATGGCCGCTCTCGACGCGTCGTTGAGTTCGTCGGTGGTGAATTGCACGCGGACACAGTTCATGACCTCAAATGCCTGAATCAGGAGAAGATATTTAGCCTCGGTATTAACCCCCGATCGCTGGACCGAATTGCCGAGCCACGTGTGCCCAATCTCCAATTTTCTGTTCGCGATCGATTTTCCAGAACCGCGTACTACCGCAAATCAAGCCCGTGGCGCGGAGGACGATTGCGTATGGCATGACAGTCCCGGCCTGTCGTCCAGCCAGGGCATTGGCAATATAATCATCGATCGCGTCTGGCCCTGGAACCACGGTGGCCTTCAAGTTCCATAGCTCGCCATCTGCGGCTGCACTCAAAAGCGCTGCGGAATGCTCTGGCTGCAGGGGGCTGAGTTCAACGATATCGCCGACCAAGGCGGGTTGCCTGGATTGGACGCCGCCCATTAATCGATGATCCCTGTTTCTCTTGCCTGCAGTCATCGAGCGACAAATGAGGACCGATCCGACTTTCAGACAGCTTCTGAAGCCAAGCCCGCAATTTCGTTGTCCAGCTGGCGTTGCGTCATGGCCGCTTCCGCCATCACCCATTGCTTGAACAGCAGCATCTTGCGTGCGGCAAGGCCCTTGTGCGGCGAGACGAAGTACCAACCGGCCGTATTCGGATGATGTACGGCAAAGGGAGCGACCAGCCTCTCGGCGCGGATATCGCTGGCCATATAGGCGCGGTTGGCAACGGCAAAACCCATTCCGGCATTGGCCGCCTCGTAGGACATCATGCACGAGTCGAAATAGATGCTCTTGGTCTCGCTGAGCACAAAACTGGCGCCGGCGAAACCAAGCCAGGATTGCCAGTTCTGCGTGCAGGTGTCGGAATGCAGCAGCGTGAAGTGCTTGAGGTCGTCCGGTGTCACCTTTGACACCGGCTTGTCGCCGAGAACCTCGTGGAACAATTTGCGGCTGCACACCGGTGTCAGGTCTTCCTGAAACAACAGGTCGGATGGCAGCCCGTTGAAGTGGCCGTCGCCGTAGCGGATTTCGAGATCGAATTCGGAAGTCGTGAACTCGTGCGTCGCGTACGAGGTCGAAACCCGCATCACGATATCGGGGTGTTGCTGCTGGAACAGCGGCAGGCGCGGAAACAGCCAGCGCGCGGCAAATGTCGGCAGCACCGATATCTTCAGCACATGTTCCTGTGATTGCCCGGTCGCTTCCATGCTGGCGGCGACAATCCGCTCCAGCGCCTCACGAACGCGCGAGACATAGGTTTCGCCCTCCGGTGTCAGCGACACCGCATTGCCGCCGCGCTGGAAAATCTTGAAGCGCAACTGGTCCTCCAGGCTCTTGACGCGCTGGCTGACCGCCGAAGCGGTGATGAACTGCTCTTCGCCGGCACGCGTGAAATTCCCGTGCCTCGCAGCACTCTCCACGATTTTCAGCGAATTGAGGTTGACCTGACTGAGCAGACGCACGGCTTTCGACCTTAAGCTGGGCTTAGGGTAGCACTAGCATTCCTAATTTTACAGGGGGGGCTAATTTAATCGACTGTTAACCAAGTGTTTGCCCCCCACTTGGAGAAGTACAATGAACGCACATACCGTACCCGAACTGCGCTATGCGATGAGCCGCGAGGCCATTATCGGCCACGAAACCGCCTGGAAAGTGTCGAGCTTCGGCGTTGCGCAGTATCGGCATGGCTATGATCCGGCTCTGCTTGCCGCGATCGAGGAGGCCGCCCTGAAGCTCAAGGCCAGCCATGCCGTGCACAAGCACCTCGATCTGACCTTCATCACAGGCGCGGACCGTTTCATTCCCGAAATCAAGGAGTTGCTGAACGACAAGTTGCGCCTGGAACGGCTGTCCGACATGATGGGCACGAAGCTGGAGCCCTATCCGCTGTCGATCGTCGGTTCGACAGTCACCTTCATGAATCCCAGGGATGGCGCCGTCGAATGGCATTGCGACGGCGTTCCGGTCACTGAGCTCATTCCGCTGTCGATCAGCGATCCGCTGGTCGGCGGCCATCTCGAAATCTATTGCGACGATTCCGAGACCGGCCGCGCCATCCTCGAATCCGGCCGCGAGATTCCGCGCAACCGCATCATGCGCATCGATCACAAGATGAACTATGCGACGCTCGGGCAGTTCCTCGGCGTCCTGCATCGTACGGCGCCGATCCAGTTCGGCGAGCGCGTCACGCTGGTGCTCAACCAGCGCTCCGTGGCCAAGCCCTATGTCGACGACAACAGGATGTTCTACCTTGCCGCCGACAACGATCACGACCGCGAGTGGGTCAACGAGCTGGCCGAAGATGTGTGGCAAAACCAGCTGCCGGCCTATCGCCGGTTCGAGGCCGAACATCCGACGCCGGCCCCCGCCGAAGCGCCGGTTCCGGGTGGAGCCAGGGAGTCATGGTAGCGACCCATGATCCCGAAAAGTGGAGACCGGTTTTCGGACGGGATCATGGTCGAACGCAGAGATAGGGGCCTATGCCGATTCCTTCTGCATGGATCGGGCTCGATATCCGCGCTGGTCTTCGCTGCCGGGGCGGTGGCGTTGTGGTCGACAAATGCGCTGGTCGGCAAGTCCCTGCTGGCCAGTCACCCGGTGTCGCAGGTGCAGTTCCTGCAATTTGTAGGGGCCGCCCTGGTCTTCGCGGTCATCCGGTCGATGAGCCGCGAGAAAGCCGCGACGACCACGGCAAGCACCGCGCTGGTGCCGCTCGCGGTCGGCTTTATCGGTCTGGTCGGCACCATGGTGCTGCAATATATCGCCTTTGCCTCGATGCCGGTGATCGAAGCCAATCTCGTGGCCTACACCTGGCCCTTGATGGTTGCCGCGGCAGTGATCGCTTTCGACAATCCCCGGCGTCCGGCCTTGCTGGGCATTGCCGCGGCCCTTGGCTTCGTCGGCGTCGCGCTGGTGATTTCGGGAGGGCGTGACCGCACCTGGTTCCAGGGTGATCTCGCCGGCTATTCGGCCGCATTCGGGTCCGCGCTGTGCATGGCTTTCTATTCGGTGATGGTGGGGCGGCTCGCCACGTCGCCGGACCGCCTGTTGCTGCCCTCGTCGCTGGTCGGCGTCGCCTTGACGCTTGTATGGTCCGCTCGCGAAGGCGTCGCCTGGCCCACCGGAGTGGATCTGGTCCTCGGGCTTTATCTCGGCGCTGGCCCGATGGGGCTGGGTTATTACTTCTGGTCACGCGCCTTGAAGCTCGGAGGCAGCGGCAAGGTGGCTGTCGTCGCCTATCTCACGCCGATTGCTTCGACGCTGCTGTTGACGTTGTCCGGCGAACGGCTGACGACCACCGCCATTGCCGGAGCCATTCTCGTGATCGGCAGTTGTGTCGCGGTCGGTCTGGAGCGTTCGGAGGCGCAAGACTATGTTTGATGACAATGAACGTCTCGCCAGGCAGGAAGCGCATTGGCTGATCAAGGAATTTGGCGCCGAGGCACCGCTTTACGCCGCAATGAAGGCCGAAAAGGCGATTGAACAGAAGGATTTCGGGCGTTGTGCCCGCTGGAAGCGTATTCTTGAGATATTGGCCGACAGCCGCCCAACCAAGTCTGCCACCTCCAAGTATTAGATTTTCTAATTTGCACGACGTCGATTTCTCATAAAAGTAGTTGATGCCAAGTCTTGATTCGTTTTGGGATTTGGCGGCCCGTTGGGGGGCGCGGTTAAAGAGATACATCGACAAAAGTCTTTACTGGGGTAGATGACTTTGTCGCAGATAGGGTGAAAGAATTGTCAAATATCGAGGATAAGACCGTTATCGAGCTGACCGCCGATATTGTCTCGGCCTATGTAGGCAACAATCCGCTTCCGGCTTCCGGCCTGCCTGACCTGATTGCCAGCGTCAGCGCCTCGGTCCGAAAGCTGGCTGGTGCGGCCGTCGTGGAAAGCCCGAGCCTTGTTCCGGCCGTAAATCCGAAAAAGTCGGTGTTTCCCGACTACATCATCTGCCTGGAGGACGGAAAGAAGTTCAAGTCGCTCAAGCGACACCTCAGGACGGACTACGGTTTGAGCCCGGATGACTATCGGGCCAAATGGGGCTTGCCGCCGGACTATCCGATGGTCGCGCCGAATTACTCGGCGACCCGGTCGGCGCTGGCGAAATCGACGGGACTTGGCCGCAAGCCGGTCGCTGCGCCGGCGGTCGTGGCCAAGGCGACAAAGCGTGGCAAGGCCACTGCCTGAGGCCTTGCTGGCCGGTATCGCAGGTCACTGATCGGCTGCTCTGGCGGCGCATTGTGCGCGCCGTTTCCAGGCCTTGTGCGGCCAACTGGCCCGCAAGGTCTTGCGAAGCGTTGATGTCCAGTGCAAAAGCGCGGCCATGCTTATCATCAATGACCTTTCACTCCGCATGGCGGGGCGCTTGCTTCTCGACCACGCCTCGCTCACCTTGCCGGCCGGCACCAAGGCCGGTCTCGTCGGCCGCAACGGCACCGGCAAGACGACGCTGTTCAAGGCCATAACAGGCGATTTTCCCTCCGAGACAGGCTCGATCAGCCTGCCGAAGAATACGCGCATCGGCCAGGTGGCGCAGGAAGCGCCTGGAACCGAGGACCCGCTGATCGAGATCGTGCTCAAGGCCGATCTCGAGCGCACGGCGCTGCTCGAAGAAGAGAAGACGGCGACCGATCCGCACCGCATCGCCGACATCCACATGCGGCTGGCCGACATCGATGCTCATTCGGCCGAGTCGCGCGCGGCCACCATCCTCGCCGGCCTCGGCTTCGACGACGCCGCGCAGCGGCGTCCGGCCTCGTCCTTCTCCGGCGGCTGGCGTATGCGCGTGGCGTTGGCCGCCGTACTGTTTTCCGAGCCGGATCTCCTGCTGCTCGACGAGCCGACCAATTATCTCGACCTCGAAGGCACGCTGTGGCTGGAAAACTACGTCTCAAAGTATCCGCACACCGTGCTCCTGATTTCGCACGATCGCGATCTGCTCAACCGCGCCGTCAACTCGATCGTTCATCTCGACCAGAAGAAGCTGACCTTCTGGCGCGGCGGTTACGACCAGTTCGAGCGCCAGTACACCGAGCAGAAGGAGTTGCAGGAAAAGGGCCGGGTCAAGCAGGAAGCCGCCCGCAAGCATATGGAATCCTTCGTCGAGCGGTTTCGCGCAAAGGCCTCCAAGGCAAGACAGGCGCAGTCGCGCATCAAGGCGTTGGAAAAGATGAAGCCGATCTCGGCCATCGTCAACGACACGGTACGGCCGTTCTCTTTCCCCCAACCTGTGAAGACGGTGGCCTCGCCGATCGTTGCGCTGAACAACGTCAATGTCGGTTATACCGAGGGCCAGCCGATCCTGAAGAAGATGACGCTGCGCATCGACGCTGACGATCGCATCGCGCTGCTCGGCGCCAACGGCAACGGCAAGTCGACCTTCGCCAAATTGCTGTCGGGTCGCCTGAAGCAGGAAACCGGCACCATGACGGTGGCGCCCGGGCTGAAGGTGGCGATCTTCGCCCAGCACCAGCTCGACGATCTGCGTCCCGAGGAAAATGCCTATGAGCATGTCCGCCGGCTGATGCCCGAGGCGCCGGAATCCAAGGTGCGCGGCCGCGTCGCCCAGTTCGGTCTCACCACCGAGAAGATGAACACGCCCGCCAAGGATCTGTCCGGTGGCGAGAAGGCGCGCCTTCTGATGGGCCTGTCGGCCTTCGAGGGGCCGAACCTGTTTATCCTCGACGAGCCGACCAACCATCTCGACATCGACAGCCGCGAATCGCTGATCCATGCGCTGAATGAATTTCCCGGCGCCGTCATCCTGATCTCGCACGACCGCCATCTGCTCGAGGCTACGGCCGACCGGCTGTGGCTGGTCAAGGATGGTGCGGTCAATCCCTATGACGGCGACCTCGAGGACTACAAGACGCTGGTGACCGGCGTCTCCGGCGACCGTCGCGGCAAGCGCGAGGCCGACAAGGCGTCAAAAGCCGATCGCCGCCGCGACGCGGCAGCGCGCCGCGCCGCCTTCGAGCCGCTGGCCAAGGAAATCCGCGCCACCGAGGCGCTGATGGACCGCATCCGCAAACGCATCGACGGCATCGAGGACGAACTGTCCAACCCGGCGGTCTACGAGAAGGATCCGTCGACGGCGACCAGGCTCGCCAAGGAACGCTCGCAGCTTGCCCAGACGCTGGCCGGCCATGAGGAAAAATGGCTGACCATGTCCGCGGAATATGAGGAAGGGACGGCGGAGTAGAGCTAATCTCCCCCCTCGTGGGGGAGATGCCCGGCAGGGCAGAGGGGGGCGCTGTCCCGCCAACCTGCCGGTCTCTTTGCAATCACCATCGCCAACTTCGGTGGCACATTGATTGGGCTCGATAGGCCGCGATCCTTCGCACCCCCCTCTGTCCTGCCGGACATCTCCCCCACAAGGGGGGAGATTGGCTAATCATCTGGCCCTACACGCCACCGTCAAAACCCGCTAGACAAATGGCATGAACCAGCACGCGAAGCTCCGTATCGGCCATTCGGCCTGTCCGCATGATTGCCCGTCGACCTGCGCGCTTGAGGTCGAACTGCTTGATGGCAACCGCATCGGCCGCGTCCATGGCGCCAAGTCCAATACCTATACGGCCGGGGTCGTCTGCGCCAAGGTCGCCCGCTATGCCGACCGCGTCCATCATCCCGACCGTTTGCTGAAGCCGCTGGTGCGCAAGGGCGCCAAGGGCGAGGGCGTCTGGCAGGAGGCAAGCTGGGAAGCCGCACTCGACCTCGTTGCCGAGAATTTCATCGCGGCCGAGGAGAAGTACGGATCGGAGACGGTCTGGCCTTACTATTACGCCGGCACGATGGGGCTGGTGCAGCGCGACGGCATCGACCGGCTGCGGCATGCGAAGAAGTACTCGGGCTTCTTCGGCTCGATCTGCACCAATCTCGCCTGGACCGGCTGGATGATGGGGGCGGGCGCCTTGCGCGGTCCCGATCCGCGAGAAATGGCCAAATCCGATTGCGTCGTGATCTGGGGCACCAACGCGGTGGTCACGCAGGTCAATGTCATGACCCACGCCATCAAGGCGCGCAAGGAACGCGGCGCGAAAATCGTCGTCATCGACGTCTATGAAAACGCCACCATGAAACAGGCCGACATGGGCCTGGTGCTGAAGCCCGGCACCGACGGCGCGCTGGCTTGTGCTGTCATGCATGTCCTGTTCAGAGAAAGCCTGGCCGACCGCGCCTATCTCGAAAGATACACCGACGACCCTCTGGGCCTTGAAGCGCATCTGCGCACCCGCACGCCGGAGTGGGCGGCTGATATCACCGGTTTGACGGTCGCCGAGATCGAGGCCTTCGCCCGGCTCGTCGGCACGACGAAAAAGACTTATTTCCGGCTCGGCTACGGCTTTGCGCGCCAGCGCAACGGCGCCGTCAACATGCATGCGGCGTCATGCATCGCCGCGGTCACCGGCGCCTGGCAGTATGAGGGCGGCGGCGCCTTCCATTCCAATTCCGGCATCTTCAAGCTCAATCAGGATGTGCTGGAAGGCTCAAGAATGCGCGATCCCTCGATCCGCTATCTCGATCACTCGCGCATCGGCCCGGTGCTGACCGGCGCCAGCGACGCGCTCTACGGCGGACCGCCGGTGACGGCCATGCTCATCCAGAACACCAATCCGGTGAATGTCGCGCCCGAGCAGCGGCTGGTGAAGCAAGGTTTCCTGCGCGACGATTTGTTCACCTGCGTGCACGAGCAGTTCATGACCGACACGGCCAAGCTTGCCGATGTCGTGCTGCCGGCGACGATGTTCGTCGAGCATGACGACATCTACAAGGGCGGCGGCAACCAGCATATCACGCTCGGCCCCAAGCTGATCGAGCCGCCGGAAGGGCCGCGCACCAACCATTTCGTCATCGAGCAGCTGGCCCAGCGCCTCGGCGTCGCCGATCGGCCGGGCTTTGGCCTCACCGAGCAGCAGCATATCGACATCATCCTCGGCAAGCGCGGGCTGGGCAGCTTCGATTCCTTGAAGGAAGAGAAGTGGGTCGACCTGCAGCCGGATTTCGAAACCGCGCATTTCACCCGGGGCTTCGGCCATGCGGACGGCAAATTCCGCTTCCGCGCCGACTGGACCGGGCAGGCGGCTCCCAACCGGCCGCCGAAGAGCATGGGCCTGTTCGGCCCGGTGGCGCGGCTGCCGGAATTTCCCGATCATGTCGACCTGATCGAGGTGGCCGACGAAGCGCATCCGTTCCGCCTGACGACTTCGCCGGCGCGCAACTTCCTCAACTCGACCTTTTCCGAGACACCGGTTTCAAGGGCGAAGGAAGGCCGCCCCGAACTCCTGCTGCATCCCGACGATGCGGCGGCTCTCGAACTTGCCGACGGCGACCGTGTCGAGATCGGCAACATGCGCGGCGAGGTGGTGCTGCACGCCAGATTGTTCGACGGCATCAAACGTGGCGTCGTGATCGCCGAAGGCATCTGGCCGAACAGCGCGCATGAGCGCGGCGAGGGCATCAACGTGCTGACCGGCGCCGATGCCCCCGCGCCCTATGGCGGCGCGGCCTTCCACGACAACAAGGTGTGGTTGCGCAAGGCAAGGGAGCTGGCGGCATAGCCGGCCAAGGATTTCCTGGTCGTGCATCTGGTGACGCAGCAACAAAAGCAAAAATATTGGCCGCGCGCCGCACATGGCTGCGAAGATAATATTGTTGAGATTTTAGCGGAGATTATGTATCGCGAAAATAACTAGTGATTAGAAATAATTTAGCTTTGAGATGGGGCGTACATCAAGTTCATTTGCAAGAAATTTTGAAATATTTTTTATATGATTGTTGAATGAAATAGAAATGCCCAGATGAAAAACTGCGAAAAAAACGAGGTAGAAAACCATATCGGGTGCATTTTTATTGGCTATTAGGAGACATATCCATCCAAAAAAAGCCAAAATTAAAGCTGGATACGATATCCATGTCCCGCTATTAACAAATGATCCATGTATAAATTTATCACCTTCACTTTCAATAAATTTTGCCTTAAAGGTTGTAATGTTTCTGTATACTCCCGCTTCAATCCAGAATTTCTTATTGACGTTGTCTAAAAGCGCTCTGCTTATCAAGCTACCGTGATTTTCATTCGCATCAGAAAGTCTAAAAAATAGATCTTTTTCTGATGTCTCATATTTGAAATCTCCGACCATTCTTGGGAAGGCCAAAAGTCTTAGGAAGCTGCTATGTTTGAAAGGTTCCATGAAGCTCCGCTTGGTCTTATTTACCAGATACGAGGTCCCGCATAAATTCCCAATTTAAGGCTACGATTTTGCACCTGAGCTTTGCAACGCCCTTTAGTCGGCTTTGCGCCAGCTCACCCAATATTCCGGCTCTTCCGGTCCTGGCAGGCGTTTTTCTCATTCGACCGTAAATCCTGCTCCGGTTAGGGCCGCCACGGCCCCAACCAGGATCTCTCCAACATGACGGGGCTTGTCGCCGCCAAGATCGCCGGCATGATGCTGAAGACAGCACCGGCCGCTGATTGAGAGACAACAAGCGCAGCCGAGGCGCGGAAAGTCACACTGGCAGGAATTCGGCCACCTTTTTCCTGTTCAGCCGGTGCCGGATGTCGTCGGCGATCGACTGGGCCTCGATCCCGATTTCGCGCAGCAAGCCGGTGACGGCGTTGTGGAAACCAACAAGGTAGAGGCCGAGGTCCGAAGCTTGCGCGGTAACGCCGCTGCGATCCGGCTGGATGCCGGGGTCCAGGAATTTGGCATAGCCCGGCCGGTAGCCGGTGGCGAAGAGGATGGCGTCGAATTCGCCGTGGCCGCCATCGACAAAACGGGCACCGCGTTCCGAGATTTCGGCGATGTCGGGCGCCACCTTGATCGCGCCTTCGCGGATCTTGCCGATAGTGCCGACATCGATCACCGGAATGCGCGACGCAAGGGCGATCTGTTGCAGCAATCCCTGCTTCGGCCGTCTGAGCCCAAATTTCTCCAGCCTGCCCAGCACAAGGTCGAGAATGAGGGGGAACAGGGCGTCATTGATGCGCCGCGGCCCGAGCCGCGTCGCCATGCCGACCATTTGGATCGGCACGCCGAACAGTTCGCGCGGCACGATGTGAACGCCGTCGCGCACCGAGATCGTCGGCCGGGCACCGCCTTCCGCCAGATCGAGCGCGATCTCGGCACCGGTGTTGCCCATGCCGACGACCAGCACCGACTGGCCGGCAAAAGGCGTAGCGTTGCGGTAGTCCGCGCTGTGCAGCGTCTTGCCCTTGAAGGCGTCGATGCCGGCAAATTTGGGCAGCAAGGGCTCGGCATTGTAGCCGGACGCGATCACCACATGCCAGGCACGTAAGGCGCCGGACGTCGATTCCACCCGCCAGCCGCGGCCCTCCCGGGTGATCGCTCGCACGGTTTCGCTGAAGCGGGGCTCGAGGTCGAAACGCTTCGCATAGGCGTCGAGATACTCGACCACGAGATGGCGCGGCACATAGCGCGGATAATCCTTGGGGAAGGGGACGAAGGGCAGCGAAGAGTAGCGTTTGGTCGTATGCAGATGCACGCGATCATAGTGACGCCGCCAGGCCGGCGCGGCCTGCTGCTCCTTTTCGAGCATGACAAAATCCACTCCGGCTTGCCGCAGGCACGCGGCAACCGCCAGGCCCGCTGGCCCGGCACCGATGATCGCGACCTTCGTGGTTTCGTCCATGCGCGCCTCGCTCGCTAATTCGCGATCCTGAGAATGTCAGAAACGTGGCAGGGGTGCCACGGGCTCATCCAGGCAAGGGCACCGTCAACCCGACCTTGACGCGGTCCATGGCGACGAAGGTGCGGAACTTCCGCACATTGTTGCTGCCGAAGAACAGTTTTCGCGTCAGCGCCTCATAGGCGCCCATGTCGGCTACGGTGATGACGAGGATGAAGTCGGCCTCGCCGGTGACATAATAACATTGCTGCACTTGCGGCTCTGCCGAGAATTGCCGCTTGGCCGCATCGATCAGTTCGGTGCGTTCGCTCTCCAACTCGACCTCGACGAAGATGGTGATGGGCCGGCCGACGGCCGCCGGCTCCACCACGGCGACGTTGCCGGCAATGACGCCGGTCTGTTCCATGCGCTTGATGCGGCGCTGCACGGCCGGCGCCGACAGGTTCACCGCCTCGCCGATCAGCCGTTGCGGCGTCGTATTGTCCCGCTGCACGATGGCAAGGATGGCGAGATCGAAGCTGTCGAGGGAGACCGGCGACTGCGGCATTGGCGTATCCTGACGAAACAAACTTGCATTTTGAGAGCCGAATTACAGCGCCTTTTGCGCATGTCCTGCAATATCTTCTCTCGGACGACGCCGAGGAGACCGCCAATGTTCCTGCCCAATAGCAATGCCTTGCACCGCCGGCCCCTGGGCGCGGCCGATGCCGAAACCCTCGGCATCGCCGGGGCGGATACGGTCGAGCGTTTCCTTGCCCGCCGTGACAATCATCTGGCAACGCCGCTGCACGCGCTGCCGGCGCTGGCGGGCGAGCTCGGTCTCGCTGCCTTGCACGTCAAGGATGAGGGCTTTCGGCTCGGCCTCGGCAGCTTCAAGGCGCTGGGTGGCGCCTATGCGGTCTTCCGCCTGGTCCTGGAAGAAGCCAGCAAGCGTCTGGGCCGCTCCGTCGATGTCGGCGATCTCGATCGGCCCGAAGTCCGGTCGGTCGCGGCGACCATGACGGTTGCTTGCGCCACCGACGGCAATCACGGCCGCTCCGTCGCGCAGGGCGCCGAACTCGTCGGTGCCAAGGCGGCGATCTTCGTCCATGCCGGCGTCAGCGACGAACGCGTCGCGGCCATCGCCCGCTACGGGGCCGAGATGATCCGCGTCGACGGCAATTATGACGATTCGGTCAGGCAGGCGGCGCGCATCGCCGCCGAGAAAGGCTGGACGGTGGTTTCCGATACCTCATGGCCGGGCTACGAACGCATTCCGGGGCTTGTCATGCAGGGCTACACGGCGGTCGTGCGCGAAGCGCTGCGCCAGCTCTCCGAACCGCCGACGCATGTCTTCGTGCAGGCAGGCGTCGGCGGCATCGCGGCGGCGATCGCCGGCCATCTCGCCATCGTGCTCGGAGAAGCCAGGCCTGTTTTCACGGTGGTGGAACCTGCGCGCGCCGCCTGCGTCTTCGGCGCCGCCAAAGCCGGGCACCCGGTCAAGATCGCGCATGGCGAGGCGACGGTCATGGCGATGCTCGAATGCTACGAGGCCTCGCCTGTCGCCTGGCGCGTGCTGGCACGCGTCGCCGATGCCTTCATGACCGTCGACGAGGACGACGCCGTCGCCGTGATGCGGCGGCTGGCAAGGCCGTCCGGCAACGATCCGGCCATCGTTGCCGGTGAAAGCGGAGGGGTCGGTCTTGCCGGACTGATCCGGGCGATGGCCGGTCACAAGGCCGAGCTTGGCCTCGACGCCACTTCGCGCGTGCTGGTCATCAACACCGAAGCCGCGACCGACCCCCGCCGCTATGCCGAGCTCGTCGGCATGAACCCGGCGGATGTGCTTGCCGGCAAGATGCTTTCAGGAGCAACGCCATGATCTCGATCGACGGACAAAGACTGCTTGGCCGCATCCGCGAACTCGGCGGCATCGGCCGTGATGGCGAGGGCAGGCTGGTGCGGCTGGCCGCCTCCGATGCCGACCGGCTGGGTCGCGACCGCTTCGTCGGCTGGCTGCGCGAGGCCGGGCTCGAAATCGCCATCGATCGCATGGGCAACATCTTCGGCATCTGGCAGGTACCTGAGAACGCCGGGCAGGCGCCAATCCTCGTCGGCTCGCATATCGACACCGTCATCGATGCCGGCATTTATGACGGCTGCTACGGTGTACTGGCCGGCCTGGAGGTCATCGAGACGCTGAAGGGGTCAGGCTATGTCCCGTCGCGCCCGCTCGCGGTCGCCGCCTTCACCAACGAGGAAGGGGTTCGCTATTCCCCCGACATGATGGGTTCACTGGTCCATGCCGGCGGCGTCGATATCACGGCGGCGCTGGCCGCCGTCGGCACCGACGGCAGCGTGCTGGGGGAGGAGCTGGCCCGCATCGGCTATGCCGGCGACGAGGAACCCGGCTTCCTCAAACCGCATGTCTATCTCGAACTGCATATAGAGCAGGGCCCGGTGCTGGAACGCGAAGGCGTGCCGATCGGCGCCGTGGAAAACCTGCAAGGCATCTCCTGGCAGCGCATCACCATAGATGGCCTCGCCAACCATGCCGGCACCACGCCGATGTCGATGCGCAATGATGCCGGCCATGCGGCTGCGCGTGTCGTCACTTTCCTGCACGATCGCGCCAAAGCTTCGAACACGCCGACCGTTGCAACCGTCGGCACGATGCGTTTCGAGCCAAACGCCATCAATGTCATTCCCTCGCGCGCCGTCTTCACCGTCGACCTGCGCGACCCTTTCGAGCATCGCCTGCAGGCGGAGGAGGCGGCACTTGCCGCATTTCTCGATGTCCTCGCGGCCGCCGATGGCGTCACGGTCTCGGTCGAGCGGCTGGCCCGCTTCGAGCCGGTGATTTTCGACAGCCGCATCGTCGAACTGATCGAGGCTGCCGCCAGCAACCGCGGATTGGTCTCGAAGCGCATGACGTCAGGCGCCGGCCATGATGCGCAGATGATGGCGCGCCTTGCGCCCGCGGCGATGATTTTCGTGCCGAGCGCCGGCGGCATCAGCCACAATCCGCGCGAACATACGGACGATGCCGAGCTTGTCGCCGGCGCCAACATCCTGCTTGATGTCGTCGCCCGCCTTGCGGATCAGGAGATATCAGGCAATGGCTGAAATCGACCGTGACGCGCTGAAGCTGGAGATGACCGGGTGGCGGCGCGATCTGCACGCGCACCCCGAATTCGGCTTCGAGGAGAAGCGCACCGCGGCCTTCGTCGCGGCCAAGCTGCGCGAATTCGGCCTGGACGATGTCGCCGAGGGTGTCGGCGGCACAGGCGTCGTCGGCACGTTGCAGCGCGGCAACGGCAACCGTGCCATCGCGCTCAGGGCCGACATGGATGCGCTGCGCATATCAGAGCAATCGACCGCGCCACACCGCTCCGGCAATCCCGGTCTCATGCATGCCTGCGGCCATGACGGCCACACGGCGATGCTGCTCGGTGCGGCCAAGCTTCTGGCCGGGGGGGGCGGTTTCGACGGCACCGTGCGCTTCATCTTCCAGCCGGCGGAGGAATGGGGAAAAGGCGCGTTGGCGATGCTCGACGATGGCCTGATGCAGCGCTTTCCCTTCGACGAGGTCTTTGGCCTGCACAACATGCCTGGCCTGCCCGTCGGGCATTTCGAAACCCGCGCCGGTCCGGTCATGTCGGCCGAGGATATCTTCGAGATCGTGCTCAAGGGGTTGGGCGGCCACGCGGCCCGGCCGCATTCGGGTCAGGAAACGCTGGTCGCCGCCTGTGCGCTGGTCACCAGTCTTCAGACCATCGTCTCGCGCCGGCTGAGCCCAGCCGACATCGCCGTGGTTTCGGTGACCGAGCTGATCACCGACGGCACCCGCAACGCACTGCCGGGCTTTGCCCGCGTCCTTGGCGACGCGCGCAGCTTCCGCCCCGAGGTCAGCGCCGAGATCGAGCGCCAGATGCGCATCATCGCCGAAGGCATCGCTGCCGCGTACAATGTTGCCGCCGAGGTCAACTACACCAGGGAATTCGTGCCTTTGCGCAACGATGCCGAACTGGTCGATGCGGCCTTCGCCGCCGCCACGACGGTTTTCGAGCCTGGCAATATCGCGGTCGCCCGCGAACCGATGACGGCGTCGGAGGATTTCGCCCGCTTCCTCGACCACGTGCCGGGCTGCTTCGTCTTCCTCGGCAACGGCGAGGGTTCGGCGCCGCTTCACAATTCCAGCTACGACTTCAACGATGACGGGCTGTTGTTCGGCGTCGATTTCCATGTCGCCATCGCCAGACAGCGGCTTGGGACTTGAACCCACGGGGGGCTTTTCGCGGCATTTTACCGGGGGAAAACGCCCGGAAAAGGCCGATATCCTTGATCTCGCATGACGCTGCGGCAAGACTCAGCTAGCGTGCTTCACGCGGCGGACCTGATATCCGCCTGGCCGGCGCTATCAGATTACCTCCCAAGCGGCGCCGGCCTTCTCGCCTGCGCGCTAAATTAGCTTTCGTTAAATTTAGAATGCTGGCGCTTGGCGGAAGTTAGCGTTTTGCTGCCAAGACTGGTGCTGGGGGGAGCCATGGATGCGCGGGCGGAGCTGGATAAAGGCGTTGCGTCAGGACGAAGCGCGGCGAGTGCGCGCGCGTATCGCTGAACTCGAACAAAACTTGACCGCTGCCTCGGCCCAGACACGACAACTGCGCCAGGACGCTGGCCACGAACTGCGCAATGCCAAGTTCCGCCTCGACCGCCTCGAGGAATGCATCGCGGCGATGCGTTGATGACGACCCCGCAATTGTCGGGGTGCGGGCCACCATTCACTGCCTGGCAATGCCATTGTTCGCGGCCGGAATTGCGAGACCTTGGTCCCCTCCAGTCGCCTTTGTCGGCGGCAGTTTGTTGTCACAGGCCGTGAGCGCCAAGGCGACGAGCGCGAGGATCAGTCCTAGCTTTTTCATCGCTACCTCCTCCAAGTCAGAACGAGGCGGCGCCGGTTTGGTTGCGGCGATTGCGCCGAGGGAACAAAAGGCCCGGCCTCCAGTTGATCCAGAGAAGGAGGACCGCCCACATGATCCGTTTGCTTCTGGTCGGCACGCTGGCCTTTGTCACTTACCGTCTCGCCCGCAAGATGATCGACGAGGTCCCCGACACTGTCGATCCGCTCTTGCTGCCGGCGCCTGCAAACGACCGCGAAGCGCTGCGCCGGCAATCGGCGGCGATGGGCGTTGACCCGAAACGCTGATCGTATTGCTCGCCGAATTGGCGGAGCCGCTTCTCTGTTGCGAACAAAGCGGAAACGATGCTTGATGGGCGATGAACCTCGCCGCCCATGATTCGACCTTTTTGGACTCGACCGTCCAGCCGGCCTATCTCGCCCGGCTGAATGATGCCCAGCGCCGGGCCGTCGAACATGGCGACGGCAAGATTGCAGGCCCGCTGCTGGTCATTGCCGGGGCTGGCTCCGGCAAGACCAATACGCTGGCGCACCGCGTCGCTCATCTGATCGTCAAGGGAGCCGACCCGCGCCGCATCCTGCTGATGACGTTTTCGCGGCGCGCGGCATCCGAGATGGCCAGACGCGTCGAGCGCATCGCCGGCGAAGTGCTCGGCCGCGACGCCGCGGTGATCACGGATGCGCTCACCTGGGCCGGCACTTTTCATGGCATCGGTGCGCGGCTGTTGCGCGATTATGCATTGGAGATCGGCCTCGATCCGGCCTTCACCATTCATGATCGCGAGGATTCTGCCGATCTGATGAATCTCGTGCGCCACGAACTCGGTTTCTCCAGGACGGAAGCGCGCTTTCCGACCAAAGGCACTTGCCTTGCCATCTATTCGCGCGCCGTCAACGCGCAGGCCCCGCTCGGTGAGGTGCTGGGGTCTGCCTTCCCCTGGTGCGCCGGCTGGGCAGAGCAGCTCAAGCAGCTGTTTGCCAGTTACGTCGAGGCCAAGCAGGCGCAGAACGTGCTCGATTACGACGATCTGCTGCTCTACTGGGCGCAGATGACGGCCGAGCCTGAGATCGCCACGCATCTGGGCGGGCGTTTCGATCATGTGCTGGTCGACGAATACCAGGACACCAATCGGCTGCAGGCGTCGATCCTGCTTGCGCTGAAACCCGACGGCGCCGGGCTGACGGTCGTTGGCGACGACGCGCAGTCGATCTATTCGTTCCGCGCCGCCGAGGTGCGCAACATCCTCGACTTTCCCCGGCAGTTCGCGCAGACCGCCGACGTGGTGATGCTGGAGCGCAATTACCGCTCGACCGAGACCATTCTGGCGGCCGCCAATGCGGTCATCTGCGAAGCTTCCGAGCGCTTCACCAAGAACCTGTGGTCGGAACGTAAATCTGCCGACAAGCCAAGACTTGTGACCGTGCGTGACGAGGTCGAGCAGGCGAACTTCGTCTGCGACACCATCCTGGCGGAGCGAGAGGCCGGCACCGCGCTGAAGTCACAGGCGGTGCTGTTTCGCGCCTCGCACCACAGCGGACCGCTGGAGATCGAACTGACGCGGCGCAACATTCCTTTCGTCAAGTTCGGTGGCCTGAAATTCCTCGATGCCGCCCATGTGAAGGACGTGCTGGCGGTGCTGCGCTTCGCCGAAAACCCACGCGACCGTGTCGCCGGCTTTCGCGTGCTGCAGCTCTTGCCAGGCATCGGTCCTTCCGCCGCCGCGCAGATCGTCGAGTCCATGACCTCGGCGCTGGACGAGACGATGGGCCTGGCCGGCTGGCGTCCACCGCAGCGCGCCGCCGACGACTGGCCGTCTTTTGTATCGCTCTATTCCGGCTTGCGTGCCGGCGCCAAGTGGCCAGCCGATCTCGAACAGATCAGGCTGTGGTACGAACCGCATCTGGAGCGCATCCACGAGGATGCGACCACGCGCCGGGCGGATCTGCTGCAACTGGAGCAAATCGGGTCGGGCTATGCTTCGCGCGAACGCTTCCTGACCGAGCTGACCCTCGATCCGCCGGACGCGACCAGCGACCAGGCCGGGCCACCGCATCGCGACGAGGACTATCTGATCCTGTCCACCATCCACTCGGCCAAGGGCCAGGAGTGGAAGAACGTCTTCGTGCTGAACACGGTCGATGGCTGCATTCCGGCCGATCTCGGCGTCGGCACCAAGGAGGACATCGAGGAAGAGCGCCGGCTGCTCTACGTGGCGATGACACGAGCCAAGGACAGCCTCAACCTGATCATGCCGCAGCGCTTCTTTCCGCACGGGCAGGCGGCGCGTGGCGACCGTCATCTCTATGCCTCGCGCACCCGTTTCATCCCGGCCTCCATCCTTGCCGCGTTCCAGCAGCTTTCGTGGCCGGCCGCGCAAGCGGCGCAGGGCAGGGCACCCCGGCCGGAGGTGCGCGTCGACATCGGCGCGCGCATGCGCGGCATGTGGAAATAGCAGGAGCCGATGTCGCAGCCGCCGATCAGGATCGCCATATCGGGCGCTCTCGGCCGCATGGGACGCCAGATGGCGGATGCGGTGCGGGCCGATGCGCGTCTGGCGCTTGCCGCCCGCTTTCACCGCCCAGGCAGTGTCGGTGATGGGCTGGTGAGCCGCGAGGAAGCGCTTGCCATGGCCGATGTGGTCATCGACTTCACCACGCCGGCTGCCTCCGCCGATCTGGCCAGTTTCTGTGCGCAACGCGGCGGGCCAGCCTTGGTGATTGGCTCGACCGGTTTCGATGCGGCCGAAGCGGCCATTATTGCCGATGCCGCCAAAAACATCGCGATAGTCCGCTCCGGCAGCTTTTCGCTCGGCCTGAACATGCTGGTCGGATTGGTCGAGCAGGCGGCGAGGGCACTCGCCCAGCAAGACTGGGATGCCGAGATTTTCGAGGCGCATCATCGCCACAAGATCGATGCGCCCTCGGGCACGGCGCTGATGCTGGGGCAAGCCGTTGCCGGCGGGCGCGGCGTCGAACTGGACATGGTGGCAAGGCGCGTCCGCGATGGCGCCACCGGCGCGCGGCCGGTGGGCGAGATCGGCTTCGCGGTGGCGCGCGGCGGCAGCATCGTCGGCGAGCACAGCGTCTCCTTCTGCGCCGAGGGCGAGACCGTCACCGTGTCGCATGTGGCCGGCGACCGCGTCATGTTCGCGCGTGGCGCCATCGCCGCCGCTCTCTGGGTGGCGGGCCGCACTCCCGGCGAATACGACATGCGCGACGTCCTGGGGCAGAGCGCTCGGGCGTGACGCTGCGAACGATTTTTTTGCCCCGCGACTGAAAGCCAGCTGAAAGCTTGGGCATGTCATGACGGTTTTGCGGTGTCACCGCATGTCCGGCCCGCGACGGTCGGCGAGGGAGGAATGCGGCGCGGCTTCACAGCGCGTCGCCCAAATGGAGGAAGTTTTGTGACCGGTTTCATCTCGAAGTGTGCGTTGCGCACCGTTGCCTTGACGCTTGCCATCACCGCCACGGGTGCCACGGCGGCATCGGCGGCCGACGAAAAGATTTCCATCATGGTGGGTGGCTACGAAAAGCAGATCTATCTGCCCGCCAAGCTCACCGAAGCCCTGGGCTACTTCAAGGACGAGGGTCTTGACGTCGAGTTGCTGAACGAACCGGCCGGCGTCGATGCCGAAAACGAGATGCTGGCCGGCGCCGTGCAAGGCGTTGTCGGCTTCTATGACCATAGCATCGACCTCCAGGCCAAAGGCAAATTCGTCGAGTCCATTGTCCAGTTCAGCCAGGCGCCCGGCGAGGTCGAACTGGTTTCGACGAAGCATCCCGAAATCAAGTCGCCGGCCGATTTCAAGGGCATGAACCTTGGTGTCACCGGCCTCGGCTCCTCGACAAACTTCCTGACGGAATACCTCGCCGTGAAGAACGGCTTGAAGCTGGGTGAATTCACCTCAATCCCCGTCGGTGCCGGCGATACATTCATCGCCGCGATGCAACAGGACAAGATCCAGGCGGGTATGACGACCGAGCCGACCATCACCCGGCTACTCAAGACGGGTGAGGCCAAAGTCCTTATCGACATGCGTACGATGGAAGGCACAAAAGCCGCGCTCGGCGGCACATACCCGGCCGCGTCACTCTACATGCAGACAGACTGGGTCGAGGCCCACAAGGATGTGGTGCAGAAGCTGGCCAATGCTTTCGTCAAGACGCAGAAATTCATCAATACCCATAGCGGCGCCGAAATCGCCGACAAGATGCCGAAGGACTACTATGTCGGCGACAAGGAGGGCTATGTGAAGGCCCTCGATGCCGGCAAGGCGATGTTCACCGCCGACGGCGTAATGCCCGAGGGCGGCCCCGAGACGGTGCTGACTGTGCTGTCGGCCTTCAAGAAGGACCTGCAAGGCAAGCAGATCGACCTGTCGAAGACCTACACGACGGAATTCGTCAAGAACGCGAAGTAAACCCGTCTGCCGGCGCGATGCACCGCCTCGTGCCGGCAATCGTCTGGTTTTCACGTCCGGAGGCCCTGGCCGACGGCGGTTCTTCGTTCGAGGAGTTAGCCCAGCATGGCACAAGAGAAAAGCGCACCGGCAATTGAGCTGATCAATGTCAGCCGCCGCTTCCTGTCACCCACCGGCAAGTCGCTGACCGCGATCCGTGATTTCACCATGACCGTCGAGCGGGGTGAATTCGTCGCCGTCGTCGGCCCGACCGGCTGCGGGAAGTCCACCACCCTCAACCTCGTCACCGGATTGGCGAGCCCAAGCGCGGGCGAGGTCCGGGTCATGGGTGCACCCGTCAAGGGCATCGATTCCCGCATCGGCTTCGTCTTTCAAAGTGACGCGCTGTTTCCATGGCGCACGGTGATCGAGAACGTCATGGCCGGGCCGCTCTTCCGTGGCAGGGCCAAGGCAGAAGCGACGGCCGCGGCGCGCGACTGGCTGGCGCGCGTCGGCTTGGCGCGCTTCGAGCATCACTATCCGCACCAGCTCTCCGGCGGCATGCGCAAGCGCGTCGCGTTGGCGCAGACCTTCATCAATGGCCCCGAGATTCTGCTGATGGACGAGCCGTTCTCCGCGCTCGACGTGCAGACACGTGTTCTCATGCACGAGGAACTGCTGCGTCTGTGGTCCGAAGCCAGGGCTTCGGTCGTTTTCGTCACCCACGACCTGGAGGAAGCAATAGCGCTGGCCGACAAAGTCTATGTGCTGACCGCCGGGCCGGCGACGGTGAAGTCGGTCTACACCATCGACCTGCCGCGCCCTCGCGTCGTCGCCGACATCCGTTACGAGCAAAGCTTCATCGACTATTCGCGCACCATCTGGGCCGATCTCAAGGAAGAGGTCGAGACCAGCTATGCCCGCGCTGCCGCGTGAGGGAGGACACAATGACCGATGCCACCATCGACATCAGGGCAGGAAGTTTCAGGCCGGGAACTTCGGACGCCGAAATAGAGGCCGCCGCCGCCAAGGCCGCGCAGCATCGTCGCCGCACGGTGATCTTCTGGCGGTATGCCATCCTCATCGTCTTCCTCGCCGCTTGGGAAGTCGCCGGGCGCAAGGCCTGGATCGATCCGTTCTTCTACGCCACGCCAAGCGCGATCGCGCAGAGGCTCTATGAGTGGACGACGGAAGGCACGTCCGAAGGGCCGCTCTGGTACCATCTCTACGTCACGATGGAGGAATCCGTCCTCGGCTTCGTCACAGGCTCGGTTGCCGGCATCATCATCGGCGTCGCGCTTGGCCGCAACCGCATGGCCGCCGACATCTTTTCCATCTACATCAAGGTCATCAACTCCATCCCTCGCGTGGTGCTGGCGCCGATCTTCATCATGATCCTCGGCCTTGGCCTTGCTTCGAAAGTGGCGCTGGCCTTCATCATGGTGTTCTTCGTCGTCTTCCATAACGCCTTCCAGGGCGTGCGCGAGGCCGACCGGGCGATGATCGCCAATGCCCGTATCCTCGGCGCCTCCGACTGGCAGCTGACCCGCTCGGTGATCGTGCCGTCGGCGATGAGCTGGATCTTCGCCAGCCTGCACGTCAGCTTCGGCTTCGCCATCATCGGCGCCATCGTCGGCGAGTTCGTCGGCTCACGCTATGGTATCGGGCTCTTGATCAACATCGCCAAGGGCTCCTTCGACGCCGCCGGCATGTATGCCGCGATCGTCATCATCATGGTCGTGGCGCTGGGCGCGGAATATCTGATGACAATGGTCGAGAACCGGCTGGCGAAATGGCGTCCGCAGCCGCTGCACGAGACGCAGTAAGCAGATCGGAGCGGGGCAAGGACCCCTAGCCGCCGGCCAACGGCAGGCGCACCTCGACGACCAGGCCGCCGGTCGCGCCATCCGCAAGGGTGATGCGACCGCTGGCATTTTCGACCACCTCGCGCACGATGGCGAGCCCGAGGCCGCTGCCTTCGTCGGTCGCGCCGGTGAGCCGATAGAAGCGCTCGAAGACATGGTCGCGCTCGTCGGCGGGTATGCCTGGCCCGTCGTCGGTAACCGTCAGCACGGCCTCGCCACCGGCGGCGGCGAGCTTGACGGTGACGGTGCCGCCTGCCGGTGTGTAGCGCAGGGCGTTGTCGACGAGATTGACGATCATCTCCCGCAGCATCGTGCCGTCCCCGATGACCGGTACGGCGCCAGTCTCATCGAGGCCAAGATCGACGTTGCGATCAATGGCCCTGGGCGCGTGCGTTTCCAGCACTTGGCGCGCGGCTTGCGTCAGGTCGATGCGATCGGCGCGCGGTCGCCGGCTGCCCGGTTCCGCGCGCGACAAGGTCAAGAGCTGTTCGGCCAGCCTCGCCAGCCGGGCGGAGCTTGCCTGCAGGGCGACAAGCGCTTCCTTGCGCGCATCCACAGCGTTTTCGCGCAGCGCGTAGCTCGCTTGCGTCGACAACAGCGCCAGCGGCGTGCGCAACTGATGCGCGGCATTGGCGATGAAACGGCGCTGCGCCGCCATCTGCGCCCGCACCCGTTCCATATAGGCATTGAGCGCATCGACCAGCGGCCGGATTTCGCTCTGCGCACCGGCGACTTCGATGGGGTCGAGTTCGCTGCGTTTCGGTGAGCGCACTGCGTCGCGCAGCCGGATGAGCGGCGTCAATCCTCGCCGCAGGCCGAGCAGCACGAAGACGCCGGCAATCGCCACCAGCGCCAGTTGCTGGGTGAAGGCGCTGAACCAGAGATGCCGCACCATCGCGTCGTGGCCGAAAAGCGTGACGCCGACGGTGACCGATATCGGCGAGTCGCCGCCGGCGCCGACCACCGCGTGCGTAAATGTCAGCAGCCGCAGCGTCTGGTCGCGATAGGTCGCTTCGATGCTGGGGCGTCCAGGCGTCTTGGGTAGCCCGGGATAGCCTGTCAACAGCCGCCCTCCGGCGGCTTCGACACCGTAGTAGACCCTGTCGCGGTCGCCGGTGTCGAACATCTCGAGCGCTGCCGGCGGCACCGTGGCGTTGATCACTCCGTCGGTCATTGCGACCTGCTCGGCAATCATCCGTGCCGATCCGACCAACATGCGGTCGGTGACAAGATCGGCGGTCGCCAGGGCATTGCCATGGCTGGTCCACAGATTGACGGTGGCGAGCCCGGCGAGCGGCAACACCACCCAGGCCAGAAGTTGCAGCCGAAGACTGTTAATTCTCATGGCGCCAGATCATCGTGGCGCAAGAGATAGCCGAGGCCACGCAAAGTGGCGATCTGGACGCGCGACCCTTCAAGCTTCTTGCGCACACGGTGCACATAGATCTCGATGGCGCTGGGATCGGCGTCGGTCTCGAAATCATAGATCGCCGCGGACAGTGCGGCCTTGCTTACGGTGCGTCCTGCCTTGATCATCAATTGCTCGAGCAAGGCATGTTCGCGCGGCGTCAGCGCCAGCGCCTCCCCGCCGAGCGAGAACAGCCTGGTGTTGGTGTCGAAGACGAGGTCGCCGCAGGCAACGACCGGTGCCGTCCGGTCATTGACGCGGCGCAGTTGCACGCGGATGCGTGCTTCAAGCTCCTCGATCTGGAAGGGCTTAGCCAGATAATCGTCGGCGCCTTCGTTGAGGCCTTTGACCCGGCCATCGAGGCTGGCATTGGCGGTCAGTACGATCACCGGCACCCGGTTGCCGCGGGCTCGCAGCATGCGCAGCACTTCCAGTCCGCCCATGCGAGGCAGCGCAAGATCGAGAATGACAAGCGCGTGGTCGCCCGCGGCAAGCGCGTGCTCGACATCCTCGCCGTCATGGACGATGTCGACGACATAGTTCGCCTGGCGCAAGGTCTTGCCCAGCCAGTCCGCCAGTTCGCGATTGTCCTCCACAAGCAGCAATCGCATGTCTATTGCCGTTCCAGCATCCGCCCGCTTTCGGTCTCAACGGGTCGCCTCGGGCTCGATCGTCGATCCCATTCGCCAATCGGACCCAAAATGATCGATAGTATCGATCGCAACGCAAGGCAAATGCGGCTTGGGCCGTGGCCGGCGAAACCTCCAAACTGTCCGAGCGACGATTCCAATCAGCCGGACCCAGGCCAGAGCAATTGGGGCAACTGATCCACGCAGGGCCTCGACGACCTCGACGACAAAGAGCGGTGGGCTTGGCTCGCGGCTCTTGTTTTTTTTGGATGAGCCCAAGGCATTGGCTTCATCAGCCGATCTCCGCAGTCGGCAAAAAACATTTCGCGTTCAGGAATAAAACCAGGCTGCTTCTGGTCTTCTCCTCAGCGGAACCGTCCTCCCAAGACGCCGCCCAACGGATGAACCAGGAGATTGAAATGGACAGGCTTGCTCTCGCTACCGCCGCTATCCTTATCGCAACCGGAGGTGCGTTCGCCGGCAGCGACCACTTTGGCTCCGACAATGCCAACCAGCCGGTTGCCCCGGTCGCTGGCGTGGATCACGCAGTCACCGGCGCCGTCGACAACAAGACGAATATGACCAGCCACAAGGCTGCCGACACCAAGATGAAGCCCGCCATCGACTGGCCGGAGCCCGGCCAGGGCATCTGGGGCAACTGATGTCTCGGGCGCGGCGGACTGTCCGCCGCATCCGCCTGGCATGGGTTCTAGCTTAAATCCTTCGGGCGCAGGCAATGCGTCAGCCGCGCGGAGAACAGGGCGGACCACTCGCCCTCGAAGACGAGGCGCGCAAGGGCTGCTGTCGGCAACTTTTCCTCAAGCCTCTTGCGCGCCTTCGCCTCCGATCGCGGTCCGGCAAGCTGTTCTGCCAGGTCCTCAAGCCCCGGATTATGGCCAACCACCACAAGGCAAAGGCTCGACGGGTCGGCCTTATGGATTTGGTCCAGAATGTCCGCAGCCGAAGCTTCGTAGAGTGGCTGAGCAAACGCGACTCGTGGATGCACCGGCAACTCCGCGGCCACCAATCGCCAGGTGTCGCGGGTGCGTAGCGCCGACGACACCAGCGCCTGATCCGGCAGCCAGTCGCGCGCCGCAAGCTCGCGGCCGATCAATCGGGCTGCCTTCAATCCACGTTCCGCGAGCGGCCGGTCGAAATCATCGAGATCAGGATCATCCCAGCTCGATTTGGCGTGGCGAAGCAGGAGAAGCTGTTTCATGGCCGCGTTCTCGGCTCAGGGCGTGATCCGCGCCAGATGCTCCAGGTCGGCTTCCTCACGCAGCGGGTCGGGCGCCATCACCACCGAGGTGCCGTTCTCGGCATCGTCGGCGAAGTGGGCAAGCACGGTGCGGCCCGCCTCCATGCGTGCCTTGCCTTCGGCCACCAGTCCCAGCGCCAGCGCATAGAGCCGATGCTCGGCCTTCAGCACGCGCGCTGCCAGCGTATCGGCATTGTCGCCGACCATCACCGGCACCGCCGCCTGGGCGATGATCGGGCCGTCATCCATCTCCGGCGTCACGAAATGCACCGTGCAGCCATGAATGCGGATGCCGGCTGCCAGCGCGCGCGCATGGGTATCGAGCCCCTTGAAGGCCGGCAGCAAGGCAGGGTGGATGTTGATCATGCGACCCTGCCATTTCTGGACAAAGCCGGGGGTCAGGATGCGCATATAGCCGGCCAGCGCCACGATGTCGGCATTGAAGGCCGCGAGTGCCGCGTCGATCGCCGCGTCATGTGCCTGCTTGCCGCCATGGTCGGCGCGGGAAATGACCTGCGTGGCGATGCCGCGTGCCCTGGCGATGCCGAGGCCCGCGGCGTCGGCCTTGTCGGAGATGACGGCGACGATCTCGGCCGGAAAGGCCGGATCGCTGGCGGCCGCGATCAGCGCGGTCATGTTGGAGCCGCGCCCCGATATCAGGACGACCGCGCGTTTTCTCGGCGCGCTCATAGCCCGATCGAGCCCCGATAGATGACGCCGGCGTCGCGGCGCGGCACGATGCGGCCGATCGGCGTCACCGTCTCGCCGGCTTCCTGCAGCACGGCCGCGACCTGCGCCGCCTGCCCCGAAGCGACAGCCAAAATCATGCCGATGCCGCAATTGAAGGTGCGCATCATCTCTTCCGGCGCCACGCCGCCGGTCTTCGCCAGCCACGAGAACACCGGCGGCACGTCGATCGCCTCGAGATCAAGCTCGGCCGAGAAATCCTTGGGCAGCACGCGCGGAATGTTTTCCGGGAAGCCGCCGCCGGTGATGTGGGCGAGCGCCTTGATGCCATGTGTATTGCGGATCGCCTTGAGGAGAGATTTCACATAGATGCGGGTCGGCTCGAGCAGCGCCTCGGCGAGCGTCGCCTCATCGTTGAACGGTGCCGGATCGCTCCACGCCAGGCCGCTGGCGGCGACGATGCGGCGCACCAGCGAGAAACCGTTCGAATGCAGGCCGGAGGAGGCTAGCCCGAGCAGCACGTCGCCTTCGACGATGTCGTCAGTGGGCAAAAGCTGCCCGCGTTCGGCCGCGCCCACCGCAAAGCCGGCAAGGTCATAGTCCTTGCCGTGATACATGCCCGGCATTTCGGCGGTCTCGCCGCCGATCAGCGCGCAGCCGGCCTGGCGGCAGCCTTGCGCGATGCCGCCGACGATCGCGGCACCCTGGTCGGGATCGAGTTTGCCGGTGGCGAAATAGTCGAGGAAGAACAGCGGCTCCGCGCCCTGCACGACGATGTCGTTGACGCACATGGCGACGAGGTCGATGCCGATCGTGTCGTGCTTGCCGGCATCGATGGCGATCTTGAGCTTGGTGCCGACGCCGTCATTGGCGGCGACCAGCACCGGATCGCTGAAACCGGCCGCCTTGAGATCGAACAGACCGCCGAAGCCGCCGATCTCGCCATCCGCGCCTGGCCGGCGCGTCGAGCGCACCAGCGGCTTGATCTTCTCCACCATGAGATTGCCGGCATCGATGTCGACGCCGGCCTCGGCATAAGTGAGCCCGTTTCTGCGCTTGGCCTGGTCGCCCTTGCTCATCGTCGGCGCATCCCTGTTTCCATTGCGGGCTCTTCGCATGAATGGTTTCGCCGGGCAAGGATGACGGCGCGGACCGCGCCTTTTACCCCGACAAATGCGTGGATATCCCTCCCATCAATGTGCCGTGAAGCCTGGTCGCATCTAAGTCAGGGAAAACTGCATGGAAAATACATAAGTGCCTCATAGACGAGCCTTATGCCCGTCCATTCTTAGGCTTTAGTGCCTTTGAGAAGATCGAGCAAAACGTTGCTGGCACATGTTTTCGCACAGAGGAGGCGGCATTTGCGATATGGCTTTTTCACCGTTCTATTACCTGTACTGGCGGCAATAGTCGTATTGATCGCCTACCAGTCCTGGAAGTCGGAGATGACGAGTTCGGCGACGGTGAGGCTCACGCCCGCGGGATACGACCTGACCTATACTGTCGAATGGGGCTGGGGCATGGACGAGAAATTCAGCCTTGTGCGCGAGGGAGAGTGGCTCGCCGGACCGTCGAGCGGATGGATGGAAATCTGGAAAAGACCATATAATTCGGGGCTGGCCCTTTATCGTGCTGCCGACGATGGAACCTATTATCTAGGCCTGGGGTACAAGTTCTTTACATTCGAGCCTTCGACAGGAGTGTTGAAATCTGACTGCAACGCTGAGGCTCTTCCAACTCGTACACCGCTTGGCCTAAGGCTATTGGACCTGAACCTTAATCGAACTGAACGAGAAGCAGCAGATCCCGGTGCACAGGACCGTTTCGGCTATGTCGAACCTGATCAAGGCGGCCCGCTACCATCGGCCCCGCCGGTGTCGAAGTACTATACGAACCTCGTCTACCTGGGGAAATTCGGACTGACGAGAGCGAAAGGGCGCGGTGGGCCGGCTGAATTTGTTCCCGCAAACAAGGGTGCGGAGACACGACTCGGTTTGGAGCCGTTTTGCGGTTGACGCTGTCCGCCACGACGTGAATGAACAAACGGTCGTTGCGCCTGCCTGGTATACCGCTCATTTATCTCTCTACGACCCAAGGCGGGGTAATACTTTGACCATCCCCAACCTGATCACCATCCTGCGCCTTGTGCTGGTGCCTGCCGTGGTGCTGGCCATGCTGCAGGCGCGCTGGGACTGGGCTTTTGCCGGCTTCGTTATTGCAGGCGTTTCCGACGGCATCGACGGCTTCATCGCCCGCCGCTTCGACCAGCAGTCGACGCTCGGCGCCTATCTCGATCCGATGGCCGACAAGCTGCTTTTGGTTTCGGTGTTCGTCGTCATGGGCTTCATCGGGCAATTGCCGCTCTGGCTGGTCGTCACCATGGTGTCACGCGACGCGCTGATCGTCTGCGCGGTTCTGTTGTCCACGGTGATGGCCCATCCGGTCGAGATAAAACCGTTTCTTGTGTCGAAGGCCAATACCGCCATACAGATCGTGCTGGCGGCGGTCGTGCTGGGTGAACTCGCCTTTGCCGTGCACCTCGACCCTCTGCGGCCCGCCCTCATATTGCTGTCCGGGGTCTTGACCGTGGCTTCGGCCGCGGCCTATCTCGTGGCTTGGCTGAGGCATATGAACGGCTATGGCGAAGGCGGTAAATCGGGCTGACAAGCCCATCGACGGCAAGGCTGCCCGCAAGCCGGCTGCCCGCAAAGCGGTGACGCGGGGCAAGACCGTCGACGACCAGATGGTCGTCGACGTTCCGGCCGGCGAGACGGCGGCGGAGGCAGAGGCGGCGTCGACCTTCTACCGCCAGATCTTCTTCTGGCTGGCGGGTGCCGCGATCCTGGCGCTTTTCCTTTATGTCTTCAGCGGCGTCCTGCTGCCCTTCGTCGCCGGCATGGTGCTTGCCTATTTCCTCGATCCGGTCGCCGACCGGCTGCAGCGGCTCGGCCTCAGCCGTTTCATGGCGACGGTGGTCATCCTCATTACCTTCCTGATCGTGCTGGTGCTGGCCTTCGTCATCCTCATTCCGGTGCTGGCGACGCAGATGACCGATTTCGCCGGCAAGCTGCCGGAGTACCTGACCCGGTTGCAGAGCCTGATCACGTCGTTCGACCCGAAATGGCTGGAACAGAGATTCGGCGTCAACGCCAATGGCTTGCGCGACGGATTGAATTCGCTGCTGACTTCCGGCTTTGGCCTGATCACCACCGTATTTACCTCGCTGTGGAGTTCGGGCATGGCGCTGGTCTCGGTGGTCAGCCTGTTCGTGGTGACGCCGGTCGTGGCCTTCTACATGCTGCTCGACTGGGACCGCATGGTGGCGGTCATCGACAGCTGGGTGCCGCGCGACAACGTCGCGACGGTGCGCGCCATCGCGCGCGACATCAACACCGCCACTGCCGGCTTCGTGCGCGGGCAGGGCACGCTCTGCCTGGTGCTGGGCGCCATGTACGCCACCGGCTTGACGCTGACGGGGCTGAACTTCGCCATCCTCATCGGCCTGTTCGCCGGGCTGATCTCCTTCATCCCCTATGTCGGCTCATTGACCGGGCTGGTGCTGGCCGTCGGCGTTGCCTTCGTCCAGTTCTGGCCGGACTGGACGATGATCGTCGCCGTTGCCGTGGTCTTCTTCATCGGCCAGTTCATCGAAGGCAACATCCTGCAGCCCAGGCTGGTCGGCAAAAGCGTCGGCCTGCACCCGGTGTGGCTGATGTTCGCGCTGTTCGCCTTCGGCGCGCTGTTCGGTTTTGTCGGGCTTTTGATTGCCGTTCCAGCATCCGCGGCGGTGGCAGTTCTGGTACGCTTCGCCATCGCCCGCTACCTGGAATCGCCGCTCTACAAGGGCCATGCGACAGAGCTCGCGCCGCCGTTGCCGGCCGATCGCGGCGGCGGCCACCGCACGCAACCGCGTCGCTGAAGTGACTGCCCAGCGAACCGACCCGCCGCGCCAGCTGCCGCTCGATCTCGGCCACGGCACCGGTTATTCGCGCGACGAGCTGGTCGTCTCCGGCACCAACAACCAGGCGGCCGCGCTGGTCGACCGCTGGCCGGATTGGCCAGCACCGGTGGTGGTGCTGGCAGGCCCCGCTGGTTCGGGCAAAACGCACCTGGCCTCGATCTGGCGTGCCCGCGCCAACGCGCTTGCCGTCGACGCCAGGCGCATGGGCGACAGCATCGCCAATCTCGGTGCGCGGCCGGCGCTGATCGACGATGTCGATATCGGCGCGGTCGATGAGCAGGGCCTGTTCCATTTGATCAATGCCGTGCGCGGTGCCGGCTCGACGCTGCTCTTGACGGCGCGACGCTTTCCGTCGGCCTGGGGCGTCAAGCTGCCCGATCTTGCCTCGCGTTTGAAGGCGGCGGCGACCGTCGAGATCCACGAGCCCGACGATCTCCTGCTCGCCGGCGTCATCACCAAGCTGTTCGCCGACCGGCAGGTCGAGGTCGAACCGCATGTCGTGCAGTATCTGGTGCGGCGCATCGAGCGTTCGCTGGCCACCGCGATGCGCGTGGTGGAGCGTCTGGATCGCACCGCGCTGGAGCGCAAGATGGCGATCACAAGGGCATTGGCGGCCGAAACCGTCAACGCCATGGACGAGGGGCAGGGCGAATTCGAGATTTAGAGTGCCTCGATGTTACAATCGCTCCGCAACCGCCGTCCCATTTCGGGAAATAACAGCTGGCACCCATCTTGCAGCTTGAGCTTGCCGGCTGACCCCGGTCCTGATTGCGTTCCAAATCAGGTTGTAGGCTCGCCGGGAATGAGGTGCTTGGGGTTCTCGCCCGGCGAGCTTGCCTTTCACTTGCGGCCAATCACAGCCAAAGTCTGACGAAATGCCGGACCAACAGATAGACGGCTGAATGCGCGGCAATATAGCAGGCCGCGACCAGCACAAAAATCCCGGTGCTGGCTGCCCACGAACGGGAGGCAACGATGCCTGGTGCCAGCCTAGCGTGCCCGCGGCTCTCGCGATTGTTCCACATCGCCAAGGCTGCACAGGCGATCGCCCACGTCACCATGAAGGGAACCGTCACGCCCGCATAGGCAAAATAGGCCGGCCCGAACAGCGACACCCAAGCATCGATCCCAAGCACCGCAAATCCCCCATTTTGCCGGAGTTTAAGCCGGCAATAGCGAGGGAAGCGAGCCTGAAATGATGAAGCCCGAATATTGGCCAAAAGCCCTTGATGCTCGCTCAATCCAGACGCGATTGCACGAAGTCGATGAAGGCGCGCACTTTGGCCGGCGCGAAACGAGGACGATCAAGGGCAAGACAAGTACGGCGGCCTTGATTGCGGCTCTCGTCGCCGGCGAGGGCGCCTAGATCGCATGGGATAAGAAGGGATGGTCGGAGTGGAGAGATTCGAACTCCCGACCCTCTGGTCCCAAACCAGATGCGCTACCAGCCTGCGCTACACTCCGAACGGTCTGTTGCCTATTCATTTCGGTGTTACATGGCAAGTGCAAAAACCTTGCCGCCGCTGCCAATGCGCAGTAATGACGGCCCTAGGGTGGCGATGCCGCCTTGCACAACAATGAGGTGGCCATGTCCGCGCGCATTTTCAGCCCAGCCAAAACCGCGATGCAGTCCGGCAAGGCCAAGACCGGCCACTGGGTGTTGGAATTCGATCCCGAGATGCGCAAGAAGATCGACCCCCTGATGGGCTACACCACGTCGGGAGACATGAGAAGCCAGATCAGGCTCACCTTCGGCACCAAGGAAGAGGCCGTCGCCTACGCCGAAAAGGAAGGGCTTGCCTTCCGCGTCGAAGAGCCGAAAGAGCCCAAGCGCCGCCAGATTTCCTATGCGGAGAATTTCCGCTATGACCGCAGGACGCCCTGGACGCATTGACCGGCTAGCCCAGCGCGAACATCTACCGGCCCCGAGCCGGCCAGCGGTCCCGTAGCTCAGCTGGATAGAGCACCGGCCTTCTAAGCCGATGGTCACAGGTTCGAATCCTGTCGGGATCGCCATAATTTCAAAGGCTTACGCCGCATGACCTGACGAGGTCAACCAATCCTCACCCTTGCCTGCCAGTGCCGCGACGCCGTGCAATGTAAGCCTGGAACGGCAGTCTCGGGCCCACCGGCGCGGGGGTCCCTGGAATTATTTCGTGATCTTTCCGGTTGGAACCTCGGCCAAGACCACGCGTTCGGGGCCTTGTATTCGTGGAGCCTCATGAAAAGGCAATGTGCGGTCCGGCGAATAGGGTGGGGCACAACAGAATGGGTTGGGGGAGGAGAAGCCAGGCCATGTCGAAACGTGAGATTGGAACGTCCCCTGCCTTGGTGCGGCGCATCGCCGAACTCAGGGCCCGCATGCAGGATGCCGAAATTTCCGGCCATGAAATGAAAACCTTTCACAAGGTCGCCGCCATCATGGGGGCCGGCGACGGTTCCTTGTGGCTGGATGCCGACGACATGATCGCGGCATCCTTTGTCGTCGAGGCGGCTGGACAGGCGTCCAACCGCTGACTTCGGAATTCTCCCTGTCAGGAATCCGATGAGCCTTCAACCACCGGGGCACGGCCGCCTGTTGGCGATCGTGCCCGCCCCCGGCCATCCGATCCCGTCTCCCTGCCATCCGATCTCGAATTGAAAGGAAAGTCTTATCATTTTGTTTGCGTTGGCACGTCATAGTAGGGACGGCTAACGGAGTGAAGGGGATGAAGCTGGACCTGTCGCCGACCAGCTGGGGCAGGGTGATCGCCGTCACCGCCGCCGGCACGGCATTCTTCATTGCCGTGGCGTTTTTCGTCGATTCGTTCAATTTCCCCTATCTTTCGCCCGAGTCTGTCTGGCGCGCGAAGCTGACCGACCTTCTGCTGCCCCTGGTGCTGGGTGGCTCGTTTCTGTTTTTCCTGATGTGGAAGATCCGCCAACTGGCGATAGCCCAGCGCGACCTCAGTGTCATCGCCGCGACGGACAGCCTGACGGCAGTGCTGAACCGCGGCGCCTTCTCTATGCTGGTCGAGGCCTATCTCGAGCAGACCCGCAAGCAGGAAGAGACCCGTTCCGGCGCGCTGCTGATCATCGATGCCGACCACTTCAAGTCGATCAACGACCGCCTCGGCCATGATTGCGGCGACCAGGCGCTCAAGCTGATCGCGCAGGCGATCAAGGGCCAGCTGCGCGGCGGCGATATCGTCGGACGCATCGGCGGCGAGGAGTTCGGCGTATTCCTTCCCGGTGTCGACCCCTCGCAATCCTGGCTGGTTGCCGAAAGCATCCGCCGACGGATACGCGAAATGGACTTTTCCCCGGGCGGCCGCTCCTGTCCGCTTTCCGTCAGCATAGGCGGTACCAGCTTCAGCGGGCCGACCACCTACGAGGCAATATTCTCGGCCGCCGACAGACGGCTTTATGCCGCGAAATCGAATGGACGCGATCAGGTCAGCTTCGATCCGGCGGAAGCCTCCCTGGCGTCTCCGGCCAGCGCCGCTACCCTGCACTGACGGCAGCCTCGTAGTAGGCTGACACCCACCGCTTGCTTGACGCTTGATTATCCGTGTGCTTCCTCCGGGCAGTAATGTACGGAGTATCGCCAGAAATAGTCCTGCTTCTTAGTCCCTCGATCGTGCCATTCGCGGGTACAGCACGGCCCTTGGGTGCAGGCAATTGAATGGCGAGACGCCCGGCTAGAGCCGAGTAAGCACCGCGACCATGATCCATCTATTCAACGGCTTTCAGAACCAGTTTGGCGGCAGTGAGCGCGAAACCCTGGAGTTGTACCGGCTCTTGGGCGCCGACTCACGGGTGTGCCTGTGGGCAACCTCGTCGCGCGTATCCGAAGGCCTGATGCAGGAATTTCCGATACGCCGCGTCTCGCCGGCAACACGCAATGTGCCGGATGGCGGCACCTATGTCTTTCTTGGCGCGCATTGGCGCAACAAAATGTGGCCCTACCTGATCCCGCGGCCGCGCCGGCTGATCTATGTCTTCAACACCTTTCATCCCAAGCTCATCGCCCTGACGACACGCAGGCCGCGCCTGCTGCGTTGGCCGGCTGCCGAACTGGTGCTGATCTCCGAATTTCAGAGGCGCGTGCTGCAGGTCGAAGGCGTCGTCCACGCCTCGCCGATCGATATCGGGCGCTTCTCGCCACGACGGGCAAGGCCAAACGGTCCGTTCACGGTGGGGCGGCTGAGCCGCGACACGGCGGACAAGCATCACCGCGACGATGTGGCGCTCTATGAGGCATTGCTTGGCGATGGCACCGCGGTCCGTATTCAGGGCGGCACGCCGCTCAAGGACAAGCTCGCGCCGCATCCGCAACTCGAACTCCTGCCGCAGGGTGAATTCGCCGCCGAACAGTTCCTGCCGACGCTCGACGTCTTCTACTATCGCACCGGTTCGCATGTGGAGACGTTCGGCCGGGTGGTGTTCGAGGCGATGGCCTGCGGCCTGCCCGTGGTCTGCCATTCGCATGGTGGCTACGTCGACCACATCAGACATGGCGAAAACGGCTTCCTGTTCGAAACGACACAACAGGCGGCGCGGATCCTGGCGGATCTCAAAGCCGACCCGGGCCTGCGGGCGACGGTCGGCCGCAAGGCGCGGCTGACCGTCGAGCAGATGTTTTCATCGCAGGCGTTGCAAGAACGGCTGGATTTCTATCGGCGTTAGCCGCACCGCGCCATCTGCCTTCAGATATTCTCCGCCAACAAGCCACCTAGCCATTTGGCATCAATCCCGACATCGCGCTAAAGCTGGCATCACGTGAATCGCGGGCGGCCGGCATCGGCGCGCGGGCAGATCGAGCAGGGCTTCTACCGATGACATTGATGGGCGGCGCGGCACTGCTGATCCTGGTCCTTACCTATGCCGGCGTCGCCATCGGCCGCATCCCTGGCCTGCGGCTTGACCGCGCGGGCATTGCGCTGCTTGGCGGCGCAGCGATGATCGCCATCGGCGCGCTCAGCATGGAGGATGCCTATCGCGCCATCAATTTCGACACCATCACGCTTCTGCTCGGCATGATGATCGTGGTGGCGCATCTGAAAGTATCGGGTGCCTTTCGCGGTCTCGGCGCCATTGCCATCGAGCACGCGCATGCGCCGTTCATGCTCCTGGTGATGGTGACGCTCCTTACCGGCGTGCTGTCGGCCTTCCTGGTCAACGACGCCATCTGCCTGGTCATGGCGCCGATCGTCGTCCACATCACCCGTGTCATCAACCGCAATCCGATCCCCTATCTGATCGCCATCGCCACCGCTTCGAACTGCGGCAGCGTCGCCACCATCACGGGCAACCCGCAGAACATGGTCATCGGCGCGCTGTCGGGGATTTCCTATCCGGCCTTTTCGGCGGCGCTCGCGCCGGTCGCCTTGTTCGGCCTTGTCGCGGTCATCGTCATTGTGCGGATCGTCTATCGCGCCGAATTCAGGCGCAACGGCGAACTGGCGCCACACATCTCGCGCGGCCGCATGCATCGTGGCCAGGTGCTGAAGGCCGTGGTCGTCTGCATCGGGCTGGCGATCGCCTTCTTCGCCGGTGTTCCCGTAGCCAAGGCGGCGCTCATCGGCGGCGCCATCCTGCTGCTCACGCGCGCCATCAAGCCATCGCGCATCTACCATGAGATCGACGGACCGCTGCTGTTCATGTTCGCGGGTCTGTTCGTGGTGGTTGCCGGCGCGGAAAAGACGCTGCTGACGCCTGACATGATCGCCTCCGCCAAGAACATCGGGCTCGACGACGTCTGGAGGCTGTCGGGGTTCACCGCCGTGTTGTCCAACATCATGAGCAATGTTCCTGCCGTGCTGGCGCTCAGGCCATTCATACCCGGCCTGGAAAACCCCGAGCGCGCCTGGCTGGTGGTGGCCATGAGTTCGACGCTGGCCGGCAACTTCACCTTGCTCGGCTCGGTCGCCAACCTGATCGTCGCCGAACAATCCAAGGCCGCTGGTACACCGTTGTCTTTCGGTGCCTTCTTCAAGGTCGGCCTGCCGCTGACACTGATCACGCTCGCCGCCGGTACGGCGTGGCTGGCGTTCGGGGCCTAGCCTTGCATCTGACTGACCGACATCCGCGCCCTGACCAGCGTCGCCGCGGCTCGTCCGGCGGCTTCGACGTAGTCGGGATTGCGATGGATCAGCATGATCGAAAAGCAGCCGTCTATCAGCAGCACGATCTCGCGGGCCAGTGCCTGCGGCCCCTCGATATCGTGCCCGGACAATTCCGTGGCCAGCCATGTCTCGAAGTTGGATTTGTGCCGCGCCCCGACCTTGACCGCCGGGTGTCCAGGCATCGAGGCAAGCTCGGCAGCTGTGCGCAGGAAGCCGCATCCCTTCCATTTTGGATGGCGCGTGGCCCGGGCCAGATTGGTGAAGATGGCTTCGACCTTGCTGTCCACGCCCCCTTGCTCGGCTTCGAACCAGCCGGCCATCCGTTTCAGATTGGGCTGATCGCGGCCGTCGAGATAGGCTGCGATGAGGTCGTCCTTGCTCTTGAAGTGGTAGTAGAGCGTCCGCTTGGTGAGGCCCGCTTCCTCGGCGACGGCGTCGACACTGACACGGCCGATTCCTTCCGCGTAGAACAATCTGGTTGCGGCATCGACTAGGCGCTTGCGGGTGGGGCTTTGTGCTTCGGCCATGGGTCCATGTATACCGACTAGTGAATATACACAAGGTGCGAACGACGTAACCTTCCAACTCGTCAACAAGCTGGAAGGAAGCCAAATGACCGATCTTGTCCTGAACGAGACCCGCGACGGGGTTACCGTCCTCACCCTCAATCGTCCCGAAAAGCTCAATGCACTGAATTATGCCCTGATCGATCGCCTGCTTGCGGTTCTCGACGACATTGAAGTCGATGACGGCGTCCGGGTTGTCATCCTCACCGGAGCAGGGGAGCGGGCTTTTTCGGCGGGTGGCGACATCCATGAATTCTCGGCCAGCGTGGCGCTTGGCGCCGATATCGCAATGCGCGACTTCGTCATGCGCGGGCAGCGGCTGACGGCACGGCTGGAAGCGTTCCGCAAACCGGTCATCGCTGCCGTCAACGGCATTGCCTTTGGCGGTGGCTGCGAAATCACCGAGGCCGTTCCGCTCGCCATCGCCAGTGACCGTGCGCTGTTCGCCAAGCCCGAAATCAACCTTGCAATGCCGCCGACTTTTGGTGGAACCCAACGCCTGCCGAGGCTGGCCGGGCGCAAGCGGGCGCTCGAACTGCTGTTGACGGGCGACTGGTTTCCGCCGCCGCGGGCGCTTGAGCTGGGTCTCGTCAACGAGGTTGTGCCGCATGCCGAACTGATGCCGGCGGCATTTGATCTGGCCAAGCGTATCCTGCGGCATTCCGGACCGGCCGTCGCAAGCATTCTCACGGCGGTGGCAAGGGGCCTCAACCAGGGTATTGCCGAGGGGCTGCTGATTGAGGCGGAGCAATTCGGCCGTATGGCTCCGACCGCCGACCTGCGTGAAGGGCTGAATGCGTGGATCGAGCGGCGCAAGCCGAGCTACGACGGTTCGTGGACCCATATCACACGGCCCGATGAGGCGCGGCGAACCTCGTTGGCGATCGACCGGCGCGGGACGCGGACCAGGACGCCTTCGCCGCCACACGGCCCTTGACGTCTAGCGGGAGCAACACAAGTCACCGAACCTTCAAAGAGAGCCGTGGCCGATAGACCTGGAGCAATCCCGGACGGAAAACCGCCACGCACTTTTCCGGGATTTGCTCCAATATTCCGATCGACGGCGAAGTGGTCTTTTCGCCATCGATCTCTCAGTCTCACGGCGCCACAACCAAGCGGCCTTTCATGTTGGGGTGGAAGCGGCAGAAGTAGTCGATGGTTCCCGCCGCCTTCAAATTCAGGCTTGCCGACTTCTTCGGCGGGATCATCACCTCCCAGCCACCCTTCACCGTAGCCGTATGGGCGATCACGTCCTTGTTCACCCACTCGATCGTGTCGCCGACCTTCGCATCGACGCTGGCCGGCGAGTAGACGAGCCTGTCGATCGTCACCTGGATGGTTGCGGCCGCCGCCGGCGCCGCCGTAAGGGTCAGCGCCAGCATTGCCAGCCACGTCAGACGTTTCAAGGCGCCCGCTTTCATTTCAGCATGCCGGCAACGTGTTCGGCATGCTGCTCATGGCCCTGGAAGATCGTGAGGCCGGTCTCGAGCAGGCTCTTCAGTTCGGCATTGCTGGCCGAGGGAATGAGCAGCGTTTCGAGCGCGCCGTTGACCTGCTTGTGATAGGCGACCTCGTTTTCGATATAGGCCTTGTCGAAAGCCGCACCTTTCAGCTTGGCGAGCTTGGCGCGTTCCTCAGTCGCAGCCTTGGTCAGCGCCTGGCTGGTGGCGTTGTCCTCGGGCTTCACCTTCAGCTTCTTGACGAGATCGAGCGCCTGCTTGTTCACCGCTTCGTGGTCGCGCTCCATGTCCTTGGCGAAATCGATCACCTCCTTGCTCTTTGATTTCTTGATCGCCTGCTTGGCCGCCTCGATGTCGATGATGCCGGCCGTATAGGCGATATGGGCGATCTGCGGGTCCGTCGGCTTGTCGGCGGCTTGCGAGACCGGGGCAGCGCCGACGAGAAGCAGGGCGGCAAGGGCAACGGTATATCGGGTGAACATGGCATCCTCCTTGGCCCGACCGCGCGGAGGCGCGGGGCTCAAATTTCAGTTGACGCTCATTGGATGCGCGACGGGAGGAAACGTTCCCGGAAAATCAGGACGGCATCATTCGAAACCCAGCCGTCCCATCACCGCCTGGGTCAGTCGCTCGCAGCGCCGTCCGGCGAACGGGAAGGCATCGAGCAGCACCGGACCGATTTCATTGTCCAGCGCCTTGCGCAGCAGGACACGGGCCCGGTGCAGCCTCGTCTTGATGGTCTCCGGCCGCACACCAAGCAAATCGGCGGTTTCCTCCATGCTCAGGCCCTCGACGACGCGGGCGACGAAGACCATGCGGTAGATGTCGGGCAGACTGTCGGTCGCCCGTTCGACAAGTGCGAGAATCTGCCGCTGCGCCATCGCCCGCTCCGGATCGTCGTTGGAATTGAGGGGAAACCGGATGATTTGCGCTTCCGGGTTGTCAGGCATCCCAACTGTGCGACGCTTCTTGCGCACGCGGCCAAGAGCTTCGTTGATGACGATGCGCGACAGCCATGTGGCGAGAGTGGATTCGCCGCGAAACGCCGCCAGGCTGACAAAGGCGCTGACATAGGCCTCCTGGACGACATCCTCGGCTTCGGCGTCGTTGCGCAGAATGCCGCGCGCGATGCGGTAGAGCCGCTGGTTGTGTATCTTCATGATGGCGCGAAAGGCATCCGGTTCGCGCGCCAGCGCCCGGTGGACGAGCAGCATGTCGCCGGAAAGGCTTTCGGCAACCATAGGCACCGTGGCGGGCGTTGCGAGCTTGCTCATCGCGACCGGATCTCCCTGAACAGACGCCTCTTCGAACAGGCGCCTCTTCGAACAGGCGCCTCTTCGAACAGGCGCTTGACTGCACGTTGGATGCGCCTGCCGGCAAAAGGTTCCCGGATCGGTGGGATCCACGTCCGCTATTCTAGGCCGCTGCCAGACCCCTGTCTGCCGTCTGCACGCGGGCGGCCGCCGCCAGCAGGTCGGTCTGCGTGATCAGGCCGAGAATGCGCCGCTCGCCGTCGACGATGACCACGGCATGGCTGCGGCCGTCGGTCAGCACGGGAAGCAGGCTCATCGCCGGCGTCTCGGGCGAGGCGGTGCCGGCCTTTGCCATCACGTCCTTCACCGTTTCTACGGCTTTCGTCAGCTCGCGCAGGCCGACGGCGCCAACCAGCCGGGCATCCGCATCGACCACCGGCAACGTACGGATATTATGATCGAGCAGTTGCTGGCGTGCTTCGTCGGTGGTGGCTTGTTCGGGCACCGAAATCACGTCGCGCGACATGATGTCCTCGCACAGCAGCGTCCGGTGCGACCGCACCATGGCCTGCAATTCGACCTGTCGCAGCAGTCGTTCGAGGTCGTCGCGGTCGATATCGAAGGTCTCGTCGAGCGCCGTCAGCGCCGCGTCGATGTCCTCGGGCTGGAAACCGGCGCGCTGCTGAGCCGGCGGATCGGCGGTACCGTGGCTGTTTGCGGGCGGTGCGGCGACATGCGGGTAGTTGCGCCGCGCCAGCTTGTGGAAAAGGAAGCCCAGCGCCACCAGGATGGTCGAATTCAAGGCCACCGGCACGAACGGGAACAGGAAGCCCGCGCTGATGACGGCCGGCCCGCCGAGCACCGCCGTCAGCGCGGCGGCACCACCTGGCGGATGCAGGCAGCGCGTGAACGACATCGCGGCGATGGCCAAGGCCACCGCGAGACCCGAGGCCATCACCGGATCATGGATGAAATGCGCCACGGTCACGCCGACCAGCGCCGATATGGAATTGCCGCCGATGATCGACCAGGGCTGCGCCAGCGGGCTCGCCGGCACGGCGAACAGAAGCACGGCGGAGGCGCCCATCGGCGCCACCAGCAGGGCCACATGCGGGCCGCCGCCCATCGCCAGCCCGCTGATCACGCCCGTCAACGCGATGCCGATCGTGGCACCGATGCACGCCAGGATGCGTTCACGCAGCGTCGCGCCGGCGAGGATGGGAACAAAAAGACGAAAGGCCATGGCAAGCTTTATGACGAAATGGATTTGGCGCGGACGCCCTGTCCAACGCAATGGAGCCGAACTCGCGGATTTGAAAGTCAAACAAATCCGCAAAGTCGCGGCGTGGGAGAATAATATTGCGCGAGACCGCTCGCCGGGATGCTGCGAGCGGCTCGCGCTTTGCCATCAGCGTCAGTGTGTTGTGGCCGTCCGCCAACTCTTCCGGGCGGCCAGACAGATCAGGCGGTGGCCGCTGCAAGCCCGCGCATGATGTCGGCCTTCAGGTCGTCGACATCCTCGAGGCCGATCTGCAAGCGGATCAACGGACCTTCATAAGGGCCTTTCGCAACGACGCGGTCGACAAGCCAGACCGGCACCGCCAGGCTCTCATAGCCGCCCCAGGAATAGCCGAGACCGAAGATGCGCAATGCGTCGAGGAAAGCGTGCTGCTCCCGCTGGCCACCGCCGGCCAGCACGATCGAAAAGATGCCGCTCGAACCGCAAAAGTCCCGCTTCCACAGATCGTGGTCCGGATGGCTGGGAAGGGCAGGGTGGAGCACCCGCGCCACGCCCGGCTGGCTTTCGAGCCATGAGGCGATGGCAAGCGCGCTGCGCTGATGATGGTCGAGCCGCACGCCCATCGTGCGCAGGCCGCGCAGCACCTGATAGACATCGTCGGGTCCCGAACAGCAGCCAAGCGTGCAAAAACTCTCGTAGAGCTGCTTCCAGCAGGCCTCATTGGCCGAGACCGTGCCGAGGAGCACGTCCGAATGGCCGGCCGGATATTTCGTCGCCGCGTGGATCGAGATGTCGACGCCGTGGTCGAGCGGCCGGAAATAGAGTGGTGTCGCCCAGGTGTTGTCCATCATCACGATGGCGCCGGCCGCATGCGCCGCCTTGGCGATCGCCGGGATATCCTGCACCTCGAATGTGTTGGAGGCCGGCGATTCGGTGAACACCACTTTGGTGTTCGGCTTGATCAAGGCCGCGATGCCGGCGCCGATACGGGGCGCATAATACTCGACCTCGACGCCCAATCGCTTCAGCATCGTATCGGCGAAGTTTCTCGTGGGGTGATAAACGGAATCGACGATTAGCAGATGGTCGCCCGCCGATACGAAGGCGAGCAGCGGAATGGTCACCGCCGCCAGGCCCGATGGCACCACGATCGTGCCGGCGGACCCCTCCAGCGCATCGATCGCCTGTGCGAGGGCATCGGTCGTCGGTGTTCCGCGCGTGCCGTAAGTGTATTTCTGGTTGCGTGCGGCCATCGCGGCGGCATTGGGGAACAGCACGGTCGAGGCGTGCACCACCGGCGGATTGACGAAGCCGAAATAGTCGTGCGGGTTGTTGCCTGAATGGGCAAGCCGGGTGTTGATGCCCACCTTGCCGGAACCCTGCTCGCTGCCGTCTTTCGCCATTCTTGGTCGCCCTGTCTGATAAGGCGCTAGCCATAGTGCGGCGTCGTGGACCGTGCAACAGCCCACTGTCCGCCAGGAATGGACTTCGAATATGCCAATTCCCGGGTCCGGAAAACAGCTGGGGGTTGATCTGAATCGGACCGACCAGGGCGGCCGTGCCTTGCCGGACGCCCAGTCGCCGGCCGGTCGGCCTATTGTAGCCGGCTGTGAAAGATATATACTCAAGTTCTAATATTAATCGCCGGATTGCTTCGATCAGATGCTGCCGGATGGTTTTTGCCGGCTACCTCTCCTGGTCCCCAATCCGGGTATCGCGCCCACCGAGCGCGGCAAAGGGAGGAATGCCATGCCTGACGTCAAATGGACGATGAAGGCGCGCGAATTCATCAACTGCAATTGCGCCTATGGCTGTCCGTGCCAGTTCAACGCCATGCCGACATACGGATTCTGCCAGGCCGTGGCCGGCATGGAGATCGAGACCGGCCATCACGGCGACACCAAGCTGGACGGGTTGCGGTTCGTCGGCATTTTCAGCTGGCCCGGCGCGATCCACCAGGGCAGGGGCGAGGCCGCGGTGGTTATCGACGAGAGGGCCAGCGAAGCCCAGCGTGAAGCTCTGCTTCGCATATTGGGAGGCCAGGACACCGAGCCGGGCGCAACGATATTCCAGGTTTTTTCGACCACGCTGGAGAAATTCCACGATCCGATCTTCGCCGCGATCGATTTCAAGGTTGACGTCGACGCGCGAACCGGCCGGCTGCATGTCAAGGGCGTCACTGACGGCCATGGCGAGCCGATCAAGAACCCGGTCACCGGTGCCGAGCACAGGGCGCGCATCGACCTGCCGCACGGCTTCGAATACGCGATCGCCGAGATCGGTCGTGGCTGGACCAAGGCGACCGGCCCGATCAAGTTCGAGGTGGCCGACACGCACAGCCATTTCGCCAATCTGCATCTCACGCAGAGCGGCGTCGTGCATTGACCTGATCCAATGGGCGACACGGCTCTCGAGGCTGTGCTGCGGCGCGACCGCGCGGTCGTGATGACCGCGCTCGTCGTGATTGCCATTCTCGCCTGGACCTACGTCCTTTGGCTCGCCGCCGACATGGCCATGCCTGGTGTCCCCGTCGCGGACGGCGCGGCAGGCGGCATGGCCGGGATGGACATGTCGAACACGGATATTGGTGGCATGGATATGGGCGCCGCCGTGGCGCCGGGTTTCAGGACCTGGGCATCGGCCGATTTCGTCTTCATCTTCACCATGTGGGCCGTGATGATGGTCGGCATGATGACGCCTTCGATCGCGCCGATGTTGCTGCTCTATGCAGGCGTCGGCCGCAAGGCACGGGTCGATGGCCAGCCTATCGCGTCGACGGCATGGTTTTTTGCCGGCTATCTCATCGTCTGGATCGTCTTCAGCATCGCGGCCACCGGCGCGCAATGGGTGCTCGCCCATTTCGCCTTGCTTGATCCGGCAATGGCTACCAACAGTGCGACCCTCGGTGGCCTCGTCCTGATCGCCGCCGGCCTCTATCAATGGACGCCGGTCAAGGGCGTCTGCCTGCGCCAATGCCAGGCGCCGATCGCATTCCTGGCCAGCCATGGCGGCTTCCGCACCACCCCGCCCGGCGCGCTTCGGCTCGGCATCGGCCACGGCGCCTATTGTCTCGGCTGCTGCTGGGCGCTGATGGCCTTGCTGTTTGTCGGCGGTGTCATGAACGTCCTGTGGATCGCCGGCATCGCCATCCTTGTTCTCTTGGAGAAGATGGTCCCGGCCGGGCAATTGATCCCGCGCATCTCCGGCGCATTGATGGTTGCGATCGGCGTCTGGCTCGTCTTTCCCGCGCTTTGACCTGCGTACCGGCTTTGTTCACGAGCAATATTGACCGGCAATCGCCGGCCGGGGGTATTCCGCGACGTCAATGCATTTCGTGCTGGAGGCAGTAACACTCAGGTATTGCCGGCAATGGATTTCACGGAACCGGCTCACATCCGCGGCAAATGAGCTTTGCCGATTCAATTCGCGCTTGTGACTAAATCGCGGGCGCGTTTGTCTGCAATTCAGGCATTTCGGACAATCGATTTTCAAACCCGTTGCAATTCGGTCATTTTCCTTGACCTCACGAGAATTATCGCCTTCGATGCTGTTCGTGAATGGGAGGCGGCGCGTCGATTTGCGACGCGGGGTTCCGGGAATGGGCCGGGATGGGAGCTTCGTTCACACGGGAGAAAAGATCAGGGTCTGCCTGAAAAAACAGAAAAGGGTCTGTGGGTTATGAAACACATTGCTATCGGCATTCTCGGCGTCGCCACGCTCGGACTGATGGCGTCGGCCGCGTCGGCCGGCACGCTCGATACAGTCAAGGCGAAGGGCTTCATCCAGTGCGGCGTCTCGACCGGTCTGGCCGGCTTCTCGGCGCCGGACGACAAGGGCGACTGGCAAGGCATCGACGCCGATTTCTGCCGCGCGGTTGCCGCCGCTGTCTTCGGTGATGGCACCAAGGTCAAGTTCACGCCGCTCAGCGCCAAGGAGCGCTTCACCGCACTGCAGTCCGGCGAAGTCGACATCCTGTCGCGCAACACCACCTGGACGATCAACCGCGACACCGCGCTTGGCCTGAATTTCATCGGCACGACCTACTATGACGGCCAGGGTTTCATGATCAACGCCAAGAAACTGCCGGGCGTCAATTCGGCGCTGCAGCTTTCGGGCGCCGCCGTCTGCGTGCAGAGCGGCACGACCACCGAGCTCAACCTCGCCGACTACTTCAAGGCGAACAAGATGGAGTACAATCCGGTCGTCTTCGAGAAGCTGGAAGAGGTCAACGCCGCCTATGATGCCGGCCGCTGCGACGTCTACACCACCGACCAGTCGGGCCTTTACGGCATTCGCTTGACGCTCGGCTCGCCGGCCGATCACGTCGTGCTGCCCGAGATCATCTCGAAGGAGCCGCTCGGACCTGCCGTTCGCCAGGGCGACGACCAGTGGTACCACATCGTCAAGTGGACCTATTTCGCTCTGCTCGACGCCGAGGAACTCGGCATCACCAAGGCCAATGTCGACGAGATGAAGAATTCCGCCAGCCCGGAGATCAAGCGCGTGCTCGGCCAGGAGGCCGACACCAAGATCGGCACCGATCTCGGCGTCTCCAACGACTGGGTCGTCAACATCGTCAAGGCCACCGGCAATTACGGCGAAATGTTCGACCGCAATGTCGGTTCGGGCAGCCCGCTGAAGATCGCCCGTGGCATCAATGCGCTGTGGACCAAGGGCGGCCTGCAATACGCTCCGCCGATCCGCTGATCGAAATGTGATCCGGAAGGCAGGCACCTGCCTTCCGGTTTCTCTTTCACAGGGGACGTGACATGGCATCGCAGGAAATCCTACGCGAGGAGCCTAGCCGCGGCTCCTTCGTCAATGATCCGAGAATACGCAGTCTCTTCTTCCAGACGCTGGTCGTCGTCTTGTTGTTCGGCTCCATCTGGTGGATCGTGCAGAACGTCATCGACAATCTGCATCGCCTGCACATCGCCTCGGGCTTCGGCTTCCTCAAGGGGCGCGCCGGCTTCGACATATCGGACACGCCGATCGCCTATACGTCGGACTCGACCTATGGCCGCGCCATCATCGTCGGCCTGATCAACACCATCATCGTTGCCGCCGCCGGCATCATCACCGCCACCATTATCGGCTTCATCATCGGCATCGGGCGCCTGTCGCAGAACTGGCTGATCCAGAAGATCTGCACGGTCTATGTCGAGATTTTCCGCAACATCCCGCCGCTGCTGGTCATCTTCTTCTGGTATTCCGGCGTGCTCGCCGTGCTGCCGGCGCCGCGCGACTCCTATCATCTGCCCTTCGGCTCCTTCCTCAACCAGCGCGGCTTCTATTTTCCGCGCCCGGTCTGGGGCGACGGCTCCTGGCTGATCCTGGTCGCCCTCGTCGTGGGCATCGCAATGTCGTGGTTCGTCGCCCGCAGGGCGCGTCAGCGGCAGATGGCGACAGGCCAGCAATTTCCCGTGTTCTGGACTTCCGCCGCGCTGATCGTCGGCCTGCCGCTGCTCGCTTACGTGCTGAGCGGCTTTCCGCTGACCTTTGATCTTCCAAAACAGTCGACCTTCAACCTGACCGGCGGCTTCCAGGTCAAACCGGAATTCCTGTCGCTCTATCTGGCGCTATCCTGCTACACGGCGGCCTTCATCGCCGAAATCGTGCGCGCCGGCATCAGGGGCGTCAGCAAGGGCCAGACCGAGGCGGCGGCAGCGCTTGGTCTGCGATCCGGGTCGATCCTGCGGCTGGTCGTGGTGCCGCAGGCCATGCGCATCGTCATTCCGCCGCTGACCAGCCAGTATCTCAACCTGACCAAGAACTCGTCGCTGGCGATCGCCATCGGTTATCCCGACCTGACGGCGACAGCCGGCACGGTTCTGAACCAGACCGGACAAGCGGTCGAAGGCGTGCTGATCATGATGATCGCCTATCTCATACTCAGCCTGGTGACCTCGGCCGTGATGAACGTGGTCAACGCCAGAATGGCGCTGGTGGAGAGGTAGAGCCATGCAGGAACATGACATGTCCTGGGTGCGTACCGAAATGGCGCTGGCGCAGCCCGCGCCAGCGAGCGTCAGCGGTCCCGTCGCCTGGGTGCGCAGGAACCTGATCGGTTCGGTCGGCGACACCATCCTCACCATCCTCGGCATCGTCATCGTCGCCTGGGTACTGCCGCAGGTCATCAACTGGGCGTTCATCAACGCACAGTGGACCGGGCCGGACCGCACGGTCTGCGCGACCGTCGCGCAAGGCGGTATTCAGCCCGACGGCTGGAGCGGCGCCTGCTGGGCTTTCGTCAACGCCAAGTTCGGCCAGTTCATGTTCGGCACCTATCCGGTCGAGGAGCGCTGGCGGCCGATCCTGGTCGCCATCCTGTTCGTGGCACTGCTGGTGCCGATGCTGATGCCACGTGTGCCGCGCAAGGGGTTGAACGCGATCCTGCTGTTCCTGGTGCTGCCGATCGTTTCCTTCTTCCTTCTGGTCGGCGGCATATTCGGCCTGCCGCATGTCGAAACCTCACGCTGGGGCGGGCTGCTGATCACGCTGAGCCTGTCCTTCGTCGGCATCGCCGTGTCGCTGCCGCTGGGCACCGTGCTGGCGCTCGGCCGGCGCTCGAAGATGCCGATCGTCAAGATGCTGTGCGTCATCTTCATCGAAGCCGTGCGCGGCATACCGCTGATCACGGTGCTGTTCTTCGTCAGCGTCATGCTGCCGCTGTTCCTGCCGGCCGGCGTCACCTTCGACAAATATCTGAGGGCGCTGATCGGCGTGTCGCTGTTTGCCGCCGCCTACATGGCCGAAGTCGTGCGCGGCGGCCTGCAGGCGATCCCGAAGGGACAGTATGAAGGCGCCGATTCGCTCGGCCTCGGCTACTGGCAGAAGATGGGCCTGATAGTGCTGCCGCAGGCGCTGAAGCTGGTCATTCCCGGCATCGTCAACACCTTCATCGGCATGTTCAAGGACACCAGCCTGGTCCTCATCATCTCGATGTTCGACCTGCTCGGCATCGTCAAGCAGAACTTCTCCGATGCCAACTGGGCAACGGCGCAGACCGCGAAATCCGGTCTTGTGTTCGCGGCCTTCGTCTTCTGGCTGTTCTGCTTCGGCATGTCGCGCTATTCAATGTACACGGAACGCCGGCTCGACACCGGCTACAAACGCTAAACAAAAGAACAAGGGGACCCAGCCATGGCCACCGAAAACGCCGTCAGCGCGGAAGAGATCAAGGTCAACGCCGCCAAGATGCAGATTTCCACCACCGATGTCGCCATCGACATCGTCGCCATGCACAAATGGTACGGCGAGTTCCATGTGCTGAAGGACATCAACCTGAAAGTGATGCGCGGCGAGCGCATCGTCATTTGCGGCCCGTCCGGCTCCGGCAAGTCGACCATGATCCGCTGCATCAACCGGCTGGAGGAGCATCAGAAGGGCAAGATCATCGTCGACGGCAAGGAACTCACCAACGATCTCAAGAAGATCGACGAGGTGCGCCGCGAGGTCGGCATGGTGTTCCAGCACTTCAACCTGTTCCCGCATCTGACCATCCTGGAGAACTGCACACTGGCGCCGATCTGGGTGCGCAAGACGCCGAAGAAGCAGGCCGAGGAAATCGCCATGCATTTCCTCAAGCGTGTCAAGATTCCCGAGCAGGCCAACAAATATCCGGGCCAGCTTTCCGGCGGCCAGCAGCAGCGCGTGGCGATCGCACGCTCGCTGTGCATGAACCCGCGCATCATGCTGTTCGACGAGCCGACCTCGGCGCTCGACCCTGAAATGATCAAGGAAGTGCTGGAGACCATGGTGGGGCTGGCCGAAGAGGGCATGACCATGCTGTGCGTCACTCACGAGATGGGTTTTGCGCGAAAAGTCGCCAACCGGGTGATCTTCATGGATCAGGGCCAGATCGTCGAGCAGAACACGCCGGCCGAGTTCTTCGACCATCCGCGCCACGAACGCACGAAACTGTTCCTGTCGCAGATTCTGCACTGAGCGCTTCACGCCAACTCGAGAAAGCCCGGCCACGCCACGGCCGGGCTTTTTAGCGTCTGGCCGATCGGATATTGATCTTCTCCATTGAGCCGCGACGAATCGCGAAGCTGCACCGATGAAAAAACTCCTGCGTTTCCTGGTCATGCTGGTTGCCGCAGTGGTGCTCGCCGTGTCGCTCGGCACGCTGGTGCCGCGGCCGCTCTGGCCCACGGCTGCCGCAGGCGAGGGCACGCGGCGCATATTGGTGCTGAAGAACCCGATCCACACCGACATCGCCATTCCGGTGGATGACGGGATGCGCCGGCGCTTCCGTTTTCTTGCCGATGCCGGCCTGCCTTCAGACGCCCCCGAAGTGCGCTACCTCGTCTTCGGCTGGGGCGGGCGCGCCTTCTACCTGGAAACGCCGACATGGTCGCAAGTGAAGGCGCTGCCGGTATTCAAGGCGCTGACACTCGACGCCTCGGTGATGCATGTCGACGTCGCCGGCGATATCTCCGAGCCGCGCCCCGATGTCGCCGGCTTCGACGTCGGCAACGACCATTTTGCCGCGTTGCTCGACTTTGTCGAAGCGAGTTTCCAGCAGGGACCGAGCGGCCCGATCGTCATCGACAATGCCGCCTATTCCAATTTCGACCGCTTTTATGAGGCCAATGGCCGTTTCAACGCGCTGATCGGCTGCAATACCTGGACTGCGGCCGCACTGCGCACCGCCGGCCTGCGCACCGGCTGGTGGAATCCGCTGCCGGCATCGCTTGGGTTGTCGATGCGGCTGTATAATTAGCTTTGCCGCATCTCCTTTTAGCGACGGATGACCTGCTGCTGTTCCCAGCCGTAGAGCCAGTCCAAATCCGCCGCGAGCTTCTCTCCTGGCCGAGTCGCCAGGACCAGATTGCGCGCCAATGCCACCGGTCCCCGGGCGTGCCAGGCGAGGCGGTTCAGCGCGCCGCGTTTCAGCACCTTTTCGATGCGCGGTCGTCTTAGGTGCTCCCAGATGGTGAGGCTTTGTGTCAGGTCACCGGGGAAGTCGGCGAGGAGGTTGGCAAGCGTCGCGGCGTCCTCGATTGCCATGGCGGCACCTTGCGCCGCGAACGGCGTCATTGCGTGTGCGGCGTCGCCGATCAGCGCGATGCCGGCTGGCATTGTCCAAGGCTGTCTCTGTTCGACGGTATGCAGCGGCCAGGTCAGCCACGGGCCGGCTATTTCCACCAGCTTCACGAGTCCTGGCGCGGTGCCGCGCATGGCGGCGGCGAGTATGCCGGGATCGGCATGGCCGGACCAGCCCTCGGTAATGCGCTCGCCTTTGGTGAAGGCGACGAGGTTGAATGCGTCGCCCTTACTGACGGGATAGACGACCATGTGGAAACCCGTATGCAGGAAAGTCGTGACGCAATCGGCTGCACCGATCGCGGCGAAGGCCCGCCCGGCGCTGCTGTCTGCCGCGACGGTGGTGCGCCAGGCCAACTCTCCCGAAAAACGGCTTCTTGGCGATGCCATCCTTTGTGCATCGACAAGCTCGCGCACCGACGACCAGACGCCATCGGCGCCGACCAGCAAGGAGCCTTGTTCCTCCGCCGTATTGCCACCGATCTCGACGGTCGCCGTGACACCATGGCTGCCAGTCGCAATTCTTTGGACGCGCGCCCCGACGGTGAGATGGATATCAGGTATCTCGGCAACCCGTGCCATCAACGCGCTCTGCACATCGGCCCGGTGGGCGACGAGATAGGGCGCGCCCCAGCGGCTCTCGCCGGCTTCCCCTAGCGGCACGCGCGCCAGTTGGCGCAACGTCCTTGCGTCCTTCAATACCACGGCCTCCGGCCTTACCACCGCCGACAGCAGTCGGTCGAGCACGCCGAGTTGACGAAGGATGCGTGTCGCATTGGGAGAGAGCTGGATGCCCGCGCCGACCGCTTCAAGGCGCTGCGCCTGCTCGAACACCTGCACGGGATAACCGCGTTCGGCGAAGGCAACCGCCGCGGTCAGTCCGGCAATGCCAGCTCCGGCGATGACGACTTGCCGGGAGCGCGTGTCGTCCATCCGGTTTGCCGCGAAAGGCTTCAGGCAGCCTGGTCGATGTAGAGGCAGCCCGTGGGCAGGGTTTCCGTCGCCTTCAGCTTCGGCGAATAGCGGTAGAGGGTCGAGCAGTAGGGGCAGACTTTCTCATTGTCGTCGCCCATGTCGAGAAACACATGCGGATGATCGAAAGGCGGGTTGGCGCCCGTGCACATGAATTCCTTGACCCCGATGTCGATTGCCGGATGGCCCGCATCGTTCTGGAAATGGGGAATGGAACCGCCTGCCATCGTCGTCTCCTTAACGCAGTCTCTCTGCATCTGGATCATATCAAGCCTCTTTGCAAGTTCGATGAAATCAAACTGTCGCAAAAGCCTGTCAGAGAACTGTCGCAAAAGCCTGCCACAGGATAAGTTAAGCCGGTTGACCGGCCAGGGCGGGCGAAAGAGCGGGAATCATGAACGAATTGAAGCCGGTACAGAGCGAATTCAACAACGTCACGGCAGCGAGCCCGGAAGGCAATCCGGACCGTTTCGTCAACCGCGAGTTCTCCTGGCTGCAGTTCAATCGCCGCGTTCTCGAAGAATCGCTGAACACCCATCACCCGCTGCTGGAGCGCGTCCGCTTCCTGTCGATCTCGGCCGCCAATCTCGACGAGTTCTTCATGGTGCGCGTCGCCGGCCTTGCCGGCCAGGTGCGCGAGGGCATCGTGCTGAAGAGCCCGGACGGACGCACCCCCGAACAGCAGCTCGAACAATTGCTGCGTGAAGTCGAGCGGCTGCAGGAAGACCAGCAGAAGAGCCTTTCGGCACTCGCGGTTCTGCTCAACAAGGAAGGCATCGAGAGCATCACCCGCGATGCGCTGACCAAGGACGAAAAGGTCTGGCTGGAAGAGCATTTCCAGGACCAGGTGTTTCCGGTGCTCACCCCGCTGTCGATCGACCCGGCGCATCCGTTCCCGTTCATTCCCAATCTCGGCTTCTCCATGGCGCTGCAGCTTCGCCACCGCAAGAATGGCGAGGAGATGAGCGCATTGCTGCGCCTGCCGGTGGCGCTGAAGCGCTTTATCCGCCTTCCGGACCGCAAGAACCATGTCCGCTTCATTCCGCTGGAGGAGGCGGTCGGCCTTTACATCGGCAAGCTGTTCCCCGGCTACGAGGTCAAGGGCTCCGGCACGTTCCGTATCATCCGCGACAGCGATATCGAGGTCGAAGAGGAGTCGGAAGACCTTGTGCGGCTGTTCGAAACGGCGCTGAAGCGTCGCCGCCGCGGTTCGGTTATCCGCATCGAGTTCGACATGCTGATGCCGGGGGAATTGCGCGATTTCGTCGCCGGCGAGCTTGGTGTCTCGTCGAGCCGCATCAGCGTGCTCACCGGGCCGCTGGCGCTCAGCCAGATCTCCGAGATCGTCTCCGTTCCCCGCGACGACCTGAAGTTCACGCCCTACAACCCACGCTTTCCCGAACGCATCCGCGAGCATGGCGGCGACTGTTTTGCCGCCATCCGCGAGAAAGACATCGTCGTTCATCATCCCTACGAGTCGTTCGACGTGGTGGTGCAGTTCCTGCGCCAGGCAATGGCCGACCCCGAAGTGGTGGCGATCAAGCAGACGCTCTATCGCACCTCCAACGACAGCCCGATCGTGCGTGCGCTGGTCGACGCGGCCGAGGCTGGCAAGTCGGTGACGGCGCTGGTCGAGCTCAAGGCGCGTTTCGACGAGGAAGCCAACATCCGCTGGGCGCGCGATCTCGAACGCGCCGGCGTGCAGGTCGTGTTCGGTTTCCTCGAACTCAAGACCCATGCCAAGATGTCGCTGGTGGTGCGGCGCGAGGACGGCAAGCTGCGCAACTACGTCCATCTCGGCACCGGCAACTACCATCCGGTGACGGCGCGCATCTACACCGACCTGTCCTTCTTCACCACCGATCCGACGATTGCCCGCGACGTCGCCCAATTGTTCAATTTCATCACCGGCTATGCCGAGCCGACCGCCGAAATGCGGCTGGCGATCTCGCCCTTCACGCTGAGGAACCGCATCCTCCAGCACATTTCAGCCGAGATCACCCATGCGTTGGAGGGACGGCCGGCGCGCATCTGGATGAAGATGAACGCGCTCGTCGACCCTATCATCATCGATGCGCTCTACGATGCCAGCCGTGCCGGTGTGGAAATCGACCTCGTCGTGCGCGGCATATGCTGTCTGCGGCCGCAGGTGCCGGGTCTGTCGGAGAACATCAGGGTCAAGTCGATCGTCGGCCGGTTCCTCGAGCACAGCCGTATCTATTGCTTCGGCAACGGCCATGGCCTTCCCTCGGACGAGGCGATTGTCTACATCTCCTCGGCCGACCTGATGCCGCGCAATCTCGACCGCCGCGTCGAGACCATGGTGCCGATCACCAATCCAACTGTGCATGAACAGATTCTGGGCCAGATCATGCTGGGCAACATCATGGACAATCAGCAAAGTTTCGACGTATTGGCTGATGGAACCTCCCGGCGCGTGGTGCTGGAGGAGGGCGAGGAACCGTTCAACGCGCAGGAATATTTCATGACCAATCCGAGCCTGTCGGGACGCGGTGACGCGCTGAAATCGCATGCGCCCAAGCGAATCGCGCAGTTCAAGCGCCGCAAGAAGAACGCCACCACCTGATGCTGTTCAATTCCCAGGGCCGGCTGCAGGACCGCCGACCGCTGTCCATCATCGACATCGGATCCAATTCGATCCGTCTTGTCGTCTATGAGGGGCTGGCGCGTTCGCCGACCGTGCTGTTCAACGAAAAGATGCTGGCCGGCCTCGGCCGCGGCATCGTCTCGACAGGGAAGCTCGACCCCGAAGGGGTGGCGCGTTCGATGGAGGAGTTTCGCCGTTTCCGCGCGCTCTCCGACCAGGCCGGTGCCGAACACATGTACGTGCTGGCAACCGCCGCCGCCCGTGAGGCGATCAACGGTCCCGATTTCATCCATCGCGCCGAGGAGGTGCTCAAGACCGAGATCCGCGTGCTCTCCGGCCGCCAGGAAGCGCATTATTCCGCGCTCGGCGTCATCTCAGGTTTTCATCCGGCCAACGGTATTGCCGGCGACCTTGGCGGCGGCAGCCTGGAACTGATCGACATCGATGGCGAGGCGATCGGCGACGGCATCACGCTGCCGCTCGGCGGCCTGCGCCTGCAGGATATGGCGAAGAACTCGCTCGTCCAGGCGCAGAAGATCGCGCGCCAGGAATTGGCCCGGGCCAAGCTCTTGAAGGGCGCGCAGGGCAGGACTTTCTACGCCGTCGGCGGCACCTGGCGAAACCTCGCCAGGCTGCACATGGAGATGAACAACTACCCGCTCGGCGTCATGCACCACTACGAGATATCGGCCGACAGTGCCCAAACCTTCCTCAAGCAGGTGGCCAGGGGCGAGGTCGAAAAGGTGAGGGGTATCGAGGGCGTCTCCAAGAACCGCCGCTCGCTGCTGCCATACGGCGCGCTCGTGCTGCAGGAAATCATGACGGCGATGCAACCGTCCAGGATCGTCGTTTCGGCGCAAGGCGTGCGCGAAGGCTTTCTCTATTCACTGCTCGAGGCGGCCGAGCAGAAGGCCGATCCGCTGATCTCGGCCGCCGAGGAGCTTGCGCTTTTGCGCTCGCGTTCGGTCCACCACGCGCATGATCTGGTCGAATGGACCGGCAAGGCCTTCAAGGCTTTCGGCATCGACGAGACGGAAGACGAAGCGCGCTATCGCCATGCCGCCTGCCTGCTTGCCGATATCGGCTGGCGCGCTCATCCGGAATATCGCGGCAAGCAGTCGCTCAACATCATCGCGCATGCGTCCTTCATCGGCGTCGATCATCCCGGCCGCGCCTACCTGGCGCTTACCAACGCCTACCGTCATGACGGCGTCTTCAATGAATTGGTGGCGCCCGAAATCAAGGCGCTGGCGCCGCCGCGCCTGTTGGAGCGCGCGCGCGTGCTGGCGGCGATGATGCGCGTCGTCTACCTGCTGACGGCCGCGATGCCCGGCATCATGCCGAGGCTGAAATGGGAAAGCCGCGCCAACGGCGTGCTGGCGCTGGTGCTGCCGGCTTCGCTTTCCGATCTCTACGGCGAGCGGCCGGCCGGCCGGCTGGCGCAACTGGCACGCGTCACCAATCGCCGTCTGGTGCTGGCGGTCGAGGGCGGCCAGAGCGTGTCGGTCAAATAGTCAAGTCGCGTCGGCGCCTATGCCGAAGCCTCGCCCGTCGGCCGACCATGCGCCGGCGCCAACCATGGCAAGCGCCAGGAAACCGCCCGATATCGCGATATCCTTCATCAGCATCTGCTGGTGCAGGAAAGCGAGCGTCGCATCACCGGCGCCTTGGCCATAGTGGCCGATATAGCCGGCCGCAATGCAGAAGGCGGCCAGCAGCAGCGCGACGATCCTCGTCTGGAACCCAACGAGGATCAGCAGTCCCGCGATCAGCTCAAAAAGGCCGGTGCCCCAGGCGGCGAGCGCCGGCAGCGGCAGGCCAAGACCGGAGAAATAGCTGGTGGTCCCAGCAATATTGGCGAGCGCCTGGAAGCCGGACGGCACGAACAGCACGGCAAACAGCAGCCGCGAAACCATAAGCAATGCATTGCGACCCATGGCACCCTCCCTTGCCGGCACGGTCACCGGCGACCATTGCAGTCTACGCCTGTGATCACACAACGAAAAAGCGGCGCGGAAAATTCCGCGCCGCTTGTTTCGGGTCCTTGGGAGGGGAAAGCGTCAGCCGCGCTTGGCGTCGATCGAATAGGCGCCGGCGCCCGAGGAGGCGAGCAGGATGAAGCCGCCGGTGATGGCGAGGTTCTTGAGGAACTGGATCATCTGCATCTGGTCGGCCCAGCCGGTGTGGGCGACCAGCCCGGTTGCGATCGTGAAGATCGCGAGCACCCAGGCGGCGATTCTGGTCTGGAAACCGACGAGGACGGCAAGGCCGCCAAGCAGCTCGATCAGGCCGACGATGACGGCCGTCGCCGTCGGTGCCGGCAGGCCGAGGCCGCCGAAATAGGCGGCGGTGCCGGAAATGGCTGACAGCTTGCCGAATCCGGAAAGCAGGAAAATGACTGCGAGCAGGATACGGCCGAGAAGGATGGTGACAGAACTGTTGGACGCGGTGCCGGCGCCGGCGGCGGAAGTGTTGATGGACATGGTGGCTCTCCGAATGGGTTGAATGACCACTCACATAGACGATGCCGACTGTTCACCAAAGTCGGCTATGCGGCGACACATTGTTCACAGGAAGGATGTTTTCGGGATTGGCGGCCGCGCGCGAAAATCGTGTCGCGGGATTGGGTTGGAGAAGTAAATTGTGCTGCCGCAAAACGGGATCCTCGGTTCCGAAGTTTGCGAGCACTTGCTTCGGAGATTAGCCGAGACGCTCGTGACGTCGTCATCCACGGGCGAAGCAAGGAGCGAAGCGACGCGCGCAGACCCGAGGATCCATGCCGCGACCTCAAAACAGTCGCAAGCGGTGGAGGATCTACACCGTTGTGCCCTTCGACTGGAGTAGCGGCATGGATTCCAGGGTCTTCGCGACGGAGCTTCGCTCCTGCATCGCCCTGGAATGACGACCTCTTGGGCCTGTCCGCAGGGACCTACCCCGGATGGGTCATGTCCTCCGGCCGCACCAGACGGTCATAGTCGGCCTCGCTGACCAGTCCGGTTGCCAGCGCTTCCTCGCGCAGCGTCGTGCCTTTCTTGTGCGCGGTCTTGGCGATCTTGGCCGCGTTGTCGTAGCCGATGGTGGGCGCAAGCGCAGTCACCAGCATCAGCGAACGGTCGAGGGCCGCCTTGATGTTGTCCTCTCGCGCCTCGATGCCGACGACGCAATTGTCGGTGAAGGAGACCGAAGCGTCGGCCAGCAGTTGCACCGACTGCAGGAAATTATAGGCCATCAGCGGATTGTAGACATTGAGCTCGAAATGGCCCTGGCTGCCGGCGAAGGTCAGCGCGGCATTGTTACCGAACACCTGCACGCAGACCTGCGTCAGCGCTTCGCACTGGGTCGGGTTGACCTTGCCCGGCATGATCGAGGAGCCAGGTTCGTTTTCCGGCAGCGACAATTCACCGAGGCCCGAGCGCGGGCCGGAGCCAAGGAAACGGATGTCGTTGGCGATCTTGAACAGTGCCGCGGCCGCCGCATTGATGGCGCCGTGCGAGAAAACCATGGAATCGTGGGCGGCGAGCGCTTCGAACTTGTTCGGCGCGGTGACGAAGGCGATCCCTGATATGGCGGCGATACGATCGGCCACCCGCTCGGCGAAACCGACCGGCGCGTTGAGGCCTGTACCCACGGCGGTGCCGCCTTGCGCCAGTTCCTGCAGGCCGGGCAGCGTCAATTCGATGCGCTTGATCGACGAGGCGACCTGCGCCGCGTAGCCGGAGAATTCCTGGCCGAGGGTAAGGGGGGTGGCATCCTGCGTGTGGGTGCGGCCGATCTTGATGATGTGATTGAAGTCCCGGCTCTTGGCGGCGAGCGCCTTGTGCAGGTGCTTCAGCGCCGGCAAGAGGTCGTGCACGATGCGCTCGGCGCAGGCAATGTGCATGGCCGTCGGGTAGGTGTCGTTCGACGACTGGCTCATATTGACGTGGTCGTTCGGGTGCACCGGCTTCTTCGAGCCCATGACGCCGCCCAGCATTTCGATCGCGCGGTTCGAGATCACCTCGTTGGCGTTCATGTTGGACTGCGTGCCCGAGCCGGTCTGCCAGACCACCAGCGGGAAATGATCGTTGAGCTTGCCGTCGATGACCTCTTGCGCGGCCTCGATGATCGCCTTGCCGATGGCCGGATCGAGCCGCTTGAGTTCCATATTGGCTTCCGCCGCCGCCCGCTTGACGATACCCAGCGCGCGCACGATCGAAGCCGGCTGCTTTTCCCAACCGATCTTGAAGTTTCCCAGGGAACGCTGGGCCTGCGCGCCCCAATACCGGTCGGCGGCAACCTCGATGGGGCCGAACGTATCGGTTTCAGTTCTGGTCTTTTCAGCGCTCACGGGAAATCTCCGGTCTGTCGATTTGCGCAAGGGCGTATCGCGTTGCACAAATGGCTTCAAGCGGAGAATGACGCGGGTGCGGATGCAAATCGGTTGAAGGAAAGGTCAATCTCCCCCCTCGTGGGGGAGATGCCCGGCAGGGCAGAGGGGGGCGCGAAGGATCGCGGCGTCTGGAAGATGAGATAACGGACACGGCGGCCCGGGATTGCGCATCGACAATCCGTTCCGCGACCTTCGAACAGGAGCGGAAGGCTGGCGGGACAGCGCCCCCCTCTGGCCTGTCCTCACCCTGCCGTATAGCCGCCGTCGATGGCAAAGATCGCGCCGCTGGTCCAGGCGGCCTCGTCGCTGGCAAGATAGACCGCCATCCCGGCGAGGTCGTCAGGGCGGCCGATGCGGCCCAGCGGATAGCTGCGCTCGACATAGGCTTTCAGCTCCGCCTTTGCCTCGACCGGCAGGTTGTCGACGGTCTTGCGCCGCATGGCCGTGTCGACCGTGCCGGGCGCGATGGCGTTGACGCGGATGCCGCGCGGGCCAAGTTCGAAGGCGAGCGATTTGGTCAGCGAATTCAGCGCGCCCTTGGACAGGGAGTAGAGGCTGGACGGACGCTTCGGGATCATCTTGTCGGCGAAGTAGGACGAGATGTTGATGACGGATGCGCCGGTGCCGAAATGCTGCAGCAGCCCCTGTGTGAGGAAGAAGGCCGCCGACACATTGAGCGCGAAGGAGTGCTGGAACTGCGCCTCGCTGACGGTCTCGAATGGCACGAGATAGGCAACACCGGCATTGTTGACGAGAACGTCGAGCGGCCGGCCGGAAGCTTTCGCGTGCTCGACCGCCGCTGCTATGCCGGGGCTGGTGGCGAGATCGGCCGACAATGTCTCAACGGTGCCGACCGGGCCGGAAGCCGTCAGCTTCTGGCGAGCGGCTTCGAGCTTGCCCGCGTCGCGGCCGACGATCAGCACATCGGCGCCCTCGCGCAGGAATGCCTCGGCGATCGCCAGGCCGATGCCGTCCGATCCACCGGTGATCAACGCCCGCTTGCCGTGAAGCCTCATCGCTCACCTCACCATGTGCTTGGCATCAAACAGAGGGATCGCACCGCATGTGCGCGACGGGGTCAAGCCATCAGGCTATCCCAGGGTATGAACTTCGGCAGCCGACTGCTCACGCGCGGGCGGTCGAGCGATCCCGAGTGGCCAGCCGCGCGGCGACATAGTTCTTAACCTGCCGGATCGCCTGTTCGCGCGAGACGCTGCCTGGCTGCAGGCCGAGGCGAAGCCAAAGTCCGCCGATCAAGGCCGTGACGCCAAGCGCGATGTCGTCGGCCTCGCTGGGTGAGGCGAGGCCGCGCAGGCCGGACAACAGGTTCGAGCGCATGCGCCCGTGGATCACCTTCTGGATGCGCGCCAGCTTTTCATCGCGCGGCACCTCGGCGCAGAGCGAAAGCCAGGCATGGCAAAGAGGCGGCAGGAAGAGATGCTCCTCGAAATTGCCCTCGATCACCGCATCCAGGCGTTCCATCGACGTCCGTGCCTGGCGAAGCCTTGCGACCACCGCGTCGCCCAGGACCGCGTTGGCCTCGCGCATGGCGTGCTCGAACAGTTCCTGCTTGTTGCGGAAGTAGTGCAGCACGATGCCTTTGGAGGCACCGGCCTGGGCGGCGACCTTTTCCAGCGTGGCCCCAGCAATGCCTTCGCGCTCCAGAACCGCGAAGGCCGCCTGCCGCAATTCCTTGCGGCGTATGTCGCCGAGGCGCTTCAGTTTCACGGGATCGTTCCATGCATCACGAATCCACGTTGACATTTTCGTCCCGCGAGATCAATCATTGACCAGTGGGACAATAAAAAGACCGATTGGTCAATTTGAGCAATGAGGAGAACGGAATGTTGCGCATCCTTGCAAACGGAGCCTGTCTTGCCGCGCTGGCCCTGGCCTCGCAGGCGGCCCAGGCGGTGGACGCCGAGCAATGCCGCGTGGTCCGCATGGCCGAGCCCGGCTGGAACGATCTCGCTTTCACCACGGGTGTGGGCAATGTGCTTCTGCAAGCGCTGGGCTATCAGCCACAGAGCGAGGTGCTCGGCATCAACGTCATCTACGAAGGCATGAAGAACCGCGATCTCGACCTGTTCCTGGGCTACTGGGACCCGGCGATGGTCACCTACTACGAGCCTTACAAGAAGGACGGCTCGATCGAGAATGTGCGCGTCAATCTCGTCGGCGCCAAATACACGTTTGCCGTACCGACCTATGTCTGGGAGGCGGGGGTCAAGGACGTCTCCGACCTGCACAAGTTCGCCGACAAGTTCGGCAAGAAGATGTACGGCATCGAGCCCGGCTCCAACCAGCTGATGATGGATGCCATCGCCGATCCGGCTTTTGGCCTCGATGGCTGGCACGTGGTCGAGTCCAGCGAAGCCGGCATGCTGTCGGAGGTCGGCTACGAGATCAAGGAGAAGCAGTTCATCGTCTTCCAGGGTTGGGCGCCGCATCCCATGAACACCATGTACGACTTCAAGTATCTGACCGGCGGCGACAAATTCTTCGGCCCGAATTTCGGCGCCGCGACGGTGACGACGCAGGTCCGCAAGGGCTACCTGCAGGAATGTCCGAACGTGGCGCGGCTCCTCGGAAATCTCGTCTTCGACATCGACTTCGAGAATGTCGGCATGGGCTACCTCATCAATGACGGCATGAAGCCGGAGGACGGGGCGCTGAAGGCGATCACGCTGAACAAGAACCGCCTCGATGCCTGGCTCGCCGGTGTCACCACTTTCGATGGCAAGCCTGGTCTTGCCGCCGTCAAGGAAAAGCTCGGCCTGTGAGACTGCCGGACGCCTTGCCCGTTGCCGAGGTGGAACAGGACGCCTGGGCCGCCCGCAAGCAATGGGTCCACACGGGCGATCTCGACATCGCCTATGTCGAGATCGCCGGCGCCGGGCCGCCGCTGTTGCTGATTCATGGTTTCACGGACACCAGCCGCAGCTTTTCACTGCTGGCGCCGCATCTGGCCGGCCGCCGGCTGATCATGCCCGACTTGCGTGGCCATGGTGCCTCGCAAGCGGGCGACGGCTGCCGCGTCGCGGATTTCGCCGAGGACATCGCCGGGTTGATCCGGCACCTGCGGCTGGAAAGGCCTGTCGTCGTCGGTCATTCCCTGGGCGGCATGGTGGCGATTGCGTTGGCCGCTTGGCATCCGGGCCTGATCGGTGGCCTGGTCGTGCTGGCCAGCGCGTTGAAGCCCGGCTTCACGCCGGACCATCCATTGCCGGCCGGCATCCGGGCCTTGCGCGACCCGATATCGGCAACCGATCCGTTCTTTGCCTGGTGGCATGCATGTGGGGCCTCGGTACCGCAGCCGTTTCTCGCCGGCCTGGCGAAGGAAGCTTCCGCCATGCCGGCGGCCCGCTGGCGCGGCATTCTCGATGAAGTCCGCATGACCGACCTGGCAGCCGAGGCACGGGCGGTGCGGGTCCGGACGCTGATCATCGCCGGTGCCCGCGACCCGCTTTTCGGCGAGGCGCACCAGCAGGCTTTGGCCGAGGCGCTGACCGGATCCCGTCTCGTGTGGGCGCAAAATTGCGGTCACAATCCGCACTGGGAGGACCCGGCCTTTGTCGCCTCGGCGATCGCGGAAATGTTGACCGGCCGCTGATCATCTCAACAGCGATCGGGCCGTGGGCACCAGCCACAACGTCTCTGCCGGCTTTGTGCCGACGGCTTGCATGCTCTGAATGAGCGCCCGCCACGCCGACGAAGCGGCGAGGCTATGGTTGGCATGGGCATCGGCGTCGTGGAAGCCGGTAACGGCGACGAAGACGTTTTCTCCGGCGCGCACGGGAAGCCGCGGGAACGTGTTTGCGGCCGGCTCCGTCACGAAGGCGCCGAGCAGACGCGCGCCGGTTTGGGCAAGCCGCGCAACCATCTCCGCCCGGAAGCGCCCGGCGACATCGGCCCCGGTGCCCGGCCGCAAATGATGAATCGAAATCTCAACCAGACCGGGCAACCCATTCCGATCGCTTGTGCTTTTGGCCGCCGATGGCCGGCGCAGCCCCGACAGATCGAAGCCGGCATCCGGCCACGCCGGTCGCAGCAGCAACACATCGTCGGAATCGATCATCGTCGCACTGGCGGCATCGCGGTGTGCGGCCCATACAGGGCCGTCATAGAACGCGCCCAGAGCGTCCTTGCGGGCATCCATGCTGTCGAAGCCGCGCATCCAGACGAACATGTCGGGGCGGTCCAGGTCACGGAATTGGCCGATGATGGTCATCCCCGCGTCTTCCTGGTTTTCGATGAACTCCGTGTCGAAGATCTCGATCAACGTTTCGCGCCGGCCGGGCTTCAACGTGTACTGGCGCAATTCGACGATCGGCGAGGCGAGCGCCACCGGCTTCGGCGTGGCATTCGGGGTCGGGTTCATCCGGCGTTCTCCAAACAGGTTGATCACCCTGTTTATAAACAGACCGGTTGCCCTGTTTTGTCAACATGCTATCCTTCGAGAATGTCAGCAGAGCTCAACATCCGGCCAAGGCGAGCCCGAAGCAAACGCATCAACGACCCTGAGGGCATGCGCCGGAAAGTGCTCGACGTCGCCGAAGACGCGTTTCAGGCACGCGGCTATCATGCTTCCAGCCTCGGCGACCTGATGGCGGCGGCAGGCGTCAGCGCCGGCGCGCTGCATCATCATTTCCCGACGAAGAAGGCGCTGGCGCTGGCGGTCATCGACGAGCGTGTGGCGGCGGCGGTCGAGGAGACGTGGATCGCCCCGGTGCAAGCGGCGGCTTCGGCGCGTGATGGCGTGCGTCAGGTGTTCGAAGCCGTGGCGGCGGAACTGGAACGGCAAGGTTTCGTGCGCGGCTGCCCGCTCAACAATCTGGCGCATGAGCTCTCGCTCGCCGATCCCGAGTTCCGGATTGCGCTTGCCGGCATCTTCGCTGCATGGCGCCAGGCGATCGCCAACAAGATCAGCGCCGACCAGCAGGAGGGCAGGGAGCAAGGCACGGACCCCCGGCAGTTTGCGATGGTTGCCGTCGCCGCCTATTCCGGTGCCATGTCGATGGCCAAGGCAGCGCAGGACGCCAGCCCGTTGCGCGATTGCCTTGCGGCGTTCGAGAGCGCCGCGCAAGCGGCATCATCGCAGGGCGATCCGGGGGCGAGGCGACGTCGCAGGGTGCTGCGGCGGTACGGCGGCATTTGAGGCAGGCTACAGCCCGGCTTTGCGGCGATGCCGCGGCGAGCGCGGACAGCCGGTTCCTAGATCTAGTCGGCCAAAGGCTTGATCGTCTCGTAGCCGTTCACTGATTCCGCGCTGGTGCCTTCATCGTAGCGCCGGGCGAGAGCGGCCTGCAGATCGGGTGAATAGAGTGCCGTGAAGGCGTCGAGTGTCTCTCCGCCTCCGCTCTTGAAGGTCTCCGTGACGGCGAGCACATTGTATTTGCAGTCGCCCAGGCTGAACGTCTCCTTGGCCAGCGTCAGTGTCTTGGTGGCATTCGGCTGCTTGCTGGGCGACAGCTCGACGAACTCGATCGTGCTCTTGGCTCCCGCCTTGAGCGGAAACAGTTTTCGCAGATCGGCAAACGGGATCATTGCCAGCCGACCGGTCTCGCTGTCGCGAAAAACCTCGATGGCGGCTCTTTCATGCGGCGATCGCCGTGGCGAGGACTGAACTTTACTGCCGCCCGCCCTCCATGCTGAAATCCCGATGATGAATCGCCCTTCCTCCATATTGCTCTCGCGCCGTGGGTTTCTGCTACAGGCCGCCGGTCTTGCCACGGCCGGTGCGCTTTCACGCCCGGCGTTCGGTCAGACCGGGCAGCGCATCCAGCTGTCGACGCCACCTTCCTGTTCGTCGCCGATGTCCATGCCTGCCGCATGGCGAGCGGCTTGAGCCCCAATTGCCAGCTGGAAGGCAAGACGGACGCGGCGCTGCTGCGCGACGTCGCGGCGTTGAACGCCATCGGTGACAAGGAGTGGCCGGCCGAGATCAACGCCATCGCCACCGGCCTGCGGCCTGCCGGTAGCCGCATCGGCACGCCGCTCGGCCTTGTCGTCGGCGGTGACATCACCGACGATGGCGGCGGCCAGATCACCGAGCCCAGCGAAGGCACCCAACTCCTGCAGTTCAGCCAGCGCTATCAGCAAGGCATGGGCCCCGACCGCGTGCATGTTCCGGTTTATGTCGGCCTCGGCAATCACGACCTCGACCAGAACGGGCCGCCGCACCATGTCGACTGGTACCGGCGCGAAATGCGCGACTATGTCGAGGTCAATCATCGCGCCGGCGTGTTCTTCAAGCCGCCGGTGCCGGCCACCAGCTACGATGTCGACACCGACTGCTATTCATGGGACTGGGGCGGCCTGCATCTGGTGCAGACCCATCGCTTCGCCGGCGACACCGGCCATGGCGCCGACAACAGCCTGCCTTGGCTCAAGCAGGACCTGGCGACCTATGCCGCCGACGGCCGCCCGGTCATCCTGTTCCAGCACTATGGCTGGGATATTTTTTCGACGGAGCGGTGGGACCCCGCCAGGAGGGCGTTTGACGACGAAGGCAAGGGAGCGTCGCATTGGTGGAGCGATGCGGACCGCCAGGCATTGCTGGCGGCCCTGAAGGGCTACAACGTCATCGCCATCTTCCACGGTCATCAGCACGAGGTGCCGATGATCTATCAACGCGACGGCCTCGATCTCTTCAAGCCGAAAGCGGCCTATATGGGTGGCTTTGCTCTGGCACGTGTCACCGACGACAGCCTGGACGTCGTGTTGGGTGAAGCCAGCAACGATGATGGCGATGTGATTTTCACCAACGCCTTCAGCAAATCGCTGAAGACGTGAAAAGGGCCGCTCGACGCGGCCCTTCCACAGCGATCAAAGCGATTTCTTGACCTTGTCCTTCACGTCGCCATAGGCCTTCTGCACCTTGCCGGTGGCCTTGTCGGCCATCCCTTCGGCCTGTGTCTGCCTGTTGCCGGTCGCTTTGCCGGCAGCCTGCTTGATCGAGCCTTTCACCTGCTTGGCGACGCCGGCCACCTGATCCTTGTTCACCATTTTTCGCATCTCCTGGTTCGCCTGGGCAAACGAGCCGGCACGGTTTCGGTTCCAGCAGTTGCTGCCCGTGTCGGCAAGACAAGTGCCTTTCGGCGGCCGGGTCGGCAGGCTAGGGTGCCGGCCAGCGCACTCCGCAAGGAGCAACCGCCAAGGGGGACAGATGTCGGAATTTACGCTCTATATCGGCAACAAGTGCTTTTCATCCTGGTCGCTCAGGCCCTGGGTGGCGATGCGGTACCTGGAGATACCATTCGAAGAGGGCTTCGTGCGGCTGCGCACGCCGGAAACTGCGGCCAACCTGGCAAAAGTGTCGCCGACCGGTCAGGTGCCCGTCCTGAATCACAAGGGAAGGATCGTCTGGGAAACCCTTGCCATCCTTGAATATCTCGCCGATCTCTTTCCGGAGAAGAAACTCTGGCCGGCCGATATCGGCGCCCGGGCGCTGGCGCGTTCGGCGGCGACCGAGATGCATTCCGGGTTTCGCGAAGTCCGCTATGGCTGGCCGATGAACTTGCGCCGGCCCAAGGGACACAAGCCACTCGACGCCGAGGGCGAGATCCAACGTGCCCGCATCGAGGCGCTGTGGCGCGAGTGCCGTGAGAAACACGGCAAGGCCGGCCCGTTTCTGTTCGGCCACTTCACCGCGGCCGATGCCATGTACGCGCCCGTAGTTACCCGTTTCGACACCTATGGCGGCGATATGGCGCCCGACACCAGGGCTTATGTCGACGCGGTTCTGGCGACGCCGGCCATGCGCCAATGGTACGCCGAGGCAGCCAGGGAGACATGGCCGGAGCCGGGGCCGGACGAGTAGGGTCTGTGCGGAACGATCTTCCCCAGGGGTCGGGATCGACCACTTGCGGCGTTTTTTCATCTGGCGGATTTTCGGCTCGATGGCGCAACGTTTGACAGGCGTCTGAAACACGCGTAGAAGAAATTCGTCGATATTTGTTTGACTGACTTTTGTTATCCGCGCTTTCGAGCGCGCCTTTGACGAACTTCCCACATCAAAAATCGAGACAAACGACGTTGTGCATCCGCATGACGGCGAACGAATATTTGCCATGGAAAGGGTTCGTCATGAGCACCGGCACAGTTAAGTGGTTCAACGCCACCAAAGGTTTTGGTTTTATTCAGCCTGACGACGGCTCCGCCGACGTTTTTGTCCACATCTCGGCCGTGGAACGCGCCGGCATGCGCGACATCGTCGAGGGCCAGAAGCTCGGCTACGAGATGGTCCGCGACAACAAGTCGGGCAAGATGTCCGCCGACCAGTTGAAGGCGGCGTGAAGTAAGAATTCAGCCGTCCCGGTGACCACGGATGTACTGGCACTGGTGAACGGCGAATTCGGGCGCATTGCCACGGGAACCTGAGTTTCCAAGGTTTGTGCTGCCCATCAGGAGCCAGCTTGTGCATCCAGTTGGATGCGCGGCGGCTCCCAGGGAAGGTCAGGCGGTGCCTGGCCTTTTTCATTTTACGCTTGTTGCCGCCGAAAATGCGCTGCGCATTGGGCTGAACGTGCTAAGGGACGCTGCAGCATTCTGAATCCGCTGCCGCATCGCTTTGTACTGGTCCCGACCGAAGACCCGGTCTCGCCCTATCGGTACCAGGCTCCTGACAGGAGAAAGATCTTGACCGCCCATTCGAAGCCAGCCGTCGACCCGGCCGTGTCGCTTTTCAGCAAGACGCAAACCCAGTCGATGTCGCTCAACCGCATCATTTCCGAACGGGATGCCGTCAGCGAAGCACGGGAAGCCAAGACCGCGCGCCTGCGCGAACTGCGGCTGGAGAAGGAGGCCGACGAGATGGCGGCCGCCGCCGCGCTCGCGGCGCTGCCGAAACGAGCCGGAAAACGCTGATGGCCACCAAGCGCGTACCGCCAACGCCGATCGCGGCCGATGCGACCATAGCCGACATGGTCGAAACCCTGGACAAGCCGGTCGAATATGTCCGGCGCGTGCTGGAAAAACTCGAACGCTGCAAGCGCGCCCATGGCGATGCCCAGGTGCGCGTCGGTGTGCGCGGCCGCGCCGAAGCCCCGAACTACCTGATCGAATATGTCCGCGAGGACAAAAAGACCCAGGAGCGGGTGACCTACCAGGACGCCGCCTACAGCGGCAGCACGCATCGTGAGCTGGCGCCGCATCACATCGCGGAAGCGCGGAACTGGTCGCCCGAGGAGATGAACATCACGGCGGTTTCGGCCCTGATCGGCCGCTTGCGCAATCCGCGCGCACCGTCATCGCGTTTCGCCGACGAGGACTGACATGGCCATAAAATTCTCCGCCAAGGACCAGCCGTCAGCGCCGGCTTCCGCCGCAAAGCCGGCCAAACCGGTTGCGGCGCCGAAGGCGGCCAAGGCCGACGAGGCAGCGACCGATCTGTTCAAGTCGCCGGTCGACGCACCGAAGGGCAAGACGGGCAGGAAGAAGTAGCGCCTTGCCTCGGGATGCCGATCGCAACCTTGCCGCTTCGGGGCCGTTTGCCGTGCTAGCCGCGAGCAGTCCGCCTTCGTCAGCTCCTGTCTTCGATTGCCAGAGCTGCGGGGCCTGCTGCTCCTATTCGGCCGAATGGCCGCGCTTTTCGACCGAGGACGATGCGCAGCTCGACCGGATCCCGGAAAAACATGTGGCGGCCGACCTGTCGGGCATGCGCTGCGACGGCGTGCGCTGTTCGGCCCTGTCCGGCGAAGTCGGCAAGTCGACCGCTTGCACCATCTATGAACTGCGACCGGATGTCTGCCGCGCCTGCATGCCTGGCGATGACGAGTGCCTGACGGCGCGCCGGGCGCTCGGATTTTCTACCTCTTAGCAGCGAATGACTGTCGCTTGTGCACGCCTGGCTTGCTGGCTAGGTTGCGTCAGGGCAGGGCGCCGGAGGAGATCATCGTGAGCATCGAATTTCTGTTGACGTCGCTGATCGTCGTGGCTTCGCCCGGCACCGGCGTTCTCTACACGCTGAGCGCCGGGCTTTCGCGCGGCGCCCGGGCCTCGATCATTGCCGCCTTCGGCTGCACGCTCGGCATCATTCCGCATATGGCGGCCGCCATCACCGGCCTTGCGGCGCTGCTGCACTCCAGTGCTGTCGCCTTCGAGACCCTGAAATATCTCGGCGTCGCCTATCTGCTCTACATGGCCTGGAACACGCTGAAGGAGAAGGGCGGCCTGAGCGTCGAGGAAAATGTCGCGCCGCGTTCGGCCGGCAAGGTGATCGCCACCGGCATCCTCGTCAACGTGCTCAATCCGAAACTGTCGATCTTCTTCTTTGCCTTCCTGCCGCAATTCGTCAGCACCACCGAGCCCAATGCACTGTCGAAGATGCTTGAGCTCAGCTCGGTCTTCATGCTTTTGACCTTCGTGGTCTTCGTCGGCTACGGCATCTTCGCGGCCTCGATCCGCAGCCATGTCGTGTCGCGGCCAATGGTACTGACCTGGATGCGCCGGACTTTTGCCGGCGCCTTCGTCATGCTCGGCGCCAAGCTGGCGCTGGCGGACAGGTGATCGACTGGCCTAGCCCTTGACGTAACCCATCGCCTCGATGATGCGCCCGTCCGCGACGCGCATCAGGTTGACGCCGCGCAGCGAACTGCCGTCGGCCATCCAGTAGCGCCAGCGGATCGTGGCGCGGTCGCCCGCCACGAAAGTCTCCTCGAGGTCGAAGCGCGTGCCGGGCGCGGTGGCGATCGCCGACCACAGCTCGACGCAGGCCGCCTTGCCGGCGCGGCGTGCGCCGTCCGGCGCCGGCGTGGTGTTCTCGATCACGCAGTCCTGCGCCACCAATTCGTCGAGCGCCGAGGGGTCGTGGCGCTGGAAGACGTCATTATAGCGCCGCATGATTTCAGCCGTTTCGCCGGAGCGGTTGGCCATGGCGATGTCGATGATCAATTCCTGGGTCACTGGATTTTCTCCTTCCGTCCTTAGTGAGTTACGAGGTTCGCCTTCAGCGTGATCGCTGCGACACCGGCCAGAGCCCGCGAGACGAGGCATCCAGCCTTGGCCGACTGCGCCAGCCGCTCGAAGTCGGCGGCGGCAAGCCCGGCGACATGCGCCTCCGTCTCAAGCTCGATGCGGGTAATCGTCGGTCCGGCCGCGGTGGCGCCCAGATGCACCTTTGCGATCGTGTGGATATTGCTTGCGATATGACCTTCACGGCCAAGCACGGCGGTGAGCGCCATCGAAAAGCAGCCGGCATGGGCGGCCGCGATCAGTTCCTCCGGATTGGTGCCCGGACCGTTTTCGAAGCGGGACGGGAACGAGTAGGCGCCCTCGAAGGCGCCACTGCCCAGCCTGAGCCGGCCGGATCCCTCCTTGAGCGTGCCGTGCCATTCGGCCGATGCGTCGCGAACTGTCATTGCTTTCTCTCCTCTGGTTGGTGAATAGGGGGCTCACGCGCCGTCGATGACGACCTTGCCGAACACGTCGCCCTGCATGAAATGCCGATACGCCTCGCGCGCTTCGGCGAATGGGAAGATCTTGTCGATGACGGGCTTCAAGCGATGCGCCGCGACGGCGGCAAGCATCGCCTCCAGGCCGCTGCGGCTGCCGACGAAGACGCGGCCGATGGTGACAAGACTGCGCTGGTAGACGGCGGCTGGGATCTCGACCGATCTGCCCTTCTGGTCCTGGACCGTCAGCAGCACGATGCGTCCGTAGAGGGAGCTTGCGATCAGCGATTGCATAAAGGTCGCCGGCCCGCCGGTCTCGACAGTCAAATCGACGCCGCCCGTCGCCTCGCGCAGCTTCATGCCCCAATCCGGCGCCTCGGCCGTTGCGATGACGAGATCGGCGCCGAGTGCGCGCAACCGGTCGGATTTTTCGGCGCGGGAAGTGACGGCCGCCACGCGGCAGCCCATCAGCTTGGCAAACTGCAGCGCAAACAGCGCGACGCCGCCCGAGCCGATAACCAGCACCCATTGCCCGGGTTTTGGGGCGTCCGCGCCCGTCAGCGCGCTCCAGGCCGTCAGCCCCGCGCAGGTAAATGTCGCGGCTTCATGCCAGTCGAGGTGCTCAGGCAGCCGCACCGCCCATTGCTCGTCGAGCACAGCGTATTCACCGAGCATGCCGTCCAGCGTGCAGCCGAGCTGGTCGATCAGCCTGGCGTTGATGCGGCCGTCGATCCAGCGGGCGAAATAGCTGCCGGTTACACGGTCGCCGACGGCAAAGCGGGTGACATCATCGCCGACGGCCACCACTTCGCCGGCGCCATCGCTCAGCGGCACGATGCCGGCTCGCGGCGTCAGCGGATAGGTGCCGTTGAGGATCATCGTGTCGCGGCGATTGAGCGAGGTGGCGCGTACCCGCATCAGGATCTGACGCGGACCCGGCTGGACGACCGCGTCCTCGCGCATCGCCAGCCTGTCGAGGCCGCCGTCCTGTCCTTCCAGCCGATAGCTTTGCATCGTCGCCTCTCAAATATGTAGACCGATTTACATATTATGTAGACCGATTGTCATATTCGGGGCAAGCCCTATAATGCGCGCTCCTGACAGAGGTTGACATGGCGACAGACACACGCACGCGGATGATCGAGGCGACGGCACTGCTTTTGCGGCGGCGCGGCTATCACGGCACTTCGCTCAACGACATTTTGACTGCCAGCGGCGCACCGCGCGGCTCGCTCTATTTCCATTTCCCGGGCGGCAAGGACCAACTGGTCATCGAGGTGACTCGCGCCAGCGTGGCCGACGTGACCGAGCGGCTGGGCGCCCAACTGGCGACGGAAAGCGATCCGGCGGTCGCCGTCCACCACATTTACCAGTCTGTCGCCCGCATGCTGGAGGACAACGAGTTTTCGCTCGGCTGCCCGATCGCGCCCGTCGTGCTCGATGCGCCGAACGACGTGCCCGAGCTCGAAGAGATCTGCCGCTCAGCTTTCGAGCAGTGGATCGGCCTGCTGCGGCAGGCCTTCGTCAGGGCAGGGGTGCCCGAGCGCCGCGCGCATGCTTTGGCGCTGCTGGTCGAATCGTCGCTGGAAGGCCTGATGGTGATTGCCCGCGCCACCCGCGACCGCTCGTCACTCAACGCCGTGGCCGACGAAGTGGCTGCACTCATCGAGCAGGCCGTGCTCGCCGGCAAGGTGGCGCAGCAGGCCGAGAGCGCTGCTTAAGAAAGGCAGGTGCCGGCCGAGTTAACTGCCAAAACGAAAAAGGGCGGCATTTCTGCCGCCCTTTCCGTATGCATAAAGCCAAGTTGGCTGGATTGAAGTCCATGCCGCCACTCAAGCCCGCTAGGGGGCTTGAGCAACTTGGATTCATGGGCGTGCTTTATGGACTTCTTAGAAGTCCATGCCGCCACTCAAGCCCGCTAGCGGGCTTGAGCAACTTGGATTCATGGGCGTGCTTTATGGACTTCTTAGAAGTCCATGCCGCCACTCAAGCCCGCTAGGGGGCTTGAGCAACTTGGATTCATGGGCGTGCTTTATGGACTTCTTAGAAGTCCATGCCGCCCATGCCGCCCATGCCGCCGCCGCCCATGCCGCCAGGCATGCCGCCGCCAGCCGAGTCCTTCTTCGGAGCTTCGGCGATCATGGCTTCGGTGGTGACGAGCAGGCCGGCGACCGAGGCCGCGTCCTGGAGAGCCGTGCGCACGACTTTGACCGGATCGACGATACCCATGGTGATCATGTCGCCATATTCGCCGGTCTGGGCGTTGTAACCGAAGGTCGCGCCCTTGTTCTCGAGGATCTTGCCGGCAACGATCGAAGCTTCCGCACCAGCGTTCGACGCGATCTGGCGGGCCGGAGCCTGCAGCGCACGACGCACGATGTTGATGCCAGCGGCCTGATCGGCGTTGGCGCCGGTCGACTTGATGTTGGCCGAAGCGCGCAGCAGGGCAACGCCACCGCCAGCAACGATGCCTTCTTCCACGGCCGCGCGGGTCGCGTTGAGGGCGTCATCGACGCGGTCCTTCTTTTCCTTGACTTCGACTTCCGTCGCACCGCCGACGCGGATCACGGCAACGCCGCCGGCGAGCTTCGCCAGACGTTCCTGCAGCTTCTCCTTGTCGTAGTCCGAGGTGGTCTCTTCGATCTGCTGCTTGATCTGGGCGACGCGGCCCTGGATTTCGGCCTTCTTGCCGGCGCCGTCGACGATGGTGGTGTTCTCCTTGGAGATCGACACCTTCTTGGCGCGGCCGAGCATGTTGAGGCCGACGTTCTCGAGCTTGATGCCGAGGTCTTCCGAGATGACCTGGCCACCGGTGAGGATGGCGATGTCTTCCAGCATGGCCTTGCGGCGATCACCGAAGCCCGGCGCCTTGACGGCGGCGATCTTCAGGCCACCACGCAGCTTGTTGACGACCAGCGTGGCCAAGGCCTCGCCTTCGACGTCTTCCGAGATGATGAGCAGCGGCTTCGAAGTCTGCACGACGGCTTCGAGGACCGGCAGCATGGCCTGCAGGTTGGAGAGCTTCTTCTCGTGCAGGAGGATGTAGACGTCCTCGAGTTCGGCGACCATCTTGTCGGCGTTGGTGACGAAGTAGGGCGAGAGGTAGCCGCGGTCGAACTGCATGCCTTCGACGACTTCCAGTTCGGTCTCGGCGGTCTTGGCTTCCTCGACCGTGATGACGCCTTCGTTGCCGACCTTCTGCATCGCTTCCGCGATCATCTTGCCGACCGACTCGTCGCCATTGGCCGAGATCGTGCCGACCTGGGCGACTTCCTCGGAGGTCTTGATCTTCTTGGCGGCCTTGCCGAGCGCAGCGACCACTTCGGTGACGGCGAGATCGATGCCGCGCTTCAGGTCCATCGGGTTCATGCCGGCGGCAACCGACTTGTGGCCTTCCTGGACGATCGACTGCGCCAGAACGGTCGCGGTCGTGGTGCCGTCGCCGGCGATGTCGTTGGTCTTCGAAGCAACTTCGCGGACCATCTGCGCGCCCATGTTCTCGAACTTGTCTTCAAGCTCGATTTCTTTGGCGACGGTGACGCCGTCCTTGGTGATGCGCGGGGCTCCGAACGACTTGTCGATGACGACGTTGCGGCCCTTGGGGCCGAGCGTGACCTTCACCGCGTCGGCGAGGATGTTGACGCCGCGCAGCATGCGCTCACGGGCGTCGCGGGAGAATTTTACGTCTTTGGCAGCCATGTTTTAGCTCCTGGCAGGGGCTCGGATAGAGCCCGAAAAATTCAAGTTGAGGGTGAGGCCGATAATCAGCCGATGATGCCCATGATGTCGGATTCCTTCATGATCAGAAGGTCTTCGCCATTGAGCTTGACTTCGGTGCCCGACCACTTGCCGAACAGGATGCGGTCGCCGGCCTTGACGTCCAGCGGGACCAGCTTGCCAGCTTCGTCGCGGGCGCCGGAGCCGACGGCGATGATCTCGCCTTCCTGCGGCTTTTCCTTCGCCGTATCCGGGATGATGATCCCGCCGGCGGTCTTGGATTCGGATTCGACCCGGCGAACGACCACGCGGTCATGAAGCGGGCGGAACTTCGACTTTGCCATTTTTTCTTCCTCGAATGAGAACGGTGAGAACAGTTCCTCCGTCCGGCGGTGCCGGACACGTGGTTAGCACTCACCAATGGCGAGTGCTAACGTGGCGCTGAAATAGGCCGCCGACCCGCGAGAGTCAAGGCGCGCGGCAAGGGGCGTCAGCGCGAAATTTTGCTCTTGCCGCATCGTCGCGAAGAATGCGGCGGTTATCGGCCGCGATCTGGCAGAATGGTGGTCAGTTCGATGGAAGCGCTGGGCATCGATTGTTCAATGCCCAAGGCGTAGGCCGATCTCCTGGGTTTCTAGATCCACCAGGAGGCTGTTCCTTTCGAAAAACCGTATCCCGACGATGTTATGTTCAAGACCCGGTACAATCTCCACTTCGGGCTTGTAGGTGGTTGTAAAATTCCAATCGTCCTGACCTTCGGTTTTCACCGCAACCTTCGTGCCGGCGTCTAATGACCTATACGGTTTGGACGTGTCGGTCGGGACCATAATGGTTGAGTTCCCTGTGTCGTATAGCGTTGGCCGACAATTGGGTTTGGAGTTCCATGAGAGGCAGGATTCAAAGGTTGGGAAATTGTAGCGCGGGTTGGCCTGTTTCCATTTCTGCATCTTGAAAGTCTTCTTTACGTCATCCGGAACGCCGATGTGCAAGGCTCGAACCTCAGGGCAATTGCCCTGCTCGTTTGTGCATGGCTTCCACGTGCTGCCGATCGGGGAGAGGTAATAACCTCTGTGCAGGACTGTCCCTACGCTTACAGCGGCCATCGGCGACCTGATCATCTGATTTGGCCCATCGCCTCCAATGGGCGAGATGCCAAAAATGCCTTTTGGCCAGAGCGGACCGCCGACAATTTCACCTGTGTCACGTCTGACTTGCTTGTAGCGAATGAGGAACGAGACCCGCCTGTCCGTGGAAGCCGATGAGACCGGCGAACCAAAAGTCACGCGCGCTGAAGCCACATTTCCATACTCATCGTAGGTGCCATAATGCATGACTACCTTCTTGGTGGTGACAAGTATCCCATCGAACTCCCGACTTTCTGTAATCTTAATGCCGTCCTCGGAACAGAGTTCGGCGGGGAGCGCCGATAGACACTCGATTGTCATACCACTAGACCCTGTATCCAACAAAATCGGCTGATCGATTTTCCGATTTCCTAGGGAAATAATATTCACATAAAGCATGTGAATGTTCTGTGGATTTCCGGGGTACTCTAGTTTCGTCAATGGAATAGCCGTTGGGCCGTCGTCAGCTTCAGATGAAGCGGGCGAATAAATGAGTGCGCAAAATAGGGTCGACAGCACCGCCCCAGATATCTTCATTTCCTTACCGTGTTTCTAATCGATAGATTTCATCGGGGCCGAACATGGAGTATTGCATGGCGTTTTGCAATTTCCGTCTCTTTCAGTGCACGCTGCTGTAGACTCAAACTTTCGGCGACCGCAGCACCAGAAGCGGGCATCTCTCGGCGAGCCCGTAGCCGCCGGTTGGAGCAATGCGGACGTCGTTGAAGAATGCTTCCGCCTCGGCCACGAGCTGCGCTGGTGGTGCAAAACTGTAGATGGCCGTGGAGTTCCGGTAAACGTCGATGGTGGCGATGACAGGCAGGTCCCAGCCCGTCCGCGCGGAAAGTTCCTGGCGGTCAGGGAAGAGTGCATCGAACCTTTCCGCGATCGTCCTGACTGGAATCGCATGGTCGGGAGCGCGGCCTGTCGCGGTCATGGCGACGCGCCATTTGAGCTCGTGGAAAGTGGAGACACCGCCAGAAAGCGCAAGCGCCTGCACCGCTGCCGGATCGTCCGGTGTCTCGGGACCGGCGAAGAGACGCAGGCCCGCGCGGCCATCAGGGCGCAGCACGCGGGCGATTGCCGCGAACAGCGCTCGGCGCGCGGTTGAAAGCCCGAGCACCGACAGGCAGCCGTCGCCGATCACCGCATCGACGCTTGCATCGGAAACCGGCAGGTCGAGCCAGTCGCCTTTGACAGCCTTTCGCGACGCAGTGTCGCCTGGCCAGATTCCAGCGATCATGTCGGAGGATTCGTCGACGGCCATCATGGTCGCGCCGAGCCCGGCGAGTTCCGGAGTCACACCGAGCAGAACGACATGCGCCTCCGAAAGGTCGAGCTCGCGATGGTAGGTTTCCACCGCTTCCGTGGGGGGGCGCAGCGGCGGTCCGAGCAACTTCCAGTGCCCTCGAATGGCATTCCAATGATCAGTCATCCCTGGCCCCAAGCCGGCATTGTATTCAAATGCATAATCGAGGACGCTAATGAAACCAAGTGCGGGGGGCGCATGACACGCATCGCGGTTATTACACATGAGTTCGACAGGTTCGAACGCCGGCGCGGCCCGCTGTTGCGCCGCGACAGTCCCTACATGCTCTTTGATTTGCTGGAAGAACTGAAACGGCGCGGCCATTCCGTCCGCATACTCTCAGGAACGTCGGCGAAGCCGGAGGCCGATATAGCGGTGCTGCATGTCGATGCGACCGTGACGCCACCCGAATATGTCGAATACGCGCGCGCTTTTCCCTTCTGCCTGAACGTTGGGGCAGCCGACATCTCCAAGCGCCGTGTCAGCGGCGCCGTGATCGGCAGGGATGACGACTGGCCAGGGCCGGTCATCGTCAAGAGCAATCTCAACAATCTGGGAATGCGTGAGCAGTCGCTTAACCGGCGATCGCGACGTGCCGGAAAGCCGGAGCCATTTCCCGGCGTCGAGCTTATCGAGGGCTACCACGTCTGTACGTCCCTTTCGGATGTTGCGCCTGCGGTGTTCGACCGAAGGGATCTCGTCGTCGAAAAGTTCATTCCCGAGCCGGAACCGGACGGCTTTGGCGCCCGCTTCTGGACATTTTGCGGGGAGCGCGAGCGCTGCACCCGCCATGTTTCGCCACAAAGCCTGGTCAAAGGCGACGACACGATCCGTCGTGAGCCGGTTCCGGTTCCCGAGGAGCTGCGCGCGCTGAGGCGCGAACTTGGCTTTGACTATGGCAAGTTCGACTTTGTCATGCACGAGGGCGGGGCGGTGCTGCTTGACGCCAACAAGACACCCGGCGGCGCCCGCAATCTTTCTGCCTTTCTCGCCGCCGGCAATGCCAATCTTGCCGACGGCTTCGAAGGCCTCATCCGCGAGTTTACATAACCGGCGTCCTGACATTCATGTCGGCAGTCACCCTCTTATTCGGCGTGGCTTCACGACGATCATCAGGCTTACAAGAACACCCGCAACTGGGTGTGGATGATCGACCGGTAATCCTCGATCGTGCGCCGGCCTTCTTCCTCATCTTGCGTCAGGGCCAGGCGCACGACGCCGCCGGCAAGCTGGAAGATGAGAAAGACCAGGCGTGCGAATGCCTCGCGCTGCTCCGCCTGAAGCATCGGACCGACATGGTCGCAGAATATCTTCGACTGATGTCTCGTCTTGGCGATGTCGAGATGTTGCAGTGCCTTGTCGGCCTGGATGGCATTCTGCAGGTCCTGAATGGCCGGGTCAGCCGCGACACGGCTGTAGTAGTCGTTGAGCAGGCGGTCTGCGGCGCCGGTCACGTCGCCCAGCCCCTGGATTTCGGCGATGATCGCGCCGAAGCGCGCCCGGCTGACCTCCGAGAACCGCTCATAGAGCATCGCCAGGATCGCCGACTTGTTGGGAAAGTAGTGGTAGACGGTGGCGATGGGCCCGCCCGCCAGCATGCCGACCTCCTTCATGGTGACGGCGTCGATGCCCTTTTCGCCGATCAGCCGCATGGTGGTCGACAGGATGGCGTCGATGCGTTCGCGGCTGCGCTCCTGCTTGGGTCTGCGCCTGGGCTCGGTGGCCGTTCGTGTTGCTTCCGTCATGCACCGATCTTTCGCACGGGTTCCCGAATTCCGGTTGACAAAAAATATGATCAAGTATCAGTTTCTTAAATGCTGACAGATTGTCAGCTTTTCTGCCGCGCGGCAAGGACGTTGGGAGGCGCCTTTGACTTCGACAAACACCGGTCTTCAGGGCGATGGTGACTGGCTGGTCGGCAATCCGACCGGCGGCCAGCTTGCCTCGGCCTTGTGGATCGGGTCGGTCGGCCTGCTCATCCTCGGCCTGCAGCCCGTCCTACTTGGCGCGCTCTATACCGAGGGCCATGTCAGCGGCGACGAGCTGGCACTGGTCGCCACCGCCGAGATGATCGCCATCGCGATCGGCTCGGCGATCGTCGCGATGCTGCTCTCCGCCCGCAAGATGCGCTGGAAGAGCGCGGTCCTCCTGCTGCTCTTGGCGCTGGCCAATGTCTGGACGGCCTATGCCGCCGGCGCCAACACGCTGATGGCGGCTCGCGCGCTGGCCGGCCTTGCCGAAGGTGGCCTTGTCGCGGTCGCCACCGAACTGATCGCCCGTTCGCGGCGCGCCGAACGCATTGGCGGTTTCTTCGTCACCATGCAGACGCTGGCGCAATGCGCTTTTGCCTTGCTGCTGGCGCTCTATGTCATCCCCGCCGCCGGATCGGCGGGCGGCTTCCTCGTTCTCGCGATCGTCTGTGCAGCGTCGCTGGTAATCGCCTTCGCGGTCCCCGCCGACTATGCCGACCTGCCGAAGGACGAGAACCTCGCCAATGTGCTGACGGGTCCCTCGATCACCGCGCTGTTGTCGGTCTTCTGCTACTTCATGTTCTTCGGCGCGGTCTGGGCGTTTTTGGAACCTCTCGGCGCCCAATTCGGCATCGATGGCCGCACCGTCGGGCTGATCGTCTCGGCCAGCCTCGCGGCGCAGGTGCTGGGCGCGATGACGGCGACCGTGTTCGAGGCGCGCATCGACTATCGCCTTGCCATCGCCGCGATCGGCATCGTCGCGCTTGCCGCCTCCCTCGTGCTTGCCAGCGGACCTGGCCTTACGACATTCTGGGTCGCCGCCCTGGTCATGGGTTTCATCCTGCTGTTCATCGTGCCCTACCAGATCCGGCTGGCGATCACCGCCGACGAGACGCGCACCGCCGTGCTGCTGGTACCGGCCGCCCAGCTTTTCGGCCTGGCGATCGGGCCGGTCGCGGCGTCGCTGCTCATCGACGGCAAGGATTTTCGCCCGGTTCCGGCATTCGCCGCCGCGAGCGCCGTCGCCAGCGTGGCGCTGCTCGGCCTGTTTGTCCTCGTGGCGCGGCGTCGCCGGGCTATTGCGTGAGCGGCATGTCGAGCAGCTGGAGCAACTGGTCGGGCTTCGTCACCGCCGAGCCGCGGCTGCTTGCCAGCCCGGCCGATGCCGGCGAGCTCGGCGATCTCATTCGCACCGCGCCCGGTCCGGTCCGCGTCGTCGGCGCCGGTCACTCCTTCACGCCGCTGGTGAAGTCGCAAGGCACCATCCTGTCGCTGGAGAAGCTGGAAGGGCTGGTCTCGCATGACGCGAAAAAACATCAGGCGCGCGTGCGGGCAGGGACGCGGCTTGGTCCGCTCATGCACATCCTGCAAGGCATCGGCCAGGGCCTGCCCAACATGGGCGACATCGACCGCCAGGCGATAGGCGGAGCGCTGGGCACGGCTACTCACGGCTCGGGGCCGACGCTCGGTGCCTATCACACGCAGCTGGAAACGGTGCAGATCGTCGATGGGCTTGGCAAAGTCCGCGAGTTCAAGCGGGAAGGGGATCAGGAGACGATCCATGCCATCGGCGTCACGCTCGGTGCCTTCGGCGTCTTGAGCGAAGTGACGCTGAACAACATCGCGACCTACCGGCTGCGCCGCCGCAAATGGGTGCTGCCGATCGGCGACATGCTGCGCGATTTCGAAACGATGATGGTCGCGCATCGCTCGGCCGAATTCTACTACATTCCATTTTCCGGTTACGCGCAGTTCATCGCCAGCGACTTCAGCGCCGAAGCCACGACGACGCGCCCGACCGACGATGATGAGGGCTCGTTGCGCACGCTGCGCCGCTTGCGCACCGGGCTTGCCTGGCTGCCGTCGCTGCGCCGCCGGCTGATCCTGGGCGCGGTCGCCAAGGTGCCGGGCGAGGATTATGTGCAGGACTGGCTCAACGTCTATGCCAGCGACCGGCAGACCAGGTTCAACGAAATGGAATATCATCTTCCCTTCGAGGAGGGGCCGAAGGCGCTGGCCGAGATCATCGAACTGACCGAGAAGCATTTTCCGGAAGTCTATTTCCCGATGGAGGTGCGGTCGGTGGCATCGGACGAATTCTGGCTCTCGCCCTTCCACAAGAGGCTCACCTGTTCCATCGCCATCCACCACGACGCGGCGAACGATCCGTTGCCATTCATGCGCGCGGCCGAGCCGATCTTCCGCAGATATGGCGGCAGGCCGCACTGGGGCAAGATGCACAGCCTGAAAGCGGCCGACCTGAAAAAGCTTTATCCGCGTTGGGACGATGCGATTGCGGTGCGCCGCGACATCGACCCGCACAACCGTTTCGTCTCGCCCTATATCGCCGATCTCTTCGGCATCGACCAATGAAAGCCTATTTCGCCTCGCTTTCGGATGCGCTGAAGCAGGCGGGCATCTTCCAACCCTGCCTGCTGCTCGACCGCGACCGGCTGGACAGCAACATCGCCCTGGTGAAGCAAAGGCTCGATCCTCGCCTCGCCGTGCGGCTGGTCGACAAGTCGCTCGCTTGCCTGCCGTTGCTTGCCCATATCGGCAAGGCGCTTGGTACCCACCGCTTCATGACCTTCCACCCGCCGATCAGCGAGGCGGTGCTGAGCGCGTTTCCGGATGCGGACCTCCTCTACGGCAAGCCGATGCCGGTCGGCGCGGCAAGGGCGGCGCTTTCCAAGGGGAACGCAGCCGGGTCGAGGGTATGCTGGCTGATCGATACACAGCAGAGGCTGACGGAATATGGCGCGCTCGCCGACGAACTCGGCGTCGAGCTGCGGATTGCTTTCGAAATCGATGTCGGACTGCATCGCGGCGGCTTCGCCGAACCGGAAGCCCTCTCGCAGGCGTTGAAGGCGCTGCCGGCCCACAAACGGCTGCGCTGCGAAGGCGTCATGGCCTATGAAGCGCATGCGCCGCATATACCCGGCCTGTTCGGCGGGCCGGCGAGGGCATTGGCGCAAGCCTCGGAACGAGCCGCCGCTTTCGTGGCGCGCCTCGGCATGGACCAGCGCCATATCTTGAACATTGGCGGCAGCAAGACAGCGCTGCTTCATCATGGCGGCGCTGCCAATGAAGTGTCGATGGGCTCGGCCTTCGTGCTGCCCGGCGATTTCGACACGCCGGGCCTCGGTGGCTTTCAGCCGGCGGCCTTCATTGCGACGCCGATCCTGAAAGTGGTCGAGCCGATGCTGCCCGGCCCGCCGGCGGTTTCGCGTCTGCTCCAGGCGCTCGGCCGGTTTCCGCGCAAGGGTTGTTATCTCTATGGCGGCAAATGGATGGCCGAACCGGTGTTTCCCGAAGGCATGACGACGAACGGCCTGCTTGGCCTGTCCTCCAACCAGCAATTCATGGGCCTGCCCGCCGAGGCCGTTGTCAGGCCCGGCGACCATGCGTTCCTGCGGCCGACGCAGAGCGAAGCCGTGCTGCAGCAGCTCGGACCGATCGCGGTGCTTTCCCGTGGCAGGATCGTCGACCGCTGGCCGGTGCTGCCGATGGGGTGACGTTTCGGCGTTCGCCACTGGCGCCTGCATTTGCGATGTCGTGATTCTAGGGGCTGCGCTCCTCTTCGCTCCTTCTCCTAGAATGACGAAGTTGTGAAGCGCCTCGTTACAATGACTTTATTGACTAAGTCAACTAAATGATTGATCCTGTCCACGACAGGAGGACTGCCATGACGATCCACGACCACCCCGGCAAGGAACGCATCGACGCAGTGCGCGCCTTCAACCGCTTCTACACCCGCCAGATCGGTGTGCTCGACGAAGGTTGGCTGAAAAGCACCTTTTCGCTTACCGAGGCGCGGGTGCTCTATGAGCTTGCCCATCGCGACGGGCTCGTCGCCAGCGACCTGGTGCGCGATCTCGGCCTCGACCCTGGCTATGTCAGCCGTTTGCTCAAAAAATTCGAGGAACGCGGTCTGGTCGAGCGCGAAGCCACCGAAGCGGACGCGCGCCGCGCCTCGATCGCGCTGACGCCGGCGGGCAGGGAAGCCTTCGCGCCGCTCAACCAGGATTCGCACGACCAGGTGCGAGCGCTGCTCGATCGACTGGCGCCCGTCGACCAGGATCGGCTGGTCAAGGCCATGCGCATCGTTCAGGACCTGCTCGGCGACAGACCCGAACCCAAGGTGCCTTACATCCTGCGGCCGCTAGAGGTTGGCGACATCGGCTGGGTCACGCGCCGCCAGGGCATGCTCTACGCGCAGGACTATGGCTGGGACGAAACCTATGAGGCGCTAGTCGCTGAGATCCTCGGCGAGTTCGTAAAGAAATTCGATCCGAAATGGGAGCGCGGCTGGATCGCCGAGCGGGAAGGCGAGGTCGTCGGCTCGGTCTTCGTCGTGCGCAAATCCGATCAGGTGGCCAAGCTGCGGCTGCTCTATGTCGAACCGTCGGCGCGAGGCCTCGGCATCGGCAAACGGCTGGTCGAGGAATGCATCGGCTTTGCCCGCGCCAGGGGGTACAAGACGCTGACTTTGTGGACCAACGACATTCTGACCGCGGCCCGGCACATCTACCAGGCGGCCGGTTTCAAGCTGACCGAGGAAGAGCCTCACCATTCCTTCGGCAAGGATCTGGTTGGACAGAACTGGGATCTGGAGCTGTAGCGGCGCCTCTATGCCTTGACCGGCACCCAGATCTCCAGCCCGCCATTGCCGGTGCGGGCATCGAATTCGGGCCCATAGCGCTCGAATTCCGGCGCGTCGGCGATTTCATGGCCGGAGGCCGGGAGCCAGCTGTTCCAGATCGTGTTGACCGTGCGCCGGATGGTCGAGATGTGCTCGCGATGCGTGAAAACGGCGTATTTCCGCGCCGGCACGCGCACCCGGTAGAAGTCCTTCGGCAGGTCGGAGAAGTCCGACACTTCGACGCCGACGACATAGTCGAAATTGCCGGCATCGTCGCCGTTGAGGCAGACACCGTAGAAAACGCCTGGGACTTCGCCGGGTATGTTGCCGATATAAGGGCTGAAACGCTGCCACTGCATCGGAATGCCGGCGCTCGATTCGCAGCTGTAGCGCTCGCCGAAGCCGGCGATGAGGAAAGGTCGGCTGGTCTCGAAGCGCGGTGGTTCGAGGCTGGTGAGCAGGGTATGGTCCATCAGGATAGGCTCCACGAGATCGAGTGTCTTGGTCGAACCTTGCGCGCGCACCAGTTCCGGCGTGGTGCCGAACTGGTCGCGGAAGGCACGGGTGAAAGCCTCATGCGAGTTGTAGCCGGCGTCGAGCGCGACGCACAGTATGTCGGGCGCGCCGCCGGCGAGCCTGCGCGCCGCTTCGGTCAGCCGGCGCGAGCGCATGTAACCCATGACGGAACGGCCGGTGGCCGCGCCGAAGGCGCGTGTCACATGAAAGCGCGACACGCCGCTGCTTTGGGCGACGTCGTCGAGCGTAACAGCCTCCGGCAGATGGCTTTCGACAAACCATAGCGCTTTCTCGGTCGGGTTCATGTGTTCCTCGCATGTGGCGTCTTCACTCTGGCGCCTCGTTGCCCGGCCAGTTTGATCGAAATTGCGCATGGCGCAAAATCGAAAACGGCAACGCTGTCAGGCGTGGACGTAAAGTCCGTGCACGCCATGCCGACGGCAGGCTTGCTCTCGTATAAGTTCTGTTATAACAAAACAAGGCAGTCGCCTTGCCTCGAAACCGCTCGCGGCATAGGCTGCGACTCGTGATGGTCCCCGAGCCGAAAGGCGAGGGGTGAAAAGGGAACGCGGTGAGACCCGGTTTTGGGGTCGAGGCCGCGGCTGCCCCCGCAACTGTAAGCGGCGAGCAAGATCCGGAACGCCACTGGCCGGCAAGGCTGGGAAGGCAGGATTGCGCAGAGACCCGTGAGCCAGGAGACCTGCCATCACTGAGTTGACCGGACGGGGTGTGCCGGGAGGAAACGTGGACATCGGTCTTGTCGGCCGGTCGACCAACATCCTTCCGTCGCCAGTTTTGAAAGTGACGGGAAGTTGGACGGCACAATCGATCGTATTCAGCCCAGCCCCATGCACCAGATCATCGTGTGCACCCTTTGCCGCGACGTGCCGACCGGCATCAGGTCGGGCGAAGGTTTGTGCGCCGAGTTGCGCTTCCGCCTCTCGGCCCAGCCTGACGTGGCGCATGGTTTCACGGTCGAGGGCGTGGCTTGCATGGCGGGTTGCGCGCGCCCCCTGACGGTGGCTTTCCAGGCACCAGGCAAGGCCGCCTATCTCTTCGGGTCGATCGACGCGCAGGCCGACGCCGCCGACCTCGTGCGATTTGCCCGGCTCTACGCTTCGCTTGCCGACGGCTGGTGCAATTCCGGACAACGTCCGCCGCGCCTGGCCGGCAAGACGCTTGCCCGCATTCCGGGGGCGGGCAAGCTGGCGGAAGGCAGTCGATGACAACGCCGCTTCTCGATGCGTGCGACCTGGGCGCGATAGCGAATGGCCGGCATCTGGTCCATGCGGTCAGCCTGTCGGTGACATCAGGCGACCGCCTTGCCATCATTGGCCCCAACGGCGCCGGCAAGACCACGTTGCTGCGCATGTTGTCCGGCATGCTCAGGCCGAGCTTCGGAGAGGTGAAGCTTGGCGGGCGGCGCCTGGACATGATTTCGCCCGCCAAGCGGGCCCTGCATATCGCCGTCGTGGGCCAGAGCGACCAACCGGATCCGCGTTTGGCGGTGATCGACTATGTCGAGCTTGGCCGCGTCCCGCATGCCGGCCTGAGGGGCCGGAGCGAGGAACGCGACATTGTGGTGGACGCGCTGCGCCGGACCGGCCTGTTGTCGTTGCTCGGCCGGAGCATCGGCTCGCTGTCTGGTGGCGAACGCCAGCGCGCCCAGCTTGCGCGTGCCATCGCGCAGGAGCCCAAGATCCTTTTTCTCGACGAACCGACCAACCACCTTGACCCGCGCGCCCGCGCGCAGCTGCTCGAACTGGTGGCCGGCTTCGGCATGACCGTTATCGCGGTGCTGCACGATCTGACCCTGGTGGCACCCTTCGCCACCAGGGTCGCGGTGATGAACGAAGCCCGGCTGCAGGCGCTGGCGCCGCCGCACGAGGCGTTGACGCAACAGCTGATCCGCGAGATTTTCGGCGTCGACGTGTTTCGCCTGCGCCATCCCACCGAGGATCGCGAACTGACGGTGTTCGACCTTCCGAACCGCGCCTCGCCGCCATCCTGATCAACGCCCCTCATCGTCCGACACGGTTCAACCAAGGAGCAAATCCGTGAAACGCCTTGCCTTCTCGCTCGCCCTCTCGCTGCTGGCCTCGACGGCCTTCGCCTTCCCCGTCACCGTCGACAGCTGCGGCAAGCCGCTGACCTTCGACGCTCCGCCGAAGCGCGCCGTCATCCATGATCTCAACATGGCCGAGATGGCCTTCGCGCTGAAGCTGCAGCCTTCGATCGTCGGCCTGACGGGCATCAGTGGATGGTACAAGGTCGGCCCCGAATTCAAGGCCGAACAGGGTGCCATTCCCGAACTGGCGCCGAAATATCCGACCCTGGAGAACCTCGTCGCCGTCGAGCCCGACGTCTTCTTCGCCGGCTGGTACTACGGCATGAAGCCCGGCGGCGACGTGACGCCCGACACGCTCGCTCCGCACGGCATCAAGACGCTGGTACTGACCGAAAGCTGCGTCCACCTCGACAAGAGCCGCCCGGCCGCCTCCATGGACCTGCTCTATGGCGACCTCGAAAAGCTGGGCAAGATCTTCGGCAAGGAGGCAGAAGCGGAACAGCTTGTTGCCGGCTGGAAGGCGCAACTCGCCGAGATCAGCGCCAAGGTCGGCAGCGCGAAGGGAACACGCGTGTTCCTCTACGATTCCGGCGAGGACAAGCCGTTTACCGCGGGAAAATTCGCCATCCCCAGCGCCATGATCTCGGCGGCCGGCGGCGACAATATCATGGCCGACTTGGAAACGAGCTGGGGCAACACGGACTGGGAGACGGTGGCGGCGCGCAATCCGCAATTCCTCATCCTGCTCGATTATCAGGACGGCGGCGGCTACAGGAAACTGCTCGATTTCCTGAAGGCGCACCCGGCGATGAAGGAGACGGACGCGGTCAGGAACGAGCGCTTCGTGGCGCTTCGTTATGCCGAGCTGACACCAGGACCGGCGAACATCGAAGCCATCGGCAAGATCGCCAGGGCGATGCATCCGGAAGCGTTCTGATGGATCTTGCCCGAGAGCACAAATCCGGCGTGCTTTCAGGGCACAGGGCCTTCACGCTGGCCATGACGGCGGGCGCGGTGACGCTCGTCGCTCTCGCGCTGCTGTCGATCGCTTATGGCTCGACGCTGATACCTCTGAGCGATGTCATCGCCGCCCTTGGCCGTGCCGTCGGACTGGACGAGCCTGAGATATCGGGCCCGGTCGGCAAGATCGTCGTCGACCTGCGGCTGCCGCGCACGATCCTGGCGATCTGTGTCGGCGGCGGGCTGGGCATCGTCGGCGCGCTTTTGCAGACGGTGACCCGTAACGATCTTGCCGACCCCTTCCTGTTCGGCCTGTCGTCGGGGGCCGCCGCCGGCGCGGTTTCCGTCATTACCGTGTTCGGCGACAGTTTCGGCATCTGGACCTTGCCCGTGGCTGCGTTCACTGGCGGCATCCTCGCCGCCTCCATCGTGCTTTTGCTGGTGGCGCGGGTGAGGGGGCAAGGTCCTGAGCGGCTGATCCTCGCCGGTCTTGCCGTTTCCTTCATGTTCACGGCCTTGACCAATTATCTGGTTTTTGCCGGTGACCAGCGCGCGGCTCATTCGGTCCTGTTCTGGACCATGGGCGGGCTCGGGCTGGCGCGCTGGGACAATGTATGGCTGGGGGCGGTGGGCGCCGGCACGATCGCGGCCTACGGGCTGTGGAGCCATCGCAGCCTGGACGCTTTCCTCGCCGGTGAGAGCGCCGCCGAGAGTCTAGGCGTGCCGGTGGCGCGCATGCGCAGGACGACATTTCTCGTGGCCGCTTTCTCGACGGCAATCCTCGTCTCGGTCGCCGGCGTGATCGGCTTTGTCGGATTGATGATACCGCATCTGTCGCGGCCGCTGGCCGGTCCACTGCATCTGCGCCTGATCACAAGTTGTGCGCTGTTCGGGGCGGTGCTGCTGCTGGCAAGCGATCTCCTGGCCCGAACCTTGCTGCCGCCGCAGGAACTGCCGATCGGCATCATCACCAGCTCGCTCGGCGCGTTCTTCGTCGTCACCATGGTTGTCCGAAACCGCCTGTGAAGACGTGCCCTCCGAGCGTTGTTGCGCACCGGTACACGTTCATCTGCCGCTAACCAGGATCGGATTGCAGGCCTGCCATGCGCATTTTGCCGGCTTTCATCGCGCTGTGGCATCTTGAATAGTAAGCACGCTTATTATATCTATCGCTTATGGTTTCAGATGGCATCGACAGATTGGGATTTTTGATCCACGACGTGCAGCGCCTGATGCGCAAGCGCTTTGAGGCGCGCGCCAGCGGGCTGGGCCTGTCTTCGGCGCAATGGCGGCTTCTGGTCCGCGTTGCCAAGGAGGCGGGCGTAGCGCAGGCGCGGCTCGCCGAACTGCTCGAAATCGAGCCGATCAGCGTCTCACGCCTGGTCGACCGGATGGAGGAGGGCGGCTGGATCGAACGCCGCTCCGACGCGGCCGACCGGCGCGTGCGCATGATCTTCCCGACCGAGAAGGCGAACGCGGCCTATGCGGACGTCAAGAGCCTTGCTGGCGAGGTCTATGAGGAATCGCTCAGCGGCGTTTCGCCGGAAGACCGACGCGTCCTGATCCGGGCGCTGGATGTAATCGTACAGAATCTGACGGACGGCGAAGCTTCGTCGCTCGAAAAGATCAAGAGTGCGGAAGGTGCGGCAGCATGAACGCGGTAGCCAAGGTCGAAGAAAACGCTCCCAAGGTGGAGATGGAAGCGCCTGCCCAGCCGGCCGCCGCTCCCGTCGCGGTCGCTCCTCCCGTGCAGCCGGCCCCGGCGCCGAAGAAGAAGCGCCGCATCGGCCGCTTCTTCCTGATGTTCGCCTTGCCGGCGGCATTGGTCATCGGCGGCGGCTATGTCTGGGTGACGGGCGGGCGCTACCAGGAAACGGAAAACGCCAATCTGCAGCAGGCCAAGGTGTCGATCGCCTCCGACACGGCCGGTCGTATCGTCCAGGTCGCCATATCGGACAATCAGACGGTGAAGAAGGGCGATCTCCTGTTCGCCATCGATCCCGAGCCTTACCGGATCGCGCTTGGGCAGGCCGACGCAGCGGTGGCTGCCGCGCGCCTCAATGTCGAGCAGCTGCGCGCCGCCTACAGCCAGGCGTTGGCGCAGGAAAAATCCGCCAGCAGCGAAGTTGCCTATGCGCAGTCGCAATATGACCGTGCCGCCGATCTTGCCCAGAAAGGGATCAATGCCAAGTCTTCGCTGGATGAGGCCAGGAATGATCTCGACAAGGCCAAGCAGCAGCTTGCCGTTGCCGATCAGGGCATCGTCAGCGCCAAGGCGGCACTTGGCGGCAATCCCGATATCGAGACGGACAAGCATCCGACCGTGATGTCGGCACTCGCCGCGCGCGACAAGGCTGCCTATGACCTGGCGCAGAGCACGGTAAGGGCGCCTGCCGATGGTCTTGTCTATCAAGCCGCATCCTTCAAGGTCGGCCAGTATGTCGGCTCCGGCACTCCGTTGTTTGCGCTGGTCGAGACCGGTGACACCTGGATCGACGCCAATTTCAAGGAAACCCAGCTCACCAACATGAAGCCGGGTCAGAAGGCGGAGATCGTGGTCGATACCTATCCGGGTAGGACCTTCGAGGCGACCGTCAAGGCTATCGGCGCCGGCACCGGCGCCGACTTCTCGCTGCTGCCGGCCCAGAACGCCACGGGCAACTGGGTCAAGGTCACCCAGCGCATTCCGGTCCGCCTGGAACTGACCGATCCCGACGCCAGGATGGCGCTGCGCACCGGCATGAGTGCTTCGGTCACCGTCGACACCGGCATAGCGCGCGGCTGGCCGTCGATCTTCGGCCACGCCACGGCCGGCGAGCCCGCGCGGTAAGACAGCGGAAGCCCGCAGGGACCGGGCGGGGCGAAGCGAGTTTGCAGGATTTGTCTGATGGAGGGGTGGGAAGGATCAGTGTTTGGGCGAGCCGCATGGCAGCTGTCCAAAGGCCTGAAATCTTCGACACGGTCCCGTCGGTCCTCAAGTTTCCGGGCGGCAGCGTCCGCTCAGCTGGAGACATTCGGTCGATGTAACCCCCACATCGACAATCGCGTCCCACCGCGATGAAGGTCTCTCGACGGAAGGCTTCGCCGCCCGGAAACCCGTTGTACACGTTTCTGTTACTGTCTGGAAGTTCTTCGCCATGAGCACGCCTGAACCGTTCAAAGAAGTGCCACATCGTGGCCTGATCACGGTGGCGCTCATGCTGGCGACGGTCATGCAGGCGCTCGACACCACGATCGCCAACGTCGCGCTCCCGACCATGACCGGCGATCTCGGCGCTTCGCCCGACAACATCAACTGGGTGCTTACCTCCTACATCGTTGCCGCCGCCATCATGACGCCGGTCACCGGCTGGCTCGCCGATCGCTTTGGGCGCAAGGAGCTGTTCCTGGCGGCGGTGGTCGGCTTCACCATCTTCTCGATGTTGTGCGGCCTGGCGTGGAGCCTGGAAACCATCGTGCTTTTCCGGCTGATGCAAGGTGTGTTCGGCGCCGCGATCGTGCCGCTGTCGCAGACCTTCCTGCTCGACATCAACCCCAAGGAACGCCACGGCCAGGCGATGGCGATATGGGGCGCCGGCATCATGCTGGGACCGATCCTCGGCCCCACCCTTGGCGGCTGGCTGACCGAGAATTTCAACTGGCGCTGGGTGTTCTTCATCAACCTGCCGGTCGGCATCCTCGCCTTCCTTGGCATGGCCGCCTATCTGCCGGCTGTTGCCCGGCGGGTGCGCAGCTTCGATTTCTTCGGCTTCGCCATGATATCGCTCGGCGTCGGCGCGCTGCAGCTGATGCTCGATCGCGGTGGCGAGGTCGACTGGTTTTCCTCGATCGAGATCTGGATCGAGCTTGGTCTTTCGATCACCGGTTTCTGGGTGTTCGTCATTCACACGGTGACATCGGAACATCCCTTCATTGATCCGAAGATTTTCCTCGACCGCAATTTCGTCACCGGTCTGGCATTCATCTTCGTCATGGGCGTGCTGATCCTGGCTTCTATGTCGCTGCTGCCGCCGATGCTGTCGACCATCTTCGGTTATCCGACCGTCACCATCGGCATCGTCATCGGGCCGCGTGGCGTAGGCACGATGATTTCCATGCTCGTCGTCGGGCGCATCATGGGCAAGATCGATGCCCGAATTCTGGTCGTCATCGGCTTCCTCCTGACCGCGCAGTCGCTCTACACCATGGCCAGCTTCACCCCACAGATGGACAACTGGCTGATTCTCAGCTCCGGCGTGATCCAGGGCCTGGGCATGGGAATGGTGTTCGTGCCGCTGTCGACGGTTGCCTTCGCCACGCTCGACGCCCGCTACCGCACCGATGCAACCTCGTTGTTCAGCCTGGTGCGTAATCTTGGCTCGTCGATCGGCGTATCGGTCGTGACGGTGCTGCTGGTGCGCAACACGCAGATCAACCACGCCGAGCTTTCGGCCTTCATCAACCCGTTCAATCCCAATCTCTGGGCTGTCTCGCCGGCGGCCGCCGGCGGCGACCCGACGGCGCTGTCGCAGGTCGATCGCATGGTCAATCTCCAGGCGATGATGATCTCCTACGTCAACGACTTCAAAATACTGATGGTGATGACGCTGGCCGCCATCCCGTTCGTGCTTCTGTTGCGCAAGCCGAAAACGGCACCGGCCGGCGGCGGCGCGCCTGCCGCCCATATGGACTGATGGAGCGGCCGCTCGCCAGGGGATGTCCGCCGGCGATATCTTTGCTACCTGCCGAGCACCAGCGACCAGTAGCGCAGGTTGGGGTCGCGGCCGTCACGGACATAGGCAAGCCCGAAGCGGCTGAAGTCCGGATCGAGTATGTTGCGCCGGTGTCCCTGCGAATGCATCCAGATATCGAACAGCTTCTGTTGGTCGAAGCGGCCGGCCGCGATGTTCTCGGCCGCGGCGCCGTGTACGCCGTTGTCCTTCATGCGCGAGGCGAAATCCTTGCCCCAGCCGGTGGTGTGGCTCATGTTTTCACGCTGCGCCATGTAGCCGGCCTGCTGGAGTGCTGCTTGCTCAAGCTGTGCGTCGGAAACAAGCGGCCCCAGCCCGGCGGTCGCGCGCAGGCTGGCCAGCGTGCCGGTTGCCGAGGAGGAGACCCCGGCGCCTTGCCCGGTCGGCAGCGAAACGGTGCCGCAGGCGGCCAGCCCGAGCAAGGCCGCGAGGCCGGCCGTCTTGAGCCAGGTGCGCCTATTCAGGTTCGCGATCCGGTCGCTTTCGAGTCTTGAAGTGGTCATGCCTGCCTGAGATAGTCGTGATCATGGCTTTTGCCGGGCAGGGTGATGAAAATCTGAAATCGAATGGCGGTCAGCCGCTTATTTCACAAGCGTGATGAGGCGGCCGGCATACATCTCGCGATTTCCGAACACGGCCGTGCAGTCGGTTTTGATGGACGAGTTGCCTGTCATCTGCACGGTCAGGCCAACAAGCCTCAGACAGTCGCCCTGACCGCTCATATCCGAGTTGCCGGCAAAGGAAATGGCCGCGTCAGGCGCATAGACGAACCCGCTGATCACGGAATTCGCGCCGCCATTCAGCGTCAAGGCCGATGTGTTGCCATGGTTCTCGAAAATGGTGATGCCTGCGTAGGGGCCACTGGTGGGCGGAGAAAGGTCCACCTTTTCATTGGCATTTATGTAGATCTGTGCGCCCTCCATCAGGAATATGGTGACGCCGTGGCCGGTCAGGCTGCCGTTGCCGCCCGGTTTCAAGGTCACGCCGCGCAAAATGTAGACGCCCGGGTTGAGCGTGATATTTCCCGACAATGTCTTGTCGCAATAGGTGCCGGGCGACAGCGTGTAGGTTTTGCCGTTCGGGACCGGCAGGCAGAATGTGTAGGGGGGAGGCACGATGTCGGCCAGGGGATCGAAGGACGCATATTGATGTTCGAGCGGCGCGCCGCAGGCGAGATTGGCACTGGGCGGTAAAAGCCCGGAAGTGCCGCCGACGGTCGAGACGCAACCCGCCGAAACCTGAGCGGAACCGCCTCTGCTGACGGCATCGGACGCGTCCGAGTTTGCCGCGATCACGCAATTGCTCATGGCGACGTCGGTCGAGCCCTGCAGGCTTGCCGCGGCCGACGCATGCGGATCGAGCGCCAGCACGCAGGCCTGTGCGCCCGGGTGCATCTTGACCGTCGCCGACCGGCGCGCTGGCCAGGGGGCCGCGCCATTGATGAAGCTCGGACGGTTGATGCCTGACGAAAGCGAGATGTAATAGGCGCTCGGGTCGCCGCTGGCTGTGGCCGAAAAAGCGGAGATGCTGTCTGAATATTCCTGTTGATCGGCGACGCTCATATTGGCCGCAAAGAATGTCAGCCCAAGCCCTTGGACATCACTCGCGCTCATGCTGGGCAGGTACTTCGTGCCGACGGCAAGCCCAGCCGCGTCCAGCGAGTTCTGCAATTGCGCGGCGTCATCGCTCGTGCCTGTCAGGTCGAGGGTACCGGCGACGACGGCCATTATCGGCAGCAGCGCTATGGCGGTCGCCATGGCAAAATTGCCGTGCTCCGAAGACCAGAAGCCCTTCAACGTGAACATCGCCCCTCGCCAAGGTTTGAAAAGCTTAGGTGATACACCTTGGGGTCTCTACGAGTAATTTAAGCAATAGCTAAAATGCATTGATTCTGAGATGAACTCGGTGGTTCGCCAAACCAAGGCCGCCCAGCAAGCATAACGAGACGCGGCGACAATCCCGGGAAGATCGGATATAATGCCAGCGTTCTTGAAGTGGCAGCTACGGGCGGCCACCCTAGGCGGTGGCCGCCCCCCGAGAAAAACGGAGGTAGGTTATGGCCGGCTTTCATGTCATGGCGGACGCGCACGGGATGCATGTGCAACCCGCGGTCCGCCGCATTTCCACGCCAGACCTCTGGGACGCATTGAGACTTGGCGCCGAGGACTTCTGGGCCAAGCCCTCGCATTACGTGTTCCTGTGCCTGATCTATCCGGTTGTCGGCCTGATCCTGACGCGGTGGACCTCCGGCTCCAACGCCATCCAACTCGTCTATCCCTTGATGTCGGGCTTTGCCCTTGTCGGCCCGTTCGCCGCGATCGGACTCTATGAGATCAGCCGCCGGCGCGAGCTCGGCATGAATACCAACTGGCGGCACGCCCTCGACGTGCGCCGCTCACCGGCGCTGCCCTCGATAGCGGTCATCGGCATCATGCTGTTCGCGCTGTTCCTGTTGTGGCTGTTCACGGCGCAGTCGATCTACACCAGCCTTTTTGGCAGCGAGCCGCCGGCTTCGGTCGGGGCCTTCCTGCGCGATGTGCTTACGACCAAGAAGGGCTGGACACTGATCCTTCTCGGCAATGCGGCCGGCCTGGTCTTCGCAGTGGTCGTGCTGGCGACCACGGTCGTTGCCTTCCCGCTTTTGCTTGATCGTGACGTCGGCGCCGTTTCGGCGATTGAGACCTCGGCCCGGGCGGTCATGGCAAATCCGCTGCAGATGGCGCTCTGGGGTCTGATCGTCGCCGTGCTGCTGGTGATCGGCTCTATCCCGCTGTTTGCCGGTCTCGCCGTCGTCATGCCGATCCTCGGCCACGCGACCTGGCACCTCTACCGCAAGGTGGTCGAGCCCGCGCAGATCCGGCCCCCGCGCCGTCCGATGTGAGCAAGTGTCCGGCCCGGTCAACGCGGTCAAAGGACAAACCGAAGCCTGGCTGACGATGGGCAAAGTGTTGGATTTGCTCAAAGGAGTTGGCCTGGCGTGCCTTTGTCTTGCCGGCGACTTCGATGCGGCGCCCGCCTGGGCCGACGAGATGGTGCAATTTGAAAGCGCGGCCGTGAAGCCGACGCCGTTTCAGGAGCGCAATGCGCAGGAAAGAGGCGAGACCACGAAGTCTGTTCCCGGCATTCCGCTGCGAGGATATCTGACACGCCCTCCGGGTGAGGGGCCGTTCCCGGCTATAGTCGCTCTGCACGGATGCGCTGGTGTGCTTGCGAATGACAGGCAGGTTTGGCCGCAGCGGCTGTCTTCCTGGGGTTATGTTGTTCTCGTTGTCGACAGCTTCGGCACGCGCGGCATAAAGGATACCTGTCACAGCCTGCTCTCCGATCGCGTCTATGACGCCTACGGCGCCCTGGAGTTTCTGTCGAAAGCCAGTTTTGTCGACCCGCGACGCATCGCATTGATGGGGTTCTCCGCCGGCGGCATCGCAACGCTCGAGGCGGTCCAGCTTGGTGGCGCAGAGCGGCTGATGCAGCACAAATTCAGCGTGGCGATCGCCTACTATCCGAACTGTTCGGTGGCGAGCGGTAACATGGCTGTGCCGACATTGATCCTGATTGGAGAGCTTGATGATTTCAGCCCCGCCCAGAAATGCCGGGAGATGGTGGCGCAACGCAGGGACAAGGGAAGCCCAGTGCAGCTAAACGTCTACGAGGGTGCCCGGCACGCGTTCGACGCCGAGGAGTTCAAGACCGGCGTCGAGGCCTACGGCCACCGGGTCGAGTACAATGCGGCTGCGGCCGATCGATCGGAAAGCGACGTGCACGCCTTCCTGAAGCAGGCCTTCGGCGATTGACGCCAGGCGGCCTCAGCGCTGCGCGTCGGTCGCCATCTTCAGCGCCAACGCCGTCAGCACGGTTCCCATCATCCAGCGCTGGATCACCAGCCATAGCGGCCGTCCGGCGAGGAAGGTGGCGATCGAGCCGGCGGTCAGCGCGATGATGGCATTGACGCTGAGGCTGATCGATATCTGCGTCGCGCCCAGCACCAGGAGCTGCGACAGGACATGGCCCTTGCCGGGGCTGATGAACTGCGGCAGCAGCGAAAGATAGAGAACGGCCACCTTGGGATTGAGCAGATTGGTCATCAATCCCATGGCGAACAGCTTGCGCGGCCGGTCCTTCGGCAGGTCGCGCACCTGGAACGGCGAGCGTCCGCCGGGTTTCACCGCCTGCCAGGCCAGCCACAGGAGATAGAGCACGCCGGCAAAGCGCAACACGTCATAGGCATAGGGCACCGCGATCAGCAGCGCCGTGATGCCGAACGCGGCCGACAGCACGTAGAACAGGAAGCCGACCGCAACGCCGCCAAGCGAGATCAGTCCGGCCTTCGGCCCTTGCGACAGCGAGCGCGAGATCAGGTAGATCATGTTGGGGCCTGGCGTCAGCACCATGCCGAGGCAGACCAGCGCGAAGGCGAGATGGTTGGCGGTGTCGGGCATTGTTCGTTCCCCAGCGTGCCGCGATGGATGAGGGACCGCGCGGGCGGTCAATCTGTGCCCGTCACGGCGGCCGTCTGCAAGGGCTTGACGCCGCCAGGCGTTGCGCCAGGAACGATCCTGGTTAGCCGACCACGCGCAGGTTCGACAGTTCGTTGCCGATTTCCTTGAAATCGTTTGCCAGGCTGGCGCCGGTCGCATTCCAAAACAGCTTCGCCGGTTTGCTCGGATCCGTCGCATCCTTGCGGAAGCGCGAATTCGACGAGCAGGATTTCAGCGCATCGATCGCCAGCTTGTCGCTGGCCTTGGTCGTCGACAGGTCGAGCGCCACCGTCATCACCATGATGTTGGCTGCCTTGGCGTTGTTGCAAAGCGTGGCCATCTGCTCGTTGAGCGCGTTGGTGTAGTTGCCGTTCGAATAGTCCAACTGACCGATGGCGCTCGACGTGCCCATGAACAGGCGGCCGACCGAAGTGCCGTTGTAACCGGGGTTGAGATAGCCGTAGGACGCATAGGTCGATTTCGAATTGGCGGGATCCGAGTAGCCCAGCGAGGAAGGTGTATAATAGGTGTTGGCGCCGTCGGTCAGCACGATCACCACCTTGTCGTTGCCTCTTTCGGTTTCCGGGCGCCCTTGCGTGAACGGCTCTCCGCTCGAAACCACCCGCCAGCCCCAGGCCATGCCCTCGGGGACGTTGGTGCCGCCATTCGGCTGCATCAGGTCGATCGCCGCCTTGATCGAGGTGAGCCCGTCGGCGACGCTGACATCGGTCAGCGGCGTGATCGGGTTGGTGGTGCAGCTGTAATTCGGCCCGTTCCCGGCGGGCAGCGCCGGCGCATCGATCGGCCGCGGCTGGAAATACTTGGCCATGTTGCGCAGCCGCGATTGGCCGCTGCTGCTCGATGGATCGTCGTTCCACCAGCTGTTGAGGGCGCCATAGGTTGCCGGCGCGGCCTCGTCGGGATCCTGGGTGAGCTTCCAGTGATTGCCCGGTTCGTCGGGGGCGAACATGGGCACAAACATCGTTGCCGGATCGCCGACGCCGATGCCGGTGTTGGCCGAGCCACCGGACGGCGTGGCGTCGTTGATGTTGTAGGGGTAGGGCCTGGCCTCGACGCAGCCTTGCCAACTGGCGAACGGACCATAGGAATCGATATAGTCATATTCGTCGTGGCTGCTTTTGCAGGTGTTGTTCGAATTGTATTGGTCGCACACGACCCGTTTGCTGTTGACGACCCGCTCGTGGTTGGTGACGACCTGCATGTCGCGGTAGAGCGAGAACCGGGTCAGCATCTGGCCTTCCCCGGTTCCCCAGCCGGTCCCGCGCTTGTACCAGATGCCGTTGGTTTGCTGGGCGTACTTGTTGGCGGCGTTCAGCGTCGACCAGTCGAAATTCTCGTTCGACACCGGCGACAACCCTTCGGTGTCCATCCACGATGCGTTGCCATTCCCGGGGCCGACATTGACCGAGGCGGCAAAAGGGACGAGGCCGAATTGCACCGGCTTGTCGACCTGCTTGATCATGATCGCCTGCTGGGCCAGCGTGTCGACTAGCTGCTTGGAAGCAGTCTTGAGAAGATCGATGCGCTTTTGCCCCGAGCCCGTGCCAAGCGTGGTCATCGATCCGGAATTGTCGAGCACCAGGGCGACTTCCAGCGTGTTCTTCAGCCGCACCTGCGAGGTGACGTTGAAGCTGAGCCTCTGGTTCGCATCGGTCGCCGATTTGCCGACGAATTGGGCGAAGGCGGGGTAGAAATAGGGTTTGTAGTTGAGCTGGGCGGTCATGGTGAGCAGGCCGCCGCCGCTGGTGTTGCTTGGCAAGATGACGTTGAGCGTGGCGCTGGCGGGATCGATATCGTTCAAATTGGCGTTGAAGAAGTCGAGCGCATAGGCTCTCAACTGGTCGTCGGTCGCACCTTCCGTCAGCCGGCGGGCCGTAGCGAAGTTGGCGGCGTCGAGCGCGTTCATCAACATCTGCTTTTCGCGGTTCATTTCCGTGAAGTCGACAGCGAGCGCCAGACCGCCCATCAGCGGCACCATCGCCACAACCGTCATAAGAGCATAGTTGCCGCGCCTGTCGCGGCGGAACTGACGCCAGATTTCATGCATGTCTTGAAGCGGCCCCCGCCGACGGATTCTCGGTCGGCGCGAGCTTCCCACAGAACGCTGAAGGACGGGTTTGGGAAACCGCTCTATTGCTTGGTTGGCGCTTCACCAACCGCTAACCAATCAAAGGCCGCGGCTTGCGCCGCAATTCGTGCCGATGCGGGTGAAAGCTGGTGACAGCATGGGCCGGTTCGGATAATTCGAACCGGCTGCGGCGAACCGTCGGCCGCCGCACCCGCAACGATCATACTGAAGGAAACGGCATGGCGGATTCGCCCGAAATCGTCGGCTCGCTCGAAGACGTGTCGAAAGCCTATTCGGCAATTCTCTGCGACGTCTGGGGCGTGGTGCACAATGGCGAGTGGCATTTTCCGGCGGCCGCGGCCGCGCTGGCGGCGGCAAGGGCGACCGGCATTCCTGTCGTTCTGATCACCAATTCGCCACGCCGCAGTGCCGATGTCGTGGCACAGATGAGCGTGATCGGCGTTCCGCCGTCAGCCTATGACCGTGTGGTGACCTCGGGCGACGTGACCCGCGACCTGATCGCGGAGGGCCCACGCAAAGTCTTCCACATCGGCGCCGACCGCGATTTGACCCTTTACGATGGCCTCGATGTCGAACTCGTCGAGGAATTCGAGGCCGCCGGCGTCGTGTGCACCGGGCTGTTCGACGACGAGGTTGAAAAACCCGAGGATTACACCGACCTGCTGCGCCGGTTGCGCGCCAGGAACTTGCCATTCATCTGCGCCAATCCCGATATCATGGTTGAACGCGGCGAACGGATCATCTGGTGCGCCGGTGCACTCGCACGCGACTACGCGCAGCTCGGCGGCCGCACGCTGATCGCCGGAAAACCCTATGCGCCGATCTACGAGGTCGCGATGAAGGAGGTGGCCGAGATCCTCGGCCAGCCGGTTGAGCGTTCGCAAATACTGGCGATCGGCGATGGCATGATGACCGACGTCAAGGGCGCGGCCGACAATGGTTTCGACGTCCTCTATGTCTCCGGCGGCATTCACGCCCGCGACTACGGCGATCCATCCCGGCCGGATCCGGCAAGGCTTGGGCTCTTCCTGGAGCGGCACGGCTATCGTCCGGTGGCCGTCATCGCAAGGCTGCAGTAGGTGGCAATGGTCGCGTTCCAGCATCTTGCGACAACCGCGCCGCTGCCCGCCGATCTGCGAGGCGGCGTCGTTGCGATAGGCAATTTCGATGGCGTCCACCGTGGCCACCAGGCCGTTCTCGAACGGGCATTGGCGGAGGCCAAGCGGCGTGGCGTGCCGGCCCTGGTGCTGACCTTCGAACCGCACCCGCGAACGGTTTTCAAGCCTGATTTGCCGCTTTTCGTGCTGACGCCGCCGCCGATGAAGGCGCGGCTCTTGTCGCTGCTGGGCTTTGCCGCGCTCGTCGAGCAACCTTTCACGCGCGATTTCGCCTCGCTGTCGGCGGAAGCCTTCGTCACCGATGTGCTGGAGAGGACGCTGGGCATCACCCATGCCGTGACCGGATTCGATTTCCATTTCGGCAAGGACCGCCAGGGCGGGCCGGCCTATCTGATGGCTGCCGGCGAGCGCCATGGCTTCGGTGTCACACTCGTCGACGCCTTTCGCGACGAAGGCGCCGAGGTGGTTTCGTCGAGCCGCATCCGTGCCTTGCTTTGCGAGGGCGAGGTGGCCGGGGCCGCCGGTCTGCTCGGCTATCGCTTCACGGTGGAAAGCGAGGTTGTCGGCGGCCAACAACTCGGGCGAACGCTCGGCTTTCCCACCGCCAACATGAGGCTTCCGGCGGCAGCCACGCTGAAGGAAGGTATTTACGCCGTCCGCTTCCGGCGCGCCGACGGCACGCTGCACGACGGCGTCGCCAGCTTTGGCCGCCGCCCGACCGTCGACGACAACGGCGCACCGCTCCTGGAAACCTTCGTCTTCGATTTTTCCGGCGATCTCTATGGCGAGACTTGCGAAGTGTCGTTCTTCGGCTTCCTGCGCAGCGAGATCAAGTTCGACGGGCTCGATGCGCTGGTGGCGCAGATGAAGCGCGATGAAGCCGAGGCACGCGCGCTGCTTGACGGCGTCAAGCCGCTGTCCAGCCTGGACGCCGCGGTGGCGTTCTGAAGCATGACCCCGAAATGGGGGAGGCGAGTTCCTACCTCTTCAATGCAAGACCGACGGCGATGAAGGTCCAGCCCTGGAAGATCAGGTCGATCGCCAGGAACAGTCCGAGCACCCACAGGCTGTTGACCGGCCAGCCCATGGCGATGATCAGGCCCGCGAGCACGCTGATGAGACCCGCCGCGACAATCCAGCCCCAGCCGCGCTCCGGGCGGTGGCTGTAGCCGACCCAGGCCCGCAGCGCGCCGGAAGCGACGAGCGCGACGGCCAGCAGGAAGGTCAGCACCGCCGAGGCCAGCAGCGGATTGTCGAAAGCGAAGAATCCGGCGACCGCATAAAGCAGTCCGCTGAGCAGCCAGTAGAAGAAGCGTCCCCAGGTCTTGACCCCGAAAGCATGCATGATCTCGATGATGCCGGCCACCAGCATCAGCCATCCAACGACATAGACGGAAGCCACCGTGGCGATGAACAGATTGCCGAAGGCGATGCCGCCGAGGATCAGCAGCACCACGCCCAGGCCGACGAACCATCCCCATTTGTCGCGCGTCTGGCCGATCGCGTTCTTCAGAGTATCGCCGTGCAAGGTCATGTCCATGCCTCCATTGAGGGCCGCCAGCATGCAAGGACGTTACCCTCGGCGCCAACCCGCGTCCAGCCGGTCGCGGACGCGATGGTGCAGGCAATGCGAGCCGGTTGTCTCGTCCTTAAATCAAATTTTACCAAAGCCTCGTCAAAGCTGTCGCCGTATCGCGTTAGTGGAGTGGCCATGAGTCCGGTCGGGAAGATTTCTGCAGCCTTGGCTACCGTCATGCTGGCTACGTCAGGCGCGGCCGAGGCCGGCGATGGCGCTTTCGGCTGGCTGTCCGGCGATTGGTATCTGATGGTCGGCGCGACCGGCATGGTGGCGCCCAATTTCGAGGGCGGCAAGAAGTACATGCTGAGCGCCCAGCCCATCATTTCGCTGGGCAAGGCCGGTCCCCAGGCGCGTTTCACGTCGCGCAACGACAACATTTCGCTGGCGCTCGTCGACGATGGCGGTGTCCGTGCCGGCCTGACCGGCAAGTTCCTGTTCTCGCGTGACGACGGCGATGCCGACGAACTCAAGGGGCTGGACCCGGTGCGCTGGGGCGGCGAGGTCGGCGGCTTCTTCGAATTCTACCCGACGGACTGGATGCGCGCACGTGCCGAATTGCGGCACGGCATCCGTGCCCATAATGGCTTTGTCGCTGATATCGCCGCCGATGCTTTCTACGACGTCACGCCAACCGTCAGGATTTCGGGTGGCCCACGCGTGTCCTTTGCCTCGGCGAACTATTTCGATGCCTACTATGGCGTCAACGCGCAGGAAGCCGTGGCCTCGGGGCTGAGCCAGTACAATCCCGGCGGCGGCCTGAAATCCGTCGGCCTCGGCGGCGCCGTGACCTGGAAGGTGACCGATCCGATGACCGCCAGCCTGTTTGGCGAATATTCGCGCCTCGAAGGTCCGGCGGCCGATTCCAGCCTGGTCAAGGAGCGCGGCGACCGCAACCAGTTCATGGTCGGCGTGTCGACCACCTATCGCTTCGACTTCAAGATGTAAGTGAATCGAACGAGACGCTTTATTCCTGCGCTCTTCTCCGCTAAAAGCCCAGCAATGACGAGCTTTTCGCGCCTTCGCGCGCCGACGATACGAATTACCAGCCCGGTGTTCCCGGCAGCCTGAAGGCTGTTGGAGCAGCCGGGACTATTGCGCGCGGCCTCTCGCGCTTTTCCAGATCATCAAGGCATGTCGCCCAGAAGTGGCCCGGTTTGGGAAAACGGCATGCGTATAAAGTAAAATTCCAAGCCGCAAGCCACGTGGCCCGGCATGCACATGGCAGACCAATGACCGACCAAAACCAATCAACGATCGACTATTCCAAGACCCTTTACCTGCCGCAGACGGAGTTTCCGATGCGCGCCGGCTTGCCCGAGAAGGAGCCCGTGCTTGTCAAGCGCTGGCAGGACATGGACCTCTACCGCAAGCTGCGCGAGAGCGCGGCCGGGCGCACGAAATACGTGCTGCATGACGGCCCGCCCTACGCCAACGGCAACATCCACATTGGCCACGCGCTGAACAAGATCCTCAAGGATGTCATCACCCGCTCGTTCCAGATGCGCGGCTATGACTCCAATTATGTGCCCGGCTGGGATTGTCACGGCCTGCCGATCGAATGGAAGATCGAGGAACAGTACCGCGCCAAGGGCAAGAACAAGGATGAGGTGCCGGTCAACGAATTCCGCAAGGAATGCCGTGAATTCGCCGCGCACTGGATCTCGGTGCAGGGTGGCGAGTTCCAGCGGCTTGGCGTCATCGGCGACTTCAAGAACCCTTACACGACCATGGCCTTCCACGCCGAGTCGCGCATCGCCGGCGAATTGCTGAAATTCGCCATGTCTGGCCAGCTCTACCGCGGTTCGAAGCCGGTGATGTGGAGCGTCGTCGAGCGCACGGCGCTCGCCGAGGCCGAGATCGAGTACCAGGATTACGAGTCCGACACGATCTGGGCGAAGTTTCCGGTGGCCAATCTCGTCCTCGCCAGTGTTGTGGACGGGCAGCCGGCGGAGCTCGATCCGGACCTGAGCGGGCGCTCGCTTGACCTGCTGGATGCCCATGTCGTCATCTGGACGACGACGCCATGGACCATCCCTGGCAACCGCGCCGTCAGCTATTCGCCGCGCGTCGCCTATGGCCTCTACGAGGTGACGGCGGCCGAGAATGCGTTTGGCCCGCAGCCGGGCGAGAAGCTGATCTTTGCCGATGCCCTGGCCGAGGAAAGCCAGGCCAAGGCCAAGGTCACGTTGAAGCGCCTTCACGGCATCAGCGCAGAACAGCTTGGAAATCTTGTGCTTTCGCATCCCTTCAAGGGCCTCGGTGGCGGCTACGAGTTCCCGGTTGCGATGATCGCCGGCGAGCATGTCACCGATGATGCCGGCACGGGCTTCGTGCACACGGCTCCCGGCCATGGCCGCGAGGACTTTGATGCCTGGATGGATGCCGCGCCGGCGCTGCGCCAACGCGGCATCGACACCGAGATCCCGTTCACCGTCGACGATGCCGGCTTCTTCACCAAGGACGCGCCGGGCTTTGGCCCGGACCGCGAAGGCGGACCAGCGCGCGTCATCGACGACAACGGCAAGAAGGGCAACGCCAACCAGGCGGTCATCGACGAACTGATCAAGCGCAACGCGCTGTTCGCGCGCGGCCGGCTGAAGCACAGCTACCCGCATTCATGGCGTTCGAAGAAGCCGGTCATCTTCCGCAACACGCCGCAATGGTTCGTCTACATGGACAAGGACCTCGGTGATGGCACCACGTTGCGCAGCCGCGCGCTGAAGGCGATCGACGAGACGCGCTTTGTCCCGGCCGCCGGCCAGAACCGTATCCGCGCCATGATCGAGGAGCGCCCCGACTGGGTGCTGTCGCGCCAGCGCGCCTGGGGCGTGCCGATCGCCGTCTTCGCCGACGAGGACGGCAACGTGCTGAAGGACGAGGCGGTCAACCAGCGCATCATGGACGCCTTCGAGGCGGAGGGCGCCGACGCCTGGTTCGCGCCCGGCGCCAAGGAGCGCTTCCTCGGCAATCACGATGCCTCCAAATGGCGGCAGGTGATGGACATTCTTGACGTCTGGTTCGATTCGGGCTCGACCCATGTCTTCACCCTGGAAGACCGGCCCGACCTGAAGTGGCCGGCGGATGTCTATCTCGAAGGCTCCGACCAGCATCGCGGCTGGTTCCACTCCTCACTGCTCGAAAGCTGCGGCACCAGGGGCAGGGCGCCTTACGACACCGTCGTCACCCATGGCTTCACCATGGACGAGGATGGCCGCAAGATGTCGAAATCGCTCGGCAACACGGTCGTGCCGCAGGATGTGATCAAGCAGTCCGGCGCCGATATCCTGCGGCTCTGGGTGGTGACGACCGACTATTGGGAAGACCAGCGGCTCGGCAAGAACGTGCTGCAGACCAACATCGATGCCTATCGCAAGCTGCGCAACACCATCCGCTGGATGCTGGGCACGCTCGCCCATGACGATGGTGAGGACGTGCCCCTGGAGACGATGCCGGAGCTGGAGCGGCTGATGCTGCACCGGTTGGCGGAGCTCGACGAGGTGGTGCGCCAGGGCTACGACGCCTTCGAGTTCAAGCGCATCACGCGCGCACTGCTCGATTTCATGGTGGTCGAGCTGTCGGCCTTCTATTTCGATATTCGCAAGGACGCGCTCTATTGCGATGGCCCGTCGAGCGTGAAGCGCAAGGCCTCGGTCCAGGTGGTGCGCCATCTCTTCGACTGCCTGGTGAGATGGCTGGCGCCGATGCTGCCCTTCACCATGGAAGAGGCCTGGCTCGACCGTCATCCCGATGCGGTCTCGGTACATCTCGACCAGTTCCCGCACATCCCTGCGAATTGGAAGAACGAGGCGCTGGCGGAGAAATGGCGCAAGGTCAGGCAGGTGCGCCGCGTCGTCACCGGCGCGCTCGAGATTGCGCGTGCCCAGAAGGTGATCGGCTCCTCGCTGGAGGCTGTACCGGTGGTCACGATCAACGACGCGGCGCTCGAGGCGGCGATATCGGACGTCGACATGGCTGAAATGGCGATCACCAGCGATCTGGTCATTGCCCATGGCCAGGCGCCGCAAACCGCCTTTGCCCTCGACGATGTCAAGGGCGTCGCCGTGGTGGTCGAGAAAGCGGAGGATCGCGGACTGGTCAAATGCGCGCGTTCCTGGCGCTACACGGCCGATGTCGGGCAGGATCCGGAATTCCCGGATGTTTCGGCACGTGATGCCGCCGTGCTGCACGAGTTGAAGGCGCTGGGAAGGCTCTAGTGCCTGTCGCCCAAAAGTGCGTAGCGGTTTTGGGATAAACGACAGGCACCAGATCAAGCGCGTGCCTGTCGCCCAAAAGTGCGTAGCGGTTTTGGGATAAACGACAGGCACCAGATCAAGCGCGTGCCTGTCGCCCAAAAGTGCGCAGCGGTTTTGGGACAAACGACAGGCACCAGATCAAAGAAGTGCACAAATGCCACGCCGAACGGTGGAGATCCGGCCGCGCGTTGCCCTTAACGAGTGGTTGAGGTAAACACGCGAAACTCCGGAAGACAAATTGTCGCCGGATTTCCGTCGCAAGTGCTTGCAAGATGGGGACCGGATACAAAGCCGGTGCGATCGAGAGGCTGTCTAGAGTGGGACTTTTTGGCATGACCGAGAGATATAACGCGCGCCTTGCGCTGTTGGCGCCGCTTGTCGTATCGGGCCTCGCTTTGTCCGGCTGCATGGGCTCTCCGACCTATGGCACCGACAAGACCGCTGCCGAACAGTTGGCCGGCGATCTGACAGGCGCCGTGTCCTTCGCGCCGAAGCACAAGGACCCGATCGACTACAAGCCGCGTCCCACTCTGGTGAAGCCGGCACCCGGCCAGAAGGAAGCGCTGCCTGCCCCGCAGGAAAGCATTCAGACGGCGAACGCCGGCTGGCCCGAGTCGCCCGAGCAGCGCCGCGCGCGCCTGCGCGCCGACGCCACCGCGCACCAGAATGACCCAGCCTACCAGGCGGAGATCGTCGACGACGTGCAGACGGATCCGGCTTCGGTGAAAAGGGCGATGGCTGAATCAGGATCTAGCCACCCGCCGGCGTGGAAACCCGCCGATTCCGACAAGGGCCGCGCTGCCGAGATCCAGCGCCGCCTTGCCGAAAGCAAGCAGGGCGACCCCAATACGCGTAAATATCTCAGCGAGCCGCCATTGCCCTACCGTGTCGCCTCCGATGCCGCGCCGCAGAACGAACTCGGCGAAGACGAGTACAAGAAGGAGCGCCGCCTCAAGGCAAAGGCCGAGGGCAAGAAGGGCGGCTGGTTCGACTGGTTGCCGTCGCTGTAAGAACAGTCGCGCCGCCTTGTCGTGCGCGGCCTTGGCTCAGTCTCGACGCCCCCTGAAAAAATCCTTCAGCAGCAGGCCCGCTTCGGTTTCGGCCATACCCGGATAGATATCGGGTGTGTGATGGCAGGTCGAAGAAGTGAAGAAGCGTACGCCGTTGACCACGGCGCCGCCCTTTTCGTCGGCGGCGCCGAAATAGAGACGGCGCAGCCTGGCGAAGGAGATGGCTCCGGCGCACATGGCGCAAGGTTCCAGTGTCACATAAAGATCGTGGCCGGTGAGCCGCTCGCTCGAGAGTTTGCCGCAGGCTTCACGGATCACTAGCATCTCTGCGTGCGCCGTCGGGTCGGCAAGCTCGCGCGTGCGGTTCCCGGCACTGGCAATGACCGTGCCGCCATTGGCGATCACCGCGCCGACCGGCACTTCGCCGCGCAAGGCTGCAGCTTCGGCCTCCTGCAGCGCCAGCGCCATGAAATCCGGCCTCTTCAAGCGGTTTGTCTTCCCATTATATCCTCGCCACCCGGCGGTGATCCTGTTATGGAGCGCATCAACCCGAAAATCGGACTCGATTTTCGGGAATGATCATGCGCCAAATCAAAAATGCTACAGCGTTCGTTGCGCGCCGAACGGATGTGCCACGCTGTAGCAGCGCAAACGGACAAAGGCCACATGGACGACAACGACAAGAAATCTCCGCGCAAAGGCGGCCCGGGCAGGAGTGGCCCGAAATCGGCAGGTGCACGTGGCCGCGACGCCAGCAAGGGCGGGAAGCCGTCCTTTGGTACGAAAAAGCCTTATGCCCCGCGTGGCGATCGGCCGATGGCCGCCGATGGGGACCGGCCGAAGCGGGACTTCAAGGGCGGTGACAGGCCGTTCAGCAAGGGACCGCGCCCAGAAGGCAAGCCTTACGAAAAGCGCGAAGGCCCGCGCAAGCCCTACGCGCCTCGCGGCGACCGTCCGATGGCGGCCGAAGGCGAGCGCAAGCCTTATGAAAAGCGCGAGGGGCCGCGCAAGCCCTATGCCCCGCGCGGCGAGCGTCCGATCGCCGCCGAAGGCGAGCGCAAGCCTTATGAGAAGCGTGAAGGGCCGCGCAAACCCTATGCCTCGCGTGGCGACCGTCCCATGGCGGCCGAAGGCGAACGCAAGCCTTATGAGAAGCGTGAAGGCCCGCGCAAACCCTACGCGCCGCGCGGCGACCGTCCGTTTTCTGCTTCGGCCGACGGCGGCGAAAAGCGCTTTGACCGTCCCAAGCGTGATTTCACAGATCGTCCGAAGCGGGATTTTGCTGACCGTCCAAAGCGCGACTTTGGAGGCGACAGACCCAAGCGTGATTTCGGTGATCGGCCCCAGGGTGCATCGGGCGGTGGTTTCAAGCCACGTCCGCGACCAGCCGAAGGAACCGAAGAAGCCGGCGAGCGCATCGCCAAGCGGCTGGCACGCGCCGGGCTCGCCTCGCGCCGCGATGCCGAGGAACTGATCGCCGCCGGCCGCGTCAAGGTCAATGGCCGGGTGCTGGCCTCGCCGGCGTTCAACGTCATGCCCAATGACATCATCCATCTCGACGGCATGGAAATCCCGCCGATCGAACGCACGCGCCTGTTCCTGTTCCACAAGCCGGCCGGCGTCGTCACCACCAACCGCGACCCCGAAGGCCGCAAGACCGTCTTCGACGTGCTGCCGGCCGAGCTGCCGCGGCTGATGACCATCGGCCGGCTCGATATCAACACTGAAGGCCTGCTGCTGCTGACCAATGATGGCGGCCTGTCGCGCGTGCTCGAACTGCCGGCCACCGGCTGGCTGCGCCGCTACCGCGTGCGCGTCCACGGCAAGGTCGAGGAAAGCGCGCTCGCCGGCCTGCGCGAAGGCATTGCCGTCGACGGCGTCTTCTACGGCGCCATCGAAGCCAGCCTCGATCGCGAGCAGGGCTCCAACGCCTGGCTGACGATCGGCTTGCGCGAGGGCAAGAACCGTGAGGTCAAGAACATCCTCGGCGCGCTCGGCCTCGACGTCACGCGGCTGATCCGCATCTCCTACGGCCCGTTCCAGCTCGAGGATCTCCCCGAAGGTCATGTGCTGGAGATCAAGGGCCGAGTGCTGCGCGACCAGCTTGGCGAGCGCCTGGTCGAGGAATCCGGCGCCAATTTCGACGCCGAGATAACAAAACCGTTTTCCAACCAGCCCGTGCGGCGCACCGAAGTCCGCGAGGCCGAGCCCGAACGGCCGAAGTTGACGCGAGACGGCGAGCGACGGCCGATCGGCGAGGGCGGGCTGATCAAGAACCGCAAACGCCGGGAAGGCAGCCGCGACGAGGCGCTCGGCAAACTGTCGACGAGTCCCGACAGAGGCGAGAGAGCAGAAAAGAGCTTCGGCGATCGCGGTCCGCGACCGGAGCGTGGCGGCTTTGGCGATAAGCCGCGTGGAAGTTTCGGCGACAAGCCGCGCGGCGGATTCGGTGACAAGCCTCGCGGCGGCAAGAAATCCGAACGCGAGCAACGGCCGATCGAGCCGCCAGGCCAGCGCAAGGCCAATGTCTGGATGGCGCCGGGAGCCCGGCCGATCGGCAAGGGCAGGGCGGAGGCCGATGCGGCCAAGGCGGCCGAGAACAAAGCGCGCAAGGCCTCGTTCAAGCCGTCATATGGCAAGCCCGCCGACAAACCAGGCGGTGCGAAGCCATTCGGCAAGCCGCGTGGCGAGCGTCCAGGAGGCGCCGGTGGCGGTGAGCGGCCGCGCGGCGGCCCCAAGGGTCCCCGCACAAGATGAGAATCGTCGGCGGTGAGTTTCGCGGGCGTCCGCTGGCGACGCCCCGCAGCAGCGCTATCCGCCCGACGACCGACCGGACCCGCGAGGCCGTCTTCAACGTTCTGGCGCATCGCTTCGCCGGGCAAGTGGAGGGCGCGCGCGTGCTCGACCTGTTCGCCGGCACCGGCGCGCTTGGTTTGGAAGCCCTGTCGCGCGGGGCATCCTATGGCGTGTTCATCGAGGAATCGGCCGAAGGCCGGGGCCTGATCCGCGACAATGTCGAGGCCTTCGGCCTGACCGGACGCACCAAGATCTTCCGCCGCGATGCAACCGGCCTTGGCGAGGCGGGCACGCTGGCGCCGTTCGGTCTCGTCTTTGCCGATCCGCCCTACGGCAAGGGCCTTGGCGAGCGCGCCCTGCGGTCCGCCAAGGATGGCGGCTGGCTGCGCCCCGGCGCGCTCTGTGTGGTCGAGGAGACGGCGGCGGTTCCCTTCGAGCCAGGCCCGGGCTTTTCCGTGCTCGATGAGCGCAACTATGGCGAGACCGTCATCCGCTTCATCGAGGCTGCCTGACAGGACCGCTTCAGCAGTGGCCTCTTTGCCGCCGCCTTTGCCGGCAAGATGACCAACAATTCACTTTGCTTGTCGCCAGCGCCTTGCCTATCGTCGCTGCATGAAAACCGGAGCCATCGATGACATCCAGGACTGAATGGCTGCGGCCGGCGCTGCTGGCGACCTCGCTGGCCTTGTTCATCGCCGGGCCTGTCCTGGCCGACAGTTCTGCGTCGCCCAAGACTCTGCCGGCCGAGTTCAAGGTCACGGATTTCCTGCTCGACAACGGTATGGAAGTGGTCGTCATTCCCGATCACCGCGCGCCGATCGTCACCCATATGGTCTGGTACAAGATCGGTAGCGCCGACGAGCCGCCGGGCAAATCCGGCATCGCCCATTTCTTCGAGCATCTGATGTTCAAGGCGACAGCTCATCACGCGGCCGGCGAGTTCGATCGCGCCGTCTCCGACATTGGCGGCTCCAACAACGCCTTCACCTCCTATGACTACACCGCTTTCCACGAGACGGTGGCCCCGTCGGATCTCGAGCTGATGATGAGCTTCGAAGCCGACCGCATGCGCAACCTCATCCTCACCGACGACGTCATCAAGACCGAGCGCGACGTGATCCTGGAGGAGCGCCGCTCGCGCATCGACAACAATCCGCAGGCCGTGCTCGACGAGGAGGTCGATGCCACACTGTGGCAGAACCAGCCCTATCGTATCCCGGTCATCGGCTGGATGCAGGAGATGGAGCAGCTGAACCGCACCGACGCCGTCGCCTTCTACAACAAGTACTACCGGCCCAACAACGTCGTGCTGATCGTGGCCGGCGACGTCGAACCGGAAACGGTGAAGGCGCTGGCCGAGAAGACCTACGGCAAGGTGGCCCGCGGGCCGGATCTGCCGCCGCGGGTGCGCCCGGTCGAACCGGAGCAGAATACCAGGCGCACCGTCACGCTCTCCGACGCCCGCGTCAGCGTGCCGAGTTTCTCGACACAATGGGTCGTGCCTTCCTATCACACCGCCAAGCCGGGTGAGGCCGAAGCGCTCGATCTGCTCGCCGAGATTCTCGGCGGCGGCAACCGCAGCCGGCTTTACCAGGCGCTTGTCGTCAAGCAGGGCATCGCTTCCAGCGCCGGCGCTTACTTCCAGGGCACCATGCTCGACGACACCAATTTCACCGTCTATGGCGCGCCGCGCGGCGACGCCAAGCTGGCCGACGTCGAAGCCGCGGTCGATGCGGAGGTGGCGCGCCTCGCCAGCGACGGCGTCACATCGGATGAGCTCGAAAAAGCCAAGGACCGCTATGTCAGGTCGATGATCTTTGCCCGCGACAAGCAGGATTCCATGGCCAACATCTATGGCTCGACGCTCGCCACCGGCGGCAATGTCCAGGACGTGCAGCAATGGCCGGATCGCATCCGCAAGGTCACAACCGACGAGGTCAAGGCCGTGGCCGCGCGCTATCTTGTGCCGGCCCGCTCGACGTCAGGCTATCTCTTGCCGCAGCAACAGGCGGGGAATTGATGATGATGAACGAGCATCTCCGCGCTTTTCCTTCTCCCGCAAGGGGAGAAAGGAAGGCCCTGCACGCCCTCGCGACCCTCTTCCTCTCCATCCTCTTCCTGGTCCTGCCGGCGCTTTCCGCCCGCGCCATGGAGATCCAGTCCGTCACCTCGCCGAAGGGCGTCACGGCCTGGCTGGTCGAGGACTATTCCGTGCCGGTTGTCGCCATCCGCCTCGTCTTTGGCGGCGGCTCGACTCAGGATCCGCCGGGCAAGGAAGGGCTGGCCAATCTGATGACCGGTCTGTTCGACGAAGGCGCCGGCACTCTCGATTCGGAAGCTTTCCAAATCAGGCTCGACGATGCCGGCGCCGAGATGAGCTTCGACGAGACCCGCGATGGCATCTACGGCTCCATGCGCATGCTGGCCGAACAGCGCGACGAAGCCTTCGACCTGTTGCGGCTGGCGGTCAACGAGCCGCGCTTCGATCAGGCGCCTATCGACCGCATCCGCGCCCAGGTCCTGTCCGGCATCATCGCCAACGAGAACGACCCAGACACGGTGGCGCAGAACCGATGGGCGCGCGCCGTCTATGGCGACCACCCCTATTCGCGCTCCGATCAGGGCACCAGGCAGAGCGTCGCCGCCATCACTCAGGCCGATCTCAAGGCCCTGCACAAGGCGGTATTCGCGCGCGGCGGCCTGCATGTCGCCGTGGTCGGCGCCATCGACGCCGAGACGCTGAAGAAGAAGCTGGACATGGTGTTCGGCGATCTGCCGCCGAACCAGGCGCTCGCCCCTGTCGGCGATATCGAGCCCAGGCTGGCGCAGCATATCGAGGTCAATTACGACCTGCCGCAGACCTCGCTGCAGCTCGCGTGGCCCGGCGTGAAGCGCACGTCGCCGGATTTCTTCCCGGCCGCGCTGATGAACGAAATCCTTGGCGGCGGCACCTTCACCTCGCGCCTGTTCCAAGAGGTGCGCGAAAAGCGCGGGCTGGCCTACAGCGTCAATTCCTCGCTGGTAAACCAGGACCACGCCGACGCACTGATCGTCACCACCGGAACGCGTTCCGACCGCGCCGCCGAGACGCTCGGCATCGTGCGCGACGTCGTCAAGCGGCTGGCCGAGGACGGCCCGACCGAGGCCGAACTGGCGGCGACCAAGAAATATCTGATCGGCGCCTATGCGATCAACAATCTGGATTCGTCGAGTTCCATCGCCGCGACGCTGGTCGAACTGCAACTCGACGATCTCGGCATCGACTACATGCAGCGCCGCAGCGGTTACATCAACGCGGTGACGTTGGATCAGGTCAAGGCGGCGGCGAAGAAGCTACTGACGGCGGAGCCGACCATCATGGTGATCGGGCCTCCACTGGCGGGAGCAGGCAAGGGATGAGCCCCACCTTTGGCATAGCTTTCGGCGGCGGCGGCGCGCGCGGCCTGGCGCATATCCATGTCATCGAGGCGCTGGACGAGCTTGGCATCAAGCCGGTGGCGATAGCCGGCTCGTCGATCGGCGCCATCATGGGCGCCGGCATGGCCGCCGGCATGACCGGCAAGGATATCCACGACTATGCCCGCTCGATCCTTGGCCGCCGCGCCGAGGTGGCGAGCCGCATGTGGCGGGCGCGGCCGGGCACGATCGCCGAGGCCATGCAAAATGGTATCCGCGTCAGCCAGTTCAATGTCGAACGCATCCTCAAGGCGTTTCTGCCCGAGGCCATTCCCGAAACCTTCGCCGAATTGAAAATCCCGCTGAAGGTGACGGCGACGGACTATTTCGGCCACAAGCTCGCTGTCTTCGACGACGGCGACCTGCACTCGGCCCTTGCCGCTTCGGCCGCCATTCCCGCCGTCTTCCGCCCGGTGACGCGCGACGGCAGGCTGCTGATCGACGGCGGCATCTACAACCCCGTGCCGTTCGACCTGATCGAGAAGGATGCCGACATCATCATCGGCGTCGACGTGGTCGGCGCGCCGGAAGAGGCCGACCGCAAACAGCCGACCTCAGTCGACCTGATGTTCGGCGCCACGCAGCTGATGATGCAGTCGATCATCGCCAACAAGCTGAAACAGTGCCAGCCCGACATACTGGTCCGCCCGGCGGTGTCCAAATACCGGGTGCTCGATTTCCTGAAGATCGACGCCCTGATGAACGAGACGGTTGAAATCAAGGATCGGCTGAAGCGCGAGGTGGAGGCCGCAGTTGAACAGCGCGCCGCCAAAGCGAAAAAAAGAAGGGTTGCAGCCAAAGCGTGATCGCTATCAGCGACTACGTCTGCAAGACCGTGAGGGTTGTTTGTGCCGCCTCGGCGGTGAAGCAGTGCCGAGGGCTTACCCTCAGTCCTTCGCCCGCTCCACATAGGACCCGTCGGCGGTCATCACCACCACGCGGGTGCCAGGCGCGATGTGCGGCGGCACGGTGGTGCGCACGCCGTTGGAAAGCACGGCCGGCTTGTAGGAGGACGACGCCGTCTGGCCCTTGGTCGTCGGCTCGGTGTCGACCACTTCGAAGGTGGCGCGCTGCGGCAGCACCAGGGCTATCGCGATGCCGTTGAACTGCGACACCTGCACCGGCATGCCTTCCTGCAGATAGGGGGCTGCGTCGCCGACCACGGCTTCCGTCACCGCCACCTGGTCGTAGGTTTCCGGGTTCATGAAGTGATAGCCTTCGCCGTCGGCGTAGAGGAAGGTGTGCTCGCGCTCCTCGACATAGGCACGCTCCACCTGCTCGGTGGTGCGGTAGCGCTCCGACACCTTCACCCCGTCGCCGATGCGCCGCATGTCGAGCTGGGTCACGGGCGTGCCCTTGCCTGGGTGAATGTTTTCGGCAAAGAGGATCACATAAAGCTTGCCGTCCTTGTCGACGACATTGCCTTTGCGGAGCGAACTGGCGATGACTTTCACCACGGTTTTAAATCCTGCAAGAGTTGACTGGCGTTTGCCGGCTTGTGCGGCGCTGGATGGGGGCCTAGCGCATCTTGGCGCGAACCGCCAGCCCCCCAATGCGAACTGGCATGGGGCGAACTGGCATGGGGCGAACTGGCATGGGGGGCGAACTGACATGGGGCGCACCGCCATGCCTTCAATCCGCTCATGACCGCCGCGTCGCCCTGGTGGACGCCGCATGTCCACGCCGATCGCCGCCCGCGCCTTATGCTGCGCAACAAGCTGACGGCGGCCTTGCGCGACTGGTTCGCCGGTAACGACTTCATCGAGGTGGAGACGGCGGCGCTGCAGGTCTCGCCCGGTAACGAGGCACATCTGGCGGCTTTCGCCACGGAAGCGGTAGGGCCGGATGGCGTCCGCTCGCCGCTTTATCTCCACACCTCGCCGGAATTCGCCTGCAAGAAACTGCTTGCCGCGGGGGAGCAGCGCATTTTCAGCCTGGGTCCGGTCTACCGCAACCGCGAGCGCGGTCCTTTGCACCATCCCGAATTCACCATGCTCGAATGGTACCGGGTGGGCGAAACCTACGAAAGCCTGATGCGCGACTGCGCCGATCTGCTGGCGCTGGCCGCGACACGGGCAGGGGCCACGCGCTTTTCCTTCCGTGGCCGCGATTGCGATCCGTTCGCCAAACCGGAGCGGCTGACCGTGGCGGACGCCTTCAGCCACCATGCCGGCATCGATCTGCTGGCCACGGTCGCCGTCGACGGCGGCACGGACCGGGACGCGCTTCATGCCGCGCTGGTCCAAGCCGGCCTGCGCACAGCGCCCGACGACACCTGGGCGGATTTGTTCAGCCGCGTGATGGTGGAAAAGATCGAGCCGTTCCTCGGGCAGGGGCGGGCGACCATCCTGTGCGAATATCCGGTCGCCGAGGCGGCGCTCGCCCGTCCGAGCCCCGGGGATCCACGCGTCGCCGAACGGTTCGAACTCTATTGCTGCGGTGTCGAGCTCGCCAACGGCTTTGGCGAGTTGACCGACGCGGCCGAGCAGCGCCGGCGCTTTATCATCGAGATGGACGAGAAGGAGCGCATCTATGGCGAGCGCTACCCGCTGGACGAGGATTTCCTGGCTGCCCTTGCCATCATGCCGCAGGCCAGCGGCATCGCGCTCGGCTTCGACCGCCTGGCGATGCTGGCGACCGGCGCGCAGAAGATCGAGGCCGTTATCTGGACACCCGTCGCGACATCTTGAACGAGAGCCGCTACCAGGCTCTCTTTTCAATGCGCGAAAACCTGCTCCAGTGAGCGAAAACCCTTGAATTCCAGGGCGTTGCCTGATGGGTCGCGAATAAACAGCGTCGCCTGTTCGCCGGGCTCGCCCTGGAAGCGGACCATTGGCCGCTCCAGCCAGTCTATGTCGTCGCGCGCTTCCAGCCGCGTCGCCAGGCGCTGCCAGTCATCCATTAAGAGCACGGCGCCGAAATGCGGAATCGGCACCAAAATGCCGTCGACCTTGCCGTCACTGGCGGCTTGCGCGGCCTGCGGCCGCAGATGCGCCGACATCTGGTGGCCATAAAGGTCGAAATCGACCCAGGTCGCCGACGAGCGGCCGATCGCGCAGCCCAGCACCTCGCCATAGAAAGTTCGCGTTTCATCGAGATCACGAACCGGAAAGGCAAGATGGAAAGGCGTCATGGCGAAGGCTCCAGATAGGCAAAAACTGCGGCGTCCGCTCCTGGCGGGCGCTTCGATGGCGATTTGGTCGCGACATCCTGATTGCCCTTCTGCCATTGCACAAGCGGCATTGGAACAATAGATGGTGCGGCAGCACCTGCCTTCCGGACAGGCTGAAGAAACAGGATCAAGTGCATGACCGACAAGCTCGACGCCGCGAAATTGACGGACCGCGTCGCGGCCCTGGTCGAGGCCGCCAAACGCGCTGGCGCCGATGCCGCGGACGCCGTCGCGGTGCGTGGCCGCTCGACCGGTGTTTCGGTGCGGCTTGGCAAGGTCGAAAACACCGAAGCATCCGAGGGCGACGATGTTTCGCTGCGGGTCTTCGTCGGCCAGCGTGTGGCCAGCGTATCGGCCACCGCCGCGTCCGATCCGAAGGCGCTTGCCGAGCGTGCCGTTGCCATGGCCAAGGTGTCTCCCGAGGATCCCTACCAGGGTCTTGCCGACCCTGCGCTGCTCGCCAGGCAGACGCGCGACCTGGACCTGTTCGACGCGACCGAAGTGTCGGCCGACCAGTTGAAGGAAGCGGCCCTTGCGGCCGAAGCGGCGGCTCTCGCCGTCAAGGGCGTGACCAATTCGTCCGGCAGCAATGCCAGCGCCGGGCTGGGCGGGATGGTTCTGGCCACCTCGCACGGTTTTCTCGGCCAGTATGTCGCCTCGCGCTTTTCGCGCTCGGCCAGCGTCATTGCCGGCGAGGGCACCGGCATGGAGCGCGACTATGAATTCTCCTCGCGCCAGCATTTTGCCGATCTCGACGCGCCCGAGGATATCGGCCGCATGGCCGGCGAACGGGCCGTGCGTCGTCTTGGCGCGCGCAAGGCGGCGACCGGACCGGTCGACGTGGTGTTCGACCCGCGCGTCGCGCGCGGCATTGCCGGCCATATCGCCGGCGCCATCAACGGTGCTTCCGTTGCGCGAAAAACCTCGTTCCTGCGCGACATGATGGGCAAGCAGGTGGCCGCTGCCGCCATCACCGTCACCGACGAGCCGTTGCGGCGCCGTGGCCAGGCCTCGCGTCCATTCGATGGCGAAGGCGTCGAGGGCGAGAGGCTCCTGATGATTGAAAAGGGTGTCCTCAACCACTGGTTCCTGTCGACGTCGGCGGCGCGGGAGCTCGGCCTTGTCACCAACGGTCGCGGCGCGCGCGGCGGCTCCTCCGTCTCGCCGTCGTCGACGAACCTTGCCATCGAGGCGGGCGAGCGCTCGCCGGAGGATTTGATCGGCTCGCTCAAGACCGGCTTCTACGTCACCGAAGTGTTCGGCCAAGGCGTGGACATGCTCACCGGCGAATACAGTCGCGGCGCCTCGGGCTTCTGGATCGAAAATGGCGCGCTCGCCTATCCGGTCGCCGAAGTCACCATCGCCTCGAACCTGAAGACGATGTTCCTCAACATGGTGCCGGCCAATGACCTCGACCGCAATTTCGGCACCGCGGCCCCGACGCTCCTGATAGAAGGCATGACCCTTGCCGGAGCATGACCTGACCACTGCCGGTGCCGATCAGGACTTGCCGCTGCTGCGTGACGCCGCCCGCGAGGCCGGTCTTATCGCCATGCGCTACTTCGGCAACAATCCGCAGGTCTGGATGAAGGGCGGCACCTCGCCGGTCAGCGAAGCTGATCATGCCGCCGATGCGTATCTGCGCCAGACGCTGCTTGCGGCACGGCCGGATTATGGCTGGCTGTCGGAAGAGACGGCCGACGATCCGGCACGGCTTTCGGCGCGCCGCACCTTCGTTGTCGACCCGATCGACGGCACGCGCGGCTTCCTCGAAGGCCAGCGGACATGGTGCGTCAGCGTTGCCGTCGTCGAGAATGGCCGCACGCTCGCCGGGGTGCTCGAATGTCCGGCGATGGATGAGACCTACTCGGCGCTGCCCGCTCAGGGCGCCTTCCGCAACGACAAGCGCATCGCGGTGCGCAAGCCTGGGGACAAGGCTGAAATTTCAGGATTGAAGCAGTTGATCGACCTGGTGCCTGCCGCCTGGCAGCAGCGGCTGCAGCGGGCACCCTACATCCCCTCGCTCGCCTACCGCCTGGCGATGATCGCCAACGGGACGCTCGACGCAACGTTCGTCAAGCCGAACGCGCATGACTGGGACATCGCAGCCGCCGATCTCATCCTGCGCGAGGCGGGCGGTCAACTGCTCGACCCGAATGGCCGCGCGCCGCTCTACGCCGGCGAGGTGATCCGCCACGGCGCGCTCGCCGCCGGCAGCGGGGACCTGCTGGCGGTGCTTGTCGATGTCATCGCCGGGCTGGATGCCTGAAAGCGTTTTCGAAGGTTCCAAAGTCGGCGGCTTTGGTCTAGACCTGTCACAAACTCACGATATGTGAAGGACCGACATGGCCGCGGAAGACGGAAAGAAACAGCTTTTGCATCTGGTGTTCGGCGGCGAACTCAAGAAGCTTGGCGGTACCGAGTTCAGGGATCTCGACGCGCTCGACATCGTCGGCGTCTATCCCGACTATCAATCCGCGCACACTGCGTGGAAAGCCAAGGCGCAAGCCAGCGTGGACAATGCTCATATGCGTTATTTCGTCGTTCATCTGCACCGCCTGCTGGATCCTGATAGCAAGGCCGCCGGTTGACCTCGATGGAGCATGATCTGGCGAAACAGCCAGCCAGCGAGGCCGCGCCCACGGGCAGGGGCGGCAGCCGCACGACCAAAGCCTTCTGGCGCCGCATTCGCGAGCCGCTCGCGCAGTCTCGATTCGTCAAGAACGCCATTGCCAGCCTGCTCGCGCAGTTCGTGCGGCTGGTTCGCCTGACCAGCCCCCTGGTCGCCGGATCGGCGCGCTTTTCGGGCGGCGCCTACGCCGAGTTCGAGCCGGGTATCATTGCTCTGTGGCATGGCCAGCATCTTTTGACACCGGCCTATTACCCCAAGCGCAAACCCCTGGTTGCCATGGTGTCGCGCAGCGCTGATGCCGAACTCAACGCGCTGATGCTGGAGAAGTTCGGCATCGAGGCGGTGCGCGGTTCGGGTGGGCGTGACAATGCCAGGCATCTGGACAAGGGTGGGGCCAAGGCGCTGATCGCCCTCAAAAAGTCGCTCACCGCAGGCAAGAACGTTGCCATGATCGCAGACATTCCCCACGGTACCCCGCGCGATGCAGGGCTCGGCATCGTTCTCCTGGCTCGCCTCTCCGGCCGGCCGCTCCTGCCCGTCGCCATAGCCACCAGCCGCCGCAAGGTGCTGGAAAAGAGCTGGGACAAGACCACCATCAACCTGCCCTTCGGCCGCTCCGCCGTGACCATCGGCGCGCCGATCTTCGTGGCGGCGGATGCCGACGACGCCGAAATGGAACGCAAGCGCCTGGAAGTGACGGCCGCCCTCAACGCCGCGACCGCCGAGGCCTACCGTCTCGTGGACGGTCCTCGATGAGCGGCCGCTGGGCCCGCACCATGCTGTCGGCATATCGATTTGCCGGCGCGGCCGCCTATCCGCTGGTCGGACCCTATGTCGCCTGGCGCACTTCGCGCGGCAAGGAAGACCGCAACCGCCGCCGCGAGCGCTACGGCGTCGCCGGCCGGCCGCGCCCCGAGGGGCCGGTGATCTGGATCCATGCCGCGAGCGTCGGCGAGACCTTGGCCGTCGTGCCGCTGGTCGAAAGCATCCTCGACTACGGCGTCAACATCGTGCTGACGACCGGCACGGTAACCTCCGCCCAGGTCGTCGACGAGCGGCTCGGCGACCGCATCATCCACCAATATGTGCCGCTCGATCTGAAGCCGGCGGTCAGCCGCTTCCTCGATCACTGGAAACCGGATCTGGCGATCATCGCCGAATCCGAGATCTGGCCGATGACCATCCTCGAACTCGGTGCTCGCCACGTGCCGCAGGTGCTGGTCAATGGCAGGCTCTCCGATCGCTCGTTCACGTCGTGGAAGAAGCGGGCCAACATCGCCGAGGCGCTGTTCGAGAATCTGGCCCATGTCGTTGCCCAGTCCGACGTCGACGGCGAGCGGTTTCGCGCGCTCGGCGCCCGGCCGGTCACGGTGTCGGGCAACCTCAAGGTCGACACCAACCCGCCTCCGGTCGACGATCGCGCGCTCGGCATTTTGCAGCGGCAGATCGGCGATCGGCCGACCTGGGCGGCGATCTCGACCCATGATGGCGAGGAAGTGGTCGCGGCGGAAGTCCACGCGACGCTGCACAAGCGTCACCACGGCCTTTTGACGATCGTCGTTCCGCGTCACCCCGATCGGGCCGAAGCCCTTGCCGCGCAGATTTCCGGCATGGGGCTGAAGGTCGCGCGGCGCAGCAAGGGCGACCGTATCGGACCCGACACGGATATCCTGCTTGGCGATACGATCGGCGAAATGGGCTTGTACCTCCGCTTGACCGAAATCGCTTTCGTCGGCCGCTCGCTGACCTCCGAAGGCGGCCAGAATCCGCTCGAGCCGGCCATGCTCGACACCGCCGTTTTGGCCGGGCGCAACGTGCAGAATTTTCGCGAGGCCTATCAGCGCCTGCTCGACAGCGGCGGCGCCAAGCTGGTGCGCGACCGCGACATGCTGGCTGGCGCCGTCAATTTCCTCCTGACCAACGAAGTGGCGCGCCACGAGATGATGGCGGCGGGGATCGCGACCGTCGACGAGATGCGCGGCGCACTGGCACGTACGCTCAAATCGCTCGAACCATATATCCAGCCGCTGGTGGTCAAGGCGCGCCTGAAAGGCGCGAACGGGCGTTAGCGTGGCCACCGAAGCACCGCCCTTCTGGTGGGAAGAGCCGGACTGGAAGGTCCTGGCGCTGTCGCCGCTGTCGACCGTCTACGCGCTGGCCGCCGGCCGCGGCATGCGCAGGGCCCGGCGCGAGAAGATCGACGCGCCGGTTTTGTGCGTCGGCAATTTCACCGTTGGCGGCACCGGCAAGACGCCGGTGGCGATCGCGCTCGCCCAACAGGCCAGGCGCATGCAGCTGAAGCCCGGTTTCCTGTCGCGCGGCCATGGCGGCTCCTTTGCCGAGCCGCATGTCGTCGATATCAGCCATGACAGCGCCAGACATGTCGGCGACGAACCGCTGCTGCTGGCCGAACATGCTCCGGTGGCGGTGACGCCCAATCGAGCCGCCGGCGCCCGGCTGCTGCTGGAAAAACACGGCTGCGATTTCCTGATCATGGACGACGGCTTCCAGAGCGCGCGCATCCATATCGATTATGCGCTGGTCGTCGTCGATGCCCGTTACGGGATCGGCAATGGCCGCGTCATCCCGGGCGGTCCTCTCAGGGCCAAGATCGTCGACCAGCTGGTCTTCACCAGCGGGCTGCTCAAGATGGGCGAGGGCACCGCTGCCGATGCCGTGGTCCGCCGGGCAGCGCGTGCCGGCCGGCCGATCTTCGAGGCCCACACCGAGCCGAGCAGCAAGGCCGGGCTTGCTGGAAAGCGGTTTCTGGCCTTTGCCGGTATCGGTCATCCCGAAAAGTTCTTCGACACGGTGCGCGAGGCCGGCGGCGAAGTGATCCTGTCCAGGCCCTTTCCGGATCATCACTTCTACGCGGAGGACGAGCTCGCCGAACTGGCCGCGACGGCGCGGACCGAAGGCCTAGGGCTGATCACCACCGCCAAGGACGCCGCCCGGTTGCGCCACGGCGCCCCGCGGGATTTTCTCGACCGTCTTGACGTGCTGGAAATCGACACCGTGTTCGAGCTTGATCACGTGCCCGAACGCATCATCGAGGAGACGCTCGATGCCTGGCGGCAGCGCAAGCTGAAAGGCTAGCCCCGTTTGCGCAACTCCGGGTGCATCTCGATTTCGCGGCGCAGCGAGGCAGTGGCGTTCACATAAGGCTCCTGCCTGGCGACGCTCCAATATTTCAGCTCGTCCAATGGGATGTTTTCGCCCGTCACCGCGCAGCGCACGAACGAGCCGGGGCTGGTGACCTGGAAATCGCCATCGAGGTAGCGGATGCGGGCTTCCTTGCCGCCGGGGCCTTCGAAACGGTTCATCATGCAATGGCACTTGAGTTCATCGGGATTCAATCGCCATAAATCGTCGGCAAGGTCAAGCTTGGCGCAATGCTCATGTAATATTGCCCTATGGCACAATGGTTGTCAGGAAGCGCCATGGACATCGCCAATGCAAGCGTGCCGTCTTTGCTGAAAGAAGCGCTCACGCCCCAGCCGGTTCCTTCGCCCAAGGCCGATCCGGCGACCGCGGCGCTGGTCAAGGAGCTCGTCCAGCCGCCGGCGCCCGCTATGGTGCAATCGGCGCAGTTCGCCACCCAGGTGCTGCAGAGTTCGCTGCCGCGACCGGCCGCTCAAACCTCGCAACGCCTGTCGTCCTCCGAGATCGAGGATGCTTACCGGGCCGTCATGGAACCTGACGCCGTCCACCATGCACCGGCCCGAGCCTCGGCGGGTGGGGCAGGGGCGGATACCGATCAGGCTTCGCGCGGCTTCGCGCCGTCGCAGACAACGGCCACCGACAGCACACCCAAACTGGCGCCGGCCCTGTCCACATTTTCGCCGGCCGTCGCTTCCGCGGCGGTCCTGGTCGCGGCCAATGCCAACGCGCCGCAACCGCGCGGCGCCTCCATCCGTCCGGCTGGCCATGCGCCACGATCCGAGCCAGCTCCGTTGTCGCTGTGGACCATATCGATCGTGACGGCCATCGTCTCGGCCGTGACCACCATGATCGTGCTCTTGCTGTTCCGTTAGGCAGGGTTCACGCGATTTCCGACAGGGAGCCGCCACGCATTTTCCCCTGGGGAATTGCACTGAAGTACATATGTCCTGAAAGCGGGCCGGCGATGGCCGGATGCCTTCGAGCCTAATCGTCATCCTGCAGGAAAGCTTCCAGCCTTGCCGAAGCAAGCCCGGCCTGTTCGGCAATGCGCCTGGCGAGATCGGCGGCGGCCGCGCGCGGCCGGCCGACCGGACGATCCAGCCAGTAGGAAACCGGATTGAGCGTGGTGCGATCGTCGACGGCGACGAGGCGCCCCGATTCTATCTGGTGCTCGGTGAGCGGCGGCCGGGCCAGCGCGATGCCGAGGCCATGGGCTGCTGCATCGAGTACCAGATTGTAGTCCTCAAAGCGGCGGTCCTGCGGGCGCGGCCGGTAGTCCACGTCCTGCGCGGCGAACCAGGCACGCCAGCCCGACGCGTCGGAATCGTTGATCAGCGGGAATTTGAGCAGCCGGGCCGGGTCACCACCGCCGATCTCCCGTGCAAGGTCTGGCGAGGCGATCGGGAAGAGATGTTCCTCGAACAGTTGCACCGAGACGCGGCCCGGGATGCGGCCGCGACCGCAGCGGACCGAAAGATCGATGCCTTCGTCGGCGAGATCGGCCTGACGGTTGTCGACGTCGAGCACGATGCGCAGGCGGGTAGGGTCGTTTTCCAGCGTTGCCATGCGCGGCATCAGCCATAGGCCGCTCACCGATGGAATGGAGGCCAGACGCACCACCGCGGTGCCACGCGGCTCCACCCAGCGGTCCGAATCGACCGAGATCAGGGCGAAAGCTTCGGTGGTCCTGAGATGCAGGCGATTGCCTTCGTTGGTCAGCGTCACGCCGCGCGCGCCACGTTCGAACACCTTCAGACCAAGCCAGTCCTCGAGCTTGGCGATCTGCCGGCTGACGGCGCCATGGGTAAGGTTGAGCTTTTCGGCGGCGGCCGAAAAGCTTCCCGTGCGCGCCGCGGCGTCGAAGGCGCGCAATGTCTCCAGCGGCAGCATAGTGTTCGAGCTGTGATCCATGCTCACAGGTGACCCTCGATTTGGTCGTTTGTCAATCGACCCGGAAAGGCGTTTTCTGCTCTCGAAACTCGAAGATTCCGAGGGCACAGAGATGAGCACGACGACAGGCACGTTGAATTCGACACAGCGGATGGACACCACGGCCGCCATCGCCGTGGCGCTGACGGTGATCGGCTGGGCTTCCGCCTTCCCGGCGATCCGTGCCGGACTCGCCACCTTCCAGCCGCTGGAGCTTGGCGCCCTGCGCTTTGCTATCGCCGCCGTGCCGGCGGCGATCTACCTTGCCGTCAAGCGCCCGGCACTGCCCCGGATCGGTGATTTGTGGCGCCTCGCCTTCGGCGGCGCCATCTTCGTCGCGCTCTACACCGCGATGCTCAATTTCGGCGAACTGACCGTCTCGGCTGGAGCCGCCGGCTTCATCATCAATGTCAGCCCTATCTTCACCGCCATCATGGCGATGGCGCTGCTTGGCGAGCGTTTCTCCGGCATAGCCTGGATCGGTACGGTCATTTCCTTCGCCGGCATCGGCATCATTGCCATCGCCGACGGGCATGGCCTGCATTTCAATGCCGGCGCGCTGCTGGTGCTCGGCTCGGCACTCTGCTCGGCCGTCAACACCATCGTCCAGAAGCCGCTGTTTGCCCACCATCATCCGCTGACCATCGCGGCGTCCAACATGGTGCTCGGCGCGCTCTGCCTGGCGCCCTTCCTGCCCGCCGCTCTCCAGCAAGCCGCCGTCGCCAACACCGCCGGCCTCGGCGCCGTCATCTATCTCGGCATCGTGCCAAGCCTGATCGCCTATGCGGCCTGGGCGACCGCGCTGTCGCGCCTGCCCGCGGCGCGTGCTTCGAACTTCTTGTACCTGGTCTCGCCGATGTCGGCGCTGATCGGCTTCTTCTGGCTGGGCGAAGTGCCGACGCTGCTCGGCATCCTCGGCGGCGCGCTGGCGCTCGGCGGCGTTATCGTGGTGAATTTGAAACGCTAAATCAAAAGGTTGCGGTCTTTCCCTGACTCGTATCAAGAACCGCGGATTTCATCGCCAGTTGACGGCCGCCCCAACGCAAGGCAACCGTCACGTGGTCTTGGCGGATTGTCATCGCGGAGCGCAGCGAGGTTGGGATGGGAAGACGTTTTATCTCAACGGTCGTTTGCTTGTTGCTGCTCAACGCAAAAGCCGTTGCGGGTTGGTATCACGTGGAAAACTACGAGGGTTTCCTCGGGTCGTCTCCTATCCATTTCTCCATACAGACATATGACAGCTTGGGCAGCGCGCCAAGGGTCGATGGAAGCTACTTCTACGACGCGAAGCAAATCCCGATTGCGCTGTATGGCATCGTCAGCGGTACCAGGTTCGTACTGTGCGAGATTACAGACGATAAGGAGCTTTATCGGATAATGGTGCAGGGACCGAGACCCCCTGTCGACACCACGAGGTGCCCGTTCTCCCTTGACCTCAATGAAGGCGTTGCGACAGGAAGCTGGAGCAAGGGCACGGATAGATATCCCGTCACCCTCAAGAAAATTGCGAGCCTGGATGACACCGGCGAGGGAAAGATCGACGGCACCGTCGAGATTCCGTTCTGGGCGCAGACAGCCACCGACAGGTTCTCGGGAGTTTACACGAATACCAGCGCCGGCCTTTGCATGGAAAAAATGCAGGTCATCAAAAAGAGCAGCCGCAAGGTTGTCCAGGAAATTGCCTTCGCCGATGACGACGCTTGCAGTGCCGGCATGCTGATGACGACCATCTACATGAACGTCGAGAAATGGGTGGAGCGAGGCAAGGACATTATTTCCGTGAATTTTCGAGGCGGCGGCGCCGGAACCGCGGTCGATTACGTCTTCAATTCACGAACAAGGAAATATCAGCAGAGCAAGTGAGGACTGGGCCGTTGAAACCGGTTCACCGCCGCCCGAACAGCCGCTCGATGTCCGCCAGCTTGAGTTCGATATAGGTCGGCCGGCCGTGGTTGCAGGTGCCCGAGCCGGGCGTCGCCTCCATCTGGCGCAGCAGCGCGTTCATCTCCTCGGCCTTGAGCAGCCGGCCGGAGCGCACCGAGCCGTGGCAGGCCATGGTGGCCGCGATCGTGTCCAGCCGTTCCTTGAGTGTCTCGACCGTATCGTTGTCGGCGATTTCGTCGGCGAGGTCGCGCACCAGTTGACCGACATTGGTTTCGCCCAGCATCGACGGCGTCTCGCGAACGGCAACCGCGCCCGGGCCGAAACGCTCGATGCCGAGGCCGAAGCGGGCGAGTGTTTCGGAATGCATGGCGAGGCGCTCGGCGTCCTCTTCCGGCAGGTCGATGATCTCGGGCAGAAGCAGCATCTGCGAGGGCACCGGCCGCGAGTGGAGGGCGTTCTTCAGCGCCTCGTAAACCAGCCGTTCATGCGCCGCGTGCTGGTCGACGATGACGAGTGAATCCCTGGTCTGGGCGACGATGTAGTTCTCGTGCACCTGGGCGCGTGCCGCACCCAGCACCGCGCCGAGCAGCGTCTCGGTTGCCTCATTCTGCCCCGCACGCGCATCGGCGCTGGCGAGCGGGCCGGCATCGAATGCCGCCTGGTCGCTCTCGCCGAAGCCGCCGGTTCTTGCGTTGCCGCGTTCAAAGCCTGCGCCTGCGAATTGCATGTCGAGCGGCCGCTGCGGCGAGCGCGAAGGGTCGAAGCCCGTGGGGCCGGACGCATGGAAAGCCGCTTCGTAGCTGCGATGGCCATTTGTCGGGCCACCGTGATCATAAGATGCGGCGCCCGGACGGAACGCAGCCATCATGCCGGCTGCACCCGTGGTGGCGGAGCGGATGCCGGCCTCGGCCAACGCCTGCCGGATTGCGCCGACGATCAGCCCGCGCACGAGACCCGGATCACGGAAGCGGACATCGGCCTTGGCCGGATGGACATTGACGTCGACGATGGCCGGGTCGAGCGAAAGAAACAGCACGGTCACGGCGTGGCGGTCGCGCGGCAGGACATCGGCGAATGCGCCGCGAATGGCGCCGGCGATCAGCTTGTCGCGCACCGGCCTGCCATTGACATAGGCATATTGCTGCAGCGCGTTGGCGCGGGTGAAGGACGGGATCGACACATGGCCGGTCAGATGCACGCCTTCGCGCATCGCGTCGATGGCAATGGAATTGTCGGGAAAGTCGGCGCCCATCACCTGCGCGACACGACGCAGGCTGCCGTCCGCGCTGTCCTCGGCCGCCGGCAGGTCCAGCGTCGTGCGGTCGGATCCGGCCAGCGTGAAACGCACCGTGGGGAAGGCGATGGCGATGCGCTTGACGATGTCGCTGATGGCCGAGCTCTCGGCGCGTTCGCCTTTCATGAATTTCAGCCGCGCCGGCGTGGCGAAGAACAGGTCGCGCACCTCGACCGTGGTGCCTCGATTGGCGGCCGCCGGCTTGACCGGCAGGACGCGGCCGCCGTCGATGCCGATCTCGGCGGCGCTGTCGCCCGAAGCGGTGCGCGAGCGGATCGACAGTCGCGACACCGAGCCGATCGACGGCAATGCTTCGCCGCGAAAGCCGAGCGAACGGATGTCATGGATATCCTCGGCGAGCTTGGAGGTGCAATGGCGCGCGATGGCCAGCGCCAGTTCCTGTTCGGGAATGCCGAAGCCGTCATCGGTGACTCGGATCAGGTTCAGCCCGCCGCCCGCTGTGACGACCTCTACCTTGCTTGCACCGGCATCGAGCGCGTTCTCGACCAGTTCCTTGACCACGCTCGCCGGACGCTCGATGACTTCGCCGGCGGCGATCTGGTTGATCATCGTTTCGGAAAGCTGGCGGATGGGCATGACGATAGTATAGGCGGATTCGTGTCGTGCGGGCGAGGGCGAACTGCGGCCGAAACGGTGAAACGACTTCACGCCTGCGCCAGCAGCCAATCCCTTACCTTGCGCGCATTGTCGCTGAGCTCGCGGTTCTTCGGCCAGATGACGTAGAATGCCGTGCCTGTCTTCATAACGTGGTCGGTGACCGGCACAAGCAGCCCCGTCGACAGCAGCCGCTCGACAAGGTGGCGCCAGCCGAGCGCGATGCCTTGCCCTTCCATGACGGCCTGGATCACAATCGCATAATCATTGATGCGCAAGCCACGCTCGGCATTGCGGAGACTGGCTCCGGCCGACTGGAACCATTCGTCCCAGTTCGGGGCCTCGCGATATGGCTCCTCCAGATGAATGAGGCGGTGTGTCGCTAGTTGTTCCACGGTCTCGGGCCTGCCGAATTTCGCCAGATAGCTGGGGCCGGCGACCGGAAAGATCTCTTCGTCCGAGAGCGACAGCGAATGATAATCCGGCCAGTCGCGCGGCACGCCGCCGCGCACCCCGAGCGGAATCCCCTCGGCGATGATGTCGAGGTCGCGATCGGCGGTCTGGATGCGCAGATCGACGCCCGGCAGTTCGTCGCGGAACTGCTGCAGGCGCGGCATCATCCAGAACGAGCCGAAGGCGGTCGAGGCAGCTAAAGTCACATGGCCGCCGGTCGCCTGCAGGCGAAGGTCCTCCGCGGATTTGCGGATATGCGACAGGCCGAGCGACACATCGGCATGGAAGCGCTCGCCGGCCTCCGTCAGGAGCACCTGGCGATGGCGGCGCTGGAAGAGCTGGGCGCCGAGCTGTTCTTCCAGCCCGCGCACCGCATAGGAAACGGCGGCCTGGGTCATGCCGAGCTCGCGCCCGGCGGCAGTGAAACTCGACAACCGGCCTGCCGCCTCGAAGACGATCAGGCTGCCGGCGGAGGGCAATAGATGGCGCAGGCTTCGCATAAGCACAGCTTATACAAGAGATCAGGATTTTCCAGCGTCACATCTATATTTCCCCTCGCTAAGTTGATCAGGATCGAAGGGATGGAGGCTCCATGAACGCACCGGCCGCTGAATTGACCGAACAGACCCACCGCCGTGGCGGCGGCCGTCTCGGGCGCAAGGCGCTCCGCAGCGCACCAATTGCCTCCTTTCCGACCCTGGTACGGCAGATTCCCGTCTATCAGATGGTTCCGGACGAGGCGGTGGAACTGATCCATGAGGAGTCGCTTTCGATCCTGGAAGAGGTCGGCTGCGAATTCCGCGACGACGAGGCCATTGCCTTATGGAAGGCGGCCGGCGCCGACGTCCGGGAAACGCGGGTCCGCATCGATCGCGCGCTGCTGATGGAACTCGTCGCCAAGGTTCCCTCCGAGTTCACGCTGAACGCGCGCAATCCCGAGCGCACCGTGCGCGTCGGAGGCAAGAATTCGATCTTCGTGCCGATGTATGGCGCGCCTTATGTGCGCGACCTCGACAACAACAGGCGCTACGGCACGCTCGCCGACCTCAATAATTTCCACAAGCTCGCCTACATGGCCCCGGCGCTGCACTCGTCGAGCTCGATCATCTGCGAGCCGATGGAAATTGCCGTGCCCAAGCGGCACCTGCACATCATCCATTCGGCGCTGAAATATTCCGACAAGCCGTTCATGGGCATCGTGACCTCCAAGGAGCGGGCGGAAGATACCATGGCGATGGCCGGCATCGTGTTCGGCGAGGAGTTCGTCCGCGACAATCCGGTGCTGGTGGCCATCACCAACTGTAATTCGCCGCTGGTCTGGGACGCCACCATGCTGGACGCCATGAGGGTGTATGCGCGCCACAACCAGCCGCTGATCCTGGCGCCCTTCGCGCTCTGTGGCGCCTCGACCTCGGCGTCCGCCGTCGGCGCGGTCGCGCAGGTCAATGCCGAGGCGCTTGCCGGCGTCGCCTTCACCCAGCTCATCCGTCCGGGCTCGCCCCAGATCTACGGCCAGTTCATGGTCACGGTCGACATGAAGACCGGCGCTCCCATGGGCGGCACGCCGGAGGCCGCCCAGATGATGTATCTGATGGGTGCGCTGGCGCGGAAATACAAACTGCCGTGGCGCACGTCCGGCTTCCATGTCGGCTCGAAGCTCAACGACGCCCAGGCGGGTTACGAAGCGAACATGCTGATGCATGCCGCCATTCTCTCCGGCGCCAATTATATCTGGCACTCGGCAGGATGGCTGGAAGCGGGTCTCACCTGCGGCTATTCAAAATTCGCCACCGACTGCGAACAGCTTGTCGGCTGGTACAAATATGCGGGCGGGCTGCCGTTCGACGATTTCAAGGAGGCCATGGCGGCAATCCGTGAGGTGGGGCCGCAGGGCCATTTCCTCGGCACCCAGCACACGCTCGACCATTTCGAGTCCGCGTTCTTCATGCCCAGTATCATGGACTTCAATTCGTTCGAACAGTGGAAGGCCGAGGGAGCAAAGGACCATGACACGCGCGGCCGCGAGAAAGCGCGCAACATGCTCGCCGATTATGAGGAGCCGAAACTCGATGAGGGCATCGCCGATGGTCTCAAGGATCTGATCGCGCGGCGCGAGGAAAAATTGCCCGACAGCGTTAGTTGAGGGAACGGGCAAAGACCCGACGGGAACAACAAGGGAGGAATGGACATGACGATTTTCAAAAGCAACGGCGATCGTGTGCCGCAGGCTATCGAAGCGATGGCCGCGGAGGCGCAAGCAGGCCGTGTCGACAGGCGCGAATTCCTGGCGCTGGCCAGCGCGCTTGGGGCATCAACGGCATTTGCCTATGGCATGATCGGCCTTGCCGCGCCGACACAGGTTTTGGCCGAGGAGCCGAAAAAGGGCGGGACGCTGCACGTCTCGATGTCGGTCAAGGCGCAGAAGGATCCGCGCACTTACGACTGGGTGGAACTGGCCAACATCTCGCGGACCTGGCTGGAGCCGCTGGTGCGCTATACCAAGCAGTTTACCTTCGAGCCCGTGTTGCTCGAAAGCTGGGACATTAACGACGACGCCACCGAGTACACGCTGCATGTGCGCAAGGGCGTCACCTGGAACAATGGCGATGCCTTCAACGCCGATGACGTGGTGCACAATGTGACGCGTTGGTGCGAGAAGGGCGTCGCCGGCAACTCGATGGCGGCGCGCGTCGGTGCGCTGATCGATGCCAAGACCGGCAAGGCCAGGGATGGCGCCATCACCAAGGTCGATGACAACACGGTCAAGCTGAAGCTCAGCGAGCCCGACATTTCGCTGATACCCAATTTCACCGATTATCCGGCACTCGTCGTGCACCGCAATTTCGACGCCGATGGCGCCGATCCGATCAAGAAGCCGATCGGCACGGGAGCGTTTGAGCTGGTGTCTTACGACGTCGGCCAGAAGGCGGTGGTCAAGCGCCGCGAGAACGGCAAATGGTGGGGAGGCGAGGCGCCGCTCGACGGGATCGAATTCATCGATTACGGCACCGACTTCAACGCTACGGTCAATGCATTCGATTCCGGTGAAATCGACCTCAACTTCGAGTCGCCCGCCGACTTCATCGACATTCTCGACAAGATGGGGCTGCAGAAATCGGAGGTCGCGACCGCCACCACGCTGGTTGCCCGCACCAACATCACGCACAAGCCTTATGACGACCAGCGCGTTCGCAATGCCCTGCAGATGGCAGTCGACAACAATGCGGTGCTGCAGCTCGGCTATAATGGGCGCGGCACGGTCGGCGAGAACCACCATGTCAGCCCGATCCATCCTGAATATTATCCGCTCCCCAAGAAGGAGCGCGATGCCGCCGGCGCCAAGAAGCTGATGGCGGACGCTGGTCAGGCCGACTTCGAGCATGAACTGATTACCATCGAGGACGACTGGCAGAAGAACACCGGCGATGCGATCGCCGGCCAGTTGCGTGACGCCGGCATCAAGGTCAAGCGCACCGTGCTGCCGGGCTCCACCTTCTGGAACGATTGGACGAAATATCCCTATTCGATGACCATCTGGTACATGCGCCCGCTGGGCGTCCAGGTGCTGGCGCTGGGCTACCGCACCGGCGAGGCGTGGAACGAATCGGCTTATTCCAATCCCGATTTCGACGCCAAGCTCAAGCAGGCGCTCTCGCTGATCGATGTCGCCAAGCGCAAGGAGGTGATGAAGGATGTCGAGCAGATCCTGCAGGACTCCGGCGTCATCATCCAGCCGTTCTGGCAGAAGCTCTACAGCCATACGAACAAGAAGGTGAAGAACTACGGTGTCCACCAGACCTTCGAAATGGATCTCCAGAACGTCTGGCTGGACGCCTAGCTTCAAGGATCGTGGCAAAGCCGGCACCCCCGAGGTGTCGGCTTTCCGGCAAAGAGCGACTTGGGTTGCGAGCGCTGGCGCCCGGGTGCCGCCGCCAAGGCTTTGAAGGAGCGGTGCATGTCTGGGCGGGTCTTCAACCGGTTGTTCACGCCGGCTACTCTGCGCGGCAAGACGTTGCGCAACAGGATCGTGTTCGGAGCCCACACCGCCAATATGGCGGTGGAGGGGCTGCCGACCGCGCGGCATGTCGGCTATTACGCGGAACGCGCCATCGGCGGCGCCGGCATGATCGTGGTCGAGCCGATGCCCGTGCATCGGGCCGCCGTGCTGACACGCGGCAACTTCAGCCCTTCCGATGACCGCGTCATCCCGCATTTTCGCAAGGTGACAGAGGCGATCCGCGGCAACGGCGCCGTCGCCATCCAGCAGCTCTATCATGTCGGTCAGCACGCGGACGCGGACAACTCGTTCCATGCCGGCTGGTCGCCTTCCGGCCTGCCGAGTTATCACGACTCCGACGGCTCGCATCGGATGTCCGAAGCCGAGATTGAGGAAACGATCGACGGCTTTGTCCAGGCGGCGCGCCGCTGCCGCGAGGCCGGCTTCGACGGCGTCGAGGTCTGGGCGGCGTACCATTCGATGCTGGACCAGTTCTGGACGCCCTGGTCGAACCGCCGCGACGACCGGTGGGGCGGCAGCCTTGAAAACCGCACGCGGGTGAGCCGTGAGGTGATGACCAGGATTCGCCGGGAATGCGGCGATGATTTCATCATCGGTCTTGCGGTCAATGACGAACCGGAAGTCGAAGTGGCGCTGAAGCGCGAAGCGCTGGCCGAGATAATCGACCTCCACGACCGCGATGCCTTGATGGACTATGTGACTTGTGGAACGGGTTCCTACTTCGATTTCTACAAGATCATGCCGACCTTTGTTTATCCCGAAAAGCTCGGCGCGGATCTTGCGGCGGTGCTCAAATCCACCGTGCGCCACGCGCTGATCACCGCCGAAAGCCATATCCGTACCCCCGAGAACGCCGAGAGCGTGCTGAGCGAAGGCCGCGCTGACCTCGTTTCCATCGTGCGCGGGCAGATCGCCGATCCGCATCTGGCTGCAAAGGCTGCCGCCGGACGGCCGCAGGACATTCGCGGCTGCCTGTCCTGCAACCAGATGTGCTGGGGCCGGCGCAGCCGCGATTACTGGATCAGCTGCGTCGTCAATCCCTCGGCGGGGCGGGAATGGGAGTGGGGCGGAGATCGCTTCGCTCCGGCCGCCCAGCCGAAGCGCGTGCTGGTCGTCGGCGGCGGCCCGGCCGGCCTCGAAGCGGCGCGCGCCGCGGCCGAGCGCGGTCATCGCGTCACACTGGCCGAGGCTTCCGACCGCCTTGGGGGGCAGTTCCGTCTTGCCGGACTGCAGCCGCGCCGTGCCCAGATTCTGGATCTGATTAGCTGGTACGAGCGTCAGCTCGGCCAGCTTCAGGTCGACATCCGTTACGGGCAGTATGTCGAAGCCGATGATGTCGAGCACGAAGGCGCGGATCACGTCATCATCGCCACCGGCTCGATGCCGCCAGACGGCGCTTTCCAGCGGGCCTTGCCGCAGTGGGACAGCATTCCGGGCGGTGGCCCGGTGCTCTCGGCCGAGGCGGTGATGGCTCGTGAGGCGAGGCCGGGAAAAAATGTTCTGTTGCTGGACGATGGCGGCAATTGGAAAGGCTGCGGCACCGCCTGGAAACTCGCCGAGGACGGTCACGATGTGACGCTTGTGACCCCGGACGCCCTGGTCGGCAAAGAGCTTCAGCGAATGGCCGTCGACGCGCCGCTGCGCCGAGCGCTCGCCAAACTGCGCGTGCGGTTCGTGACCGAGAGCGCCATCGTGCACTGGGATGGCAGGATGGCCAGGATTGCTTCGCTGCTCGACGGGACCGAGCAGGAGGTCGAGGCCGACGCTTTGGTCTTCGCCGCCACCAGCATGGCGCAGCACAGCCTGTCCATCGAGCTCGAACGGCGCGGAATTGCGCATACCTCCATCGGCGATTGTACCGCCTCCAGACAGGCGGCATTTGCCATTCATGACGGGCGCAAGGTGGCGCTTGGTCTTTGATGATCGCGAAAGGCGCCGGACCAGGCAAGGCATGAACGGGGCTGATGTCTGAATGCGTATCCAGTCAATCAAAGTCTATCAGGTGCTTCTGCCTGTCAAAGGCGGTGCCTACCGGATGGCCAGTGATAGCGTGCGGAATTTGGACAGCACGCTGGTTGAAGTGACCACCGAGGATGGACTGTCAGGCTGGGGTGAGACGTGCCCGATCGGCCCTGTTTATCAGCCCCAACATGCGCTGGGCGCGAGAGCGGCAATTGCCGAAATAGCGCCTGGACTTGTCGGCGAGGATACAACGTCCATGCGCCGCCTCGCCAAAAGAATGGACGAGCGGCTGAACGGGCACAACTATGCCAAGGCGGCCTTGGATATAGCTTTCCTCGACCTCACCGGCCAGCGGCTGGGCGTCCCGGTCTCAGCCCTTCTCGGTGGTGCGCTCACCGATCGTGTGCCGTCTTACTACTCGACGATCGTCGGTGCTCCCGACGAGACCGCGCGTATTGCCGCCGATAAGGTCAACGCCGGATATGCACGGCTTCAGATCAAGATCGGCGGGCGGGATCTCGAACAGGACGTCGCCACCGTGCACAAAGTATGGGAGGCCGTTGGCTTCAAGGCCCGGATAGCCGTCGACGCCAATCGTGGCCTGACCGCTGCCGCGGCGCTGCACATCGATCGGCTTTGCCAGGCAATCCCATTCGTGTTCGAACAGCCTTGCAACACCATGGAGGAAGTGGCGGGTCTCAAGGGACGCGTTACACATCCGATCTATCTCGATGAGAATACCGAGGATTTGAATGCCGTGTTGCGGGCAGTTTCGTCAGGTATCGCGGATGGATTCGGATTGAAGGTCACCCGCCTCGGCGGCCTCACCAAGATGGCCACGGTCCGCGACCTGTGTGCGATACGATCTCTTCCGCACAGTTGCGACGACGCCTGGGGCGGAGACGTCATCGCCGCGGCCTGCGTGCACCTCGCCGCTACCGTCGAGCCGAGACGTTTTGAGGGAGCCTGGATCGCGCAGGAATACATCGAAGGGCATACCGATCCCGTAAACCCGATCGTGATCGAGAACGGGCATATACGCGTCCCGCAGATCCCAGGGCTCGGCGTCAGGCCTGAGCGCTCCCAACTCAACGCGCCGATCGCTACTTTCGGAGACTAAGGATCGTTGGATGTGATCTATGCAAGTAGACGAGCCACCCGAAGGCTTCATGAGCCGCAAAAAAGCCGATATGCACGATGCGTGGTATTGATTGCTTTCCGCAGCCAAACATTCGGGGAAATCCATGAAACTGCTGCTCGCCGCCGTCTTGTCGATTGCCGCACCAGCCGCCGCATTGGCCGGTCCGGCGTCCGACGCCGTGAAGTTCTTCTATGTCCCGCAGGTCAAGTTCGAGGCCGACGCGCAATACCGCGATCGCTTCACCGAGCCGGTGACGAAACTGTTCGACCTCAACGACCAGGCGACCAAGAAGAATCCGGACCAGGTCGCCTGCATCGACTTCGACCCGGGCCTCGACGCGCAGGATTTCGACCAGAAGACCATCTCCAAGACCTTGAAATTGTCCGAGACGGTGGATGGCGACGCGGCACAAGTGGTGGCGAATTTCAGTCTCTTGCCGGAAGGAGACGATTCGCAGCGCGAAATGCACTGGTCGCTGAAGAAGGTCGACGGCAAGTGGAAGATATCGGACATTGCATCGAAGACCAGCGCCTGGACGCTGAGCCAGCTCGAATGCATGGCAGGCCAAGATCCGGAGTGATGCAATGGCCGGTCGCGCGCTCCTGTTATTGTCGGCCATGTGCCTGCTGGCGGCTGGCTTGAACGGCGCGGCTGCTCAGGGCCTGTTAGGCGCGCCGCCGGCAAATGCTCCGGCCGGGACCGCGCCCGATGACAGCGGCACGCCGCCGGCGACCGCGCCTGGCGGAGCTGCGGAGCCGGCGACGCCACCTGTCGCATGGCCGCCGAGCGGGCCCGCCACCCCCATCCAGCCGGGATCGCCGACAGCGGTTGTGCGGCCGTTCTACGATCAGGTCGGCCTGGAGATCGATCCGGCTCAGCGCGGCCATTTCATCGACCCGGCGAAAACCGTGCTCGACAAAAGCGATGCCTTGCGCAAATCCGGGCAGGGCGAGTGCCTGGACCCCAACATGGCGTTCGACAATGCGGACTATGACAAGGCCGAGATCGACAAGAGCCTGAAGACGCTCGAATCAATCAATGGCGATCAGGCCAAGGTCATCGTCGCCTTCGTCGTCGCCGGCAACCCGCACCGCCTTGAATGGAAGTTCAAGAAGGTCGACGGCGAATGGAAGATATCGGACCTTTTGTCGGTGACCGGCGAATGGGCGCTCAGCCAGTACCAGTGCGAATGAGCCGTCGTCAGCTTCCGGGTGGTCGGCAATGAAGCTTGGCGGTTTGCTCGCGATAGCGCTAGTCGGACTCGGCGCTGCCGCTTGCGTCGTCGATTGGCGGATCGGCACGATGCTGATCGCCCGCGAACCCTGGCAAGCTTTGGCGCTGCCCGGCGACTTGCCCGTCGAGCGCGTCGTGCTCGACCAGCCCGGCGCGCCCGAACTGGTTGGCTGGGTGGCCGATCGAAAGGGCAGTTGCGGTACGATCGTTCTACTGCACGGCCGCGGCGCCAACAGGCTCGCTTTGGTGCAAAGGGCAAAATTGCTGCTCGACGCCGGTTATTCCGTCATCCTGTTCGATCTGTCGGGGCACGGCGAGAGCGGCGGGGCCGTTCAAGGTTTTGGCTACAGTGAAGGCCAGGATGCGATCCGCATCATGGCCTTCGCCAGGCAAAGGTTTCCCGACCAGAAGCTTGGCGCCGTCGGCTCATCGCTTGGTGCCGCCGCTCTCGTCTTTGCCGCCCCGCAAGCGCCTGCCGATGCCTATGTGCTGGAGCAGCTCTACGCGACCTTGCGCGAAACAACGGCTTGGCGAATGCCTTTCCACTTCTGGCGCGGTTTCCAGGCCGACGTCCTGCTGGCGCAGATGCCGCTTCGCCTCGGGTTGAGCGCCGATGACGTCAGGCCGGTCGACCGTCTCGGCAAAATCGGCAGGCCGCTGATGCTGCTCGCAGGTAGCATCGATCCCTTCATCGATCGCGGTCAGGTACTGGCGCTGCGGAATGCTGCCGACGGCTCTCAACTGGTCTGGTTCGAAGGGGCAGGTCACGTTGACCTGCTGCGCTACGACCAGCCGCGCTATCGCGATGCTGTCCTCCCCTTCCTTGCAACAAGCCTTTGCCGGACCGGTGCCGGCAATGGCTGACATCAGCTCAGCCGCGCCCGCGATAGGGGGCGACGCCGGTGTCCGGCAGCCAGGCGCCCTCGGGCGGAGTGCCGGTCTGCCAGAAGACATCGATCGGAATGCCGCCGCGCGGATACCAATAGCCGCCTATGCGCAACCACAACGGCTTGGTCGCGGCCACGATGCGACGGCCGATCATCACCGTGCAGTCTTCATGGAAAGCGCCATGGTTGCGAAACGAGGTCATGAACAGCTTGAGCGACTTCGATTCCACCAGGGCCGCGTCGGGTGCGTAGTCGATGACGATATGGGCGAAATCCGGCTGTCCGGTCACCGGACAGAGCGAGGTGAATTCCGGGACGGTGAAACGCACGATCGCCGGCGGTCCGTCACCGCGCTGAAACGGCACGGTTTCCAGGACCGCAGCTTCGGGACTCTGTGGCGTCTCGACGTGCGTGCCGAGTTGGGTGAGATTTTTGGTATCGATCATGAGCGGTTTCCTTGGATTTGCCGCTCATTAGCACAAATTAAAACGGCAGGAAGACGATGACGAGCAACGACCCGCTTCTCCAACCCTACCAGCTCAAGCATTTGACGCTGAAGAATCGGGTGATGTCGACCAGCCACGAGCCGGCCTACTCGGAGGACGGCATGCCGAAGGAGCGCTATCGGCTCTACCATGCCGAAAAGGCCAAGGGCGGCATGGCGCTGACCATGACCGCCGGCTCGGCCATCGTTTCGCGCGACAGTCCGGCCGCCTTCGGCAATCTGCACGTCTATGACGACCGCATCGTGCCGTGGCTGGCCGAACTCGCTGACGCCTGCCACGAGCATGACTGCAAGGTGATGATCCAGATCACCCATCTCGGCCGCCGTACCGGCTGGAACAAGGCCGACTGGCTGCCGGTGCTCTCGGCCTCGCCTGTGCGCGAGCCGGCGCATCGTGCTTTCCCCAAGACCATAGAGGAGTGGGACATCGAGCGCATCGTCGCCGACTATGCATCGGCCGCCCAGCGCTGCCAGGCAGCCGGTCTCGACGGCATCGAGTTCGAATCCTACGGCCATCTGATGGACGGCTTCTGGTCGCCTGCCACCAATCATCGCGACGACGAGTATGGCGGTTCGCTCGACAACCGGTTGCGCTTCACCAACATGGTGCTCGATGCGGTGCGGGCGGCGGTTGGCGACAAATTCGTCGTCGGCATCCGCATGGTCGCCGACGAGGATTTCGAGAAAGGCCTGTCGAAGGAGGAGGGCGTCGAGATCGCCAGGCGACTGGCCGGCTCCGGCAAGGTCGATTTCCTCAACATCATCCGTGGCTCGATCGAGACCGACGCGGCACTGACCAAGGTCATCCCGGTGACTGGCATGCGGTCTTCGCCGCATCTCGATTTCGCCGGCGAGGTGAGGGCGGCGACGAAATTCCCGACCTTCCACGCTGCGCGCATTTCCGACGTCGCCACCGCGCGCCACGCGATCGCCACCGGCAAGCTCGACATGGTCGGCATGACGCGTGCCCACATCGCCGATCCGCACATCATCAAGAAGGTGATGGAGGGCCGCGAGCACGAGATCCGTCCCTGCGTGGGCGCCACCTATTGTCTCGACCGCATCTACGAGGGCGGCGAGGCGCTGTGCGTCCACAATGCGGCGACCGGCCGCGAGGCGGATATTCCGCACGTGATCGCCAAGACGGAAGGGCCCAAGCGTAAAGTCGTGGTCGTCGGCGCAGGGGCAGGCGGACTGGAGGTGGCGCGGGTCGCGGCCGAGCGCGGCCATGAAGTAACGATCCTGGAAGCATCATCACAAGCGGGTGGGCAGGTCCGTCTGGCGACCCAGAACCCGCGCCGTAAGGAATTGATCGGTATCATCGACTGGCGTCTGGCCGAACTCGACCGGCTCGGCGTCGAGATCCGCTACGACACATGGGCAGAGAAGGACGACGTCCTGGCCCTGGCCCCTGACGTGGTGGTCGTCGCCACCGGCGGACTGCCGCAGAACCCGCCGCTGGCCTCCGGTGACAATCTCGTCACGTCGAGCTGGGACATCATGGCCGGCAGCGTCAAGCCGGCCGAGAATGTTCTTCTCTTTGACGACAATGGCGGCCATCAGGGCATGGGCGCGGCCGAACTGATTGCCAACAGCGGCTCGAAGCTGGAACTGGTTTCACCGGAGCGGTTCTTCGCCCCCGAAATGGGCGGCATGAACCACGTTCCGTACATGCGGGCCTTCCAGGAAAAGGGCGTCACCATCACCATCAACACGCGCCTGCGCTCGGTGCGGCGCGAGGGCAATCAATTGGTCGCTGAACTCGCTTCGGACTTTGCCGATGGCTGGCACGGCGAACGCAGGGTCGACCAGGTTGTGGTCGAACACGGCACGCTGCCGCTCGACGATCTGTATCTGTCGCTGAAGCCGTTGTCGAAGAACACTGGGGCGGTCGACTACGAACGTCTGGTCAATGGAGGCGACGTTTTTCCCCAACGCAACCCCGAAGGGGGCTTCGTGCTGTTGCGCATCGGCGACGCGGTTGCCTCCCGCAACATCCACGCCGCCATCTATGACGGGATCAGGTTCGGGATCAGGATTTGATTACGATCAGGTGGCGCGCAACGGCCTTTGCAAGGAGAGCCACCTGCCGCTCTGGTCCGTTGCGCGCCGCGCATGATCGGCTTTCACCGGCCGTGCGATTCTAAAACAATTTGGCGGTCGCCATGCAAAGTACGGTGATGACCAGCAGTCCGCCGGCGATGCGTTCGCCCCTGGTCATTTTCGCGCGCAGCTCCGTTTGGGTCGCTGCATCGGCGCCAGCGAGCTGCCTGCTGGCGGAGCCCACAAGCGCGCCTTGCACACCGGCGGCGATTAGCGCCGTCAAAATGCCGAGCGCCAGTACCTTCTCCATCGAGCCGAAAGCACCCTCATGAAAGAAATACCAGAGCAGCAATCCGGTCAGAAAAGCCAAACCGGCCGCGCCCATTTGCGGCCGGAAGAACCGCTCTGCTCGGATGTCCGGATCGCGGGCAACCGCGATGGTCGTGCCAGCCCAGAATACGCCGGCCATGACGTGCAGGCCGATGACGACGATATAAACATATTGCATGACTGCATTCCTCTCATTCGCCCGCCGCCTGCGCGCCGCAACCATGCCGCGATGCCATCAATAAGACAAAGTTAGATATCTAACGGTTAGATGTCAATCATGAAGCCGAGTTTCACGTTCCCACTGCTTGCTCTACTGTCAGATCATGACACCGTTTGAACGCCCGCCGGTTGGTATGAACCTTGGCCGTACCGCCAAGCTTGTCGCACAGGCTTTCGACGCCGCCTTGGTTGAAGCAGGCGGCACATTGCCGGTCTGGCTCACGCTGCTGTCGGTCAAGTCGAGCGAGCTCGCCAATCAACGCGAACTTGCCGGCATGATCGGCATCCAGGGTGCGACGCTGACCCATCATCTCAATGCGATGGAGGCGCAGGGCCTGCTGACGCGGCAGCGCGATCCCCTCAACCGCCGGGTTCATCTGGTCCGGTTGACGGAGGCGGGAGAAGCGCTGTTCGAAACGTTGCGGCAAGCAGCACTTGTCTTCGACAAGCGGCTTCGCACAGGACTACCCGACGAACGTCTCGCGGAGTTTGCGCGGGTGCTGGCCGTATTGCGGGAGAATGTGGAGTGCTAGGAGTGCCGACCTGATGGCTTAGTTATCATAGCTCGGGATTGTTCCAAACGCATAGTGGCGCAGTTTCAGTGCGGTGATCAGCTTGGTCAGTTGCGTCTTGCCGTCAAAGCCGTCCTGGAACATCTGGTCATGCATCAAAAGGATCAGCTTGCCGGGCTTGGCAAAGTGGCCGTAGCCGAACAAATGATCGATCTCGCTGACCAGATGATCGACGCTCTGGACCGGCTCGCCGCTGTCCTTGTGCACCCACTCGTGGTCCCATCCATAGAGATAAAAGCCGGACGCTGCGACGAACTCATAGTCGGGGTCTTCGCGCCCGGCTTGCGCTTGCCCAAGCGAATTGTCGTTCTTCGACATCGAAGGCAGCCGGAACACGTCGCGCCCCGGCAGGCGGGCGTGCACCGCGGACTTCAGGCCCAGAACGGCATTGGCCATGAGCATGTCGGCAACCACGCCTTCCGTATCGCCATAGAAATGCCGGTAGTGATTGTAGGCGTGACTGTAGCTGTGGTTGCCGATCGTCACCAGCGGCATCGCCTTGGCGCGCCGCACCAACGTCTTGTTGGACGCACTGGCCTCGGCATGCATGCCGACCATGAACAGCGTTGCCGGAACCTGCGCCGCCTCCAAGACGTCGAGGATGTTGCTTGTGCCGTTCAGAGGACCGTCGTCGAAGGTGAGGTAGATGGTGCGATCCGCGCCATGGGCCGGCAACGCCGACATCAACATGGCTGCCAGGGCAAGCCGAAAGAATGTCATGGGCCACTACCCGTTTGCGATCAGGACAGGCCGCCATTTCATCGGCTGGTTGTCAAGCCAGGCCCGGCTCCGCCTACGCCAGGCTTCCCTGCAATACCGTCAGCCTGGCCTTCTTCGGCATGCGGGCGGTCAGCCATTCCAGCGCCTTGTCATGCGGCATCGGGAAGGCGATGGAATAGCCTTGCACCTGGTCGCAGCCGATCGCCATCAGCGAGTCGAGCTCCGCCTCGGTTTCGGCGCCCTCGGCGACGATGGAGATGCCCAAACCCCGTGCAAGTTCGGTGATGGCGCGCACGATCTTGGAGTTGTCGCCATTTTCGTGGATGTTCTGGACGAAGCGGCGGTCGATCTTGAGCCGGTCGATCTCGTTGGGATTGACGTGGCTGAGCGACGCATAGCCGGTGCCGAAATCGTCGAGTTCCAGATGGACGCCGGCCGCCCGGATGTGCCGCAGCTTGGCCGCGATGCCTGTCTTCTCGTCGTCGAGGATGACGGATTCGACGATTTCCAGCGACAGTTTCTGCGGCGGCAGCCCGGCTCTCTCCAGCGTGTCGAACAGAAACGCATCGAAATCGTGCTCACGCAACTCGGTGCCCGAGACGTTGACGGCAAGCCGGCCGAAGGCAATGCCGGCACGGTTCCATTCGGCGGCTTCGTTGATCGCCTTGCTGATCACGATGCGGCCGATCTCCGGCATGAAGCCGCATTTCTCCGCGACCGGGATGAATTCGCCCGGCGAGATCATGCCGCGCTCGGGATGGTTCCAGCGCACGAGGGCCTCTATGCCGCTGATGGTGCCGTCGGTTAGCGAAACCTGTGGCTGGAAATAGACTTGGAACGCTTTTTCGGAAATGGCGACCTTGATGTCGTGTTCGAGCTGCTTGCGGTAGTCGAGTTCCCTTCGCAGTTCCTCGGAGAAGAACGAGAAGTTGCCGCCACCCATCTTCTTGGCGGAATAAAGCGCCAGATCGGCGTGGACCAGCAGGTCTTGCGCATTGTCGGCGTCGATTGGATAGACGGCGATGCCGCCGCTGGCGCCCGGAAGAATGGTGGTGCCCTGGAACACGATCGGCTCGTTGATGTGCACCAGTATGCGCCGTGCCAGCATGTTGATGTCCTCGGTGCTGCCGGCTCCGTTGAGGATCATCACGAATTCGTCGCCACCAAGCCGCGCGCACAGATCCGACGCCCGGCAGGAATCGCGCATGCGCTGTGCCGTCACCACCAGGACATAGTCACCGGCGGCGTGGCCCAGCGTATCGTTGATCTGCTTGAAGCGGTCGAGGTCGAGCTGGACCACGGCCAGGCGCTCGCGCCGGCGATGCGCGCCTTTGATCAGCGTCTCGAAATGGTCGGTCAGGAAGGTGCGGTTGTGCAGGCCCGTCAGGCCGTCATGCACCGCGATGAAGGCCATCGAATTGCGAGCGTCGACCAATTCACGCGTTTTGCGCAGGATCGCGTTGGACATCGGCCTGAAGATGAACAGCGCCACCAGCAGGATGACGCCGAGGGTGGCATAGAACAGCGTGCGGTGGAGAGTGAGCAACTTTTCGGAGCGCTCGTCGGCGTCGGCACTGATGCGCTGGCCGAGCGCGGCATAGCCCGACAGCGTGGCATTGGCGACAGAGGCATCGAGGTTGACGCGTTCGGCGCCGCCCTTGTAGCCGCCATTGTCGCCAAGGTTGAGCTGCGATTCCAGTGCAGAGATCAGACGATCGCCGTTGGCGATCAGGCCAACCGAGAAATAGTCGAGATGGAAGGGTTTGGCGAAAAGCACGCTCTCGATCGACTTCGGATCGAGCTTGGCAGGCGATTGCGGATCCGCGCCTGTCTGCTTGAGCAGCAGATCGTAGTTCGTCTCGAACTCCGCCGTGGCCTGCTTCAGCGCGCTGACCAGCGCCGGCTGCTTGTCGCGCGAGGCGACGCCTGTCGCGCTGGCAAGGAAGACGATGCGCTGCGACAATGTCTTCTGCGTGCCGACGATGTCGAGCAAGGTGTTGTTGTGCTGCTGCGTGGCCATCGTCTGCTGCAGCAAAACGAAGGAGGCTGCCACCATGGCGGCAATGATCAGCAGCGCCAGCCAGTAGCCAGCCTTGATCAGCAGTATGAGCTTGCCTGAAACGGTTTGCACCGGCTGCTGAGACATGTTCGGGGGCGGCCCTCTCGCCAACGGATTTCTGTATGAGCACCATTGAACTGCAAACGTTAACAGGACCGGAAGTCGACGGCTGGCCGGCAAGGGGGAGGCGCGGAAAGATCGCGAAATGGTTATCGGGTTCTTTCGCGGCCGGCCCGCATTTGAGCATTCGTCAATCCATGCGTGCCGGATGGTCGCTTGGGCAATGTCCATCGCGTCCCCCTGATGCTGCCCGGCCACCTGATCCGGTCGCTTTTGCGATGGATTTTTTGCGCGGGCCGGACGACAGTCTGCCCACGTCAAACGAGGCCTGATCATGACCGCAGCATTTCTCTCCCATATCGACAGTGAGCTTGCAGGGCTGAAATCCGCCGGCCTCTACAAGTCCGAGCGGGTGATTTCCTCGATGCAGTCGGCCGAAATCGAGGTGGGCGGCGAGAAAGTGCTGAATTTCTGCGCCAACAACTATCTCGGCCTCGCCGACAGCGCGGACCTGCGCGCTGCGGCCACGCAGGCGCTCGACCGCTACGGCTACGGCATGGCGTCGGTGCGCTTCATCTGCGGCACGCAGGAGGAGCACAAGCAGCTCGAGGCGACGATTTCATCCTTTCTCGGCCTGGACGACACGATCCTTTATGGCTCTTGCTTCGATGCCAATGGCGGCCTGTTCGAGACGCTGCTGGGCGAGGAGGACGCGATCATTTCCGACGCGCTCAACCACGCCTCGATCATCGATGGTGTCCGGCTGTCGAAGGCCAAACGCTTCCGCTACGCCAACAACGACATGGCCGATCTGGAGGCGCGATTGAAGGAAGCGAAGGATTGCCGCTTCCGGCTGATCGCCACCGATGGGGTGTTTTCCATGGACGGCATCATCGCCAATTTGAAGGGCGTCTGCGATCTCGCCGAAAGGTATGATGCCATGGTCATGGTCGATGACAGCCATGCGGTCGGCTTCGTTGGCAGGAATGGTCGTGGCTCGGCGGAACATTGCGGCGTCGAGGGCAGGGTGGACATCATCACCGGCACGCTCGGCAAGGCGCTTGGCGGTGCTTCCGGCGGCTATACCTCGGGCAAGAGGCAGGTGGTCGACTGGCTGCGCCAGCGCTCGCGGCCCTATCTCTTTTCGAACACGCTGATGCCGGCGATCGCCGGCGCCTCGATCAAGGTGTTCGAGCTGATCCGCAATGGCGATGCCTTGCGCGAGCGCCTATATGCCAATGCGGCGCGGTTCCGGTCTCAAATGGGCAAGCTTGGCTTTACTTTGGCCGGGGCTGATCATCCGATCATACCGGTGATGCTGGGCGATGCGACGCTGGCGCAGGAGATGGCCGCGCGCATGCTGAAGCGCGGCATCTATGTCATCGGCTTCTCTTTCCCGGTGGTGCCGAAAGGCCAGGCACGCATCCGCACCCAGATGTCGGCGGCGCATTCCAGCGCCGACATCGACCGCGCGGTGGAGGCCTTCGGTGCCGTCGGCAAGGAATTGGGCGTGATTTCCTGAGCGTCGAAAAGCGATTCCGGATCAAGAGATTCAAGGGACAAAAGAATGTCGAACATGATGAAGGCGCTGGTGAAGGCCAAGGCCGAGCCGGGCATCTGGATGGAAGAGGTGCCGGTGCCGGAAATCGGCCCCAACGACGTGCTGATCAAGGTCAAGAAAACGGCGATCTGCGGCACCGACGTCCACATCTACAATTGGGACCAGTGGGCGCAGAAGACGGTGCCGGTGCCGATGGTGACCGGCCATGAGTTCGTCGGCACCGTCGCCGATTTCGGCGCCGCGGTCACCGAATACAAGGTCGGCCAGCGCGTCTCGGGCGAAGGCCACATCGTCTGCGGCCATTGCCGCAACTGCCGCGCTGGGCGAGGGCATCTGTGCCGCAACACGCTCGGCGTCGGCGTCAACCGTCCGGGTGCCTTTGGCGAATATCTGGCCATTCCGCAGCACAATGTCGTGCCGATCCCCGACGACGTGCCGGACGAGATCGCGGCCATCTTCGATCCCCTTGGCAATGCCGTCCACACCGCATTGTCCTTCGACCTGGTAGGCGAGGATGTGCTGGTCACCGGCGCGGGGCCGATCGGCATCATGGGGGCGTTGGTGGCGCAGTGCGTCGGCGCACGCAAGGTCGTCATCACCGACATCAACCCGGTGCGGCTGGCGCTGGCGAAGAAGCTCGGCGTCCAGCACGTCGTCGACGCCTCGAAGGAAAAACTGCGCGACGTCATGCCGGCGCTCGGCATGACCGAGGGGTTCGACGTCGGGCTGGAAATGTCGGGCGCCGCGCCCGCCTTCCGCGACATGATCGACACCATGAACAATGGCGGCAAGATCGCCATCCTCGGCATCGCGCCGACCGGCTTCGAGATCGACTGGAACAAGGTCATCTTCAAGATGCTGCATCTGAAGGGCATCTATGGACGCGAGATGTTCGAGACCTGGTACAAGATGATCGCGCTGGTGCAAGGCCCGCTCGATGTGACCGGGCTGATCACGCATCGCATCGGTATCGATGATTTCCAGTCGGGTTTCGACGCGATGCGCAGCGGCAGTTCGGGCAAGGTGGTGATGGATTGGTAGGCGGCCGCCTACCCATCTTTGCAAATGCTGAATGAGTTTGTGACCTTCATATCAAGCTTGGCATCCCAACTCTTGATCATGAGATTGCGGGCGATATGGGCCAATTCGTAAGATGCGGTCCGAAGGTCGTCGAAAGGCAGGGCAGGGATTTCAGCCTGCTTCGTCGGCGGTATGATCTCCCCCAACTTTACCATGCAATTCTCGACACGAACATCTTCGACCAAACTCAACGGACCCCAGTAGAGAGTCCAGAAGCGTGAACGAGCGTTCTTCCAGACAGCCGGATCTGTGGTATTCGCTAGGGTTGAAACGGTTTCACTGGCTTCAAACAACAGCCTGGTCTGCTCTTTAAGGAACGGCTCGCGATTTGCCTGGGCCTGTTTGTCAGAATATTGCCAGATACCGAGCAAAACGGTCGCGATGCTAATCGCCCAAGGGACAAATGTCTTCCAATCAAGGTGGTCCATCACGACCTCTCCAAGCGGAAAGAAATACCTCGACTTTATGACCGTATAGCGAAAATGAAAATGGTCTTGCCCGCTATTTCAGAATTGCGCTTCGAGTTTCGCGATAGCTGCGAGAATTAGGGAGCGGTCCGATAAATCGAGCCGCGCTAGCAACTGTGACTCGAACGCCTTCGCCAACGGCACCATTTCGCGATATGCGGCAAGGCCCGCTTTGGTCAGCGTCAGATGCTCGACGCGCCGGTCGCTCTCATCCGGCGCGCGGGTCAGCCAGCGCCGCCGTTCGAGTTCCGCGACGGCACGCGAGACTTTGGTCTTGTGCATGGCTGATTGCTCGCCAAGCGCCGTCGCGGTCATCGTGCCGCGTTGTCCCAAGCCCGACAGCGTGCGCCATTCCGGTCGGGTCAGCCCCAGGCGGTCGCTGTAGATTTTCGAGAATTCCCGGCTGACCGCATCCGCAAGCCGGTAGAGCCGGTAAGGCAGGAAACTTTCCAGCTCCAGGATCTCGGGATCGGTCGCTTTGCTCGTCATGTTTCAGCGCTCGCATATGTCTCGCGTCGCCATTGATAGTTACATTTTCGATGGTTACAAATGAAACCAGTTTGGTCAATCCGGGAGGAAGCGATGGCCTTTTCCTATATGCCGGGCTTCGGCAACGATTTTGAGACCGAGACATTGCCCGGTTCGCTGCCGCAGGGGCGAAACTCGCCGCAGCGGCCGGCCTACGGCCTCTATGCCGAGCAGCTTTCCGGCTCGCCCTTCACCGCGCCGCGCGGCACCAATGAGCGTTCCTGGCTCTATCGCATCCGGCCAAGTGTCAAGCACACCGGCCGCTTCAAGGCAGCCGGCTACCCGCTGTGGAAGACTGCCCCCAATGTCGGCGACCACGAACTGGCGCTTGGCCAGTACCGCTGGAATCCGGTGCCGATGCCGAAGGAGCCGACCGATTTCATCCAGGGCATGCGCAGCATCACCACGGCCGGTGACGTGCTCGGGCAGACCGGCATGGCCGCCCATGTCTATGTCGCCAATCGCTCGATGGTCGATGATCATTTCTTCAATGCCGACGGCGAATTGCTGGTCGTCCCGCAGGTGGGCAGCTTGCGGCTGGTCACCGAGATGGGCGTCATCGAGCTTCGACCCGGCGAGATCGCCGTGCTGCCACGTGGCCTCGTCTTCAAGGTCGAACTGGCCGACACCGAAGTGCGCGGCTATGTCTGCGAGAATTACGGCGCCAAGCTGACACTGCCTAACCGCGGCCCCATCGGTGCCAATTGCCTGGCCAACCCACGCGACTTCAAGACGCCCTGCGCCTGGTTCGAGGAGAAGGAGACGCCGTGCCGGCTGATCGTGAAATGGTGCGGCAATTTCCATGTCACCGAGATCGGCCATTCGCCGCTCGACGTGGTGGCTTGGCACGGCAACTACGCCCCCTACAAATATGATCTGGCGACGTTTTCGCCGGTCGGCGCGCTGCTGTTCGACCATCCCGATCCATCGATCTTCACCGTGCTGACCGCGCCGAGCGGCGAGGAGGGCACGGCCAATATCGATTTCGTCATCTTCCCGCCGCGCTGGCTGGTGGCGGAAGATACGTTTCGGCCGCCCTGGTATCACCGCAACATCATGAGCGAGTTCATGGGTCTGATCCACGGCCAGTACGATGCCAAGGAGGAAGGCTTCGTTCCCGGCGGCATCAGCCTGCACAATCTGATGCTGGCCCACGGCCCGGATGCGCCTGGCTTCGAAAAGGCCTCGCGCGCGGACCTGAGACCGGTCAAGCTCGACAACACCATGGCCTTCATGTTCGAGACCCGCTATCCGCAGATGCTGACCCGATACGGTGCCGAACTGGAAACCCGGCAGGACAATTATATCGACTGCTGGGCCGACCTGAAGAAGCGCTTCAACGGCACGCCCGAGGGCGACTGGTCTTGAGCGGCAATTCAATGCCGGACCGGCTGGTGCTGTTGGGCTCCAAAGGCGGCCCTGCGCTACGACCGGGCGGGCCGTGGCCGAGTTCGTCGCTGCTCGAGATCGGCGGGCGGGCCATCGTCGTCGATTGCGGGCTCGGCGTCACGCGCGGCCTTGTCGATGCCGGTGTCAGCCTGAAGGCGCTCGACCTGATCTTCATCACGCATCTGCATTCCGACCATGTGCTGGAACTGGGTCCGCTGATCCACACCGCCTGGACGGCCGGATTGGCGACGCCGGTCAGCGTGTTCGGCCCGCCCGGCACCGGCCATTACTGGCGGCGCTTTTGTCAGGCGATGGAATTCGACATCGAGATCCGCATCGTCGACGAGGGCCGGCCTGATATTCGCGAGCTGGTTTCTGTCGAAGAATTCGGCGAAGGCCATGTGGTCGAGCAGCGCGGCCTGAAGGTGACGGCGCTGCGCGTCGACCATCCGCCGGTTACCGACTGCTTTGCGCTGCGCTTCGAGCATGGCGGCAAGAGCGTGGTGTTTTCGGCCGATACAGCCTTCTTCCCACCGCTCGCCGATTTCGCCGAAGGCGCTGATATCCTCGTCCACGAAGCCATGCTGGAGGAGGGGATCGAGCGGCTGGTTGCCAGGACCGGCAATGGCGCGCGGCTCAGGGAACACCTGCTCGCCAGCCACAGCTTTGCCGAAGAGGCAGGCCGCATCGCCAGCGATGGCGGCGTGAAGAGACTGGTGCTCAACCACCTCATTCCGGCCGACGACCCCCAGATTGGCGAGACCGATTGGACTGCTGCCGTCAGGAAAACATGGGCCGGCGACTTGACGATCGCTCGCGACGGCCTTGTTGTGGAGCTAGCATGATCCCGAAAAGTGGAAACCGGTTTTCGGAAAAAGATCATGCGTAAGAAAAGCCAAAGCGGCGCCAAGGCCGCCTCAGGAGAGGGAACCGCATGAAGCTTGCCACACTGAAGGATGGGACGCGCGATGGAAAACTCGTTGTCGTTTCGCGCGACCTGACACAGTACACAGACGCCTCGTTCCTGGCGCGCACGCTGCAGGCGGCACTCGACGACTGGCGCAGGATCTCGCCGCATCTTGCGACAATCGCCGAATCGCTGGAGAACAGTGCGATGCCGGCGGCTCGCTTCCACGAGCACGACGCGCATTCGCCGCTGCCACGCGCCTATCAATGGGCCGACGGCTCCGCCTATGTGAACCATGTCGAACTGGTGCGCAAAGCGCGCGGCGTCGAGATGCCGGCAAGCTTCTGGACCGATCCGCTGATCTATCAGGGCGGCTCGGACTCCTTTGTTGCGCCGCGCGATCCGATCCGCATGGCCGACGAAGCCTTCGGCATCGACATGGAGGCCGAAATTGCCGTCATCGTCGACGATGTGCCGATGGGCGCCAGCCTCGATGAAGCGCGCGCCGCGATCCGGCTGGTCATGCTGGTCAACGATGTCACGCTGCGCGCGCTGACCGGCCCGGAACTCGCCAAGGGTTTTGGCTTCTTCCAGTCGAAACCGTCCTCGGCCTTTTCGCCGGTCGCGGTGACGCCGGACGAACTGGGCGACGCCTGGGATGGCGGCAAGGTCAGCCTGCCGCTGCTCGCCGACATCAACGGCAAGCCGTTCGGCCGCGCCAATGCCGGTGTCGACATGACCTTTGACTTCCCGGCACTGATCGCTCACGCCGCCCGCACAAGGCCGCTGGTATCAGGCACCATCATCGGCTCGGGTACGGTGTCCAACAAGCTCGACGGCGGCCCGGGCAAGCCTGTGTCGGCCGGCGGCGCCGGCTATTCCTGCATCGCCGAACTGCGCATGATCGAGACCCTCGCGAGCGGCGAACCAAAGACGCCGTTCCTGCGCTTCGGCGACACGGTACGCATCGAGATGAAGGACAAGGCCGGACATTCGATCTTCGGTGCCATCGAGCAGAAGGTCGAGAACTACCAGAGATAGAGGCTAGGACAGATTTTCAGCGATGAATCTTCTGGATCATCTGCGCCGCATGGCGGGCAACAATCTCTGGTCGAACGACCGGCTCTATCGCGCAGTGCTTGCTCTGAAGCCCGGCGAGTTCGAGGCTGAGCGCACCAGCTTTTTCCCGTCGGTCAAGGCCACGCTCAACCATGTGCTTGCGGTCGATTATCTCTATCTGGACTTTCTCGAAGAGGGCGGTGTCGGTGCCGCTGCCCATGATGACTTCGTGCCTTTCGACGAACCACAGGAGCTTTTTGCCGCGCAGGTCGCGGCCGACCGGCGGCTGATTGCCTTCTGCGATGGCTTGTCGGAGAGCGATCTAGATCGCCGCGTCATCACCGACCGGCGCGAGGACGGCATGATCCCGGAAAAGATCGGCAATATCCTGGCGCACGTCTTCCTGCACGACATCCACCATCGCGGCCAGGTCCACGCCATGCTGTCCGGCACCTCCGTCGCGCCGCCGCAACTCGACGAGTTCCTGCTCGATTATGATGTCAGGGTTAGGCGGGACGAGGTTGAGAGGCTTCGGTTGTGAGACCAGGTCCTTCGCTAGTCATGTCACAGCCACATCATAATGGGCGAAATGCGGGTCGGATGTGAGGATGGTCAGATTTTCCACTTGCGCCTGCGCAATCAGCAGTCTGTCGAACGGATCACCATGGTGGCGAGGTAGGCCACCAACGGCGTTCGCGTGCTGTAAGGTTACGGTGAGCGGCTGAAATCGCATCCTTGGAAGCAGCGCCGGCAGATCGTCCGGCGCGTTGAGCTTTCCGATCGAACGTTTGATGGCAATTTCCCAAACGCTCGCCGCGCTCACGAACACCACCGCTTCCGAAACCAGGATGCCGCGGTGATGCTCGCTGAGACGTCGGTCGTCCGAAATTGACCAGAGGATGATATGTGTGTCGGCGAGGAAGGGGCCGACCGTCATTTTACGAACTCGTCCCATTCAGGACCGAGTTCGTCAAAATCATCCGCAATCCAGATCTTGCCCTTCAAAGCGCCGATACGCGGCAGAGGTTCGGCCACCGCCGGAGGTACAATGCGCGCCGCCACCTTGCCGTGGCGCGTAAGAACGATCTCCTCACCTGCTTCCGCGCGGCTGACAAGTTCCGACAGTTTGGCCTTGGCTTCGGCGATGGAAACATTCATGTGCTCGATCCTTTATGACTAGAATTTAGGTCATAATCGACCGAGCGGCAAGTGTTCCTGTGTTAGACCGGCCTATTCCGCCGCCTGTACCTTGATCACGCCGCGCTTGATTTGATCCTGCTCGATCGACTCGAACAAAGCGCGGAAATTGCCCTCGCCAAAGCCTTCGTCGCCCTTGCGCTGGATGAACTCGAAGAAGATGGGCCCGATCACGGTCGTCGAAAAGATCTGCAGAAGGATCTTGGTCATGCCGCCATCGACCACGCCTTCGCCGTCGATCAGGATGCCGTGCTTGTTCATCCGCTCGATCGGCTCGCCATGGCCGTTCACGCGGTCATACGACATGTCGTAATAGGTCTCGGGCGGACCGGGCATGAACTTCAGCCCGTTCTCGGCGAGCTTGTCGGTGGCGGCGTAGATCTCGTCCGTGCCAACCGCGATGTGCTGGATGCCTTCGCCATTGTACTTCTTCAGGTATTCGGCGATCTGGCTGGTCTCGTCCTTGGATTCGTTGAGCGGAATGCGGATCTTGCCGCATGGCGAGGTGATGGCGCGGCTGACCAGGCCGGTGATCTTGCCGTCGATGTCGAAGAAATGGATCTGCTTGAAGCCGAACAGATTGCGATAAAAGTCCCACCACTTGTCCATCTGGCCGCGATAGACATTGTGGGTCAGGTGGTCGAGGAAATAGAAGCCGACGCCTTGCGGCCGCGGGTCGCGCGCGCCGAGCCATTCGAACTCGGCGTCATAGGCCGAGCCTTTCTTGCCGTAGCTGTCGATGAAATAAAGCAACGAGCCGCCGATGCCGACAATGGCAGGCACGTCGAGCGCCTTGTCGTCGCCTTCATAAGGCGTGGCGCCCTTGGAGACGGCATGCTCGAAAGCATGTTTGGCATCGACCACCCGCCAGGCCATCGAGGCAGCACAAGGGCCATGCTTGTCGGCGAACTTCATCGCGTGCGAGCCGGGCTCGGCATTGACGACATAGTTGATGTCGCCCTGCCGCCAGACGGTGATGTCCTTGGTGCGATGCCTGGCCACCGCCACATAGCCCATGCGAGTGAAGAGCTCGGCCAGCTTCTGCGGCTCGGGATGCGCGAATTCGACGAACTCGAACCCATCGGTGCCGGCAGGGTTGTCCCTGCTGATCGTGGCGGGCGGGGCGTCGTGCGGGAAGGGACCCATGATATTCCTCCGAAAATCTCGTTTGGCCTGAAAGGGCCATTTGAAACCATGATAGCGTGGAGCCTGTGCATGGTGCTTGCATTCAAACGCTTGAAATGATGATGTCATGCGTGAAGCATGCATGATTAGAGAAAAAACCATGGATGAGACGCGCATCGATCAGTTTGACCGCAAGATAATGGCTCTTTTGCAGGGCGATGCCCGGCTCACCAATAACGACCTTTCCGAAAGGGTGAACCTGTCGGCGTCGCAATGCTCGCGCCGCCGCCAGCGGCTGGAGGAGGATGGCTATATCAAGGGCTATCGCGCCGTACTCGACCGCGACAAGCTCGGCTTCTCACTGGTCAACGTCATCTCGGTGACCTTGGCCACCCACAACCGTGACAACGCGCGACGCTTCGGCGAATTGGTGGCGCGATTGCCGGAAGTGCAGGAGGCGCATGCGCTGACCGGCGAGATGGATTATATCCTGAAGGTGGTGACGCCCGACCTCAAATCATTGTCCGAGTTCGTCAACGGCGTGCTCCTGCCGCATGAATCCGTGCAGCATGTGAAGACGGCGATCGTGCTGGAGACGCTGAAGGAGACCGGCGCGCTGCCGATCTAACCCTTCGACTGCTGGATCAGCCCATACAGATTGGTGCATCGGGCGCCGGAGCGGCAATAGGCGAACACCGGGCCCTCGAGCTCATCCAGCGCCTCGGCCTGGTCCTCGACATTCTCGGCTGTGATCTGGCCGCTGATCACGGGGATGTAACGGAAGGCGAGGCCGGCGGCTTCGACCGCCGAGCCGATGCTTTTGGCCGAAGGCTGGCCGGGCTGTTCGTCGTCCGGCCGGTTGCAGATGACGCTCTTGAAGCCGGCGGCCTTGATGGCGGCGACATCTTCGGCCTGGATCTGGCCAGAGACCGAATAGTCCTCGCTGATTTCGCGGTATTCCATGACGATGTCCTCGCGATCTGATTTGGCAGGAGTTTTGCCACTCCCTGACGTGGCCGGCAACCAATTCCTATGCCGTGGCCGGCTGAGCGATGCGCGCCCGGGCAAAACGCGCCACGACGATGCCTGCGATCACCGAAGCGACGAAGATCGGCGTCTGTGAATAGCCGAGGCCCAGCGCCGGAATGGCGCCGCCCGGACAGAAGCCGGCAATGCCCCATCCGATACCGAACACGGCGGCGCCGCCAACCAATTCCAGATCGATAACGCGCTTCGTCGGCAGCGCAAACTCGGTTTCGAACACCGGGGCCTTGTACCGGCCGAACACCAGTCGGTAACCGATAAAGGCGACAGCCAAGCCGCCGCCCATGACGAAGATCAGGCTGGGGTCCCAGGTGCCAGCAATGTCGAAGAAATTCAGCACCTTGGCCGGATTTATCATACCGGAAACAGCGATGCCGAGGCCGAAAATCCCGCCGATCAGGAATGCCGAAACGAGCCTGTTCATGGTTAGCCCCCGACGACGTGGCGGATGATGAAGACGGTGATTAATGCGGTGACCATGAAGGTCGCGACGGCGGCCATCGAGCGTGGCGACAGGCGCGCAATGCCGCAAATGCCATGCCCGCTCGGACAGCCACCGCCGAAATGCACGCCGATGCCGACCACGAAGCCACCGACAACGAGGGACAGCGTTGGCAGCGGCACGCTGAAGGCAATATGTCCGCCAACAGTCCGATAGAGGAGCGGCGCCACGACTGCGCCAATGAGAAACGCGGCTCGCCAGCCCCAATCCGGGGCAAGCGGCGGAATGACCCCTGTTAGGATACCGGTCATCCCGGCAATCCGTCCATGCAACGCCATCAGGAGCACCGCCGACAGGCCGATGAGGGCACCGCCGAGCAGCGACTGGAAGGGCGTGAAATCTGTCATGGCAGTGCCGGCCTCAATCTGCGCTTCATGCGCGTCCCGCGCGGATCGACATCATAGCGCAGATGGACGTTGCCAGCGAAGATTCTGACTCGGATTGCCCAGAGGGGAATGAAAAAAGGCGGAGACTGGCTCCGCCTTTCGAGAACGCTCTTCTCAGCTGCCGAGAATGGCGCCTTTGATCTGGCGGATGTTGTTGTGCATCATGTCGATGTAGGTCGAGCCGGGGCCATCGGGCTGCGACAGCGCATCCGAATAGAGCGTGCCGCCCACCTTGATGCCGGTCTCGCTGGCGATCTGTTCGATCAGGCGCGGATTGGTGATGTTCTCGACGAAGATCGCCGACGCCTTGTCCTGCTTCACCTGCTCGACCAGTTTGGCGACATCGGCGGCCGACGGCTCGGAATCGGTCGAGATGCCTTGCGGGGCAAGGAAAGTCAGGCCGTATTCATGCTCGAAATAGCCGAAGGCGTCATGCGAGGTGATGACGACGCGCTTTGCCTCGGGGATCGACTGGATCGCCGCCTTCACTTCGCCTTCCAGCGCATCGAGCTTCTTGGTGTAGGCGGCGGCGTTGGTCTGGTAGGAGACGCAGCCGTCGCTGTCGGCCGCGCAGAAGGCTTCGGCGATGTTCTTCACATAGATCCTGGCATTGGCGATCGACTGGAAGGCGTGCGGATCGGTGACGGTCTTGCCGTCGCCGGTGCCGGCACCCTCCGCCGCGTCGGCGTCGGCGAACTCAGGCTTGAAGTCGATCGGCGTCACGCCCTTGGTCAAGGTGATGATCGAAGCCTTGGTGGCGCTGGCATCGACCAGCCGCTGCAGGAAACCTTCGAAATGCAGGCCGTTGACCAGAACGATGTCGGCCTTGGCCATTGCCACCGCGTCGGCGGGGCTCGGCTCATAGACATGGGCATCGCCGTCCGGCCCGACAATGGTGGTGATGTCGACGCGGTCGCCGCCGACATTTTTGGCGAAATCCGCTATGACCGTGAAGCTGGCGACCACTTTCAGCGGCTCGGCGAAGGCCGATGAAGCTCCAAAGGCTGTTAATGTTATAACGCTCATCGCCAGGGCGGCGCAGAGTGATTTCAGCATGGTTGGGTCTCCTTTGGGGCGGGGGATCAGGCCGTTCTGTGACGGTGATGGACGATGCGGGCGCGCAGAATGCCGCGCGTGCCAAACAGGATAGAGGCGAAATAGACGACGCCGGCCGACAGGATGATGGCCGGGCCTGACGGCAACGACGCATGATAGGACAGGAGCAGCCCGGCAATGCAGGAGGCAAAGCCGATCAGCACGGCCAGCGCGCACATCGGCTCGACGCGCGCCGTCCAGAAGCGCGCCGCTGCCGCCGGCAGCATCATCAATCCGACTGAAAGTAAGGTACCGAGCGCCTGGAAACCGCCGACGAGGTTGAGGACGACGAGACCGAGGAAAATGAAATGCACCGGGCTGCCCATGCGGCTGACCGAACGCAGGAACAGCGGGTCCAGGCATTCCGCGACCAGCGCCCGCCAGAAGACGGCAAGGCTGACCAGCGTCACCGCGACGATGCCGCCGATCAGCGTCAATGCCTCGTTGTTGAGTGCCAGCACCGTGCCGAACAGCACATGCATGAGGTCGACGCTGGAGCCGCGGATCGACACCATCAGCACGCCGATGGCGAGCGAAATCAGGTAGAAGGCCGCCATCGAGGCGTCCTCGCGCTGAATGGTGAAGCGCGAGACGGCGCCGGCGCCGAGCGCCACGATGATGCCGGCGATCAGGCCGCCAATGGTCATCGGCAGGATTTCGAGGCCGTAGAACAGGAAGCCGGCGGCCGCCCCCGGCAGGATGGCGTGCGCCATCGCGTCGCCCGACAGGCTCATGCGCCGCAGCATCAGGAAGACGCCGATCGGGCAGGCGCCGAGCGACAGCATCAGCGAGCCGAAAAGCGCCCGCTGCATGAAACCGAAATCGGCGAATGGCGAGATAAAAAGGCCGTAGAGCGCGTCCATCAGGCAGCCCTCGGTCCGGCGCCATGGTGATGGTCGTGATCGTGGCCGTCATGATGATGATCATGATCATGAGCGTGCTCGTCAGGCTCGCACCAGGGCGCGTTCTCTTCCCAGGCTTCGTGGAAGCGGCGCGCGCGCAACAGGTTCTCCGGCTTCAGCGTCTCCCGGGTCTCGCCCCAGGCTACCGGCTGGCGGGCAAGCAGCAGTGTTTCGGGAAAATTCTGGCGCACAAGATCCAGATCATGGACCACCACCATGATGGTGCGCTCTTCGCCGTGCCAGCGCTTGATCAGGGCAATGAGGTCACCGACCGTCTTGGCGTCGACCGCATTGAAGGGCTCGTCGAGCAGGATCAGGTCGGCATCCTGCAACAGCACGCGGGCAAACAGCGTGCGCTGCAACTGGCCGCCCGACAGCGTGTCGATTGGCCGCTTCTCGAAGCCGCCGAGGCCGACGGCCATCAAAGCCTGGCTGACGGCCTCGCGATCTTCCTGGGTGTAGCGGCCAAGCATGCCGCGCTTCGGCCACAGGCCGAGCGAGACCAGGTCGACGACGCGGGCGGGAAAGGAGCGATCAAGCTCCGATTGCTGCGGCAGGTAGGCCGCCCGCACGCCCGGCGCGCGGATAACCTCGCCGGCCATCGGCTTCAACACCCCAACGATACCTTTCATCAGCGTCGACTTGCCGGAACCATTGGCGCCGACCACGGCCGTCAGCGAACCCTTGCGGATCGCGCCATTGAGATGGTGGATCGCCGGGTGGCTGTTGTAGCCCAGCGTCAGGTCACGGAATGTCAGGCAGGTCTGGGTCATATCGTTCCGTTGGCCAAACGCGGCTGCAGGCAGGCGGCTTGGATATGTGATGTTATTACATTAGTCAACAAGCCAATCCGGCGGAATTGCGACGCGGTGGTCAACTCGCCGTGTACGCGCCTGGCCCTGGATGGAGCGATTGGCTCAAACGGTTTCGGTTCAGGCGGCCTTGCTCGAAGCGGACGGCGACTCTAAAGAGGCGCGACCACAACGGAAGGAACCTCGCAATGAGCATTCGTCGCATCGATGTTGGCCCGCGCATGAGCCAGATCGTCATCCACGGCAACACAGTCTATCTGGCCGGCCAGGTCGGCGAACCCGGCGGCAACGTCGCCTCGCAGACCCGCGACATCCTTGCGACCATCGATGGGTTGTTGGCCAAGGCCGGCACCGACAAGACCAAGATCGTCCAGGCGATCATCTGGCTGGCCGACATGGGCACCTTCGCCGAGATGAATTCCGAATGGGACAAGTGGGTACCGCAGGGCCACACGCCCGCCCGCGCCACCGGCGAGGCAAAGCTTGCCGGCCCCGAATATCTGGTCGAGATCATTATTACGGCTGCGATTTAAGCCGACAGTGCAGCTGCCGATCTCCCCCTCGTGGGGGAGATGCCTGGCAAGGCAGAGGGGGGCGCTGTCCCTCCAGCCCACCGATGTTCGTCATCCTCGGGCTTGACCCGAGGATCCATGCCGTGACCTTTGTCGAGGAACGCGGCGGTGCAGAATTCTGTAAACATTGCAAAGCTTTAGCGTCACGGCATGGATCCTAGGGTCTGCGCGCGTCACTTCGCTCCTTGCTTCGCCCTAGGATGACGAAAGCGAGGGCGCACTCACCCCTGCGACGGCGTGAACCTTGCCACCAGCGTGTGGCTTTCCGCCGGATAGATGAAGCGCACATGCGTCACTGGATGCTCGGCGCTCCATGTTCGCCGCTCGACCACCAGGCACGGCGCGCCGGTATCGATGTCGAGTGAATCGGCGATCGTATCGTCGGCGGCCATGGCGCGGATGCGGTGCTCGGCTTCGCTCCAGGGCACGCGGCCGATCAGCCACGGCCCCGCCGCGATTTCGAGGAACGCCTCGTCCGCTGCCTCGGCCACCGCTGACAGGTTGATCAGCCGCTGCTCGAGAGCGAAAGGCCGTTCGCCGGCAAAATGCAGCCCTTCAAGCCCCAGGACCGAGCCGGCGGCCGAGAGCCCAAGCAGCGCCCTGTCTCCGGCATTGCTGCGCCGCTGCACGCGTTCCAGCCGCTCGTAGCGATAGGGAAGGCCCAGCGCCTCGACCTCGATCCTGATGTCGTGCAGTTCCAGCACCGCCGCTTGCGATTGCGGCTGGCGCACGAAACTGCCCGAGCGGCGGCGCCGCTCGATCAGCCCTGCCTTGGCGAGTTGCGACAGCGCCTTGTTCACCGTCATGCGTGAGCAATCATACTCGGCGGTCAGTTCATGCTCGAACGGAATGCGATGGCCTGGCGGCCATGCGCCCGACAGGATCTTCTCCCTGATGTCCGACAGGATGCGCTGATGCAGCGAGATGTTCTCGCCGCTCTCGATATCCTCTGTCACGACAAGGCTCATCGGCTTGCCTTCAGCTTCGGGAAAGCGCGGTCATCACCTGGCGGAACCGCTCGGCGATCTCCTCGCGCTTCGCATGCCTGCCGCCGCTGACCTGCTTTTGCCCGTGCACCCAGACGCAATCCACTTTGCCGGCATTGGCGAAGATCCACGCATCCAGGATCGCATCGCCCGTCTTGCCCGCCAGCGAGGGATTGCGGGCGTCGAGCGAGACGAGATCGGCTGATGAACCAGGCGCGATTTGCGATGCGCCGGCGCCAAGCGCGACGCTGCCGCCTTCGATCGCTGCATCGAACAGCGCGCGGCCCGTCGAGCCACCGGCTACCGCAAGCACATTGCGGGCGCGGTGCGCGAGGCGCTGCGAATATTCGAGCTGGCGCAATTCGTCGGGCAGGCCGATCAGCACGTTGGAATCGGAGCCGACACCGAAGCGGCCGCCATGCTCCCTGAACAAGGGCGCGGCAAAGGTGCCGTCGCCGAGATTGGCCTCCGTGATCGGGCAAAGGCCGGCAATGGCGCCGCTTTTGGCCATGCCGATGGTTTCGGCGTCCGTCATATGGGTGGCGTGGATCAGGCACCAGCGCTTATCGACATCGGCAGCCCCAAGCAGAAATTCGACCGGACGCGCGCCGGACCAGGCAAGGCAGTCCTCGACTTCCCTGACCTGCTCGGCGACATGGATGTGGATCGGCCCGTCTGGCGCCATGGCGGCAACCGCCGTGAGTTCGTCTGGCGTCGCGGCGCGTAGACTGTGCGGGGCGACGCCGACGACAGCTTGATTCAACGCGCGAACCGATTCGCGGCTTTTCTCAACAAGCCGGGCGAACTCATCCACTTCGTTGACGAATCGCCTCTGGCCTTCGTTTGGCGCGGCACCACCGAAGGAGGAATGCGCGTAAAACACCGGCAGCAGCGTCAGGCCGATACCCGTTTCGCCGGCCGCGGCAGCGATGCGCTCGGCCATCTCGGCAGGGTTGGCGTAAGGTTTTCCGTCGCGGTCATGATGGAGATAGTGAAACTCGCCGACACGGGAAAACCCGGCCTCCAGCATTTCGACATAGAGCTGCGCCGCCACCGCCTCGACCTGGTCTGGAGTCATCGACAGCGCGAAGCGGTACATCACCTCGCGCCAGCTCCAGAAACTGTCGGCGGAGGGACCGCGCAACTCGGCAAGCCCGGCCATGCCGCGCTGGAACGCGTGGCTGTGCAGATTGGGCATGCCCGGCAGGAGAATGGCATGGCGCTCGTCACCTGCCGACGCGGTGCCCCCTGGCTCCACGGCGGTAATGCGCCCGTTGGCGAAAGTGATCCGCACATTGTCGTTCCAGCCATTGGGGAGAAGCGCCTGTTCCGCAAAGATATAGGTCACTTTTCTCTCCACTTCCCGGTCTCGCATGCGATGATGGCACTTGCAGTGCGTTTCAATATGTATATACATAATCGCCACCGATTGAAACGGAAAAGATGATGGCTGTAGAGAGCAAAAGCCGGGCAGGGGGGCTTCGCCTGTGGCGCAATGCGCGTCTGGCGACCATGGCTGAAAATTCTGCCGATCTTGGTATCGTCGAGCATGGTGCGCTGGCCGCGCGTGATGGCCGCATTGTCTATGCCGGTCCGGAATCCGAGATGCCCTCGGGGCTTGCCCAAGGCGAGATCATCGATTGCGAAGACCGCTGGATCACACCCGGCCTGATCGACTGCCACACCCATCTCGTCCATGCCGGCAACCGTGCCAACGAATTCGAGATGCGGCTGGCCGGCGCCTCCTATGAGGAAGTCGCCAGGGCAGGCGGCGGCATCGTCTCGTCGGTCAAATCCTTGCGTGCCGCCAGCGAGAGCGACCTGGTCGCCCAGACGCTGCCGCGCCTCGATGCGCTGATGGCGGAAGGCGTCACCACCGTAGAAATAAAGTCGGGCTATGGACTCGATCTCGAAAACGAGAAGAAATCGCTGCGCGCCGCGCGACTGCTGGGCAATGAACGCCCGGTGACGGTCCGCACCACATGCCTCGCGGCCCATGCGCTGCCGCCCGAAGCCAAGGGCGACAAGGACGCTTTCATCGATCTCGTCGTCAAAACGATTCTTCCCGGCGTCGCCGCAGAAGGCTTGGCTGATGCCGTCGACGGGTTCTGTGAAGGCATTGCCTTTTCGCCCGAGCAGATAGCGCGGGTCTTCGATGTCGCCAAGGCGGCTGGCTTGCCCGTCAAACTCCACGCCGACCAGTTGTCCAACCTGCACGGCGCTGAACTTGCCGCCCGCTATGGTGCGCTTTCGGCCGACCATCTCGAATACACCGACGAGGAGGGCGCCATGGCGATGGCCAAGGCGGGGACCGTGGCGACGATCCTGCCCGGCGCCTATTACTTCATCCGCGAGACCAAGAAGCCGCCGATCGGCCTCTTCCGCCAGCATGGCGTGAAAATGGCTGTCGCCACCGACAACAATCCCGGCACCTCGCCGCTGACCTCGCTGCTTCTGACCATGAACATGGCAGCGACCCTGTTCGGCATGACGCTCGACGAATGTCTCGCCGGCGTCACCCGCGAGGCCGCGCGTGCGCTGGGACTGTTCGACGAGACCGGCACGCTGGAGGCTGGAAAATCCGCCGACCTGGCGATCTGGGACATCGAGCGCCCCGCCGAACTCATCTACCGCATGGGCTTCAACCCGCTGCATGCACGCATCTGGAGAGGACAATGACCGAACTGACCTTGAAGCCCGGCAATGCCACGCTGGCCGACTGGCGCGCCATCTACCGTGGCGCCGTGCCCAAACTGGACGACGCCTGCCGGCCAAAGATCAAGGCAAGCGCCGAGGCCGTTGCCAGGATCGTTGCCAAGGGCGAGCCGGTCTATGGCATCAACACCGGCTTCGGCAAGCTGGCCAGCGTGCGCATCCCGGCCGAAGATCTCGAGACCCTGCAGCGCAACATCGTTCTGTCGCATGCCGCGGGCGTCGGCGAGCCGATGCCAGTCGCCGTTGCCCGGCTGATGATGGCGCTGAAACTTGCAAGCCTCGCGCAGGGTGCGTCCGGCGTGCGCTCGCAAACCATCGAGTTGCTTGAAGCGATGCTCGCCAACGACGTCATCCCGGTAGTGCCGGCGCAGGGCTCGGTCGGCGCCTCCGGCGACCTTGCCCCGCTGTCGCACATGACGGCGGTGATGATCGGTGTCGGCGAATGCTTTACCCCGCATGGCCGTTTTCCGGCCAAGGTCGCCTTCGTCTCGCACGGGCTGGAGCCCGTGACATTGGGCGCCAAGGAAGGTCTGGCGCTGCTCAATGGCACGCAGTTTTCGACGGCCTATGCGCTGGCCGCTCTGTTCGAGGCCGAAGTGCTCTACCAGTCGGCGCTTGTCGCCGGCGCGCTCTCGACCGACGCGGCAAAGGGTTCCGACGCACCCTTCGATCCTCGCATTCATCTGTTGAGAAAGCATCGCGGCCAGATCGAGACCGCGGACGCACTGCGCAATTTGATGGCCGGCAGCGCCATACGCGAGTCGCACCGGGTCGGCGACGAGCGTGTGCAGGATCCCTATTGCTTGCGTTGCCAGCCGCAAGTCATGGGCGCGGCGATCGATGTCCTGCGCAAGGCCGCCGATACGCTCGAAACCGAGGCCAATGGCGTCACCGACAATCCGCTGATCTTCGCCGAGGACGACACGGCACTCTCCGGTGGCAATTTCCACGCCGAGCCGGTCGCTTTCGCCGCCGACATGATCGCGCTGGCCGTCTGCGAGATCGGCTCGCTGTCGGAACGCCGCATCGCCATGCTGGTCGACCCCGCGCTGTCGGGCATGCCCGCCTTCCTGACGCCCAAGCCCGGCCTCAACTCCGGCTTCATGATCCCGCAGGTGACGGCGGCGGCACTCGTTTCGGAAAACAAGCAGAAAGCCTATCCCGCAAGCGTCGATTCCATCCCGACCTCGGCCAATCAGGAAGACCACGTCTCGATGGCCGCGCATGGCGCGCGCCGGCTGATCGGCATGGTCGAGAATGCGACTGCGGTGATCGGAATCGAATTGCTGGCCGCCGCCCAAGGCTGCGATTTCCATCAGCCGCTGGCCTCGAGCGCAGCGCTCGAAGCCGTGCGCAAGCTGGTTCGCGCCGAGGTGCCGCATCTCGACAACGACCGGCACTTCCACCCTGACATGGAAAAGGCGATCGCCATGGTGCGCAGCGGCGCGGCCGTGGAGGCGGCAGGCGCGGTGGCGCTGCCGGGGATTGCGCGATGACACCTTCCTGGCTGACAATAAAACAAGGCACGGCACCGCTGCTTGTGTCGATCCCACACACCGGCATCGACCTCGCCGGCCTCGAAAACCGGCTGGTGTCGCCATGGCTCGGTCGTCGCGATTGCGACTGGTGGATCGACAATCTCTATGATTTCGCCGCCGGTCTCGGCGCCACGGTCGTGCACACCGCGATCTCGCGCACCGTCATCGACGTCAACCGCGATCCTTCCGGCGCCTCGCTCTACCCCGGTCAGGCAACCACCGGCCTATGCCCGACCGAAACCTTCGACGGCGATCCGCTCTATCGCGACGGCGAAGAGCCGGGCCCGTCTGAGATCGACGAGCGCCGCGAGAAGTTCTTTGCACCCTATCACGCCGCCTTGCGGGCCGAGATCGACAGGTTGCGCGCCTTGCATGGCAAGATTGTCCTCTACGACTGCCATTCGATCCGCTCGGTGCTGCCACGGCTGTTCCAGGGCAGACTGCCGGTGTTCAATCTCGGCACGAATGACGGCAAGAGCGCCGATCCGATGCTGCAGGCGACGGTCAGCCAGATCATGGCCGAAACCGGCGAAACCTTTGTCGTCAACGGCCGCTTCAAGGGCGGGTGGATCACGCGCCATTTCGGCCAGCCGCTTCAGGGCGTGCATGCGCTGCAGATGGAACTCTCCAACCGCGGCTATATGCGCGAGCCCGAAGGGAAGGGCACGCCGGACAATTGGCCGGTACCCTACGATGCCGCGTTCGCCGCGCCGATCCGTGCCACGCTGACGCAGATTCTCCAAACCGCCATTGACTGGGCCGGGCGCTGACGCGCCGCCTCATCCGAAAGGGACAATGATGAACAACCCTCGCCACAATATCCGCGAAGTGCGCGCGCCGCGCGGTGACAAGCTCAACGCCCGGTATTGGACGACCGAGGCGCCGCTGCGCATGCTGATGAACAATCTCGACCCTGATGTCGCCGAGAATCCCAACGAACTGGTCGTCTATGGCGGCATCGGCCGGGCGGCGCGCACCTGGAACGATTTCGATCAAATCGTTGCGTCGCTGAAGACGCTTGGCCAGGACGAGACGCTGCTGGTGCAGTCCGGCAAGCCGGTCGGTGTGTTTCGCACCCACCCGGACGCGCCGCGCGTGCTGATCGCCAACTCCAACCTGGTACCGCACTGGGCGACCTGGGAGAAATTCAACGAGCTCGATAAGAAGGGCCTGATGATGTACGGCCAGATGACGGCCGGCTCCTGGATCTATATCGGCACGCAAGGCATCGTGCAGGGCACCTACGAAACCTTCGTCGAGGCCGGCCGCCAGCATTATGGCGGCAATCTCAAGGGAAAATGGATCCTGACCGGCGGCCTTGGCGGCATGGGCGGCGCCCAGCCATTGGCTGCCGTCATGGCCGGCGCCTGCTGTCTGGCAATCGAATGCAATCCCGATTCGATCGATTTCCGCCTGCGCACCCGCTATGTCGACGAGAAGGCCGAGACGCTCGACGAGGCCATGGAAATGATCGAGCGCTGGACTAAGGCCGGCGAGGCGAAGTCCGTTGGCCTGTTTGGCAACGCCGCCGAGATCGTGCCCGAAATGTTCAAGCGCGGCATCCGCCCTGATATGGTCACCGACCAGACCTCGGCGCACGACCCCATCAATGGCTATCTGCCGAAGGGCTGGACGATGGCCGAGTGGCGCGAAAAGCGTGTCAGCGACCCCAAGGCGGTCGAGAAAGCGGCCCGCGCCTCCATGCGCGAGCATGTCGAGGCGATGGTGGCGTTCTGGAACGCCGGCGTGCCGACGCTCGACTACGGCAACAACATCCGTCAGGTCGCCAAGGACGAAGGTTTCGAGAACGCCTTTGCCTTCCCCGGTTTCGTGCCGGCCTACATCCGTCCGCTCTTTTGCCGCGGTATCGGCCCGTTCCGTTGGGCTGCACTCTCCGGCGATCCGGAGGATATCTACAAGACCGACGCCAAGGTACGCGAACTCACTCCCGGCAACACCCATCTGCACAATTGGCTCGACATGGCGCGCGAGCGCATTTCCTTCCAGGGCCTGCCGGCGCGCATCTGCTGGGTCGGTCTCGGCGACCGGCACAGGCTGGGTCTTGCCTTCAACGAGATGGTGGCCAAGGGCGAGCTCAAGGCGCCCGTCGTCATCGGCCGCGATCACCTCGATTCGGGTTCGGTCGCTTCGCCAAATCGCGAGACGGAATCGATGAAGGACGGTTCCGACGCGGTCTCCGACTGGCCGCTGCTCAACGCGCTGCTCAACACAGCTTCGGGCGCCACCTGGGTGTCGCTGCACCATGGCGGCGGCGTCGGCATGGGCTTCTCCCAGCATGCCGGCATGGTCATCGTCGCCGACGGCACGCCTGACGCGGCAAGACGTCTGGAGCGGGTGCTGTGGAACGACCCGGCGACCGGCGTCATGCGCCACGCCGATGCCGGCTATGACATCGCCATCGAATGCGCCAAGGAGCACCAGCTCAACCTGCCCGGCATTCTCGGGTAGCGGCTGACGTGATGCGCATCCTTCGCGCCGCCGATTACCGCGTCATGCCGTGGAAGAACGGCGGCGGCACGACGACCGAGATCGCCGTCTCGCCCGACGGCGCCGGGCTCGACGATTTCGACTGGCGCGTCTCGATGGCCCGGGTCGAAGGCAGCGGGCCGTTCTCCAGCTTTGCCGGCATCGACCGCACGCTGTCGGTGCTGGAGGGCGAGGGGATCGTGCTTGATGTCGCGGGCCGTCCGCCGGAGCGGATGACAGCGGCTTCCCAGCCATTTTCCTTTCCGGCCGACCAGCCGACGCGTGCCGCGCTGATCGCCGGCCCGATCACCGATCTCAACGTCATGACCCGCCGCGGCCACATGTTGCATCAGGTCGAGCGTCTGGCGATTTCGACGCCCGTGGAAATCGCGACCGAGGCCGGTCCCACCCTCATCCTTTGTCACAGGGGCCATGCCATTTTCCCCGGCGCCGCGCCCATTCGTCTCGGGCCGCTCGACGCCCTGCTGCTCGGACCTGATGCCTCTGTCTTGCGGGTTCAGCCCGCACCGGATGCGATCCTTTTCGTGATCCGGATAATCGCTGCCGCCTGACACGTTTGGCGCCAACGGTTACCGCCTGTTTCCAAACATGATCGCGACGCCGGCGAAATATAGCGTAAGCTGGCGGTGGCATCACGAAAAAGCCCGAATCCTCCCCGTCGATCGGTCCTGACGGGAGCGAGGGGCGCTCGTCTTTGAGTTTGCTCGAAAGATGACGCCCTGTCGTGGTGCGGAAACAAACTTTCGGCATAGGGGTTGATGCAACCGATTGCATTTGAACCGGTTTTAGGGCCATTGCCGTGGCGGTGATGCCGCTGAGTGCCCGCTTACGGAATTTTCAATGAATATTCAGACGAACCCAGCCCAGATCGAGAAGACAAGCGCGAGCTTCCCAGCCATCACGGAAGAGCCGATAAGATCGACATTCCTGCCGGAGGAACGGCTCCGGCTGCTCGGCGAAAGCCTGGCCAAGGGCGATCTGACGGACCTGTTCGGACTGATACCATTCGACTTCCAGGCCCGCATCCGTGACAGCGCCAAGAAGATCCTCGAAGTCTACCGGTCGACCAACGCCGCGCAGGCGAGGGGCGAAACCATCACGCCGGCCGCGCAATGGCTGCTCGACAACAACTACCTGATCGAGGAAACCATTTTCCAGGTCAAACGCGACCTGCCGCGCCGCTTCTACCGGCAATTGCCGACGTTGAAACTGCCCGACGGCGGCACCGTGCCGCGCGCATTGGCGCTGGCCTGGACCTATGTCGCGCATTCGGACAGTTCCGTCTCGGCGACCATGTTCAAGTCCATCGTCCAGGGTTTTCAGTCGGTCGAGCCGCTGAAGATCGGCGAACTCTGGGCCCTGCCGTCACTGCTGCGCTTCGTGCTGATCGAGAACCTCCGCCGCCTGGCGGTCAGGGTCAACCGCACCCGCCAGATGCGCCAGATCGCCAACGAGGTGGCCGACAAGGTGCTTGCGACCGACGACAATCCGGATCGGCAGGCAATTCTCGCCAACTTCAGCGCGCATGCGCAGGACACCACCTTCGCCACTCAGCTTCTCTATCGCCTGCGTGACGGATCGCAGAACGCCGGCAAGGCGCTGGAGTGGCTGGAAGGCGAACTCGAAAAGACCGGCTCGGATGCCGAGGAAATCATCATTTCCGAGCACCAGACGCTGTCCAGCGGCAATGTGACCACCGGCAACATCGTGCGCGGTCTGCGCCTCATCAACGACGTCGACTGGACGGTGTGGTTCGAAGGCGTCAGCCGCATCGATACCGTGCTGCGCGAGCGCACCGATTTCGCCGCGCTCGACTTCTTCTCGCGCGATCAGTACCGCACCGCGATCGAGGAACTGGCACGCCGCTCGAACCTGTCGGAGTACCGTGTCGCCGAAAAAGCCATCGAACTGGCCGGCCACGCCGCCGGAGAAACCGTCGCGGAGGGCGTTGAAGGGGGGGATGCCCAGGCAGCATCCGCTCATACCGACGTCGGTTTCTATCTCGTTGGCCCGCGCCGGCTGGAGCTGGAAAAGGCGATCGAGTACCGGCCTACGGTCAGCCAGACGGTCAAGCGGACCTTCGCCAAGACGGGCTGGCTTGGCATCGTGCTCCCCGTCTTCGCGCTGACCGCCCTGCTGCTCGTCCTGTCCGGCAACGCCCTTTCCAATCTCGGCCTGTCGGTGCCGTCGATCGTGCTGATGCTGGCTCTGTTTGCCGTGCCGGCCAGCGAAGGCGCGCTCGCTTTCTTCAACACCGTGGTCTCGCTGTTCCTCAAGCCGACTCGCCTGATCGGTTACGACTACAGGCACGGCGTGCCGCCCGAGGCGCGCACCCTGGTGGTCGTGCCGTCGCTGATCGGCTCGCGTGACGATGTCGAGGAAAACATCCGCAACATCGAAGTGCACTATCTTGCCAATCTGGCGGACGAGATCCATTTCGCGCTGCTTTCGGATTGGCCCGACAGCAAGATCGAGATCGATGCGGCGGACACTGAGATTCTCGACTTCGCCCGCGCCGAAATCGCTCGCCTCAACGCACGCTATCCCTCCGAAGGCGCCCCGCGCTTCTATATCCTGCACCGCCGCCGGCTCTACAATGCGGCTCAAGGGTGCTGGATGGGCTGGGAACGCAAGCGCGGCAAGCTGCACGAGCTCGACCTCTTGCTGCGCGGCGACAGCGATACCACCTTCCTGCCGCTCGAAGTGCCGCTGCCGGAAAAAGTCGTCCATGTGATGACGCTCGACGCCGATACCCGCACCACCCGCGATGCCGTATCGAGCCTTGTCGGCAAGCTTTGCCATCCGCTCAACCGCCCGCATTTCGACGCCACCAGGCGTGTCGTAACCGCCGGCTACACCATCCTGCAGCCGCGTATCACCGCTTCACTCACCAGCGGCGACGAAGCCTCGTTCTTCCAGCGCGTGTTCTCGGCCAATCGCGGCCTTGATCCTTACGTCTTCGCTGTTTCGGACCTCTATCAGGACGTCTTCAGCGACGGGTCCTTCACCGGCAAGGGCCTCTATCATGTCGATGCCTTCGAGGCCGCCTTGCAGGGCCGCATCGAGGAAAACACCATCCTCAGCCACGATCTGCTCGAAGGCGCTCTGGCGCGCGCCGCACTGGTCACCGACGTCGAACTTGTCGAGGACTACCCGACCCGCTACTCGGTCGACGCCTCGCGCCACCATCGCTGGGCGCGCGGCGACTGGCAGCTTTTGGGATACATCTTCAACCCCCGTTCCGGCGTTCCGGCCTTGTCGCGCTGGAAGATGGTCGACAATCTGCGCCGCTCGCTGACGCCGATCTTCTGGGTGATGGCGGCGATCGCCGGCTGGACCTTGCTGCCCTTCACGCAGGCCGCGCAGTGGCAGGCCTTGCTGATCCTCAGCCTGTTCATGGCGCCGACCTTCGACGTGGTCAACGCCATCCTGCCCAAGAGCGGCGACCAGACGCCGCGCGGCCATTTCTCGGCGCTGGCGCGCGACGTCGCCTTCGGCACCGCCATGGTGGCACTGAAGATCGTGCTGATGGCACACAACGCCTGGATGATGGGCGACGCCATCGTGCGCACGCTCTACCGGCTGTTCGTCAGCCGGCAGAACCTCCTGGAATGGCGCACCGCCTCGCAGGCGCACAAGGCGGGCGACAACGACGTCGGCTCCTATTACGGCATGATGTATGGCGCCGTGATCATCGGCTTTGTCGGCCTCGCCATTCCGGTGCTGGCCGATTCCACCGGTGCCTTCGTCGCCTTCTTCTTTGCCTTGTTCTGGATCGGCTCGCCGGCGATCGCCAGCTGGATCAGCCGCTCCGCCGAAACCGAGGACCGGCTGCGTATATCGCAGGCCGATATTCACACCCTGCGCACCGTGGCGCGGCGCACCTGGCATTATTTCGAGAGCTTCGTGACGGCCGAACATCACAATCTGCCGCCGGACAATTTCCAGGAGAGCCCCGCGCCCGTCGTGGCGCCCCGCACCTCGCCGACCAATGTCGGCGTCTACCTGCTCTCGGTCGTCTCGGCGCGCGATTTCGGCTGGATCAGCCTGTCCGATGCCATCACCCGCATCGATGCCACCATGACGACCATCGAGAGCATGCCGCGCAGCCGCGGCCATCTCTTCAACTGGTACGACACCACGACCCTGAAGCCGCTCTACCCGCTCTATATCTCGGCTGTCGACAGCGGCAATCTCGCCGGTCACCTGGTGGCGGTGGCGGCGGCCTGCGCCGAATGGGCGGAAGCCCCTTCCGTCCACCTGCAGGGTGATTTCGAAGGCATTCTCGACACCGTGACCATCCTGAGCGAAAGCCTAGATGAATTGCCTGACGATCGCCGTCAGTTGCGCCCATTGCGCCAACGCCTCGTCGATCGCCTCGACGGCATGCGGCGCGCCGTCGACACGATCAAGGCACAGCCGGAAATGGCCTCGATCCGCACCATCAACCTGGCGGTGCTGGCCGGTGAAATCCGCAAGCTCGCCACCGCCATTCACACCGAGGCCGCATCGCCGCAGAGTGACGTCATTGTCGACTGGGCGGCAAGGCTCGAAGCCACCTGCGAGGCGCACGTCCATGACGCCCACAGCGACGAAAACGCGGTCGAGGCTCTGCGTGCCAAGCTGCTCACCTTGCGCGAGCGCACCCGCCGTTTCGCCTTCGAGATGGAGTTCGCCTTCCTGATGCGGCCGGAGCGCAAGCTTTTGTCGATCGGCTACCGGGTCGAGGAACATCAGCTCGACGAAAGCTGCTACGACCTTCTCGCCTCCGAGGCGCGGCTGACCAGCCTGTTCGCCATCGCCAAGGGCGATCTGCCGACCGAGCACTGGTTCAGGCTCGGCCGCCCCATCGTCGAGATCGGCTTCCAGGGCGCGCTGATGTCGTGGTCCGGCTCGATGTTCGAGTACCTGATGCCGCCGCTGGTGATGAAGGAACCGCAAGGCTCGATCCTCAACCAGACCAGCAAGCTGATCATCAAGCGCCAGATGCAGTACGGCCGCCAGAAGAACGTGCCGTGGGGGATCTCGGAAGCAGCCTACAATGCCCGCGACCGCGAACTGACCTATCAGTACACCAATTTCGGCGTGCCGGGGCTGGGGCTGAAGCGCGGCCTTGGCCAGAACACGGTGATCGCACCTTACGCGACGATCATGGCGGCGCAGTTCAACCCGCGCGAAGCGGTGCAGAATCTGGCCCGGCTGCGCGAGATCGGCGCGCTTGGCCGCCATGGCTATTATGATGCGGTCGACTTCACCCCGCAGCGCGTGCCGGAAGGCACCAACCACGCGGTCGTGCTGAATTACTATGCCCACCATTCGGGCATGTCGATCGCCGCCGTCGCCGACGCCATTTTCGAAGGTCGCCTGCGCGATCGCTTCCACAGCGATCCAGTCATCGAATCAGCCGAACTGCTGCTGCAGGAGAGGGCGCCGCGCGACATTCCGACCGCCACCGTCCGCACCGAGGCCGACGAGCGCTCCAAGGACGAGACCGAAACCGAGAGCCCTGACACCCGCATTGTGCTCGATCCCGTGCGGGCGCTGCGTTCGACCAATGTGATGTCGAACGGCCGCTATTCGGTCATGGTGACCGCGACCGGCTCCGGCTACAGCCGCTGGGGCGATCTGTCAGTGACCCGCTGGCAGCCGGATCCGGTCGAGGACCGTCTAGGCTCATACATCTTCCTGCGTGACGTCAGCACCGGCGACTGGTGGTCGGCAACGGCGGAGCCAAGGCGCGCGCCCGAGGAAAAGACGCAGACCCTGTTTTCCGATGACAAGGCGAGCTTCGTCAAATCGGCCGGCACGCTACGCTCGGAGGTCGAATGCATCGTCGTTTCCGAAGGCAATGGCGAAGGCCGCCGCATAACGCTCTACAATGAGAGCACATCCGACCGTCACATCGAAGTGACGTCCTTTGCCGAGCTGGTTCTGGGATCGGAGGCTTCCGACAACGCGCATCCGGCCTTCTCGAAAATGTTCGTGGAAACGGAAATCGCCGCCAACAATGGCGCGATCTTCGCCACGCGACGCAAGCGCGAAACCAGCGAGCCCGATGTCGCCCTGGTGCATTTCGTCACCGATCCGTCGGGGCCGGCTCGTGATGCCGAGGCCGAGACCGACAGGCGCGCCTTCATCGGCCGTGGCCGCACCATCGTCGATGCCGCCGCCTTCGATCCAGGCGCCAGGCTGGGCGGCCATTCCGGCTTCACGCTCGATCCCATCGCCTCGCTGCGCCGTCAGGTGCGCGTGCCCGCCAACAAGAAGATATCGCTGACCTTCTGGACCGTCGTCGGGGCCAACCGCGCCGAGCTGGAGGAGGCCATAAACCGGCTCGACCATCAGGAGAGCTTTGCCCGCCAGGCCATGCTTGCCTGGACGCGCAGCCAGGTGCAGACCCGCCATATGGGCCTCAGCCTGACCGATGCGGCCAATGTGCAGAAACTGGCGCGCTATCTGATCTATCCCGATCCGTTCCTGCGGCTGCCGGCCGAGTCCATCGCTTCCGGATTGGGCAAGCAGTCGAGCCTGTGGCCGACCAGCATTTCGGGCGATTACCCGATCTTCCTGGTCAGGATCGGCGACGTCGCCGATCTGGAGATCGTTGCCCAGGCGTTGCGCTTCCAGGAATATATGCGCACCCGTGGCATGATGATCGACTTCGTCGTCGTCAACGAGCAGGCCTCGTCCTATGTCCAGGATCTGCAGCGCGCGGTCGAGACGCTGTGCGAAAACAGCCGCTTGCGCGGCAAGGAACTCGGACCCCGCCAGCACATTTTCGCGGTGCGCCGCGACCTGATGGAGGAGACCACCTACAAGACGCTGCTCGCCGTCGCCCGGGTTGTGCTGCATACGCGCAACGGCACCATCTTCGACCAGATCGAACGAGCCGAGGCGGCCGCACTGCAGGCGCGCGATGGCCTGCAGCCGGCAGGATTTCCAGGCCCGCGCGAAATTCCTGCGCCCGTACAGATGCATGCATTCGCCTCGCAGGCGGTGGCCGATGTCAGCGCCGATGGCTCCGGCCTCAGCCAGTGGAACGGTTTCGGCGGCTTCGACGGTGACGGGCGGCACTATGTGGTGCGCCTGGCTGGCCGACGCACCACGCCGCAGCCCTGGATCAATGTCGTCTCCAACGCCTCGTTCGGCTTCCATACCTCGGCCGAGGGCGCGGCCTTCACCTGGAGCCGCAACAGCCGTGACTACCAGTTGACGCCGTGGTCGAACGACCCGGTCTCCAACCGACCGGGCGAGGGCATCTATATCTACGACCAGGCCAGCGGCAGGGCGTTCTCGCCGATCGCCGCGGTGGTGCGCGATCCCTCGATGACCTACGAAGCCTGGCACGGCCAGGGCTTCTCGACCTTCCGCTCGAAGCGCGGACCGTTGTCGATGGACTTGACGCACGTCGTCGATCCCATCGATCCGGTGAAGATCACGCGGCTGCGCATCCAGAATTCCGGCCCGGTACCTGCCCGGCTGCGCGTCTATGCCTATGCCGAATGGGTTCTTGGCGGGCATCGGTCGCGCACCGCGGCAACCATAGTGCCATCCCGTGACGGTGCCACCGGCGCGCTGCTCGCGCAAAATCCCTACGGGCTCGATTTCAGCGAGCGCGTGGCCTTCCTCGCCGCCGACACCGGTGTCCACTCGGTGACGACTGACCGGGCCGAGTTCCTCGGCCGGCACGGGTCCAGCGAGTTGCCGCAGGCAGTGCTGAGCGGTTCGGCCCTGTCGGGTCGCGTCGAAGCCGGAGATGATCCTTGCGCGGCGATCGCCCGCGACATCGAAATCCCCGCTGGTGGCGACGTCACGCTGATCTGGTTGCTCGGCGACGCCGAGTCTCCGGCGCAGGCGAGCGCGCTGGTGCAGAAGCACCGGGGCAAGGATTTCGACCAGCGCCTGGCCGACAATGAGCGCGAATGGCGCGCCTTCCTCGACACCATCCAGGTCGAGACGCCGGACAAGGCACTCGATGCCATGGTCAATCACTGGCTGCCCTATCAGAGCCTTGCCTGCCGCATCCGCGCCCGCTCGGCCTTCTATCAGGCAAGCGGCGCCTTCGGCTTCCGCGACCAGTTGCAGGACACACTCGCCCTGCTGGCGCATGATCCGACGCTGGCGCGCGACCAGATCCTCAATGCCGCGCGGCGGCAGTTCCCGGAAGGCGACGTGCAACATTGGTGGCTGCCGCGCACCGGCGCCGGCGTACGCACCCTGATCTCCGACGACGTGGTGTGGCTCGCCCACGCCACGGCCCGCTATCTCATGGTGACCGGCGACGCCACAATCCTGAAGGAGCAACTGCCCTTCCTCGACGGACAGGCGCTGGGTGAAGGCGAGCACGACGCCTTCTTCACTCCGGAAATCTCGAAGAAGACGGTGTCGCTCTACGATCACTGCGCGCGTGCGCTCGACCTTGCCATCAAGCGCAGCAGTCCAGCCGGCCTGCCGTTGATCCTCGGCGGCGACTGGAACGACGGCATGAACCGTGTCGGCGAGCATGGCAAGGGCGAGAGCGTGTGGCTGGGCTGGTTCCTGCTGAAGACGCTGGGCGACTTCGCCGCGGTCGCCAAGACCGAGGGCGACACCAAGCGCGCGCAGGCCTGGGCAAAGCATGCCGAAGCCCTGAAGCGGGCACTCGAAAGCACGGCATGGGACGGCGAATGGTACCGGCGCGGCAGCTTTGACGACGGCACGCCTTTGGGATCACGCACATCGCAGGAGTGCAAGATCGACTCCATTGCTCAGTCCTGGAGCGTGCTTTCGGGCGAGGGCGACCCGGCGCGGTCGACCACGGCGATGCAGCAGGCGACGAAGCTGCTCGTCGACGATCATCTCAAGATCGTAAAGCTGTTCACGCCACCCTTCTCGAAGACGGACAAGGATCCCGGCTACATCAAGAGCTACCCGCCTGGCGTGCGCGAGAATGGCGGCCAGTACACTCACGCCGCCACCTGGTTCGTCATTGCATTGGCGGAGATGGGACAGACCGATGAAGCCTATCGCTGCTTCTCGATGCTGAACCCGGTCAACCACGCCTTCGACGAGGCCTCGACCGAGCATTACCGCGTCGAACCCTATGTGGTGGCGGCCGACATCTATGCCGGGGACGACAAGGGAGGGCGCGGCGGCTGGACCTGGTACACCGGCTCGGCGGGCTGGCTTTACCGGGCCGCGGTCGAAGGCATCCTGGGCATCGAACGGCGTGGCAAGCAGATCACGTTCCGGCCGAAGCTGCCCAGTCATTGGGAGGGCTATCAGGCTTCACTCAAGATGCTGGGCGCCGAGATCAAGGTGCAGGTCATTCGCGACAAAAAGACCAAGACGATCTCGCTCGAAGTCAATGGTTCGAAGACAAAATCGGCGTCCTTTGAGCCCAAGGCCGGTGGCCAGACCGAGGTCGTGGTCAAGATACCGGCGTAAAATCAACAGGTTGGATCACCGGATCGCGCGTCCTTCGGGACGCGCGAAGCAGCGCCTCGTTACTTGCGCGTGATCCGTGGCGGCGCCGGCTGGGCGCCTTGAAACCGGGCCTCTTCAGCCTGCCGTGATTAAAAATGTGGCAGTGCTCGGCTACTGCCATGATTTTGCCGCAAGGCTGACATTTCACCTTTTATCTCAAACCGTTAGGTGATCACGTCAGATTTCGTATCGTCGTCATCTTTTGTTCGCTAAATGGGAACGGAAGCGATAGACGGGCATTGTTTTGCGACGCATCAACCGTTACGTGTCAGGAAATGGTGCAGTGCACAATATTGGTGTTGGGCACAATAGAGAGTTGGCGGAGTAGCTGAAGTGTCACTTCTGCAGATCTATTGGAGAGCGCTGGGATATCTGGCTGCCGACAAGAAGCGCGTCGCGCTGATCTGTGCGGCCAACGTCGCTCTGGCAGCCATCGCGATCCTCGAGCCGATCCTGTTCGGCCGGGTCATCGACGCGATTTCCACGAAAGGCTCGGTCTTCTCCACGCTTGCCGTGTGGGCCGGCATCGGCGCCTTCAACGTTCTCGCTTTCGTGCTGGTGGCGCGCGGTGCCGACCGGTTCGCGCACGCCCGGCGCAGCGAAGTGCTCTGCCAGTCCTTCGAGCGCGTCATCACCATGCCGCTCGCCTGGCATCATCAGCGCGGCACCTCGAATGCTCTCCACACGCTGCTGCGCGCCGTCGAGACGCTATTCAGCCTTTGGCTCGAATTCATGCGCCAGCATTTGTCCACCGCTGTTGCGCTCGTCCTGCTGGTTCCGACGGCCCTCAGCATGGACGTGCGCATGTCGATGGTCCTGCTCGTCCTCGGCGTTCTCTATGTCGGCATTGGCCGCCTGGTGATGAAGCGCACGAAGGAAGGCCAGGCCGCCGTCGAGCGCCACTATCACAAGGTTTTCGCGCACGTGACTGACTCGGTGAGCAACGTCGCCGTGCTGCAGAGCTACAACCGTCTTGGCCACGAAGCCGACGCGCTGCGCAGCTACGTCAAGAACCTGCTCGACGCGCAGAACCCGGTGCTCGACTGGTGGGCGATCGCCAATGCGCTCAATCGCCTGTCGTCGACGATCTCGATGATGGTGGTGCTTCTGATCGGCGCCTATCTGGTCACCCACGGCCAGCTGCGCATCGGCGACGTCATCGCTTTCACCGGCTTCGCCACGCTGCTGATCTCGCGGCTCGACCAGATGTCGGCTTTCGCGAACCAGATTTCGGAGGCCCGCGCCAAGCTCGAGGATTTCTACAAGCTCGAGGACTCGGCCGCCGATACCGCCGAGCCGGACGGCCTGCGCGACCTGGCCAACGTCACCGGCCATGTCCGTTTCGAGGATGTCAGCTTCGAGTTCGCCAATTCGGGGCAGGGCGTCAGCGACGTGTCCTTCGAGGTCCAGGCCGGCCAGACCGTCGCCATCGTCGGGCCGACGGGTGCGGGCAAGACCACGCTCATCAACCTGCTGCAGCGCGTCTTCTCGCCGTCCAGCGGCCGTATCCTGATCGACGGCATCGATACCCGCACCGTGACCCGCAAGTCGCTGCGCCATTCGATCGCCACCGTGTTCCAGGATGCCGGGCTTCTCAACCGCTCGATCGAGGACAACATCCGGGTCGGCCGTGCCGATGCGACCAACGACGAGATCCATGCCGCAGCCACCGCAGCCGCGGCGCAGGATTTCATCCTGGCCAAGAGCAATGGCTACGACACGGTGGTCGGTGAACGTGGCGGCCAGCTGTCTGGCGGCGAGCGCCAGCGCATCGCCATTGCCCGTGCCGTGCTGAAGGATGCGCCGATCCTGGTGCTCGACGAGGCGACCAGCGCGCTCGACGTCGAGACCGAGGACCGCGTCAAGGAAGCGATCGACGAATTGCGCCGCGACCGCACTACCTTCATCATCGCCCACCGCCTGACCACCGTCCGCGACGCCGATCTGGTCGTGTTCATGGACAAGGGCAAGGTGGTCGAGATGGGTGGCTTTGCCGAACTGTCGCTGCGCAACGGCCGTTTCGCCAGCCTGTTGCGTGCCGGCGGCCTGCTCAACGACGAGGAAGTCCGCCGCCTCAGCCGCTCCGTGCAGGGCGAGGCCGCCTGAGCAGTTGATGGTTCTGCCTTCTCCCGAATGGGAGAAGGAAGAACCTGCGACACCGCCGCTTGATTGCTCCAAACGCGCCGGCGGTCTATGTAAAGCCGCATGAGTGACACCACCTCACGCCCGAGCGGCTGGACCGATCTTGCCAATCCGATGCGGTTTGTCCGGCTGGCCGACAAGCTTGTGCCGTGGCTGGCGGCGCTCGCCGCCCTCGTCCTTGCTGGTGGCCTCTATATTAGCTTCACCGCGCCCGAGGATTTCCAGCAAGGCATCACGGTGCGCATCATGTACATCCACGTGCCTTTCGCCTGGCTCGCCATGATGTGCTACACGCTGATGGCGGTCTCTGCGCTGGGCACACTGGTCTGGCGGCATCCGCTGGCCGACGTCGCACTGAAGTCAGCGGCCCCCATCGGGGCCGTCTTCACCGCGCTGGCGCTGATTACCGGTTCGATCTGGGGCAAGCCGATGTGGGGCACCTGGTGGGTCTGGGACGCCCGCCTGACTTCCGTCTTCGTGCTGTTCCTGATGTATCTCGGCATCATCGCGTTAACCCGCGCGCTCGATGACGCCAGCCGCGCCGCCTGGGCCGCCGCCATCATCACGCTGGTCGGCTTCATCAACATTCCGATCATCAAATTCTCGGTCGACTGGTGGAACACACTGCACCAGCCGGCTTCGGTGTTCAGGCTCGGTGGTCCGACCATCGATCCCAGCCTGCTCTGGCCGCTGCTGGTGATGGCCGTCGGCTTCACCGTGCTGTTCTTCGCGCTGCATCTGATGGCCATGCGCACCGAAATCCGGCGCCGACGGGTTATTGCCATGCGGCGGGTGGCGGCGCGGCAGGCGGAACGTCCGGCTTAAATATTCACCCCATCCGTCCGCGCGCTGCCACCGGCAGCGTGTCCAGCACCGTCTCCCCGTCGATCAGGTTGACCTCGTTGAACAAATTGGTGACGACGCAGCAATGGTCCGGCACCACGCGCACGCGCTCGCCAATGCGCAGCTTGCCGTCGCCGGAAAGCATGACCGTGCCGTGCTCCTCGCTCAAGCCCGTCACCAGCGCCCCCGGGACGCCCATCAACTCTCCGAAATCCTTTAGCCCCAGCGTATCGCTGGACAGGGCCTTGCTGCCGCTATCGAGGATCGCGCGCGTCGCTGTCGGATGGCTGACCACGGTTGCCAGCACGGTCAGCGCGCAATCGTCGAGGCCGCCGACGCCTTTGGCGACCTGGTAGCGGTCGAGATAGATATAGGTGCCGGGCCGGTATTCGGTGACGACGGAGGCATCGGCGGAACGCCACATATCGGGCGTGCCGCCGCTGGAGACACGCTCACAGGCGAGCCCTGAAGCGGCCAGCGCCTGTTTGGCGTCGGCAAGCCAGGCCTCGGCCTCCACTGCCCGGCCGGCGGCCGGATAGGTCATCAGTCCGCCAAAGGCAAGGCCGCCCGCCTTGTCGATCACCCTCGCCAGCGCAACCGCTTCATTGGCCGTCTGCACGCCGCAGCGCCCCATGCCGGTGTCGCATTCGACCAATACCGACAGCGGATGCCCGGCATCGGTGAAGGTCGCGGCGAGCCCTTCCAGCGTCTGCGCGCTGTCGGCCGTCACCGACAGCGTCACGCGGCCGTGCAGCGCCTTCAGCCGGGCGAGCTTGGCGCGGCCAAGGATGTTGTAGGGAAGAAAGATATCCGTCAGCCCGGCGTCGGCCATCACCTCGGCCTCGCCGATCTTCTGGCAAGTGATGCCGACGGCCCCGGCTGCCACCTGCTTCTTCGCCCAATAAGGCAGCTTGTGGGTCTTGATGTGCGGCCTGAGCTTCAGTCCGTTCTTGTCGGCATGGGCCTGCGCGCGGGCGATGTTGGCTTCAGCGCGTGCGACGTCGATCAGGATCGACGGCGTATCGAGATCATGGATGGTCGGCATCGGTTGTCTCTGTGAAAATTCGCAGGGGTTATGAGCCGGAAAGCACGCGATGTCACGCCGCACGCGAACCCGATCGGTGGGCCATGGGCGCAGGGCTCGAACAGGCAGAATGGATCGACACCGCACCGGCGTTCGGCTATGCGATTTGTCGGAAAAATCGACACGAAGGGTCACGATCATGAAACGCTCCGCCATCAACGACATCATCCGCGAAGCCGACGCCTTCATCCGCTCGTTCGGCTATATCATGCCGCCCTTCGCCTACTGGCCGCCGGAAGAGATGAAGGCGCGCCAGGTCGATTCCTCGGCCATTTTCACCTCACGGCTCGGCTGGGACATCACCGACTACGGCCAGGGCAAGTTCGACGATCTCGGCCTGTTCCTGTTCACCGTTCGCAACGGCCGCTACGAGGACATGAAGAAGGGCATGGGCATGCTCTATGCCGAGAAGATCATGATCTCGCGCAAGGAGCAGATGTCGCCGATGCACCGCCACAACATCAAGGCCGAGGACATCATCAACCGCGGCGGCGGCAAGCTGGTGCTGGAACTGTTCATGCATGACCGCGACGGCGGCATCGACCCCAGGGCCGAGGTGTCGGTGCCTGTCGACGGAACCATCCACAGGCTGCCGGCGGGCGGGCTGTTGAAGCTCGACCCGGGCCAGAGCGTAACGCTTTTGCCCGGCGTGTGGCACGCCTTCTGGGCGGAGGGCAAGGACGTGCTGATCGGCGAGGTATCGACCGTCAATGACGATCGCACGGACAACGTCTTCCGTGAGCCGATCGGCCGTTTCGCCGATATCGAGGAAGACACGCCGCCGCTGCACCTGCTGGTGGCCGACTACGACAAATGGCTGGGTTGAGGCTTCCGCCCTTTATGCCGATTCGCCCCCTGATTTGCCGGCCAGCAACCAAGTCCGACGAGGAATAGATCTTGAAATCAGCTCTAGTTCTAGCCATTGCCGCCTTGGCGGCGGTCAGCTTCGGTATGCCGGCCCAGGCGGCCGGCTTCGCCAACATCATCCTTTCCGCGACGAAGGACGGCGCTACACCTCAGAGCAGCTTCCCCGTCGACACACCGGTGATTTACGTGTCGGCTGACTTGGTGGATATCGCGCCCACATCGAAAATCACATTTTCCTGGGTCTCGGTTGATTCCCACGGCGTCGCACCGGAAAACTATACTATCGACAAGGTCGATCTCGACGTCGGAGCGAACAATCAGGCTGATTCTCAGCTCACCAAACCCACGGCGGGATGGCCGGCGGGCACCTATCGTGTTGATTTGGCCATCGACGGAACGGTTGAGGATTCGGTGCCCTTCAGCATTCCATGATGGAAATGAACTGCCCTGAAAGGGCGTAGGCTCAATGACAACAGCTGAGTGCCGATTGCACGCTCGTCCGGCACAGGCAGGACGAGCTGATCGGCACATCCGCCTTTGCCATCGCCGTGGCAAGCCTTGCCTGCAGTGCCGGCAGTTCTTCGGTCTCGCCACGCCGGCTCAAACATTCCACCAGACCGTGCAGCGCCCAGACATTGTCCGGGTGCTGGGCACAGCGCTGCACCGTGGCGCTCAGGCCGAGATCCTCGCGATAAACCTGCTCGGCTTCCGCCGCATGCCCCTGGTCGAGAAGCAGCGCCGCAAGCGCATGGCGCGGCGGGTGCATCCACGCCCACGGCTCGGTGTAGGAAAGATTGTCATCCAGCTCGACCGCGTGCCTGAGATGGCCATAGGCCTCCTCGTGCCGGCCCTGATGGTAGGCAAGCTCGCCGTCGAGCAAGGCGGCACCGACGGCGAGCGAGGCGCGGGTCGGGTTGCTGAGGAAACGCCGCTCGGGTGCAATGCCTTCGAGGTGCTGGTGAAACAGTTCGCGCTCGCGCTCGGCTTCGGCGAATCGCCTCAACGTCGCATGCGCGACGCCCCTGGCGTAGTGCTGCATGGCCGCCGTCAGCACATAGAGGCCGGGCTCGGCGACCCTTGGTTCATCGATGATCTCCTGCCACCGACCGAAGCGCACCAACACGTGCGATTTCATCGCATGATAGCCTTCCACGGTCTGGGTGAGTTTGGGCCGGTCCTGGATGGCGACCACGTCACGCGTCACCAGGCTGCGCACCTTGTCGGCAGCCCACAGTGCCGGCTGGTACTGGCCTGACAACATGCAGGTGAACATCATCAGGTGCAGATCGTGACAGCAGCCGAGCAGATAGTAGGTCGGCTCGCCGGCATAGGCGAGATAGAGGTCGTTGGCCCCAACCGCCTTTTCGCTGGCAAGCTTGGCTTTTTCATATTCGCCGCACAGCACATAGATATGCCCCGGCATGTGGTTCATGTGTCCGGCATCGGGGCACATCTCGCCGAGCAGATCGGCTGAGCGCATGCCGCGTTCCGGCATGGTGGACATTTCCAGGAGATGAATGTGCAGATGGACGATCGCCGGGTGCTGCGCGATACCGGCCTCGTCTGCGAGCCGGATTGACCGCTCGCAAACCTCCAGCGCCTCGATCACGTCTGAATTTGGCGCCGGTGCACCGGTCTTGAGGTTCCAGAGCCGCCGCACCGTGCGCATCATCAGCGCCTCGACGAACAGCGCCATGACGTCATGGTCGTCGGGAAAGTTTTCATGGACCCGCCGCATCGCAGCGGCATAGGCATCGTCCCACTGCTCGAATTCCTGGGGGCTTACCCGGTGCGGCTTCTGGAAGCGGCAGGCCAGTGCCTCGATCAGTTGCCTTTCGACCTCGCTGGCTGACGCCGCATTGGAGCGCGCGAGCTGGACGTGCTCGAAACAACGCTTCGTCGCGCTGTCAGCCTCGGCCTCGCCATGCTCCTTCCAGGTCAGATTGTAGAAAGGCCCAGCCGCATAGGCGATGCCCCAATGAACCATCGGGCAGTCCGGATCGGTCTCCAGAGCCTTCTCAAAGCACTTGATGCCTTCTTCGTGGTTGAAGCCGTAGCACCAGTTCAGGCCAATATCGAACCAGCGCTGGGTTTCTGCCGAGCGGGTAGAGATGGGGCGGCGGTAGGCGCCAAGATTGAAGCGGTCCATGTGGTCTCATTCAAACTGCTCGGCCGCGAGCCTAGCCCTGGCCAGATTCTTCGCCATGAATGTGTGCCGGAACCGGTAGGCATGGCAAACGCAATGAGGCCATCGATCTGACCGGCGCCCGTTAGTCGCTTTCGGGTGGCGCGTCGCTTTGCCAGCCGGCGAGCTCCGGCAGGTCGTCAAGCCAACTTTTCTCGGTCATCACGGCATCGCCGGCCTGCGGCGCAGCCTCGGTGGCGTTTTGAATCAGCCAGTCCGTCCACTTCCGATAGGCAGCCGGATCCATCTGAGGCGGCAGCACCTTGGCCTTGAGCAGCATCCTCTTGCGGAAACTGGTTTGCCTGCGCAGCTTTGTCGTCGTGAACTTGATTGCCTTGCCTTGGTATTCGACGGTCCAGCGGTCGTCCCCATGGCCGACAAGCCTGTCGATGGCGAAACCGGCATCGACCGGTCTGTCCCGCCAGGGAAGCTCGATGGCGTTCTTCCGCAGATCGATAGCCCATCGCCTGTAGTTGGCCCCGGCACGCTGAGGCGGCAGCACGCCGGCCTGCTCGAGCATCTTCCTTCGGAAGGTAGGCTGCTTCTTCAACTGGCCGGTCGTGAACTCGACGCGATGCCTACGAAACTCGACATGCCACCTGATCCTTCCGTTGCCGACATACTTCACCACCCTGTCGATGAAGAACTCGCCATCGGCAAGCATCACGCAGCCTTGGCTGATGCTTTCGCGGATGAACTCGGTGTCAGTGACCATCCAGGCGGGCCTTATGCAGGATTTCGTCGACGAAGCTTGGGAGCGATGGTCCGGATTCGCACCGGAAGAGCGTTCCGGTTCCGATTTCTTGTTTAGCTGGGTGCTTTCATTGAGAGGTGCTGGCTGGGGAACCTGGATTCGAACCAGGACTAACGGAGTCAGAGTCCGTGGGTCTACCGTTAACCTATTCCCCAGCAGGCGCGGTCATGGACCACGCAGGCCGAACGGCTGAGCCGCTTGAGCGCTGCCTTGTAGCCGCCAGCGGAAAATAGTCAAGCCTGCTCCGCGGTTCAATCGCCAGCTTTTATCACTGGTTCCAAACGCCGCCCCTCCAATGACGTGCGAACCCCGGGCTCAGCTCTCCTTGCGGCTGAATTGCGAGCGTTCGAAGAACAGCACGATGCCCAGGCCCAGAAACAGCGGGATGATCAGATAAAACAGCCGGAACACCAGCAGCGCGGCCAGCACGCCGACCGGGTCCATGTCGGAAAGCCCGGCCAGGAACACCACTTCGAACACGCCGAGGCCGCCCGGCGCGTGCGATATCTGGGCGACCGAGAAGGAGACGAGGAAGACGCCGAGCACGACGAAATAACCGGGATTGTGCATCTCGGGCAGGGCGAAGAAGATGATCGCGGCCGCCGCCAGCAACTCGATCGGGCCGATCAGCAACTGCCTGGCGACGATCGGCAGCGCCGGATAGTGCAACTGGAAGCTGGCGATCTTCAGCGGGCGCAGATGCAGCCAGCTGCCGAATATATAGGCCGCGACGAGGACCAGCATCGCAATGCCCGCCGCCTCCGACAGGCCGTGATGGGCGATGCCGGAGAAGCGGTCGATAATCTGCGGCTCGAACACCAGCACGAGGCCTGCGGCGAGAATCGTCGACAGCACGAAGGTTATCCAGCAGACCGCCACCAACACGCCGACCTCGTGGCCGGTCAGGCCCCTGGTGCCGTAGGCGCGGTAGCGGATGACGGCGCCGGAAAACACCGAGCCGCCGATATTGTGCGACAGCGCATAGGTGGTGAAGGAGCACAGCGTCACGAACAGCCAGGAGACGCGCCTGCCGATATGCAGCAGCGCGATGTGGTCGTAACCGGCGAGCGCGGCATAGGCCACCACCGAACTCAAGCCTGCCAGCATCCAGCCGCGAGCCGGAATGGCCGCCAGCCCGTCCCAGACGTCGTCGAGCGAGATACCGCGCAATTCATGCCAGAGCAGGAGCAGCGAGAAAATCACCGCGCCGATGCCGACGACCGGCCAGAAATAGCGTTTCCAGTTCATTGCCCGACCGTCATGCGTTGCCTGTCCGCTTCCTTTTCTGTCGAGAGGCCGACCGCGCCCCGAATTCCCCATTCATTTCAGAAATGCCTCATTGAAGCCGGCTATTCAACCGCGAACACTTGTCGCGCCTGATGCCGGCAAGGCCCGCCTGCACCGGACGCGGCGCAAAAACGCCTCCAAGCGGCGAGGGCAGCGGCTTCGACGGGCGCGTCCCCGCCGGCGTTGCGTTATCAAACCAGCCTTGCGGGTACATTACGGCGGCGCGGCGAAAAGGCGGGGTTGGGCGCCCAGCCGGCAAAATTCGGCAAGCGGCTCTTGGTGATCGGGCGCGGCACTGTTAGTCTGGCGGCAACTTGAAACATGCCAAAGCGCCTGCTGCGTCCGTCACCGGTTCGCGCGGCGCCGGAAGGAACGACAGTGGAAGACCGCGACACCGGCGCAGGCGCGCCGGAGGTGGGCGCGTCCAGCGCTTCCCCAGGGCCATCGGGCCCCGGGACAGCCGGTTGGCAGCAACGCCGCCCGACGGAGCCTCGCTCCGTGAATGGGCAGGCGGGCGACGCGACCCAGAAGGGCAAGCCCAAGAAACGGCGCAAGCGAAGGCGTGGGCGCAAGGTTTTTGCGCGCGACGATGTGCGCCCCGAGGACAATCGATCGCCGGTACAAGGCAAGGCCGCTGTCGCGACAGTGGAGCTGAAGCCGGTGACGGCTCAGACGATCTCCTCCGTCGTTCCTGTGCCTCGCCCCGAACAAGGCAACCGCAGGCCGCCGGTGCACGAGCTTCCCGTCTTCGCGGCGCTGGACCTCGGCACCAACAATTGCCGGCTGCTGGTCGCCGTTCCCACCCGTCACGGCCAGTTCCGTGTCATCGACGCCTTCTCGCGCATCGTCAGGCTGGGCGAGGGGCTCACCGCCAATGGCCGGCTCGGCCAGCCGGCGATGGACCGCGCGGTCGAGGCGCTGAAGGTCTGCGGTGACAAATTGCGCGGCCGCAAGATCAGGAAGGCAAGGCTGATCGCCACCGAAGCCTGCCGCACCGCCGAAAACGGCCTGGAGTTCCTCGATCGTGTCGAACGCGAAGCCGGCCTGAAACTCGAGATCATCGATCGCCAGACCGAAGCCCGCCTTGCGGTTTCCGGCTGCGGCTCGCTGGTCGAGCGCGACACGCAAGGCGTCGTCCTGTTCGACATCGGCGGCGGCTCCTCCGAGATCGCGCTGATCGATCTCAGCGGCCGCCGCTCGCCGCGCCTTGCCAACCATATCGTCTCATGGACATCGCTGCCGGTTGGCGTCGTCTCGTTGGCGGAACGCTTTGGTGGCCGCACCGTGACGCGCGAGATCTTCACCGCCATGGTCGACGACGTCGCTGGCCGGTTGGCCACTTTCGATGGCCGCGACCGGCTGAGCCATCTCAAGGCCAGCCCGAATTTCCATCTGCTCGGCACTTCGGGCACGGTGACGACGCTGGCCGGCGTCCATCTCGATCTCGAGCGCTACGACCGCCGGCGGGTCGACGGCCTGTGGATGGACCGCGACAGCGTCGACCGCATGGTGGAGAGATTGGTCGGCTGGGATTTCCAGCAGCGCTGCGCCAACCCCTGCATCGGCGCCGACCGCGCCGATCTGGTGCTTGCCGGCTGTGCTATCCTCGAAGCGATCCGCGCCGTCTGGCCGTCGGAGCGGCTGCGCGTCGCCGACCGTGGCCTGCGCGAAGGCATATTGAGCGAACTGATGGCCGATGACGGCGTCTGGCGCAACGATGGGCGTGCTAGGGCATGATCATGCTCAAACAAGAAATCAGGCAATGACCAAGAAACCGGAAAAACCAGGTTCGGCGAGCATTCGCGTGCTGAAGACGCGGATCAAGAAGAAAAGCGGCCTGAAGGAATCGTCACGCCGCTGGCTGCAGCGCCACATCAACGATCCCTATGTCCAACGCTCGAAAGCCGACGGCTATCGTTCCCGCGCGGCCTACAAGCTGATCGAGATCGACGACAAGCACCATCTCTTGAAGCCCGGCATGAAGGTGATCGACCTGGGTGCCGCCCCCGGCGGCTGGTGCCAGGTCGCGGCCGCGCGCACGAAATCGACGGCCGAAAACCCGCATGTCATCGGCATCGATTATCTGGAAATGGACGCCGTGCCCGGTGCGCCGGTGCTGCTGATGGATTTTCTCGATCCGCAGGCTCCGCAAAAGCTGGCCGAGGCGCTGGGCGGCGACCCGGATGTCGTGCTGTCCGACATGGCGGCGCCGACAACCGGCCACAAGCGGACCGACCATATCCGCACCATGCATCTGTGCGAGGTGGCGGCCGATTTCGCGCTGTCGGTCCTGAAGCCCGGCGGCCATTTCCTGGCCAAGACCTTCCAGGGCGGCGCCGAAAACGAACTGCTCTCGATGCTCAAGAAGAATTTCCGCTCCGTCCACCACGTCAAGCCACCGGCCTCGCGCGATGAATCGGTGGAGCTTTATCTCTTGGCCAAGGATTTTAAGGGGCGAGAGGCTGGTCCGCCGTCAGGCGGATCGGAACGTCCAGTGGACGTTCCGATGGGCTCGAGCGCCCGGAGCCATGGCGAAGGGCCGGGGGACGCAGACGGCTGAGTTGGCCGCTTCACTCTCCCGGCGATCTCACCGGTTCCAGCGTCTTGGGCGTCGTCAGCCGGCCATGGCCTGACACGGCGTTGCCGGCATCGGGTGCCAGCCGCATGAACGACAGTGACGCCGCCGCCGATACCGCCGCCACGATGAAGAAGGCGGTATGGAAATCGCCCAGCGTCAGCGGGCCGCCATGGATCGAGGTCGAGACTTCCAGAACACCGCCGGCGAGCGCCACGCCGAGCGCGATCGAGAGCTGCTGGAACACCGCCGTGATCGGCGTCGCCTTGCTGGTGTCCTCCGCCGAAACCTCGGCATAGGAGAGGGCGTTGACGCCGGTGAAGAACATCGAACGGATGAAGCCGCCAACCAGCAAAATGGCCAGCATCAGCGCGTAAGGCGTTTCGGGGGTGAAGAGGCCGTAGATGGCGATCGATGCGGCAGCGACCAGCGAGCCGACGATCAGCACGCGGCGGAAGCCGACCACGCGGAAGATCAGCGCGGTGACGAATTTCATGCCGATGGCGCCGATCGCGGAGACGAAGGTGATCATGCCGGACTGGAATGGGGTCAGCCCGAAACCGATCTGGAACATCAGCGGCAACAGGAACGGCACCGCTCCGATGCCGATGCGAAACAGGCTGCCGCCAAGCACCGACGAGCGGAACACCTGGTTGCGGAACAGCTCAAGCGCCAGCAGCGGATTTCTGGCGCGGCGCGCATGCATCAGGTAGAGCGCGCCCGACAGCAGCCCCACCGCGACCGTGATGAAGCCGGTGGCCGGCGGCAGATAAGGCAGGCTGACCACCGACAGGCCGAACACGACGCCGGATGCGGCAAGCCCGCTCAACACGAAGCCGATGAAATCGAGCGGCGGCGTCTCGGTTGCTTCGGTTTCCGGCAGGAAGCCTGTGGCCAGCCAGATGCCGATCAGGCCGATCGGCACGTTGATCAGGAAGATCCAGTGCCACGTAAAATAGGTGGTGATAAAGCCACCGATCGGCGGACCGACCAGCGGGCCGACGAGTGCTGGAACGGTCAGCCAGGACATGGCGGCGACCAGGTCGCTCTTGGGCGTGGCGCGCACCAGCACCAGGCGCCCGACCGGGGTCATCATGGCGCCGCCAATGCCTTGCAGGAAGCGCGACACCACGAAGGCCGGCAGCGAACCGGACAGCGCGCAGGCAACCGAACCGGCAATGAACACCGCGATCGCCGCACGAAAGATGTTCTTGGCGCCGAAGCGGTCGGCCATCCAGCCGCTGATCGGAATGAAGATCGCCAGCGACACCAGATAGGCGGTCAGCGCCAGTTTGAGCGCGATCGGGCTGGTATGGATGTCGATGGCGATCGCCGGCAGCGATGTCGCGATGACGGTCGAATCCATGTTTTCCATGAAAAGAGCGACCGCCAGTATGAGCGGAATGGTGCGGTTCACAAAAACGCGTCCGGGCTTGATTCCAGATGTTGCCGACCTTGCCGGCACGCAGGGCGGGTATCACGGCTGGACACCGATGTCGCATTAATTTGCTGTCACTTTTGTGCGATCGCAACCAGGGGTGGCGTTGCCGGGCTCGTCGTGATCCTGTTGTGCAACGCAATGATCGGCTTTTCATCCGTCCCGGGACGTGTTACCAGCCACCGCCAATCCTGAAAGGGAATAACGAGTCGGCGCTGCCCATTCCGGTCCAGCGCTTTTTCGCATTCAAAGGGCTGGCTATGGCAAAAATCATCGAAACGTCCACCGGCGCACTGGCGCTGACCTTTGACGACGTGCTTTTACAGCCCGGTCATTCCGAAGTGATGCCCGGCCAGACCGACATCCGCACCCGCATCGCCGGCGACATCGACCTCAACGTGCCGATCCTGTCGGCGGCGATGGACACGGTCACCGAGGCAAGGCTTGCCATCGCCATGGCGCAGGCCGGCGGCATCGGCGTCATCCACCGCAATTTCTCGCCCGCCGAACAGGCGGAGCAGGTGCGGCAGGTCAAGAAATTCGAATCCGGCATGGTGGTGAACCCGGTCACCATCGGTCCCGACGCCACGCTCGCCGACGCGCTGTCACTGATGCGCACCTACTCGATCTCCGGCATTCCGGTGGTCGAGAATGGCGGCGCCGGCGGCCACAAGACCGGCCGGCTGGTGGGCATCCTGACCAACCGCGACGTGCGCTTCGCTTCCGATCCTGCGCAAAAGGTCTACGAATTGATGACCCGGGAGAACCTGATCACGGTCAAGGAGAATGTCGACCAGGACGAGGCCAAGCGGCTCCTGCACCAGCACCGCATCGAGAAGCTGGTCGTGGTCGACAAGGCGGGCAATTGCGTTGGGCTGATCACCGTCAAGGACATCGAGAAGTCGCAGCTCAACCCGCATGCCACCAAGGATGCGCAGGGGCGACTGCGCGCCGCGGCCGCCACCAGCGTCGGCGATGACGGCTTCGAACGCGCCGAGCGTCTTATCGAGGCGGGCGTCGACCTTTTGGTGATCGACACCGCGCATGGCCACTCGCAGCGCGTGCTGGACGCGGTGACGCGGGCCAAGAAGCTTTCCAATTCCGTGCGCATCCTGGCCGGCAACGTCGCCACCGCTGAAGGCACGCAGGCGCTGATCGACGCCGGCGCCGACGCCGTCAAGGTCGGTATCGGTCCGGGCTCCATCTGCACCACCCGCATCGTGGCCGGGGTCGGCGTTCCCCAGCTTTCGGCCATCATGTCGGCGGTCGAGACGGCGCATAAATCCGGCGCCTCGGTAATCGCCGACGGCGGTATCAAATATTCCGGCGATCTCGCCAAGGCACTCGCCGCCGGCGCCAGCGCCGCCATGATCGGCTCGCTGCTTGCCGGGACCGACGAAAGTCCGGGCGAGGTGTATCTGCACCAGGGCCGCTCCTTCAAGGCCTATCGCGGCATGGGCTCGGTCGGCGCAATGGCGCGGGGCTCCGCCGATCGCTACTTCCAGGCCGAGGTGCGCGACACGCTGAAACTGGTGCCGGAAGGCATTGAAGGGCAGGTTCCCTACAAAGGACCTGTGTCTGGCGTGCTGCACCAGCTTGCAGGCGGGCTGAAAGCCGCTATGGGTTATGTTGGTGGCCGCGACCTTGCCGATTTCCGCGACCGCGCCACCTTTGTGCGCATATCCAACGCCGGACTTCGTGAGAGCCACGCCCATGACGTCACGATTACCCGCGAAAGCCCCAACTATCCCGGCGGAGCCTGATTCTTCCGGGCTTTGGCGCAACTTGGCCGCCATGGTGCTGCGCCTGTCGCGCCATGTCGGAGCGCTCTGCTTTCTCTCGGCAGCGGTTTTCATCGCCATGACCGGGATGGAGTTCTTCTATTTCCGCCAGTTGAGCGGGGGCTTGGCCTCGCTCGACATGCGCTATTTCGGATTCACGCCCGACGAAGGCATGGCCTGGCTGACGGCGCTTGGCCGGCGCGGCAGCGAGATCATCCTGGTCTGGCATTACCTGACCTTCGATCTTTTGTTTCCTGCGCTGTTGTCGCTGACGCTAGTCAGCCTGATCGTGGTAACTGGCCGGCGCTTGAAGGCTTTCCGCGTGCTGCCGGGGCAGATGCAGGCGATCTTCGCCTTGGTCCTGGTGCTGCCCTACACGCTCGCCGACTATGTCCAGAATATCGCCGTGGCGCGGCTTCTGTCCGATTTCCTCTATGCCAACCCGGACTCGCTGTCTTTCGCCTCGGCGCTGATCGTCACCAAATTCGCGCTTCTCGCCCTCCCGGTCATCGTCATTGCCGCTTTCTGGCTGGCGGGCCAAAGACGTCAGAATTGAAGCCGAAAAGGGCAGGGGCCACTTCATGAACCAGACCACCATCTTCTGGCCGGTCCTGGCGCATGTGCTGCTGATCTACATCGTCTACTGCGTCCTCGGCCGTCGCCGAGACGGTGCGGTCAAGTCAGGCGAAGCCAAGACCGGCCAATACAAAGTGCGTTCGACCGAGCCGGCGTCCAGCGTCACGGTCGCCGCCAATCTCAACAACCAGTTCGAATTGCCGGTTCTTTTCTACGTGCTGTGCCTGGCGCTGCACGTCACCAACGGCGTCAATTACCTGACCCTGGCGCTGATGTGGATCTTTGTCGCCTCGCGCTACTTCCACGCCTGGGTTCACCTGACCAGCAACGATCTGCGCCTGCGCAGGCGGTCTTTCTTTCTCGGTGCGGTCATTATCCTGTTGGGCTGGATCTGGTTCGCTCTTCACCTGCTCCAGGTGGTTTGAGCAGAAGCGGCGTTGGCGCTCTTCTCCCGAGGCGGAAGAAGAGAGGCCGATTTCTACAGATCGAACACGGCTATCTTGCGCTTGTCGAACTTGATGCCGATCTCGCCGCGCACCAGCTTCAGCGCCTGTTCGCCGAACACGGCGCGCCGCCAGCCTTGCAGCGCCGGCACATCGGCATCCTCGCCTTCGGCCGCGATACGGTCGATATCGTCGCTGGAGGCCAGCACCTTCGAGGCGACGCCCTGTTTTTCGGCGACGATTCTGAGCAGCACTTTCAAGAGTTCCGCGGCCGCATTCGAGCCTTCGGGCGGCTGGAAGTTTTTCGGCAATTTCGGCATCTGCTCCTTGGGCAAGGCGAGCGCCGTGTTGACCGCGCCGAGCAGTGCGGTCGCCGTCGAGGAGCGTTCCCAGCCCTTTGGCGTGGTACGGAGCTTGGCAAGGGCTGCCGCGTCGCGCGGCCCTTGTTGCGCGATCTCGTAGATCGCGTCGTCCTTGAGCACGCGGCCGCGCGGCACGTCGCGCTCGCGCGCCTCGCGTTCGCGCCATGCCGCCACGGTCTGCACGATCGCCAGCTCCTGCGGTTTGCGAAGTCGCATCTTCAGCCGCTTCCAGGCATCCTCGGGGTGCGGGTCGTAGGTCTCGCGCGAGGTCAGGACATCCATCTCCTCATTCAGCCAGTGAGCGCGGTTTTCCCGCGCCAGCTCGGCGTTGAGGTGCTGATAGACCTCGATCAGATGGGTAACGTCGGCCAGCGCATAGTCGAGCTGCTTGTCGGACAGCGGCCGATGGCGCCAGTCGGTGAAGCGCGACGACTTGTCGAGCCGCGCCCCGGTGATGCGCTGCACGAGCTGATCGTAGGAAACGCTGTCGCCGAAGCCGCAGACCATCGCCGCCACCTGGGTGTCGAACACCGGGTGCGGAACGAGATCGCCGAGATGGACGATGATTTCGATGTCTTGCCGGGCGGCGTGGAAGACTTTGACCACCGCCTCGTTGGCCATCAACTTGAAGAACGGAGCCAGGTCGATGTCTGATGACAGCGGATCGATCAGCGCCGTCACGCCGGGCGCGGCCATCTGGATCAGGCACAGGATTGGCCAGAAGGTCGTTTCGCGGATGAATTCGGTGTCGACGGTGACGAAATCCGACTTTTCGAAAGCGGCGAGAACGGTCTCGAGTTCTTTCTGGGTGGTGATGACGTGCATCAAATCGCTTTTGGCAGGAGTAGGGTCTTCCTAGATTTCAGCCGGGAAGGCTTTCGTCAAGCTGTGCTGCCGCCGTCACGGCCCTTCCGGACTGTCTGGATCACTATTTCTCCTGGCCAGACGCGCGAAAATGGTCGAGGTGCGCAACAGCGCGGTGAAGCGGCTGCGCTTGCCGGCCGGCACGCCGGACCGGGCCTGCATGCGGTAGAGGATAACGGCGATGAACACCGCGTAGACCACGGCACTGAAGACAAACAGCGCGCTTGGCCCGAAATACTGCATCGCCGTCGAGGCCGCGAAAGGGCCGCCAATAGCGCCGAAGGAATAGAACAGCATCAGGGCTGCATTGATCAGCACGAACTCGCCGGCATCCGCGCGATCATTGGAATGCGCCGCCGACAGTGAATAGAGCGGCATGGCGAAACAGCCGAAGATGAAGACGGCGATGAAGTTGAGCAGCGGATTGCTGCCGGCAATGAACACCAGCGCCAGTGCCGAAAGCATCGCGCAGCAAGTCGTCATCAGCAGCACCCGCCGCCGGTCCCAGCGGTCGGAGAGATAACCGAGTGGATACTGGATGATCGCGCCGCCGAAAATGCCGACGCTGACGAAAGTGACGACGTCGGCGACCGACATGCCGATCTGCTCGGCATAGACCGGCGACAAGGTGCGAAACGCGCTGTTGGTGACGCCGACGGCGATGCAGCCGAAGCAGCCAAGCGGCGAAATCCGCCAGACGCGTGCCAGATCGAGCTTGACCTCTTCCGGCGGCGTCGGGTTGGAACGGTCGCCAAGCGAGACCGGCACCAGCGACAGCGTGATCATGATCGACATGATGGCGAAGATGCTGAAGCCGCCGGCACCGAGGACCGGAATCAGGAACTGGGCTGATGTCACCGATCCGGTATCGACCATCCGGTAGATGGCCAGCACACGGGCGCGGTCGCGGTTGGTGACGCCTGAATTCAGCCAGCTTTCGACGATGGTGAACAATCCGGCGAAACAGAAGCCGCCGGCAAAGCGCACCGCGCACCACATCACCGGGTCGAGGACCAGTACCAGGAGCAAGGTGCCGACAGAGGCGATCGCCGCCAGCGCCGAGAACGCCCTGATATGGCCGACCGCCTTCATGATGCGGGTGATGGCCAGGCAGCCGAGCAGGAAACCGGCAAAATAGAAGGTGCCCATAAGACCGATGTCGGACGCCGAAAACCCTTCCTGCGCGCCGCGCAGCGCGATCAGCGTGCTCTGCAGCCCATTGCCGCCGAGCAGGATGCCTGCGGCGAGAAGGAGCGGAATCAGCGGGCGGATGGAGGACATGAAGCGGCGATCACGTATCGGTGATCCCTTCTTGAACCAAAGCGACCGTCAATGCCAGCGGACAATCCTTCGTTCTCGCGAAGGCGACCTGCCTTGGGCAGGCCGCGCCAGCGTCCGGTTGGACGGGTAGGCGAGCCGCCTATGCCTCGTTGGCCCGCGCCAGTGCCTCCTCCCGCGTCCCGCTGGAGCCTGCGCTTGCGGAGGTGGCGGAAGAAGATCGCCTGGCGCCAAGCGAGCCGACGGTCAGCAGGCTGAGTATGATGAATGGGATGCCGATGCCGAAGGCCGAGCGGATGCCCCAATGGTCCGAAACGAAGCCAAGCAGCGGCGGGCCGAGCAGGAAGGCAGTGAAGGAGATCTGTGACAATGCCGCTACGTTGATCGCCGCGGGGCGATCGCTTCGCTGTGCGGCGGCCGAAATCGCCAGCGGGAAGATGGCGCTGCTGCCAACGCCCAGAAGCGCAAAGCCGAGCATCGAGACAAATGGCGCGGGCGAGAAGAAGACCAGGAAAACGCCGGCGGCCGTCGTCACCAGGAGGACGCGCGCCACGCCGCTTGGCGAATGGCGGTCGACGAAGCTGTCGGCGAAGAAACGCGTCGTCGCCTGCGAGAATGCAAACAGCGCCACTGTGAAGCCGGCGACAAAGGGGCCGGATTCGAACACGGTGCGCATGTAGATTGCCGACCAGTCGATGCTGGCACCTTCCAGCAGCATCGCCGAAAGCGTCACCGCGACGAGGACGAGTATAGGCAATGTCGGCCGGGCGAACATGGGCGCCTTGTCGCCGGTAGCGGCGAAGCGGGCAGGGGCCGGCTCGTAGCCGCCGAGAAAAATCGCCATCGAGATAGCCACTATGGGGACGACCAGCGCCAGATGGAGTTGCGGCGACAGGCCGAGATGCGCCATCGCGCCGCCGAACAGTCCGGCACCGAAGAAGCCAGCGCTCCAGAACGAATGGGCGCGGTTCATGATCCGGCGTTTGAGATGGAATTCCGTCCTGTCGGCCTCGACATTCAGGATGATTTCGACGCTGCCGATCATCAGGCCGATGGGAAACAGCATCAGGAACAGTGCGACGGGTTCCGGCGCATGTACGGCGATGGCGTAGAGAAGCGCCAGCAGCGGAACCAGCGTGAGCAGCGCGCGGCGAAAGCCGATGCGCTCCAGGAGGGGCGTGGCCAGCGTCAGTGCGGTCAGGGTGCCGATCGGTGTCCCGATCAGGCTGAGCCCCAGCGTGCCGTCCGCGATGCCCATGGCATGCTTGATGTCGGGCAGCCGCGGGAAGATGTTGCCCATGGCGAACGAATAGGTCGCAAACCCGGCATAGACCCGGTGTTGAGGGGCCAGGTTGAGGCTAAAGCTCATCGCGGTGCTTTCAATGAAAAAAGGGCGGCTGCCTTGTCCAGCAGCCAGACATGTCGACTCCTTGCATAAACGTGCAAAACATGCAAGAACGTGCAGAACAAGAAAACAGGGTTCGGCAATGCTCACCGATCAACGGCACCAGCTCATCCGTGACCGCCTTGCGGCGGAGGGGCGTGTCCTGGCCGGCGAACTGGCAAGCCGCTTCGGTGTTTCGGAAGACACCGTACGCCGCGACCTGAGGGAGCTGGCGAAGGCCGGCGAATGCCGTCGCGTTTACGGCGGCGCGGTCGCTTCCGCGCCCTTTGCAGCGGCAACGATCAGCCAGCGAGGCGGCCATGCGATCGAGGAGAAGGCGCGTCTGGCAAATGCGGCGGTGGCGGTGCTCTCCGCTGGACAAAGCCTGTTCATGGATGGCGGCACGACCAATGAGGCGATCGCCAGGGCCATCCCGCGCGACATCGAGCTGACCGTAGCCACCAATTCGCTTGGCGTCGCCTCGGTCCTGTCGGATCACCCCTTGGTCGAACTGATCGTGCTCGGCGGCAGGTATGTCCGCGACCTTGGCACCTGTGTCGGCGCCGATACGCTGGCCGCCGTGGCGCAGCTTGGCGCCGACCTGTTTTTCCTGGGATCCTGCGGCCTTGATGCCACGCGAGGCGTGACCGCCTTCGATTCGGCCGAGGCCGAGGTGAAGCGGGCCATGGCGGGGAACAGCGCCGGCATCCTCATTGCCGTCACCAATGACAAGCTGGCCACCGCGGCGCCCTACCGCGTCGCTGCCGCCGGGATGATCAGCCATCTCGTCGTCGAGAAGACCGCGCCCGCTGCCATCCTTGCCGATTTCGAACGTCAGGGCGCCCAAATCCACTTCGCGTGAACGGTCGAAGCCGCGAGCCTGTATGACCGCTTGCCTTGACAAATCCGGCCTCCCATGCGCTTTTCGCGCAAATTTTGAGGCCGGGCCGTAATGCTTCGGTCTGCCACCCAGCACCCCGGACTTTATCCATGACAATGCATCGTTACCGCAGCCATACCTGTGCCCAGTTGAGAAAGAGCGACGTCGGCAATTCCGTCCGGCTGTCGGGCTGGGTGCATCGCGTGCGCGACCATGGCGGCCTGCTCTTCATCGACCTGCGCGACCACTACGGCCTGACCCAGATCGTCGCCGATCCCGATTCGCCTGCCTTCAAGGTCGCCGAGACCGTGCGCGGCGAATGGGTGATCCGCGTCGACGGCGAGGTCAAGGCGCGCTTGCCCGAGACCACGAACGCCAATTTGCCGACCGGCGAGATCGAGATTTTCGCCCGCGAGATTGAGGTGCTGTCCGCCGCCAAGGAGTTGCCGCTGCCGGTGTTCGGCGAACCGGACTATCCCGAGGACATCCGTCTGAAATACCGCTTCCTCGATCTGCGCCGTGAGACGTTGCATCGGAACATCGTGGCGCGCACGAAAATCATCGCAGAGATGCGCAAGCGCATGGGCGAGGTCGGCTTCACCGAATTCTCGACGCCGATCCTCACTGCGTCGTCGCCGGAAGGTGCGCGCGACTTCCTGGTGCCGTCGCGCATCCATCCCGGCACTTTCTACGCGCTGCCGCAGGCGCCGCAGCAGTACAAGCAATTGATCATGGTGTCGGGCTTCGACCGCTATTTCCAGATCGCGCCCTGCTTCCGCGACGAGGATCCGCGCGCCGACCGTCTGCCCGGCGAATTCTACCAACTCGACCTCGAAATGAGCTTCGTCGAGCAGGACGACGTGCTGTCGACCATGGAACCTGTGATGCGCGGCGTCTTCGAGACCTTCGCCAACGGCAAGCCGGTAACGCAGAAGTTCCAGCGCATCCCTTATGATGTCGCCATGCGCAAATACGGCTCCGACAAGCCCGATTTGCGCAACCCGATCGAGATGCAGGCCGTCTCGGATCATTTCCGCGATTCCGGCTTCAAGGTATTCGCCAACATCTTGGCCAACGACCCGAAGGCGGAGGTTTGGGGCATTCCCGCCAAGACCGGCGGCAGCCGCGCCTTCTGCGACCGCATGAATAGCTGGGCGCAAGGCGAGGGCCAGCCGGGGCTGGGCTACATCTTCTGGCGCAAGGAGGGCGACAAGCTCGAAGGCGCCGGCCCGCTCGCCAAGAACATCGGCGAGGAACGCACGGAAGCGATCCGCCTGCAGCTCGGCCTTGCCGACGGCGACGCCGCCTTCTTCGTCGCCGGCGATCCGAAGAAGTTCGTTTCTTTCGCGGGCGCTGCGCGCACCCGTGCCGGCGAGGAACTCAATCTTGTCGATCGCGAACGCTTCGAATTGTGCTGGATCGTCGACTTCCCGTTCTTCGAATGGAATGAGGAGGAGAAGAAGATCGACTTCGCCCACAATCCGTTCTCCATGCCGCAAGGTGGCATCGATGCGCTCAACGGCGAGGACCTGCTCGGCATCAAGGCGTTCCAGTACGACATGGTCTGCAACGGTTTCGAGATCGCCAGCGGCGGTATCCGCAACCATTTGCCCGAAACCATGGTCAAGGCGTTCGAGACGGTCGGGTTGGACCGCGCCACGGTCGAGGAACGCTTTGGCGGCCTCTATCGCGCCTTCCAGTATGGCGCGCCGCCGCATGGCGGCATGGCGGCCGGTGTCGATCGCGTCGTCATGCTCCTGGTCGGTGCCAAGAACCTGCGCGAAATCACCATGTTCCCGATGAACCAGCAGGCCTATGATTTGTTGATGAGCGCGCCGTCGGAAGCCTCTCCGCAGCAGCTTCGCGAACTGGCGCTACGCGTCGCGCCGACCAAGAAGGACTGACGGCAGCGTTGCGACTGCCGTTTCTCCCCGTCTCTATACGGGGAGAAATGTCCGGCAGGACAATGAGGGGCAGCGCGGACGCAGGCGATTGGCGAACGGCCTCAGCAGTTGACGCCTTCTGACAGGCAATCGGATCGGCGTCGAATTGCAGTTGGCAGGGGGCGGCGCTGCCCCTCATCTGCCTGCCGGCACCTTCTCCCCGTATAATGACGGGGAGAAGGTAGCAACTCCAATCAGTCCTCGTTCGCCTTGACGCTGACGCCGAGTGTCTTCGGCAGATCGAGCGGGTTGGACATGGCGCCCGCCATGATCAGCGCGAAGGGCACCGATGCCGGCGGCTCGGCCGAGATTTCGAGGCTCTTCGGATCGTCGAGGTATTTGCTGACCGCCGCGGTCACCTGAGCCGTCAGTTCCGGATTGTTGAGCTGTGCCATGCCGAACGGCACGATCGCCTTGGCCTGGTTGGCGATGTCCTTGGCCGACATGCCCTGCTGCTTGCCGACATAGTCCAGCACCTTGCCGGTCAGCGAATCGTCGTCGAAGCGGATCGAGGCGCTGTTGAAAGACAGCTGCTGCAGCAGGCCGAGCATGGCCATGCCTTGTGCCGAATTGTCGGCACCTTCGGGCTGTGCCGCCATCTTCTTCTGCATTTCCTGCAGCGACTTGATGAAATCGATCGTGTAGCCGCCAAGGTCGAAGGTCATGCCGAGCGTGCCGGCGTTCTCGACGGAGATGTCGTATTTCGACAGTTCCATCTTGCCGTCCGATGGCTGCCATGTGCCGGCCATTTCGAGATTGCCCGAGATGTTCTGGTAGCCGAGCGCGTCGATGACTTCCTTGGACTTGGGATCGTCGACCAGCGAGAGATCGGCCGTGAACTTCTCGGTATTGGCGGTGAATTCCATCGCCTTGCCGTCGGCGGGCGGCGTGATCTCGATGGCAAGGCCGTCCATCGAGAAGGCGGTCTTGTCGGCGACCTTGACCGTCATGTTCGACAGTTCGGCGGATTTGTACATCATCAGCGAACCAAGCGGGCTGGTGGAGCCGTCGGCCGGTACCGTCATGTCGTGGATGACGAAGGGACTGAGATCGAGGGTGACGCCGTCCTTGCTGTGTTCGAAGGCCGAGGTCGACACGGTGCCGATATCATAGCCGCCATTGGCTTCGGTGACGTTCTCGAGCTTGACGTCGCCGATCGCCAGCGCTTCCTTTTCCGCGGCCGGTTTCACCGACACGCCCTGCAGCACCATGCTGGTGTTGTCGCCGGTCACGCCGGTCCAGGAGATGTCGACACCCTGTGCGGAGAGCGCTGCCTTCAGCCGGTCCGCGACCGCGGCGTCCTGGGCAAGGGCCGCATTCAGCGGCAGTGTGAGCAAGAAGGTCGAAAGAGCGAATTTCCGGAGAGTTGAGCGTTTGATTGTCATCGCAAGGTCCCTGAGAGTGTCCTGAAATTGTTTTTCAATTCTTTGCGCCATCACCATTCCGTGACGAACTGGACGGGAAAAAGGCGTGTTCCGGCACAATGGTCGAAAATCGCGGTGAAAGGCAAACCCGATCCGAGCGCTATTGGAGAATGCAGTGAATTTGGCATGAAGGTCGGGCCGCCAGCGTGCTTCGCAATAGATGCGGCATGTAACAGATTGATGTTGGACGGCAAGCTCGACCTTGCGGGTTCCTGTTGCAGAAACGAGCGCAAATCGATTGGTCGGGTGCGCGCCTCTTGCCGCGAATCACCCGCTCGGCTAGTCCCAGCCCATGGGAAAAAGGCTTTTGCCGCCTGACAATGGCGGTGGCGATCATATCGAACCGGTCGATCTGAAGAAGGCGCTGGAAGAGCGTTATCTGGCCTATGCGCTGTCGACCATCATGCACCGGGCGTTGCCGGACGTGCGTGACGGGCTGAAGCCGGTCCATCGCCGCATCATGCACGCCATGCGCCTGCTGCGCCTCAATCCCGACCAGGGTTTTGCCAAATGCGCCCGTATCGTCGGCGAGGTGATGGGCAAGTTCCACCCGCATGGCGACCAGTCGATCTATGACGCGCTGGTGCGGCTGGCGCAGGATTTTTCGATGCGCTACCCCCTGGTCGACGGCCAGGGCAATTTCGGCAACATCGACGGCGATAACGCGGCCGCCATGCGCTACACCGAAGCGCGCATGACCGACGTGGCGACCGAATTGCTTGCCGGCATCACCGAGGACGCGGTCGACTATCGGCCGACCTACAATGAAGAAGACGAGGAGCCGGTCGTGCTCCCCGGTGCCTTCCCCAATCTCTTGGCCAACGGCTCGTCCGGCATCGCGGTCGGCATGGCGACGTCGATCCCGCCGCACAACGCGGCCGAGCTTTGCGACGCCGCACTGCATCTGATCGAGCATCGCGATGCGCCGGTGGCGAAGCTGATGGATTTCGTCCAGGGCCCGGATTTCCCGACCGGCGGCATCATCGTCGACAGCCGCGCCTCCATCCTCGAAGACTACGAGACAGGTCGCGGCGGCTTTCGCGTGCGGTCGAAGTGGAGCCAGGAAGACCAGGGCAGGGGCACCTGGAGCATCGTTGTCACCGAAATCCCCTATGGCGTGCAGAAGGCGCGGCTGATCGAGAAGATCGCCGAGCTGTTGATGGCTCGCAAGCTGCCGCTGCTCGAGGATATCAGGGACGAAAGTGCCGAGGACATCCGCGTCGTGCTGGTGCCCAAGAGCCGTTCCGTCGACCCAGGCATCCTGATGGAATCGCTGTTCAAGCTGACCGAGCTCGAAAGCCGTTTCCCGCTCAACATGAATGTGCTGTCGCGCGGCAAGGTGCCCAATGTGCTGTCGCTGAAAGGCGTGCTGCAGGAGTGGCTGGATCACCGCCGCGACGTCCTCATCCGTCGCTCGAAACATCGCCTCGGCGAGATCGAGAGGCGGCTGGAAATCCTCGCCGGCTACCTGATCGCCTATCTCAACATCGATGAGGTGATCAAGATCATCCGCGAGGAGGATGAGCCCAAACAGGTCATGATGGCCCGCTGGTCGCTCACCGACACCCAGGCCGAAGCGATCCTCAACATGCGGCTGCGCGCTTTGCGCAAGCTGGAGGAATTCGAGATCCGCAAGGAATTCGATGGCCTGACCGCCGAGAAGAAGCAGATCGAGGCGCTGCTGGCGTCCGACGCCAAGCAGTGGTCGACGATCAAGTGGGAAGTCACCCAGGTTCGCGACAAATTCGGCCCGGAGACCGAGCTCGGCAAGCGCCGCACCCAGTTCGCCGATGCGCCAGAGCACGACCTGACCGACATCGCCCACGCCATGATCGAGCGCGAGCCGGTCACCGTGGTGGTTTCGGAAAAGGGCTGGCTGCGGGCGATGAAGGGGCATCTGGCCGATCTCTCGACGCTGACCTTCAAGGAGGGCGACAGCCTCAAGCTCGCCTTCCATGCCCAGACGACCGACAAGGTGCTGGTCTTCACCACCGGCGGCAAGTTCTACACGATCGGCGCCGACCGGCTGCCGGGCGGCCGTGGCCATGGCGAGCCGATCCGCATCATCGTCGACATGGACAATGACCAGGACATCGTCACCGCCTTCGTCCACGATCCCAAACGCAAGCTGCTGCTCGCCTCGTTCGACGCCAACGGCTTCATCGTTCCGGAGGAAGAGGTGGTCGCCAACACCCGCAAGGGCAAGCAGGTGATGAACGTCAGGGCCCCCGACGAAGCCAAGCGCTGCGTGCCGGTCGTCGGCGATCATCTCGCTATCGTCGGCGAGAACCGCAAGATGCTGGTGTTCGCGCTCTCGGAAATTCCGGAGATGGGCCGCGGCAAGGGTGTGCGGCTGCAGAAATACAAGGACGGCGGCCTTCTCGACCTCAAGCCGTTCACGATGGAGACCGGTCTTTCCTGGCAGGATTCAGCCGACCGTACTTTCACCCGGTCGCGCGAGGAACTGGCCGAGTGGATCGGCGCGAGGGCATCGGCAGGGCGTATGGTGCCGAAAGGTTTCCCGAGGACTGGGAAGTTCGGGTGAAGCTGCCGATCTCCCCCCTCGTGGGGAGATTGGCAGCTTCACCATCACCATTTGGACTATCGTCACGATTGCTGCACTATATCGGCGCATAACTGACCGGATGGTCGGGGAGAACAGCGCGTTTGAAGGAAGCAAAGATCCAGAAACCGGAACGGCAGCAGCGCCTGTTCGGGCTGTCGACGCCGCTCCGTTCGGCTGTCATCCCGCCGCTGTCGGCGGCGCGCTGGTTGTTGGTGCTGATCGTCGCCGCCGGCGTCTATTTCTTCCACGGTTTCCTGTTCCCGGTGCTGGCGGCGCTCGTCATCGCCTTCGCCAGCTGGCCGCTCTACCGTCGCCTGCTGGTCGGCGTTGGCGGCAACCGCACCATCGCCGCCACATTTGCCATCCTGTTCATCCTCGCCTTCCTGGTCATACCGATCGCGCTCGCCGGCACCTATGCCATCAACGAGGTGCGCGAATGGGTCGGCTGGGCGATCGAGACCAACCGCCATGGTGCGGTGACGCCGCACTGGATCGCCACCATGCCTGTCGTGGGTGAGTGGCTCAACGAGCAGTGGACGACCAATCTCGGCCATCCCGGCGGCATCGGCGAACTGATCCAGCTGGTCAGCGGCGCCAATATCGGCAGCATCTACCGAGGCGCGCTCGCCGCCGGCGGCAGCGCTTTCAGCCTCTTTCTGACGCTGCTGTTCATGATGATCGCCCTGTTTTTCGCCTATCGTGATGGCGAGAATTTCGCCGGCCAGATCGACCGCCTCGGCGAACGCATCCTGCCGACCCGCTGGGAGCGGATCTCGCGCGTCGTGCCGGCGACCATTTCCTCGACCGTGACCGGCATGACCGTGATTGCCATCGGCGAGGGCCTGGTGCTGGGTGTCGCCTACTGGCTGGCCGGGGTGCCGTCACCTGTGACGCTGGGCGCGCTGACCGGCGTGATGGCGCTCATCCCCGGCGGGGCGCCGCTGTCCTTCACGCTGGTGTCGATCTACCTCGCGGCCAGCGGCTCGCCGATGGCCGGCCTGGCGCTGTTCATATGGGGGACGGTCGAGCTGTTCATTGTCGACAAGACCTTGCGGCCGAAGCTCGTCGGCGGACCGATAAAACTGCCCTTCCTGCCGACCTTTTTCGGCCTGATCGGCGGCGTCAAGACGATGGGGTTTCTGGGCCTGTTCATCGGTCCGGTGCTGATGGCGCTGCTGGTCGCGATCTGGCGCGAGTGGCTGCGCGAGGTGGAACTGGCCGATGAGACGGCGGCCGGATCGGCCGCCGAGATCGAGGCCGGTCGGCGGATCGAGGTCCTGCCCGAACCAGGCGCCGCGAAGAAGGCCAGCGCCTGACCTCGAACCTTACGCTGGATGATGCACCGCAAGGTCGCCGCGACGCTTACGTCCATCATGCAGCTGCCAGAGCGAATGGGCGACCAGCGTGACGATCAGGATGCCGCCGCCGATCAGGCTGTTGCGGGTCGGCGTCTCGGCGAAGATCATCCACACCCAGATCGGCGCCAGCACCGTTTCGAGCAGGTAGAACATCGCCACTTCCGGTCCTGAAATATACTTCGGCCCGGCGGCGAGGCAGAAGAACGAGATCGGCATGATGACGGCGCCGTTGAAGATGATCCACCATGGCGCGTTCACGTGGAAGCCTTCGCCCGTCACCATGAAGGTGGCCAGCCCAAGCGGCAGAAGGACGCCGATGAGCGAGGTGAATCCCATATCCTTTCCGCTGGCGCGCGAGATGGTGATGGCGACCGCGATGAAGAAGGCCGAGCAGAGCGCCATGAAATCGCCGAACAGCTTGCCGGTGCCGACCGAACCGCCGACGATGACCAGCACGCCGAGGATCATCACCAGCATGGCCACGATGGTCACCGTCCGCGGTCTTTCCCGCAGGAATATCCACGACAGAAGCGCCGCGAACACGGTGTTGAAGGCGAGGATGAACACCAGATCGGCGGTCGAGGTGTGGAAGACCGCGGTGACGAAGGTGATCGAGGTCAGCCCATAGCATATCGCCACGATCAGCCCGTCCCAACCGGGGATGAGCGGCGGTGCATTGCGGCTCAGCGCACGCCAGACCGACCAGATGATCATCGCGGCGATGAAAGTGGTTCCGGTGCGCAGCAAAAGGATCGTCCACGCGCCGCCATCCGCAAGGCGGATCAACGGTATGTCGACAGTCAGTATCAGTCCGCCGATGGCGGTTATAAAAAGGCCCTTCTGGTGATCGTGGTGAGAGGACATGCAGGAACTTTCGCAATTGAATTGCAGGCGGTGGCCGATCGGCGCAAGCGCGCACTCTCTCCAACCGAGCGGCTGAAAGACCAGCATCCCCTGCCTTGAAACAGTTTAAGCGTGGATCGTGGGAAAACTCAGCGTCAGACCGCTTCGTTTGTATAGCGCTCCCAGCCTTTCGGGCCGAGATGCTCCTGCGGCATGAAGCGCATCTTATAGTTCATCTTGCGCGAACCATTGACCCAGTAGCCAAGGTAGACATGGGGCAGTCCCATCGCCTTGGCACGGGCGATATGGTCGAGGATCATGAACGTGCCGAGTGAGCGGCTTTCGAAATCGGGATTGAAATAGGAATAGACCATCGACAGGCCGTCGGCCATCTTGTCGGTGAGCGCCACCGCGATGAGTTCGCCCTGACCCTTGCCGGTGATGAAGGTATCGGGCCCGCGCCGCCGGTATTCGATCACCTTAGTGTCGACATGCGTATCCTCGACCATCATGGCGTAGTCGAGCACCGTCATGTCGGACATGCCGCCGCGGCGGTGGCGGGCATCGAGATAGCCGCGAAACAGCGAATATTGTTCGGTTGAGGGCTCGGCATTGTGCATGGCGCCGACGAGATCGGAATTGTGCTGCAGCACGCGCTTCATGTTGCGGCTGGCGGTGAACTCCTGGGCCAGGATGCGCACGGATACACAGGCGCGGCAGGTTTCGCAGGCTGGCCTGTAGGCGATGTTCTGCGAGCGCCGGAAGCCGCCTTGCGTAAGCAGGTCGTTCATTTCCGAGGCCTTGTCCCCGACCAGATGTGTGAACACCTTCCGCTCGAACTGGCCGTCGAGGTAGGGGCACGGCGACGGCGCGGTCAGGAAGAACTGCGGCGACTGGGTCGGATGCTGCGTCATCGAGCCTTGGAAACACTCCTTCGAATCGCTCTACCTTTGGCTCGGGCGGCGAAAAATTCAACAGGATTGTGAAGGTGTGGTTGCCTGAACACCTTCACATTTGCGCTCAAGGGGCTGCGACTTCTCTTGAGGGCCGGTTTTTAGCGGCCGGTGCGGCTGACCACGGTGCCGAGCAAAAGATCGTGCAGCGTGCGCTTGCGGTCCGAGAATAGCGTCACCAGCAGGACCAGCGGCGACAGGATGACGTTGCCGGCCCAGAACAATACGGAATGGACGACCGCGGTGAGGCCGTCGATCGGCCTGCCGTCGAGACGATCGAGGCGGATGCCCATCATCTTCATGCCCGTGGTGGCCTGGTCGGCGCTGCCCAGCGTGTTCCAGATGTAGAGGATGGCGACTGCCGGCACCAGGACGCCGAACAGCATCCAGCCAAGACCGAGGGTCAAAAGCCCGAGGAAGAACACCAGGATGGCGAACGGAATGGTGAGCAGGGCAACCATGATATAGTCGAGCACGAAGGCCAGGATGCGCCTTGTGCGCACGCCTTCATAAGCCCTGACATCGTCGAGCCGAGTGTTGATGATTTCGCCGTCGAGAACGCGAGCGTTCATGTCATTTCCTCGTAACAGGGTCCGACATAGGGTGCGGACCGCTCGATGATGAAATGGTGAAGGCTCGCCGCGGAATCAAGATTGGGCCTTTCGCCGGCTCGCACGGCGGAGCCAGACGGCCGACAGTCCGAATCGGTTGAATTCGCGGCGCGGATGGCGTTAGCTTGTTGCGGCGCAACAAAATGGGCGCCGTGGGACGGGGACATATGGATTACGACATGCTGGTCATCGGCAGCGGCCCCTCGGGCCGCCGCGCGGCGGTGCAGTCGGCCAAACTCGGCAAATCGGTGCTGGTGGTCGACCGCGGCCGGCGTCTTGGCGGCGTCTCGGTGCACACCGGCACCATTCCCTCGAAAACGCTGCGCGAAACGGTGCTCAATCTCTCGGGCTGGCGCGAGCGCGGCTTCTATGGACGCGGCTACCGGGTCAAGCAGGACATCTCGGTCGGCGACCTGATCGAGCGCCTGCACAAGACGCTCGACCACGAGGTCGAGGTGCTGCAACACCAGTTCATGCGCAACACGGTCAAAAGTGCGCGCGCGGCGGTAAAATTTCTCGGCCCCAACAAGGTCAGCCTGACATCGGACAATGGCGATTACAGCGAAGTCGGCTTCGCCAATGCGCTGATCGCCGTCGGCACCAGGCCGCATCGGCCGCGCGACGTGCCCTTCGACAAGACCCGTGTCTTCGACAGCGACGAGATGCTCGAACTCGACCGGCTGCCGCGCACGCTGACGGTGATCGGCGCCGGCGTCATCGGCGTCGAATACGCCACGATCTTTTCCGCGCTCGACGTACCGGTGACGCTGGTCGAGCCGCGCAACTCCATCCTCGATTTTGTCGACCGCGAGATCGTCGACGATTTCATCCACCAGATGCGCGACCGTGGCATGACCATAAGGCTGGGCAGTGCCGTCAAGGAAATCCGCTCCAAGCCGGAAGCCGCCGAGGTGGAGCTGGCCGATGGCCGCACCATCCGCTCCGAGGTCGTGCTCTATGCCGCCGGCCGCACCGGCAATGTCGGCAGCCTTGGCCTCGACGTGGTCGGCATCGAGGCCGACTCCAGGGGCCGCATCAAGGTCGATCCGCAGACGTTTCAGACCAGCGTGCCCAATATCTACGCCGCCGGCGACGTCATCGGCTTTCCGAGCCTTGCCTCCACCTCGATGGAGCAGGGCCGGGTGGCTGCCTGTCATGCCTTCGGCGTGTCATTGCCGCCGCCGCCGGAGACGTTCCCCTATGGCATCTACGCGGTGCCGGAGATTTCCACCGTCGGCCAGTCCGAGGAGCAAGTGCGCGAGAGCGGCGCCGCCTATGAGGTCGGCGTCGCGCGCTTTCGCGAGACATCGCGCGGCCACATCATGGGCGTCAACACCGGCTTCCTGAAGCTGCTGTTCTCGATCGAGACGCGGCGCCTGCTCGGCGCGCACATCGTCGGCGAGGGCGCCACCGAACTCATTCACATCGGCCAGGCGGTGATCAATCTCGGCGGCACGGTCGACTTCTTCGTCAACAACACCTTCAACTACCCAACGCTGGCCGAGGCCTACAAGATCGCCGGGCTGGATGCCTGGAACCGGATGGGGCGGGGGTAAGCTACCCCTCCATCTGGGCGAGCAGCGTCAGCATCACGTCGGCTGATGGCATCGGCAGCACCGCCTGCCCTGATTGCCTATCGCGATGGCGCGCGCGTCCACGCCGATCCCGGCAGCCATCGCCCGACGATCGCGGCGTCCGGCTCGCCGATTTCGTGGCCCGATGGAACAATCCGGGCGTCGATCTCGGTGCCGTGCCGGCTGAGCAGCGTCACCAGCGCCGGCGCGAAAGACCCGTAGGTCTCGTCGGCGGCTCCGGCAATGATCAGCGTTCGTGTTCCCGCAAGGTCCGTCGCCGGGACCTCGTCGAGCACGGGCATCGGCCTCAACAGCGCTGCGCTGCGGACGATGCCGGGATGGAGCAGCATCAGGCTCGAAACCAGATTGGCGCCGTTCGAATAACCAAGGAATGTCGCGTGATCGAGATCAAGCCCATGGCGCGCGACGGCTTCGTTTGCGAAGGCCGCGAAGGCGGTGGTTTCGACATGGATGCTTTCCTGGTCGAAAGTGGTCGGCGTGATTCGCTCGAACCAGCGAAAACCGTCCTCCTGGGGGACACGGCCACGCACCGCGATCAGGACGGCATCGGGCGCCAAGCGTCTCGCCAGCGCCACCATGCTTGTCTCGCCGACGCCCGATCCATGCAGCAGGAATAGGCATTCACGGCTCTTTTCGCCGGGGCGGAGGAGGCGATACGGAAAGGTCAGATCCAGCGTTAGCGGGCCGCTTTCGACATTGTCGCCGGTCATCTCGCATCCCTTTGATTATATGAGGTTCCGCTCAATTTGCCGGCTTCAAAACGCAATATTTTCATGCTCCGCGAAAGTTGATTGAACCAGGCGCATTCCAGCCCGTTTCTGCGCCGATACACTCCGGTGGGAGGAATCGAAGCGGTGCGTCGGGGGTCGCATTGCTGGACATGAACAACCAGCTTTGAGGCCTTTTGTCGATGACTACCCCTGTTTTGCCGGATCGCAATTTGCGTATCCCCGAACGCGACACGCGTATCGATGTACTGCGCGCGCTGGCCCTGCTCACGATCTTCATCGACCATGTGCCGGGCACGGCTTTCGAGGCGCTGACCTACAAGAATTTCGGTTTCTCGGACGCGGCCGAGGCATTCGTGCTGATTTCCGGCATCTCGGTCGCGCTCGCCTACGGCACGAAGTTCCGCCCGGGTGGCCGGCTTCTCGCGAGCTTGAAGATGTGGCGGCGGGCGGGCGTGCTCTATGTCGCCCATATCGTCACGACGATGGTGGTGATGGCCCTGTTCTGCGCCGTGGCGGTGTTTGCCAAGCGGCCGGAACTGGTGAAGCTGATCAACATCGAGCCGCTGATGAAGAACCCGCCGCAAGTGCTGGTCGGCATCGTCACGCTCGGCCACCAGCTCGGCTACAACAACATCCTGCCGGTCTATGCGGCGCTGCTTTTGATGGCGCCGGCCTTTGTCCTGTTCGTCAGCTACCGGCCCGTCGCGGCCCTTGTCGCATCCGGCACGTTGTGGCTCGTTGCAGGAATCTGGCAGATCGCGCCGCCCAATTATCCCGAGCCCGGTTTCTGGTTCCTCAACCCGCTGTCCTGGCAGTTCCTGTTCAACATCGGCCTTGTCGCCATGCTGCATGTCAGGCGCGGCGGTGTCATTCCGGTTAACCGCTGGCTGGTCGGCGCGGCCGCCGCCTATGTGCTGGCGGCGCTGGTCTGGGTGCACAGCCCGCTCTGGGGGCAGATAACCTGGTTCAACCTGCCGGTGGTGATCGGCGGCTTCGACAAGACCTTCCTGTCGCTGCCGCGGCTGCTGCACATCCTGGCGGTCAGCTACCTCGTCGTCGCTCTGCCGGCGCTCTCCAGCCTGTTCCGCACCAGCCCTGATCATCCGCTGGCGATACTGGGCAAACGATCGCTGCCGGTCTTCATTGCCGGCACGGTGATCGCCATGGTCGCTCAGGTGATGAAGCTGATCAATCCAGGCGGGTTCGTCTATGACAGCCTGCTGATATCGGCCGGCATCGCCATGCAGTTCGCGCTCGCCTTCTATCTCGAATGGCTGTCGACCATCGGCGGCTCGGCCAAGGCCCGCACGGCCCAAAAGGATCCCGCGCCGGTCCGTGCGCCTTTGGGCCTCTCCGCCATGGCAAGAGCCAACCGATAGGCGGTTCGGCGGCGGTTCAAGCGCGGGGCGGACCCGACGAGCCCCGCACGATCAGTTCGACCGGCAGTTGATGCCTGCTGACCGGCCCATCGCTCTCCAGGATCGCCCTGACGGCAAGGCGGCCTATCTCGGCAATCGGCTGGGCGATCGTGGTCAATGGCGGCTTGGACACCGCTGCTTCCGGAACATCGTCGAACCCGACGACGGAAACATCGTCGGGCACGTTGAGCCCGCGTGCGCTCAGCCATTCGAGCGCCACCAGGGCCATTCTGTCCGACATGGCAAGGATGGCGGTGGGCGGCGCGTCGGAGGCGAAGATGGTTTCGAGCCCCGCCTTCGTGCTCGCCACGTCGTTGGCGGTCTCGTAGACGGGCACTTTGGATATATCGACGCCAACCCGCGAAAGCTCCCGGAGATAGCCCGTGAGGCGGTTGCGCGTCCCTGCATAGGTAGCGCCCCGGACCTGTTCGGCCGAAACAATGCCCGTTCGGTCGTCGGCGAAGGGCAGCGCCAGGACGGCGAAGCGGCGATGTCCAAGATCGGTGAGATGGCGGGCCGCCATGCCGGCGCCGGCGATGTTGTCGACACCGATCGCGGCGACCGACCCGTCCTCGGAATCGAGGTCGAGCGCGACGAAGGGCAGCTTGCGCTCGCGTGCCAGTTCCACCAGGCGCGAACCGCCCTCGATGCAGAAGACGATGAAGCCGTCGACCAGCGCGCTCTGGATGTTCCAGGCAAGCTGTTCGTTGTTGGCGGCCGAAACCAGTGAGATGCCGGCTCCGGTCGCATCGCAAGCCTGTGAGATGCCCGCCATCATGACGCGCGCAAACGGATCGTCGAAGAAATAGGAGAGGGGCTCGGCGGTGGCAACGCCAATGGCGTTGACCTTGCCGGCCCGTAGCAGCCGGCCCTTTGGGTCGGGCCCGCCATACCCCATGGCCTCGGCGGCTGCGCGAACCCGTTCGCGAACTTCCTCGCGCACGATCTCGGGCCGGCTGAATACATTGGACGCGGTGCCGTGCGAAACCCCGGCGGCCTTGGCGATATCGGCCAGCCGGACGGGTCGTCGATTGCCTGCGGTAAGTGACGCCATTTGCGCGGGTCTCCTGACATGCATTTAGCACGTTCTCGGGCCGCATCTAGCACTTTCGTTGGATCGATTCAAATTTTGCTTGACCGTCGCCAATGAAAGGCTTATCTTTGAATCGATCCAAAGTGGCGGATTTGGCCTGTTGATTGACCTCCGAGGGAATGATGCATTCCATCAACTATCTGTTCGAAGACATCTACCGCAACGACTGGAATATCGGGTCGGCGACCAACAGCCAGAAGCGCCGCGACAGAACCAGTCCGTGGATTCGCGACTTGCGCTTCCTCGTAGGGCGCAAGCGGAGCTGATCGGCATTGCCCTTTTTGTGCTTGCGATTGGATCGATTCAATTGGAAGGAGAAAAACATGCACCCCATCCAGCATCTGTTCGAAGACATTTACCGCAACTACTGGGGCATCTCGCCCGCCGCCGAGCGGCCAGAGTCCAGACGCCTGAAGAGGCCGGCCGCGCGCAATCGTGATCTGCTGATCCGACCCGAACGTCGGCGCTGATCCTGCTGGCTTGAACCTCAGGAACGTGGGCGAGCCAGGGCAGAAATTGCTATTGCCAGCCAGCCGACGATGAGCAAGGTGCCGCCGATTGGCGCTGACATCGGAAACAGTCTCGATCCCAGGAAATCGCGGGCGAGAAGATCGCCCGCGAAAAGTACGAGACCGACGAGCAACGCCAGGCTGGCCATTCGCAGCCAGCGGTTCGCGCCGACAAGGCCAATGGCGAGAAACACCGGCGCATGCATCAGGAGGAACGACGCGGCCGTGCCGGTGAAGGCACCGCCACGGTGCGCCGCCGCTGCCGACAACGCCACGCCCGCGGCGCCGACGAGGCCGCCGGCAAGCACGAGGAGGCGGCTGCCGTTTGGATCGGCGAGGTTCATGGTCGGCGTGCTCCTTCTTTTTGCAGGTCGGCCAAGCGTCAGGGCTTGCCCGCTTCCAGCGCCATATGCCGCGTCCGCCGCGACTGGACAATCCAGTTGTAGACGGCACCGAGGGCCATCAGCACCGATGTGCCGAGAAACACCGACGGCATGCCGAAATGGCCGCCGACAAAACCGCCGGCCAGCGGTCCCGCGACCTGCCCGACATACTGCGCCGAGATCGCCAGGCCAAGCACGTTGCCGCCAACGCCGTCGGGGATATTGTGCCTGATGACACTGGTGATGCAGGGCAGGAGACCGCCCAACGCCAGGCCCATCAGGAAACGCAGGCCGATAAGCTGCCAGCTGTTGGTGACAAAAGCCTGCGGGATGAGCAGCAGCGCAGAGACGGCCAGCGCTCCCACGACAACGTTCCAGTGTCCGATCCGGTCCGCGAGCTTGCCGAGCCAGGATGCCGACAGGATGGTGCCGAGCGCGGCCGCCGACATCACAACGCCGGCGACGAGCGTCACCCGGCTCTGGTCCTCGATGAGCTGCTGCACATAGACGGTGATGATCGGCTCGATCGACATTGTGGCGAAGGCGAGCAGCATGCCGGTGGTCAGCATGGCCACGACCGGGCGCTTGTCCGGGATCTGAGACCAGCCGCTTTTCGGCTTTGCCACCGGCGCGGCCTCGGCCGGCCTTGGGCGCGGGCTCTCCTTGATGAGGAACGTCGTCGCCAGGAAGGCGAGGAAGATCACGCCGCCCGACAACAGGAAGGTGGCGCGAATGCCGATTACCGGCGGCAGCACGCCGCCGAGCAGCGGGCCGACCAGCGAGCCCGCCGTGATACCCGCCGACAGGACGCCAAGCGCCCAGCCGGAGCGCTCCTTCGGCGTCTGCATGGCCACCAATATCGTTGAACCCGAGGAATAGCCGCCGGCGAAGCCGATCAGCAGGCGCAGCAGAACCAATTGCCAGACCGTCTCGACCATGCCCGTCAGCGACATGCAGATCGCCATGCCGAAGGAGGCGCGGACCAGCATCACCTTGCGGCCGTAGCGGTCGCCCAGGCGTCCCCACAGCGGCGCGACCATTGCCGCGGCGAAGAAGGTGGCCCCATAGGCGATGCCGGACCACTGCACGATGGCCGCATGACCCTGTGCACCGAGCTGTTCGACATAGAGTGGCAGGAACGGCAAGAGCAGGGTCATGGCGATGAGCGTGCTGAACGAGCCCGCGAAACAGACGGCAAGATTGCGCCGCCAGTGAATGTTGTAGCCGCTCTGCCGCGTGTCTTCCTGTGTCATGTCCTGCCTGCCCGGTGTCGGCGCTTGTTGCGGATACCATTTTGGGATACCAATCTGGTATCCGTCATGAACTTCAAGCCCGCCGCTGTCAATGCGGCTTCGGAAAGGACGCGCGATGTCGCAGATGCAGAATGTCGAACGGCAGCTTCGCGAGATGATCCTGGCTCTCGAGGTCGGGCCGGGAGAGCGGCTGACCGAACGCTGGATCGAAGGCCGTTTCGGCGCCTCGCGCACGCCGGTCAGGGCGGCACTTCTGCGGCTGGAGACCGAGGGGCTGGTCGGCAGGGACGGGCGCGGCTGGACGGTCTCGCCCATCAACCTGGCCGAGCTCGAGCAGATCGCGGTCTATCGCGAGGCGGTCGAGGTCGCCGCGCTGCGGCTGACGTGCGGGCAAGCCGACAAGAGCGCGATCGATGTCATCGAGGCGATGCTCGATTCCTGCGACGAAAATACCCCGCGCGAGGAATGGCATCGTGTCGGCATGGATTTTCACATCGAGCTGGCGCGGCTCTCCGGCAACGAATTCCTGTTCCGGGCGGTTCGTGACGCCATGACGCGGCTGTCGCGCGCCCGCTGGCTGGAAGTGCGTGACGAAACGGCCCTTGGCCGTGCCTGGCTCGAACATCGCGCCATCCTTGCCGCGACACGCCTTGGCCAGGCCGATGAAGCCACGCGGCTGCTGTCGGCCCACATCGTCGGCAGCCGTGACCGGCTGGTGACGTCGCTTGCCAACGACCGACGTGGCCTTCGCGCCAGGGGATTTGCCGTCGTCGCCGCCTAGTGCGGTCGATGCAGGGCAGCATTCGCCGGAAAACAGGCCGCATCTGACGTGAAGAGCACTTTCGGCCTCGCTTCAAGCAAGCCGATGGCGTAAGAGCGGCAATGGAAAACAATCGGTTTGAAACACCCGTGACCGTCAAGTCCGTCACGGCGGGAAGCACTCAGCTCTTGCGTTCGGCAAGGGAAGCTTCCGATTACCTGCTCAACAGCTGGCCCGGCAAGCGCAGCGCCAAGCATCGTGCGGCGCTGCAGGCCTGCCACGACGCACTCGCCGGCGACAAGCCGGCGATGAATGCCCGACGCGCTTTCATCGCCGCGGCGCGGGAGGTGGATGTTTTCATCAGTGACAAGGCGCCAGCCTGACCTAGGCTGATACCGACAATTCGGATTGAGGCACGGCCCGCATTCGCGGGCCGCATGCCGTTACTCCTCGGTTTTGGTCTCCGTCTCGGTCTCGGTCTCGGGCTTCGAACGTTCGCGGGCGGCAACCTTGGCGGCCAGCTTTTCAGCCTTCTTGGCCGCTTTCTGGCGGTCACGCTCCTTGCGTTCCTGATCGTAGTTGGGTGCTCGCGCCATATCGGCTCCTTTTATCACTGCCTTGCGGCCCTGAACCTGCCTAGGAGCATTAGCCGTCAAACACAACAGCTGAAGCGACAATGCCTGGGTGCTTGCTGGAAGAGATGCGGGGGCTTGCCAGATGGGCGCCACAATGATGTAGGAAATGCGGGGCGCCAATGAATTGAGAGCTGCCTGTTTGTTTTGATCAAGTGACCGATGGCCACAATTTCGCGGACCGCCGCAAGAGTTTTCTATTATGCGAGAAACGTCGTGCGCGATGTCGCTCCGCAAACGCTGTTTCGCGCAAGGCTGGCCGGCCGGCTCGAAAGGGCGAGGCTTTCCGGTGAGGCGGCGCGCCGCAGGCTGAATTACTACAACAAGCTGCAGGATTGTTTCGCGCCAAGCGCCAATGCCAAGCGCATCAGCAAGCTGCCGTTCACGCCGACCATGTACTATTACGACCTGAAGGAATTCGCCCGCTATTTCGATCCGGATTTGTTCATCGACCTCGAATTCGGCGACGTCAGGAACGTGCCTAGGGTGCCCGCTATCGTCAAGGATCGGCCAATCTGCGATGACGACCGGAACGCCGTCATCATGAAGCTCGACAAGTTTCGTCACTTCCAGATGCCGGCTGACGCTATTGCGTTCGCCGACAAGCTGCCGACCGTGGTCTGGCGCGGCGATCTCAACAACCCGATCAGGACAAGATTCCTCAAGGCAGTGCGCGGCCTGCCGTTCTGCGATGCCGGCTCGCACAAGCCGAACGCGCCGGCCGAATACGCCAAGCCTTTTCTCAGCATCAGCCAGCACCAGCGCTACCGCTACATCGTCTCGCTCGAAGGCAATGATGTAGCGACCAACCTCAAATGGATCATGAACTCGAAGTCACTTTGCCTGATGCCACCGCCGACTTATGAGACATGGTTCGCGGAGCGGCAGCTCGAAGCCAATGTGCACTATGTGCCGCTCGAGGCGGATTTCTCGAACCTTGCGGACCATGTGGCCTATTTCGAGCGGAATCCGGCCAAGGCGGAGCGCATCATCGCCGCCGCGAATGCCTATTGCCGGACATTCGACGACGAGCGGACCGAACAGGCGATCTCTCTGCTGGTGCTCTACAAATACTTCGTGCTCTCGGGCCAGATCAAACCTGATGCCGAGGTGTGGCGCTACATAACGGGCTAGTTGCCGGGCACCTCGTCTCGGCCGGCTGCCACGTGTTCGGGCAGCGCTGGATTGCGTGGCCCAATCATGCGATCATGCCGAGGGAACCGTCCCGGCCGTCATTTGTTTAATCGCGTTTATCTCTGATCAAAAGAACGATGGCCACCATAAAACGAACGACCGCAAAGGTCTTTTACTACGCGCGAAACGTGATCCGCGATATCGCACCCCAGGCGATCTTCCGACGACGGTTGGCGGGCCGCCTGGAACAGGCCAGGCTCTCGGATGTGGCCGTGCGCCGACGGCTGAATCACTACAACAAGCTGCAGGACGCTTTTAGGCCAAGCCCGGATGCCGTGCGTATCGACCAGCTGCCTTTTGAACCGAGCATGTACTATTACGACCTGAAGGAATTTGCCCGCTATTTCGATCCGTCACTGCTCATCGACCTGAAGTTCGGCGACGTAAAAGGCGTGCCCGAGCTGCCGACGCTCGTCAAGGACCGGCCGATCCGCGCCGACAACGGCAACGCCGTCGTGATGAAGTTCAATAAGTTCCGCCATTTTCACATGCCCACCGACGCCGTCGTCTTCACCGACAAACGCCCGGCTGTGGTCTGGCGCGGCGACCTCAACAATCCGATCCGGACACGGTTCCTGGATGTCGCGCGCGACTTGCCGTTCTGCGACGTCGGTTCGCACAAGCGCAATGCACCGGCTGCGTACAGCAAGCCCTTCCTCAGCATCAGCCAGCACCTGCGCTATCGCTACATCGTCTCGTTGGAGGGCAATGACGTGGCGACCAACCTCAAATGGATCATGAACTCCAACTCGCTCTGTCTGATGCCGCCGCCGACCTACGAGACATGGTTTGGCGAGAGCCAGCTCGAGGCTGGAGTCCACTATGCGCCGCTCGACCCGGACTTCTCCGATCTCCGTGAAAAGGTAGATTATTTCGAACGGCATCCGGCCGCGGCGGAGCGCATCATCGCCACGGCCAATGCCTACTGCCGCAAATTTTCCAATGAACGGGACGAGCAGGCGATCTCCCTGCTCGTCCTCTACAAATATTTCGTGCTCGGCGGCCAGATCGAACCCGATCCCGAACTCTGGCGGTTCATCGAGAGCTAGCTCTCGCTCTCGACCTGACGCTGATCAGATATCGCTGCGGTCGAGAACCAGATCGGCGGGGCCGAAGCGATCCTTCGCTGTCAGTTGCTGATGCCAGTAGGGGTAGAGCAGGGGCGGCCGGCTTACGGCGTCGAGACGCTGGCGTTCCTCGGTGCCGAGCTCCAGGGCGGCGGCCGCGAGATTGTCCTTCAGCTGGACGTCATTGCGGGCGCCGATCACCAGCGAGGAGACGGCAGGGCGGCCGAGCAGCCAGGCGAGCGCCACCTGTGCCGCCGAAACACCACGATCCCTGCCGATCTCGACCAGCACATCGACGATCCGCCAGAGCCGGTCCTCGTCGCGGATCGGCGGCTCGGACCAGCCGGCAAGCTGGCGCGCGGTCGGGCTGTCGCGGCGGTATTTACCCGACAGCAGGCCGCCGGCGAGCGGGCTCCAGACCAGCACGCCCAGCCCCTGGTCGACCGAGATCGGCAGCAGCTCGTACTCGGCCTCGCGCGCTTCCAGCGTATAGTGGATCTGCTGGGTGATGAAGCGTTGCTGGTGGCGGCTGTCGCTGATGGAAAGCGCCTTCATCACCTGCCAGCCCGAATAGTTGGAGCAGCCGATGTAGCGCACCTTGCCCTGGCTGACCAAAGTGTCGAGCGCGGCAACGGTTTCCTCGAGTGGGGTGAGGCCGTCCCACTGGTGGACGAAATAGATGTCGATGACATCGGTCTTCAATCGCTTCAGGCTTCTCTCGCATTCGCGGATCAGATGATGGCGCGACAGGCCTTCGTCGTTCGGGCCCTTGCCGATCCGCATCCGGGCTTTGGACGCGATCAGCACGTCGTTCTTGCGCTTGCCGCCGAGCGCTTCGCCTATGATCTCCTCCGACAGGCCGTTCGAATAGACATTCGCGGTGTCGATGAGGTTGATGCCGGCGTCGATGCACATGTCGATCATCCGCTTTGCTTCGGCGAGATCGCTGTTGCCGACCGCAGCGAAAGGCCCGGCGCCGCCGAAGGTCATTGTGCCAAGCGTCAGTGTCGAAACCTTCAGGCCGGAACGGCCAAGGGTGCGGTATTCCATGTCAGATCCTCGCGATTTTGTTGAAGAGGCGTGCCGCCAAGGGCAGGCCTGGAACGCGACCGGGGATTTGTAGGACAATTCGGTCGGCTTGTCGCCATGCGATGACGCCGATCGATCATGCGTCGCGAAATTTGCACCGGCGGCAAATCGCGCCCGGGCTGCAATAAAACCGTCACCGCCGGCCTATATTGAAGTCGGCTCAGGTGTTTCCATTCCCGGCCGCTGGCAGCAATTTGGGGACGCTCCAGGGAACCGACAGGCTTGCAAGCGGAGCAGTTGATATGACCGAGCTAAGACAGAATTCCCCTGCCAAGGACTGGCTTGAAGCCGAACTCGCCGACACGCTCGACGAAGATTATGAACTCGAATTGTCGGAACCGGCGCTGTCGATGGAGATCGCCAAGATCTACAAGAACTCGCATCCGCCTTCGATCGATCGCATGCAGTATTTTCGCGACCTGATCACCCTTCAGTCCGAATTGATCAAGCTGCAATCCTGGGTCGCCTATCACAAGAAGAAACTGGTGGTGATTTTCGAGGGCCGCGATTCCGCCGGCAAGGGTGGCGTCATCAAGCGTATCACCCAGCGGCTCAATCCGCGTATCTGTCGCGTCGTGGCGCTTCCGGCGCCGACCGAACGCGAGAAGTCGCAATGGTATTTCCAGCGCTATGTCCCGCATTTGCCCGCAGGCGGCGAGATCGTGCTATTCGACCGCTCCTGGTATAACCGCTCCGGCGTCGAGCGGGTGATGGGCTTCGCCAGCCCCGATCAGGTCGAGGAGTTTTTCCACGACGTGCCGGAGTTCGAGCGCATGCTGGTGCGCTCCGGCGTCACCGTGGTCAAATACTGGTTCTCGATCACCGATGAGGAACAGCAGATGCGCTTCCTGATGCGCATCCACGATCCGATGAAGCAGTGGAAACTGTCGCCGATGGACCTACAGTCGCGGGTGCGCTGGGAGCAGTACACCAAGGCCAAGGAAGAAACCTTCGCCCGCACCAACATTCCCGAAGCGCCCTGGTACATCGTCGAGGGCAACGACAAGAAGCGGGCACGCCTGAACTGCATCGACCATCTGCTCAAGCAGCTGCCATATGAAGAGGTGCCGCACGAGGAGATCACGCTGCCGGAGCGCGTTTTCAACCCGGAATACGAACGCCAGGTCCTGCCGCGCGAGCTTTACGTGCCGGAGAAATATTGAGTGACCTTTCCTTCTCCCCGTTCACGGGGAGAAGGTGCCGGCAGGCGGATGAGGGGCGGCGCCGAGCTTAAGCCCGCTTGATAACCACGTGCGTGGCCAGCGCCGTCGCCACCTGTTCGGTGCACGCGTAGCCAAGCTTGGGCATGTCGAGGCCGGCAAAAAGGTTCTCGCCCCGGCCAAGCAGCACCGGCGAAATCGCCAGGTGCATCTCGTCGATCAGCCTCTCCTGGAGATACTGGCGGATCGTATCGACGCCGCCGCCGACCCGCACGTCCTTGCCGCCAGCCGCCGATCTCGCCTGCTCGAGCGCCGAATGGATGCCGTCGGTGACGAAGTGAAAGGTGGTGCCGCCTTCCATTGTGATCGATCCCCGCCTGTGGTGCGTCAGCACGAAAACCGGCACATGGTAGGGCGGGTTGTCGCCCCACCAGCCCTTCCACTTGTCGTCAGGCCATTCTCCGCGGATCGGCCCGAACATGTTGCGACCCAGGATCCAGGCGCCGACATTCTCGAAGCTGCGCGCCGCGAACGCCTCGTTGGTATCGGTGGTGCCGCCATCTTGTCCGAGCACCATCTTGCGGAAGGTGCGGGTGTCGAAAAACCACTTGTGCAAGGATCCTCCGCCGATGCCGAGGGGATTTTGCAGATCCTGATCAGGACCGGCGCCATAGCCGTCGAGCGAGAGGGTAAACGCGTTGACACGAAGTTTTGACATGAAGACCTCCTCGATAACCAGTTGTAATTTGCAAGTGGTTTTCTTTTAGCAAACTGATTGCGAATTGCAAGCGGTATTTTCGGATCGAAAGTATGTATCCGGACCTTTGCCGCCAGGCGATGTCGGGACTGTTTTTAGCGATCGGCCCGGACGGCCAGTGACGGCCGCCCAGGCCGCCACGATATCAGCTCATTCGCCCGTCAGTTCCATGAAGCGGATGTGGTTGCTGAACGGGTCGATGACCTCCACCGTCAGCCGGCCGTCTTCATGCTCCAGGCCGGGATTCATGTAGCGGTACTCCTTGCCGGCAAGCTCTTTGTGGAAGTCGCGGATGCCTGTCATATAAACGACCATGTTGCCGCCAGGCGTCGCGTCGCCCGCATGTTCGGACAGGTGCAGTGCAAGGTCGCCACGCGAGACTTGGGTATAGATAGGGGAACTTTCCCCATAGCGGTGCTCCCAGTCCACGGTGAAGCCGAGGAAGCCTAGGTAGAATTCGTGCGCCTTGGCGACGTCGACGATGCGAACGATCGGCGCGGTTCGCTCGAAGACGATCTTGTCTTGGCCGGCAGGCCGCGCTTCGATCTTCGCCGACAGAATATTCCAGCTCGCCAGTCCAAACTGGCGCGCGACGATCTCCAGGGCGTCACTGTGGCTGATCGTCAGGTCGCGGGCGGCAAGCGCCTCCCGCATGGCTTTCGCCATGGTCTTGGCATCGCGATAGGCAAGTATGTCCGTTTCCTCGGGTCACGGCGAAGCCTTCGTCAGTGCCCGCATTGCCGACGCCTTCGCCCGACGGTGAAACGGGTCAGGGAGCATCCTCTGGAGGCGTTCGCCATACCTCTTTGTCCGAGGTGCGGGCTGCCGGCCGCCTCCGGCCGTGCGACTATCATAGCTGCAGCTGCCGGTTTTTGTCAGCGGGAATTCGAAGGAACCGCCGACCGATCGAAAGAGTGGTGACACCTACTGAAAGGCATTGCCCGGGAAGTCGGGGCTAGCCCTTCAGCATCACAGCCACTTCGGGCGCGAAATAGGTCAGGATGCCATCGCAGCCGGCACGCTTGAAGGCGAGCAGCGATTCCAGCATCGCCTTCTCGCCATCGATCCAGCCATTTGCACCCGCCGCCTTGATCATCGAATATTCGCCCGACACCTGGTAGGCGAAGGTCGGCATCTGGAATTCGTCCTTCAGCCGGCGGATGATGTCGAGATAGGGCAGGCCGGGCTTGACCATCAGCATGTCGGCGCCCTCGGCGATGTCCTGTTCCGCCTCGCGCACCGCCTCGTCCGAATTCGCGTGGTCGATATAGTAGGTCTTCTTGTCGCCCTTGAGCAGCCCGGCGGTGCCGACCGCCTCGCGATAGGGGCCGTAGAAGGCCGAGGCGAATTTGGTGGCGTAGGACATGATCGCCACGTCCTGAAAACCGTTGGCGTCGAGCGCGTCGCGGATGGCGCCGATACGGCCGTCCATCATGTCCGAAGGCGCGATGATGTCGGCACCGGCCGCCGCCTGGATGACGGCAGCCGCCGCGACCTGTTCCACGGTTTCGTCATTGACGATGATGCCGTCGCGCAGGATGCCGTCATGGCCATGGCTGGTGAACGGGTCGAGCGCGGCATCGGTGATGATGCCGATCTCGGGCACCGCGTCCTTTATCGCGCGGGTGGCGCGGTTGATGATGTTTTCCGGGTCGAGGATGTGCGAGCCTGTCTGGTCGCGCAGGCCGAGATCGACATTGGGGAAAGTGGCTAGTGCCGGAATGCCGAGCTTGGCAGCGCGTTCGGCTTCCTTGACGGCAAGGTCGACCGAAAGGCGGAAAACGCCGGGCATGGCGGCGATCGGTTCGCGGACATTTCTGCCCTCGACGACGAAGATCGGCCAGATCAGGTCGTCGACCGAAAGCCGGTTCTCCTGCACGAGCCTGCGCGACCAGTCGGCCTTGCGCATGCGGCGCAGGCGGCGGCTGCCGGTGACGTCGTCGACGCTGCGCGCGCCGGCAGGTTTTGCTGGGGTGAATTTGTTCATGGCCAAAACTCCGGATCTACGGCTTTTACCACGAGCCCCTGGTGCTGACCAATGCGACACGTTTGTGCCAGGGGTCAAAGCTGCCACAGCGCTGTCCCACCACGCCTATTGGGTCAGGGCTGCCCATTACCCGAAAGGATCTGCGCCGCGCCTCCGATGGCGACACGGAACGCCTCGTCGAAGCTGACCCCACGCACCTGCCAACGATAGGTCTTGCCGTGATCGGCCAGCCGCCAATCGGCGATCCAGCCGAATTCCTTGTCGCTCCATACGATGCTGCCGGCGAGCGCTCTGGCGCCACCGGCCTGTTTGGCCAGCCGATCGAGCCTTGCCATGTCGGCCGCGCGCAACGCTTCTTCGCTCAGGTCCCCAAGCTGCGCGGCCTTCGGAAAGACGACATGCATCAGTGTTGGACCGGTGGCATTGACGAAGGATTCGCGCATCGTCTCGCCACGCTTTTCCTCGGCCGTCAGTGCGAAATGCCGAGCGCCCTGTTCGGTCGTGAGAAAGACGGTGAGCGTCGGCCGCTCGCCAAGCCAGGGTTTGCCGCCGAGCGACGCCAGCACCTTGTCGATCACATCAGGCTTGTAGAGGCAGGTGAGGTCATGCGGCCGGTCATGCGTGCCTTGCTCGTCATGGATCGGAATGCCTTCCAGCCGGTCGCGGTACCGGAACGAGTCGACAAAGCTGCCGGCCTTGTCGCGCAGCGCGTCCATTTCGCATCTGGCAAGCAGCCGCTGATCGCCCGAAACACGGACGAGGACCTTGTCGAGGCAAGTCCTGAAGCCGAGCTGACGGTTTTCTTCACCCTGGCCGGTGACGATGGTCTGCGATTGGTAAAGATCGCCGAGGTCGGTTGCCTTGGCGGGGACATTGGTTGCCCACGACGCAGACAGGCAACTCAGTACAAGGACAAGGCGCAAAAACTGCGGCATATGGCTCACTATCCGGCTCTTAGCCTGTCGTAATGGCTGCCAACGTCTAACATCGGCCACCGCGTGCCGCCAAGACCGCGGCCGACAGGCTGCTGCCATTGACGCACCCATGCGCCGCCTTTAGCACTTCAGTCCCGCAGGCGCGGGGACAAGGATTCTCTGGCGATGGATTTTGGTGGAGGCGACGAAATTCGCTTCGAAAGGATGGGCAGGGCCGGCGTCGTCACGCTGACGCGGCCGCAGGCACTCAATGCCGTCACCCATCGCATGGTCAAGGCGCTGGACAAGGCCCTGCGTTCCTGGGAGCGCGACGACGGCGTGGACGTCGTCGCCGTCAAGGCCGAGGGCAGGGCGTTTTCGGCTGGGGGCGACATCCTGCACATCTACGAAGCCGGCCGCGCCGGAAAGCCGCCGGTCGAGTTCTTCGCCGACGAGTATCGGCTCAACGCCTATATCGCGCGTTTCAAGAAACCCTATGTCGCCCTCATCGACGGCATCGTCATGGGCGGCGGAGTCGGCATTTCCTTTCACGGCTCGCATCGGGTGATGACCGAAAATGCGCAGTTCGCGATGCCTGAGGTCGGCATCGGCTTTTTCCCCGATGTCGGCGCCAGTCATCTGCTGCCCGATCTCGGCGGTTCCTTCGGCATGTACCTGGCGCTGACAGGCAACCGCATCCGCTATGGCGATGCCCTGTGGTCGGGGCTGGCCACCCACACCATCAAGACCGAAGACCAGGCAAGCTTCCTCGACCGGCTGGCGCTGACGGGCGATCCGGAATCGGTGCTGCGCGGTTTCTTTGTCCCAGCCAAGCGGGAGACGGACAGGCCGATCCTGGAGGCGATCGCCCGTCATTTCGCCCAGCCGTCGCTGCCGGATCTCATCGACAGCCTGGATCGCGCCGGCAGGGACGAGTTCGCAGCCAAAACTCTGGCGACGATCCGCATGCGCTCGCCGACCAGCCTTCGCGTCGCCTGGCGGCAGATCAGCGCCGGGCAGACACTGTCGATGGACGACTGCATGAGGATGGAGTTCCGCATCCTGAACCGCATGCTGGCCGGCCACGATTTCTACGAAGGCATCCGTGCCGCCATCATCGACAAGGGCTCGAAGCCGCAATGGCGGCCGGCAAAGATCGATGCGGTCGCCGAGGCGGACGTCGAAGCCTATTTCGCTCCGCTCGGTGATTGGGAGCTTGGGCTGTGAGCGAGGTGACATCGAGACGCGTCGTCCTGCAGCCCTCGACGGTCGAGGTGATCTTCGCCTGGTTCCAGCGCGTCATCGCGGGCTACTGTCTGATGTTCGGCGTCCTGTACTGGATCAAGCTGATCGGATTCTACCCGGGCTCGCTGTGGCGCTTCGACCTTATGCCGGTGCATTGGCAGGTGGCGGCGGTGTTGCTCGCCGTATTCTTTCCCTTTGCCGCGGCCGGCTTGTGGATGCTGGCGTCCTGGGGGCCGGTGATCTGGTTCATATGCGCGGTCACCGAGACGGTCATGTATGCCGGCTTTCCCGAGCTTTTCGGTCATCGTCTCCTGATCCTCGTCTCGCATGCCTGCGTGGCGCTGCTCTACATCGTCTTTCGCGTCGTCATCTACCTGCAAAAGCGGCCGGCACGGCACTAAGCCCTTGCGCGCGTTGACGACTTGGCGATCGCCTGAATCCAGCCCCGCGATCATTGCCTAAATCTTTAGGTTAATCATCCTTGCTCGGGTGACCGTTCGTTAAGCCTCTTCCGAAACCTCTTACCGGTAAGCTCTTGTTAGCCCTAGCGTTTAAGTCGAATTTTATGAGTATTCGATAGTGTCGCGATCAAGGTGAAAAACAAAAAATCACCAGGGCGACAAACGAGAGGCAAAGACAATGATCAATTCGCGTCCGGCGGCGAAGACCGCCAACGTTTCCGACGATCGCCGTGAGGCTATCCGTTCCCTGTACATGGAATCGCTGCAGCTGGTCGAGCGTCTGCACCGCCGTCTGCTTGATGTGATCAAGGACGAATTCGACCGCAACGGCCGTTCCGACATCAACGCCATCCAGGCGCTGCTGCTCTTCAACATCGGCAATTCCGAGCTGACCGCCGGCGAGCTGCGTTCGCGTGGCTACTATCTCGGCTCGAACGTCTCCTACAACCTGAAGAAGCTGGTCGATCTCGGCTTCATCAACCACCAGCGCTCGCGCATCGACCGCCGTTCGGTCCGCGTCTCGCTGACGCCGAAGGGCAATGAAGTGGCTGATGTAGTCGCCGGTCTCTATGAGCGTCATGTCGGCTCGATCGAGCAGGTCGGCGGCATCAACACCGACGAGTTCAAGCAGATGAACCGCGCCCTGCAGCGCCTCGACCGCTTCTGGAACGACACGATTGCCTATCGGATGTAAAACCATCCAGGAAACGGAGCGCGCCGCAGAAGCGTGGCCGAAATAGCGACCTCCAGTCAGGGCCGGTGCCGAAAAGCACCGGTCTTTTCTTTCTTTCGTCCGGCCGAAGCAAATTGCGGGCCAAGGCCACGTTGCCGCCATATTCCAATGGAACCGAGAGTGGCAGTGATGCTGTGGTGAAGACCATGCGTCCACCCGCAACCGTGTCGCGCCTCTGCCTTTGTCGCCAATGTGATACGGACCATGGTTGGCTAATTGTTAAGATTGCCGATTTTAGAGTGCGGGCGAGATCGCGCGATGATCGACGCAGCAAGTGATCGAACGCTACAAGAATGTCTGGAACGTCCATGAGAACCAGCCGCCGTTTTTTCCTTTCCGGAGCCTCCGTGCTCGCAGCCGCCATGGTGGCCGGCCGTGCGAATGCGCAGGATGTGATCGGGGATATCCTGAAATCCTCGGCCCGCGGCAACTGGGATGATCAGTTCGATGCCCGCGCCAGCGAAGGCGGCAAGGTGGCCTCGACGCTGCCGATCTTCAGCCCGCAGACCGTCGCCTTCACCGAGCAGGCGGTCGCGCAGTACCAGAACATCGTCTCGCAGGGCGGCTGGACAGACGTTCCCGCCACCAAGAAGCTTCAGCTCGGCGTCGACGATCCGGACGTGGTGCCGCTGCGCAAGCGCCTGATGGTTGCTGGCGACCTGTCGCAGAGTGCCGGCATTTCGACGGCCTTCGATTCCTATGTCGATTCGGCGGTCAAGCGCTTCCAGTTGCGCCATGGGCTGCCGGCTGACGGCTCGATGGGCAAATACACCTACGCCGCGATGAACGTGTCGGCGCAGATCCGGCTTGGCCAGCTGCAGACCAATCTGCAGCGCCTGAAGGAGAAGGCCGGTACGCTGGGCAGCCGCTACGTGCTGGTCGACATTCCGGCCGCGCAGATTGAGGCGGTCGAGAACGACCGCGTCGTGCTTCGCCACACCGCGATCGTCGGCAAGATCGATCGCCAGACGCCGATCGTCAATTCCAAGATCAACGAGATCATCGTCAATCCGTACTGGAACGCACCGGTCTCGATCGTGCGCAAGGACATCATTCCGCTGATGCGGAAGAATCCCGATTATCTCAAGAACAGTCACATCCGCCTGTTCGCGCCCGATGGCAGCGAAGTCGATCCGATGAATGTCGACTGGTCGACGGACGATGCTGAAAAGTACCGTTTCCGCCAGGATCCCGGTTCGGAAAACGCCATGGCGTCGGTCAAGATCAATTTCCCGAGCCCGGACGGCGTCTACATGCACGACACGCCGCAGCAGAGCCTGTTCGGCAAGATGATGCGTTTCGATTCCTCGGGCTGCGTGCGCGTCCAGAACGTGCGCGATCTCGTCACCTGGATTCTGCGCGACACGCCCGGCTGGGATCGCCAGCATTTCGAGGCGGCCATCAAGACCGGCCAGAACACACCGATCCAGGTCACCAATCCGGTGCCGGTGCATTTCCTCTATCTCTCGGCATGGTCGACGGGACCTGGCGTCGTCCAGTTCCGCGACGACGTCTACGCACTCGACGGCGCCAGCGAGCTGCAGATCACGTCTTCACTATAACAAGCTGATATCTTTGAAAAAAAGCCGCTCTGAGAGCGGCTTTTTTGTTGCGGACGCCGTCAGATCCTGCCTTCGACCGGCTGGACGAAGTTTCGGCAATTGGCCATGGTCGGCAACAGCCGGAATCGTGCCATGGACGTCGCCAGCTTCATTCTCGTCGTGCTCGTCTTCGTGGCGCTGTCCGGCGCGCTCGTCCGGCTGGTTCGGGTGCCGCTGCCGGTGCTGCAGATCACCATCGGCGCGGCCCTTGCCTGGCCGGCCAAAGGCCTGCATGTCGAGATCGATCCCGAACTGTTCCTACTGGTGTTCATCCCGCCGCTCCTGTTCGGTGACGCCTTCGCCGCGCCCAAACGTGAGCTCATCGGTTTGCGCGGACCCATCCTCGACCTCGCCATCGGGCTCGTCTTCTTCACCATTGTCGGCTTCGGCTATGCCTTGCACTGGCTGGTGCCGAGCTTCCGCTCGTCGTCGCTTTCGCGCTGGCCGCCGTGCTGTCGCCGACCGACGCCGTGGCGGTGTCCTCGATCGTCGACAGGAATGTGGTTCCGTCCCGGCTGATGCACATATTGGAGGGCGAGTCGCTGCTCAACGATGCGTCGGGCCTGGTCATGTTCCGCTTTGCGGTGGCGGCGGCATTGACCGGCAGCTTCTCCTTCGCGGGAGCCTCGCTCAGCTTCCTCTATGCCGTCGCCGCCGGCATCCTGGCCGGTGTCGCGGCCCTGTTCATCGCCGCCAAGGCGCTACAACTGCTCAACCGCATCGGCGGCGTGCCGGCCGAGGCGCAGGTTCTCGTCATGATCCTGCTGCCTTTCGTCGCCTATCTCGGCGCCGAACATGTCGGCGCCTCGGGCATCCTGGCGGCGGTGACCGCCGGCCTGCTGACCGGGGTCTCCGGCATGTATCGCCATCTCGGCGTGTCGGCGCGCATGCAGACCCTGTCGCTGTGGGCGACGCTCACTTTCGTCTTCAATGGCGCTCTGTTCATTCTGCTCGGCCTGCAGCTTCCCGACATCATCCGCAAGGTCCCACCGGAATTGTCCAGCCGGCATTGGCTGATCGAGCCGGTGGCGACGGTGCTGATCCTGACGCTCTGCCTGATCGGGCTGCGCTTCCTGTGGATCTGGGTCGGCGACATTGCCCAGGCGATCGCGGCGCGCTTTGGCAAGCGCGAGGCGGCGCCGTTCGGATTTCGCGTCCAGCTCGCCGGCTCGGTCGCCGGCGTGCGCGGCGCCATCACATTGGCTGGCATCCTGTCATTGCCGCTGGCTTTGCAGGACGGCTCGCCCTTTCCGGCACGCGATGTGGTGATCTTCCTCGCCGCCGGCGTCATCATCTGCTCGCTCGTCATTGCCAGCTTTGCCTTGCCCAGGATCGCGCGGGGGCTGGTCGAGCCGGGCGAGGATCCGGCCGCCGCGGAGGAGCGCCGCGCGCGCGTCGGCGCCGCCAATGCGGCGATCGCCAGGATCGAGAGCATCGCCAACGAGCAAGGCGAGGGCGAGGCGGTCGAGGCCCGGCTCGCCGTCGCCGACAGCATCGTGGCAGGTTACCGTAGACGCATCGCGGCTTCCGACGAGGCCGCCGAGGCCCGCGCCGAGGCCCGCGAGGCCGGCAGGCTGGAGCTGGAACTCAGGGCGGCGGGCATCGAAGCCGAACGCTCCGCGCTGCGCGACATGTTCCGGAGCCAAGAGATCAATGATCACACGATGCGCGCGCTATTTTCCGAAATCACCTTGACCGAGGCCTTGCTGAAGCAGCGGCGGGACAGGAAATAGCGGTCCGCCCGATCGTTTGCCGCAAACCGGCCAGCAAATTTCGCGCCGCAAACGTGGCGAGGCTAAAACAACTGTGTTAATGGCCCGGCGAACGCAATGCATGTCGCCCGGAACCGTCCAGTGGTTTGGGACGACGGCATGCACGAATTTACCCTTCCAACCCCAGGGGAACTCAGGCCATGGCAACAGCAGCGGCGGCGTCGAACAGATTCGAATCCTTCTTCGAAACCACTTTGGAAGATGCCGATCCGGAGATCTTCGGCGCCATCCGCAACGAACTCGGTCGCCAGCGCCACGAGATCGAACTGATCGCCTCGGAAAACATCGTCTCGCGCGCCGTGCTCGAGGCGCAGGGCTCGATCATGACCAACAAATATGCCGAGGGCTATCCTGGCAAGCGCTACTATGGCGGCTGCCAGTTCGTCGACGTGGCTGAGGAACTGGCCATTGAGCGCGCCAAAAAGCTGTTTGGCTGCAATTTCGCCAACGTCCAGCCGAATTCCGGCAGCCAGATGAACCAGGCGGTGTTCCTGGCGCTGCTGCAGCCCGGCGACACCTTCATGGGCCTCGACCTCAATTCCGGTGGCCATCTCACTCACGGCTCGCCGGTCAACATGAGCGGCAAGTGGTTCAAGGTCGTCTCCTATGGCGTGCGCAAGGACGACCACCTGCTCGACATGGACGCGATCGAAAAGACCGCGCACGAGACCAAGCCGAAGCTGATCCTGGCCGGCGGCACCGCCTATTCGCGTGTCTGGGATTGGAAGCGTTTTCGCGAGATCGCGGACGCCGTCGGCGCCTATCTCATGGTCGACATGGCGCACATAGCGGGCCTCGTCGCTGGCGGCGTGCATCCCTCGCCCTTGCCGCACGCCCATGTGGTGACGACCACCACGCACAAATCGTTGCGTGGTCCGCGTGGCGGCATGATCCTGTGCAATGACGAGGATATCGCCAAGAAGATGAACTCGGCGGTGTTCCCCGGGCTGCAGGGCGGCCCGCTGATGCATGTCATCGCCGCCAAGGCAGTGGCCTTCGGCGAAGCGTTGAAGCCGAGCTTCAAGGTCTATGCCGAAAGCGTCGCCGCCAACGCCAAGGCGCTGGCTTCCAGCCTCAAGGAAACGGGTCTCGACATCGTCTCCGGCGGCACCGACAACCACCTGATGCTGGTTGACCTCAGGCCCAAGAACGCCACCGGCAAGCGCGCCGAGGCGGCCCTTGGCCGCGCTAACATCACCTGCAACAAGAACGGCATCCCCTTCGACCCGGAAAAGCCCTTCGTCACTTCGGGCGTGCGGCTGGGTACGCCGGCCGGCACCACGCGCGGCTTCGGCCAGGCCGAATTCCGTGAGATCGGCAAGCTGATCGCCGAGGTGCTGGATGGGCTCAAGGTCGCCAATTCCGACGAAGGCAATGCGGCGGTCGAAGCGGCGGTCAAGGCCAAGGTCGTGGCATTGACCGATCGGTTCCCGCTCTATCCCTATCTCGGTTGACCATCCTTATCTCGGTTGACCGGGCGCGAAGCGTCATCTTTTATCCACCGGCGGTGCGTCACCCCTGATCGGGTGGCGCATGGAACTGGAGATTGATGATGCGCGATTTTTGTCTTGCCTCACTCGGCGCCTTCGGCTGGCTGGCTGCTTGCGGGCCTGCCTTGGCGCAGACGCAGCCCGCTCCGGACATGCCCGCCACCAGCACTTTCGGCCGTTGGACGACTATGGTCGATACGCTCGACACCGGCCAGGACGCGCACAAGACCTGCGCGGCCTCCACGGCATTCTTCGATGCGAGCGGCAATTCGGCCACGCTGACACTGTCGATCTCGACCGGCGATGCGCTGCCGCCCGATGCTTATCCGGCGATCTTGATCACCATCGACAACAAGACCCTGCCAACCGGCAAGAAGATCGCGGCGACTTTCGGCGATCCCGGTGTCAAGGTTTCGGCCACGGTCTACTCCAACGATGGCGTCATCGGCCGCCCCAGCTGGACGGTCGACAATCAGGCTAAGACCAGTCTCGCGCTGCTGCGTGCCATGCGCCAGGCCACCTCGCTCGACGTGACCTTCGGCAAGCAGGCTGTCGCCAGCATTCCGATGGACGGCTTCACCAAGGCCTACCGCAATCTCGGAACGTCCTGCGGCTTCCCAACCAAGGATGTGGCGCCGTGAGGCGGACGACCGGATCGGCATAGGCGCTGCTCATGGATATCGTCTGGAAAGGCGTGGTCGGCGGACTGGTGACGGCCCTGATCGTCTGGGCGTCCAAGCGGGGCAATGTCCTGCCCGGCATCCTGCCGCTGGCGCCGACCTTTGCCGTCATCGCGTTGCTCGCCGTCGGCGCCAAGGGTGATCCGGGCGGGTTCCGCGATGCCTGCCTTGCCGGAATGAAGACGATTCCGGCCTATCTCGCCTTCCTCGGCGCCTGCTGGCTGTTCATCGACAAGGTCGACTATCGCCTGGCTGTTGCCGGCGGCATTGCCGTCTGGCTGCTTGCCGCGCTGGCAATCTTCCTCGCGCCTCGCTATCTCTGAGGCGCGGCAGGCGATCGAAGAAACAGAACTGCTTCAATCCGCACCGGAAAGGCTCTAAGCCTTTCACCTCACCAGATTCGCGAACCCAAGGCTCTCCATGCGCTGTCCCTATTGCCAGTCCGAAGATACGCAGGTGAAGGATTCGCGTCCCGCCGAGGACGGCGCGGCGATCCGCCGGCGGCGTGTCTGCCCCGATTGCGGCGGCCGTTTCACCACGTTCGAGCGCGTGCAGTTGCGCGATCTCGTGGTGGTCAAGAAATCGGGGCGAAAAGTGCCGTTCGACCGCGACAAGCTGTTGCGCTCCGTCGAGATCGCGGTGCGCAAGCGCAACGTCGACCCCGAACGCATCGATCGCGCCGTGACCGGCATCGTGCGCCAGCTCGAAAGCTCGGGCGAGACGGAAGTGGCCTCGGGTGAGGTCGGCCGGCTGGTCATGGATGCACTGAAGTCGCTCGACGATGTCGCCTATGTGCGCTTCGCCTCGGTCTACCGCAATTTCCGTGAGGCCAAGGATTTCCACGAACTGCTCGGCGAGTTGAAGGGGGACGAGGACAAGAGCGAAGAGGACGCCGGCTGAGCATGGCAGCACCGCAACGCAGCGAGGCCGAACAAGCGGCCCTTGACCGCCGTTTCATGGCCGCGGCCTTGCGGCTGTCGCGCAAGCACGCCGGCCGCACCTCGACCAATCCATCCGTCGGCACGATCATCGTGCGTGACGACGGCTCAGGCCCGATGATCGTCGGTACCGGCGTGACCGCGATTGGTGGCCGGCCGCACGCCGAGACCGAGGCGCTGGCGGAGGCCGGCGAACTCGCGCGCGGCGCCACCGCCTATGTCACGCTGGAGCCTTGCGCCCATCACGGCCGCACGCCGCCTTGCGCCAATGCGCTGGTCAACGCCGGCGTTGCGCGCGTCGTGGGAGCTGCGAGCGATCCCGATCCGCGGGTCTCCGGCCAAGGCTATGCCATTCTGCGCGCCGCCGGCGTCGAAGTGGTTGAAAAGGTCCTGGCCGGCGAAGCGGCCGAACAAATGGCGGGCTATTTGATTCGCTCTCTGAAAAAACGCCCGGAAGTGATTCTGAAGATTGCGCTTTCCAGCGACGGCAAGATCGGCAGGGAAGGCGCCGGCCAAGTCGCGATAACAGGCGACATGGCGCGCCGCGAAGTCTACCTGATGCGCGCCGAGGCGGACGCCATTCTGGTCGGCATCGGCACGGCGCTGGAAGATGATCCGGCGCTGACAGTGCGTTTGCCCGGGCTGGAGAACCGTTCACCGGCGCGCATCGTCCTCGACCGCCAGATCAGGCTGCCGGAGGGCTCGAAGCTGGTGTCGGGCGTCGATCGCGTACCGCTTTACGTTGCGGCTTGCCTGGAGGCCGATCCGCAGCGCCGGGCGGCGCTCGAGCGCGCCGGCGTGCGCTTCATCGGCACGGAGACGCACGACGGCGGCGTGGCATTGCCGGAACTGCTCGAGGATCTGGCGGCGCTCGGCATGGCAAGCGTGCTGGTCGAGGGCGGCGCCAAGGTGGCGAGCGCTTTCCTGGCCGACGGGCTGGTCGACCGCATCGTGCTGTTCCAGGGACCGGAAGCGATCGGCGGTGACGGCATTGCGTCGCCCATCGACGCCGACCATATCCCGGCAGGTTTTCGCAAGCTGCGCGAGATGCGGTTCGGCGAAGACGGCTACGCCGAATGGATCAGGGATTTTCAGGGATAGAGATCGATGTTTACCGGGATTGTCACCGATATCGGCACCGTGGCCGCCGTCAAGCCGCTGCGGGAAGGGGTGGGACTGCGCATCGACTCCGCCTATGATCCCAAGACCATCGCCATTGGCGCCTCGATTTCCTGCGGTGGCGTCTGCCTGACGGTCACTGCCTTGCCCGACAGCGGGTCGAACGCGCGCTGGTTCGAGGTCGAGGCCTGGGAGGAGGCGCTCAGGCTGACGACGGCGGCGGGTTGGAAATCGGGCACCAGGATCAATCTGGAGCGGGCGCTGAAGATCGGCGACGAGCTCGGCGGCCACATCGTTTCCGGCCATGTCGACGGTACCGCCGAGATCGTCGAGCGCAAGGATGAGGGCGACGCGGTGCGCTTCACGCTGGAAGCGCCGCGCGATCTGGCGAAATTCATCGCGCCGAAAGGCTCCGTTGCGCTCGACGGCACCTCGCTCACCGTCAACAGGGTCGAGGGAACCCGTTTCGACGTGCTGTTGATCCACCACTCGCTGACCGTCACCACCTGGGGCGAGCGCAAGGCCGGCGACCGCGTCAATCTCGAGATCGACACCATGGCGCGGTACGCGGCGCGCCTGGCGGAGGCCGCGAAAGAGGGGCTTTGAGCGGCAAATCTACGACGAGCTTGGGATCTCGTCAGTTCGAAGACTTACAAGGACCTGCTGTATGGTGATGTGCATCAGCGGATCCGGGCTTTCCTCAGCATATCGCGGCACGACGACTTGTATTTCGCGCAAGATGTCTGCCTGAAATACGCACGGCACGACGATCCAGACGTGCGAAACATTTCCATCACTGGGTTGGGTCATGTCGCGCATCCATGGCGCTATCGACATAGGTTCCGTCCGGGAACTGGTAAGCGATCTTCGGCACGCCGGGCGCGACCACGGTTCCATCGTAGATATGTTTAGCGACATCATGATCTTGGTCGCGCAGCAGGGACGGCGAGCGGCCCTGATGTTCCACGCCTGCGCGTGAGATAAATCTTGAAATTTACGGCCATTGGCCGTACATTGTCGCCAGGAGACGAAGATGACTTCACCCGCTTTGAATACACCTCGCAGCCGCGTCCGTAGCGAGCGTTTGGAAGCGCGCCTCACGGCCGATCAGAAAAATCTTATCGAGCACGCAGCCGCACTTCAGGGCCGGACAGTGACGGATTTTGTGCTGACCAGCATCCAGGAAGCAGCCCGCCGAGCGATCGAGGAGCATCAGCGCCTCGATCTTTCCGTCCGCGATAGTCGCGCCTTCGTGGATGCTTTGATCAATCCGCAACCCGTGAATGATCGTCTGCGTGAGACGGTGCGCCACTATCGTCAAGCCACCGGTACCTAAAGGTGAGCAGTTCGGCCGAGGGGGCTCTTCGGGTCGAAGTGCTTGATCTGCAGCACGACAGGACATCTTTCGAGAGCGGCATAGAGGCGCTCGATCGGTATTTCAGGGTGCAGGCCGGGCAGGATGCGCGCAAGAACGTCGCGGCACCCTTTGTTCTTGTTTTGCCGGACGGGTCCGTGGCCGGGTATTACACGCTGTCCGCAACCGCCGTAGCCATCGGCGAATGGCCTGCCCAAACCGTTCGCAAGCTTCCCCGCTATCCGCTCATTCCGGCCACGTTGCTAGGACGCCTCGCTGTCGACAGGCGGCATCGGGGGCAGGGCTACGGCCGATATCTCCTGGCTGACGCTCTGTCCCGTTGCGTCAGGAGCGAGATTGCTTCGTTCGCGATTGTGGTCGATGCCAAGGACGAAAATGCACGCGGTTTTTATCAACGCGAGAGTTTTCTGCCATTCCCGGATCAGCCGATGAAGTTCTTCCGGCCAATGACCGACATCGCAGAGCTGTTCAAATGAGGAAGTGACTGTGATGGAAAGCGGGAACTCCAAAGAGCAAGAGCGGCTCACGCGGGAAGCATTGGCCGATGTGAATGCCGGCCGTGTGGTGGATCACGAAGCCGTTCGTGCCTGGGCTGAAAGCCTTGGTACGGACTGCCCGGTCTCGACACCTTGCCCAAAGAGGCGATAGGCCTGACCCACCTCCCAGCAATCTTCCGCTTGCGATCAATCCGGCTTCGGCCTAAGTCACCGGCAACCCCCGGAGACTTCTATGGCTGGCATATCCCAACACGGCAAAGCCTTCATTCGCCCGAAGGCGAAAGCGCATTTGCTCATCATTGAGGCGCGCTTTCACGACGACCTTGCCGACGCGCTGCTCGACGGCGCGACGAATGCGCTCGAGGAAGCGGGCGCGACTTATGACGTCGTCACTGTTCCCGGTTCGCTCGAAATTCCCGCGGTGATCACCTTCGCGCTCGACGGCATGGCCGAAGGCGGGACGGGCTATGACGGTTTTGTCGCGCTCGGCACCATTATCCGTGGCGATACCTATCATTTCGATATCGTCGCCAATGAATCCAGCCGTGCGCTCATGGACCTGTCCGTGCAGGACTCGGTCTGCATCGGCAACGGCATCCTGACCACCGAGAACGATGCGCAGGCGTGGACGCGGGCCAAGCGCTCGGAAGGCGACAAGGGTGGCTTTGCCGCGCGTGCGGCGCTGACCATGATCGCGCTGAAGGAACAATTGGGAGCGCGATCGTGAGCGAACCCGCTTCGCCAGGACAGCCCGCGGTGCGCCACGCCAACAAGCGCGGTGCTGCCCGTCTGGCCGCCGTGCAGGCGCTCTACCAGATGGATGTCGCCGGCAGTGGCGTGTTCGAGATCACCGCCGAGTACGAGGCGTTCCGCCTCGGCAAGGAAGTCGACGGTGCGCTCTACCGCGAGGCCGACGCGCAGTGGTTTCGCGCCATCCTGACCGGCGTCGTCGAGAACCAGAAGACCATTGATCCGATCATCCGCCAGGCGCTGACCGACGACTGGCCGCTTTCGCGCCTCGATTCCACGCTGCGTGCCATTCTGCGTGCGGGCGTCTACGAGCTAATGAAGCGCGATGACGTGCCTGTCGCGGTCATCGTCACCGAATATGTCGATATCGCCAAGGCCTTCTACGAGGAAGACGAGCCGAAGCTGGTCAATGCCGTGCTCGACCGTGTGTCACGCCGCGTGCGTGGCGAGGGTCGCGGCAAGGACGCTTCGTGACCGCCATCGCCGTCGAGGCGGGCAAAGAGGCGCGGCGGACCGCGCTGATCCTGGCCGCCTCGCAAGCGATCATCGGCTCGGCGGCCCCCATCGCCATCTCCATGGGCGCATTGGCCGGGCAATATCTGCTGGGAGCCGACAAATCCCTGGCGACGGCGCCCATCACCGGCTTCAACCTCGGCGTGGCGCTCGGTGCCTTGCCGGCTGCGGCCATCATCCGTTGGCTGGGGCAGCGCGGCGGCTTCATGACCGGAACCGTCGTCACAGCGCTCGGCGGGCTGGTCGCCACCCTGGCATTGTTTCATGGCAGCTTCTGGCTGTTCGCGTTCGCGCTGCTCGTCATCGGCGTCGGCGGCGCCTTCGTGCAGCAGTTCCGTTTTGCCGCGGCCGACAACGCGCCGCCGGCGTTCAAGGCGCGCGCCATCTCCTTCGTGCTCGCCGGTGGCATCATCACCGCCATTCTCGGGCCGCAGATCGTCATCTTCACCCGCGAATTGTTCGCGCCTGTCATGTTTGCCGGCTCTTTCGCCTCGATCCTGCCGCTGGCGGCGGTCGGCGCCATCATCCTGTCGTTCCTGCGCTTGCCGGCAAAGACCGCGAGCAAGGTGGACGTTGCCGACGGCGATGCCAGACCCCTTTCCGAAATCGTCACAAAGCCGCGTTTCGTCGCGGCGCTCTTCTGCGCGGTCGGCAGCTACGCGCTGATGAGTTTCGTCATGACCGGCGCGCCGCTCGCCATGGTTGGGTGTGGCCTTTCCGAGGACGATGCGACGCTGGGCATCTCCTGGCACGTCATGGCGATGTTCGGGCCCAGCTTCTTCACCGGCTCGCTGATCCATCGCTTCGGCGCCGAGCGCGTTGTCGCCACCGGCCTGCTGTTGCTGATCGGCTGTGCCGTCGTTGCCTTGTCGGGCCTGGCGCTGTGGCAATTCTGGACAGCGTTGATCCTGCTCGGTCTCGGCTGGAATTTCGCCTTCATCGGCGCCACCGCCATGGTGGCGGCCAGCTACCACCCTTCCGAAAAGGGCAAGGTGCAGGGCTTCCACGACTTTGTCCTGTTCGGCTCAGTCGCCTGCGCGTCACTGATGTCGGGCATGGTCTACAACGCCTGGGGCTGGACGATGCTCAACTGGATGATCTTTCCGGTCGCCGTGCTTTGCTTCGTGGCACTCGGCGCGCTGAAGATTACAAGCTTGCGGCCGGCTTGACGCCTATCCGTCAGCTATGCGTCCGGCGGCAAAACCTGAAGCACCCGCGCAATGAACATGTGGAACTCAGCCATATAGTTGCGCAGGAAGTCCTCGGTGGATTCAACCGTCACCTCGCCCTCATCCGTGATCAGCCCAGGCGTGAACTGGATATAGGCTTCGGGCGCGTTCATCTGCGGCGAGTTGCAGAAACTCAAAACGCTGCGCAGGCTTTGTTGCGCGACAGCGGTCGCGATGGCACCCGGCGATGTTCCAATGACGGCGGACGGTTTGCGCGCGAATGAATTCTTGCCGTAGGGGCGACTGGCCCAGTCGATTGCGTTCTTCAGTCCGCCAGGGATCGAGCGGTTGTACTCCGGGGTGACGAACAGCACGGCCTGGACCGAGGCGATCGCCTTTTTGAAAGCCTGGGCGGCGGGTGGGAAATTGGCGTCGTAGTCGTAACTGTAGAGCGGCAGATCCTTGAAGCCGATTTCCGTCATTTCGAGCTCGGGAGGGGCAAGTTGAACGAGAGCCTTCGCGAGCTTGCGGTTGATGGACTCCCGGGCGAGGCTGCCGATGAGATAACCGACCTTGTGTATGGCCATGACACGCTCTCCGTGTTTGCCCCCGCACCCCCGCGGCATTATCCACCCGATGGCGGCCGACCGCCAGCCCGCTGTTGCCGCCGGGCCGACATCGGCGCGTACGGAACAAAAATATTGCGTCGATCCCCTTTCTTATGAAACCGTGTGCCCCGACTGGCCGTTGAAGCCATGCTCATATGCGGCCACCGCATTCCGGTTCACAGCAAGGGATTCTCATAATGTTTTCAGTCAAGGTTCTGGCCAGCGCGGCAATCGCGCTCGCCATCACGGCGGCTTCCGCGAGCGCTCAGGTCGTCGTCTCCTCGAAGATCGACACCGAGGGTGGCGTGCTCGGCAACATTATCCAGCTCGTTCTCAACGCCAACAACATCAAGACCACGGATCGCATCCAGCTCGGCGGCACGCCGGTGGTTCGCAAGGCGATCACCGCCGGCGAGATCGACATCTATCCCGAATACACCGGCAATGCCGCTTTCTTCTTCGAGAAGGCCGATGATCCCGCGTGGAAGGATGCCGCCAAGGCCTATGAGACGGCCAAGAAGCTCGACTACGACGCCAACAAGATCGTCTGGCTGTCGCCGGCGCCGGCCAACAACACCTGGGCGATCGCCCTGCGCAAGGAAGTGACCGACGAGAACAAGCTCGTCACGCTCTCGGACTTCGGCAAATATGTCGCCGGCGGCGGCAAGGTGGTGCTGGCGGCCTCCGCCGAGTTCGTCAATTCGGCGGCAGCCCTTCCGGCCTTCCAGACCACCTATGGCTTCACGCTGAAGCCCGACCAGCTGATCACCCTCTCGGGTGGCGACACGGCCGCGACCATCGCGGCGGCCGCCAACCAGACCAGCGGCGCCAATGCCGCCATGGTCTACGGCACCGATGGCGGCATCGCACCGTCAGGCCTCGTCGTGTTGACCGACGACAAGGGCGTGCAGCCGGTCTACCAGCCGGCGCCGATCATCCGCGAATCCGTGCTGAAGGAGCATCCGGAGATCGAGACGCTGCTGAAGCCGGTTTTCGCCAAGCTCGATCTCGTCACCCTCCAGGAGCTCAATGGGCGCGTGCAGGTTGGCGGCGAGCCGGTCAAGGGCGTCGCCGAGGACTTTTTGAAGAAGAACGGGTTCTTGAAGTAATCAGCTTGAAAGTGACGCTGGTGCGAGGCGCCCCCCTCTGTCCTGCCGGACATCTCCCCCTCGATGGGGGAGATTGGCGGCTCCTGCGTCCCGCTTCTTTCTGCAATTCCACCGGTTGGCGAAGACCCTCGCGACTTTCGATCTCCCCCCTTGAGGGGGAGATGGCCGGCAGGCCAGAGGGGGGCGCCTCGCGCCAACGCACCTTATGACCCTCCGCTTCGACAAGCTCGGCGTCGTCATCGCGGCGATCGCCGCTTATGCGGCTTTCGCCGCGCCCTTTGCCACGTTCCGCGCCAATCGCATCGTCCCCGGGCAGGCGCGTTCGATCCTTGACGCACTGCCGGCGACCACCGGACCACTGCTTCTGGCAATCGTGATCGTCGCGGCGCTCATCGCATTGTTGAGGACGCCGCTGGCGCTGCGCCTTGCCGCCAGCGTGGTCGCGCTTGTCGCGCTGGCCCTGCTCATCGGCGTCGCCGGCACATTCCTCACTCCGGCCGGCAATACCTTTGCCCGGATCTCGCCGGCCTCCGGCTTTTGGATTCTCATCTTCGCCTTCACGCTTTTGCTCGCCGACGTGCTGAACCGGCTCAACCTGCCGCCCTCGGCGCGCGTTGGCGTGCTTGTCGTTGCGGCGCTAGCCATCGGCTTGCTGCTGATGTCGGGACGCTGGGACAGCCTCTCGATCCTCAAGGAATATTCCAACCGCGCCGACAGCTTTTGGGCCGAAGGCTCCAAACATTTGACCCTGGCGCTCGGCTCGCTGCTTGCCGCGGTGATCGTCGGCCTGCCGCTCGGCATCCTGTGCCACCGCGTCGAAAGCCTGCGGGCTGGCGTCCTCAATGTTCTCAACATCATCCAGACCATCCCCTCGATCGCGCTGTTCGGCCTGCTGATCGCGCCGCTCGGCTGGGTCGCAACCCATGTGCCGGGCGCGGCCGCGCTCGGTATCAGGGGCATCGGCACCGCCCCCGCCTTCGTCGCGCTGTTTCTCTATTCGCTGCTGCCGGTGGTGGCCAACACCGTGGTCGGCCTCGCCGGCGTGCCGCGTGCCGCCAATGACGCGGCGCGGGGCATGGGCATGACCGATCGCCAGCGCCTGTTCGGTGTCGAGTTTCCGCTGGCCTTTCCGGTGATCCTGACCGGCATCCGCATTGTCCTGGTGCAGAACATCGGTCTTGCCACCATCGCCGCGCTGATCGGCGGCGGCGGTTTTGGCGTGTTCGTGTTCCAGGGCGTCGGTCAGACGGCGATGGACCTGGTGCTGCTCGGCGCGGTGCCGACCGTGGCGCTCGCCTTTGCCGCCGCCATCATCCTCGACGCGGTGATCGAAATGACCGCCACCAAGCGCAGGGTAGAAACGGCGTGATCGAGATCGAAGGCATCACCAAGCGCTATGACGCGACGACGGTCGTCGACAACGTTTCAATGGTCATCGAGCCGCGCACCGTCGCCGTCATTGTCGGCACCTCGGGTTCCGGCAAGACGACGCTGCTGCGCATGATCAACCGGCTGGTCGAACCGACGTCAGGCGTCATCAAGCTCGACGGCGCCGACAATCGATCGGTGCCCGGTTACGAACTGCGCCGCAGCATCGGCTACGCCATCCAGGGGCACGGCCTGTTTCCGCATCGCACGGTGGCGCAGAATATCGCCACCGTGCCGGTGCTGCTTGGCTGGGACAAGGCGCGCATCAAGGCCCGCGTGGATGAACTGATGACGCTCTACCAGCTCGACCCCCAGGAGTTCGGGCCGCGCTATCCACACGAACTGTCCGGCGGTCAGCAGCAGCGCGTCGGTGTGGCTCGCGCGCTCGCCGCCGAGCCCAACGTGCTTTTGATGGACGAGCCGTTCGGCGCGCTCGACCCGATCATCCGCACCAAGGCGCAGGAGGATCTGCTGGCGATCCAGAAGCGCTTCGGCACCACCATCATCCTCGTCACCCATGACATGGAGGAGGCCGTGCATATGGGCGACAGGATCGCGGTGATGGATGCCGGCAAGCTCGTGCAATATGCAAGGCCGGCCGAGATCCTGGCGAGGCCGGCCAATGCCTTTGTCGAGACGCTGGTCGGCGCCAGCGAAAGGCCATTCAGGCTGCTGTCGCTCGGGCGGGTGCGCGATGCCGTGGAGCAGGGCGGGGCCGAAGGCGAGGCGATCCCCGGCGACGCCAGCCAGCGTGACGCGCTCGCGGAACTTCTCTGGTCCGGCAGGCCGGCGCTGCCGGTGAAGGGCGCCGACGGCAAGCCGATCGGCCGCGTCACCGTGGATGGCCTGGTCAAGCGGGCGGCGAGGCCGGCATGAAAGCCTGGCTGCCTCTGCTGCTCAGGCTTGCGCTGGTGGTGTTGCTCGTTGCCTTCATCACCAGCCCGGGCTGGTTCGAGCCGTTGCTTAAGCCGCTGACCGAAAACAACGCGCCCGCGATCTACAATCAAGGCAGCCTGCTGACGCTGACGCTGCTGCATCTGCGCACCGTGCTGATCGCGACCGTCGCGGCCACCATCGTCGCTGTGGCGCTTGCCATCCTGGTAACCCGGCCTGCCGGCGCTGAATTCCTGTCGCTGTCGCGCAGCTTGGTCAATATCGGCCAGACCTTTCCGCCGGTGGCGGTGCTGGCGCTCGCCGTGCCGGCCGTCGGCTTCGGCGAGAAGCCGACGTTGATCGCGCTGTTTCTCTATGGCCTGCTGCCGATCTTCGAGAACGCGCTGACCGGGCTGACGACGCTGCCGGCCAATGTCGTCGAGGCGGCGCGTGGCGCCGGCATGACCGGCTGGCAAAGGCTCACCAAGGTCGAACTGCCGCTCAGCGCGCCGATCATCCTTGGCGGCATCAGACTGTCGGTGGTGATCAGCCTCGCCACCGCCACCATCGGCTCCACGGTGGCCGCCAGGACGCTCGGCGAGGTGATCATCGCCGGCTTGCTGTCGAACAATCTGGCCTTCATCCTGCAGGGTGGCCTGATCGTCGCGGCGCTTGCCGTGCTGATCTATGACGGACTGTCGGCGGTCGAGCGCTACGCGGCGCGGCGCATGGGCAGGGAAGCGGACTGACCATGCCCGGTGGTCGGGATCGATTTCAATCGATCTAACCGCCGGGCGATCGCGACCCACACTCGCCCGCCTGGACCTTTTGGGCGAAAGCCGGGCAAAAATCGAACAATATCTTGACGTTCGCAGCCCTGTTTCGCATACACCGATGCGAAGAGGGGGATTCCATGCACGGGATTCCGTCTTTGTCTCAACGGCCCAGGGAGGGGTTCTTTTGGGCCAACAATCGAGGAAAACCCGGCAATGACCATAATTTCCGCCGTCATCGCCTGCGGCTTGCTGTCTGTCCTTTACGCCATATGGGCGACACGTTCGGTCCTTGCGGCCGATCAGGGCAACGCGCGCATGCAGGAAATCTCCGCCGCCATTCGCGAAGGCGCGCAGGCCTATCTGGCACGCCAGTACACCACCATCGCCATCGTCGGCGTGGTCGTGCTCGTGCTCGCCTGGTGGCTGCTGTCGATCACCGCCGCCATCGGCTTCCTGATCGGTGCCGTTCTGTCGGGCGCCGCCGGCTTCATCGGCATGCATGTTTCGGTGCGTGCCAACGTGCGCACCGCGCAAGCGGCTTCCAACAGCCTTGCCGCCGGCCTCGACATTGCCTTCAAGTCGGGCGCCATCACCGGCATGCTGGTGGCTGGCCTGGCCCTGCTTGGCGTTTCGATCTACTATCTCATCCTCACCCAGTTCCTCGGCCTCCAGCCAAACGACCGCATCGTCATCGACTCGCTGGTCTCGCTCGGCTTCGGCGCCTCGCTGATCTCGATCTTCGCCCGCCTCGGCGGCGGCATTTTCACCAAGGGTGCCGATGTCGGCGGCGATCTGGTCGGCAAGGTCGAAGCCGGTATTCCCGAGGATGATCCGCGCAACCCCGCCACCATCGCCGACAATGTCGGCGACAATGTCGGCGACTGCGCCGGCATGGCCGCCGACCTGTTCGAGACCTATGCGGTGACGGTTGTCGCCACCATGGTGCTGGGCGCCATCTTCTTTGGCGGCACCGCCATCCTTGGTGCGGCGATGCTCTATCCGCTCGCCATCTGCGGCGCCTGCATCCTGACCTCGATCGTCGGCACCTTCTTCGTCAAGCTCGGTTCCAACGGCTCGATCATGGGCGCGCTCTACAAGGGGCTGATCGTGACCGGCCTGCTGTCGGTCGTTGGCCTCGGCGTCGCCACTTCGGCCACGCTCGGCTGGGGCGAGGTCGGCACCGTCGCCGGCATCGTCATCACCGGCAAGAACCTGTTCATCTGCGGCCTCATCGGCCTCGTGGTGACCGGCCTTATCGTGGTGATCACCGAATACTACACCGGCACCAACAAGCGTCCGGTCAACTCGATTGCCCAGGCATCGGTGACCGGCCATGGCACCAACGTCATCCAGGGCCTCGCGGTCTCGCTGGAATCGACGGCGCTGCCGGCGATCGTCATCGTTGGTGGCATCATCGCCACCTACCAGCTCGGCGGCCTCTACGGCACGGCGATCGCCGTCACCACGATGCTCGGCCTCGCCGGCATGATCGTGGCGCTCGACGCCTTCGGCCCGGTCACCGACAATGCCGGCGGCATTGCCGAAATGGCCGGCCTGCCCAAGGAAGTGCGCCACTCCACCGACGCGCTCGACGCGGTCGGCAACACCACCAAGGCGGTGACCAAGGGCTACGCCATCGGTTCGGCCGGCCTCGGCGCATTGGTGCTGTTCGCCGCCTATTCGAACGACCTGAAGTTCTTTGCCGCCAATGGCGACAAGTATCCTTACTTCCAGGGCATGGGCGAAATCTCCTTCGATCTCTCCAACCCTTATGTCGTCGCCGGCCTGATCTTCGGCGGCCTCATTCCCTACCTGTTCGGCGGCATCGCCATGACGGCCGTCGGCCGCGCGGCCGGTGCCATCGTCGAGGAAGTGCGCAAGCAGTTCCGCGAGGATCCGGGCATCATGGCCGGCACCTCGAAGCCCAACTATGCGCGCGCCGTCGATCTCCTGACCAAGGCGGCGATCCGCGAGATGATCATCCCGTCGCTGCTGCCCGTGCTGGCGCCGCTCGTCGTCTATTTCGGCGTGCTGCTGATCTCGGGCTCGAAGGCGTCCGCCTTCGCCGCCCTTGGCGCTTCCTTGCTCGGCGTCATCGTCAATGGCCTGTTCGTCGCCATCTCGATGACCTCGGGCGGTGGCGCCTGGGACAACGCCAAGAAATCTTTCGAGGACGGGTTCACCGACAAGGACGGCGTCAAGCACCTCAAGGGTTCCGAGGCGCACAAGGCGTCGGTGACCGGCGACACCGTCGGCGATCCCTACAAGGACACCGCCGGCCCGGCGGTCAACCCGGCGATCAAGATCACCAACATCGTGGCCTTGCTGCTGCTGGCGGTGCTCGCGCACGGCTGAGCGGGAGCCCGGAAACTTGAAATAGCTCAACGCTTGAAATCAAGAACCCGCGAGGAGCGATCCTCGCGGGTTGGACGTTGCGACCGGCCTGATTTCCTTGATCCTGACGCCGTCGATCGGCGGCGGATCGATGGCAAGCCAGTCCGATGTCACTGTCTGCCGGTCAGGTGTCCCCGTCGTCATCCAGCCATCCGGCACCGCACGGTCGTCACCGCTCATGTCCAAGCCCCAAGCCTGGCCGGTTGATATGGGTTTGCCACATCCCTGACAAGCCGGCTCCTCATTGGCCAAACAAAAACCCGTGAGATCGCTCCCACGGGTTTTCGGTCGCCTGAGACATTTCCGTTCCCCAAGGTCAGGGAAGCAGGATTCTAGGGAAGCAGGAATCTAGAAATCAGGGGGTGCCGCCGGGCATGCTGGGGGCCAGCTTGCTGGCGCCGTTGATGATCTGGCTGAGGAAGTTCTGGTCCTTGCCGCCGGTCGGCGTGGTGCGCGAGATGAAGTCGAAGATCTTGCCGTCCTTCAAGCCGTAATTGGCGATCTGGGTGACGCGGCCGTCCGCACCGAAATAGACCGCGAGCACTTTCTGGTCGACGAGCCTGGGCTTGTCGAAGGCGACATAGCGTTTGCGGGTTTGCGAAATGTAATAAAACGCCTCGTTGTCGAACGTCGCCGTCGTCGATGGTGTGCCAAGCGCCAGAAGCACCTGTTCGCGGCTGGAACCGACGGGCACCGAATCGACGGCCTGCTGGTCATAGACATACCCTTGCGTGAACGTTTCGCTCGGACTGAGGTCACCGATCATCTTGTTGGTGTGGCATGCCGAGAGCGCCGATATGACAACCAGCAGCGAGATCGCGCCGGCGGGCCTGGACGAGAAGGTCGACTTGAAATTCAGCGCGCGCAACAACAATTCTCCATTATATCGCCGCAACTTGCGCTGGGCCGCAAAACCGGTAAACCAGCTTGCTTGCCGATGCAACAAGGCCAATTCAACAAACGGTCCCCGGAGACCATCCCCATGTTCCAGCGCCTTTTTGGCCGCGAACGCCACGCCAACCGCGCCATCACTGACGCGCTTTACGCACAAATCGTGGCGGCGGCGCGGCAGACTGTTTTTTATTCCCATTGGAATGTGCCGGACACGCCGCTCGGCCGTTTCGAGATGCTTTCGCTGCACATGTTCCTGGTCCAGCACCGCTTGCGCGGCGAAGACGGCGTGGCCCAGGAGATCGCGCAGGTGCTGATCGACGAGTTCTTCCTCGATGTCGATCATTCGCTGCGGGAACTGGGCATTGGCGACGTCGGTGTGCCAAAACGCATGAAGAAACTGGCGAAGATGTTCTATGGCCGCACCGCCGCCTATGATGATGCGCTGGAACGAGGCGATCATGATGGTCTGACCGCGGCACTTGCCCGTAATGTCCGTCCCGACGCCGACGCCTGGTCGGAAGCATCGCGTTTGGCAGGGTATGTCGCCGACGCCAGCCGGCAACTGAATGCGCAGCCGACCGAATCGATCGTTGCCGGCACTGTGGCATTTCCAGGAGCCAACGGAGGCTGATCGATGAAACACGCCGATATGCAAAGTCCGGTATCCTTTTTCGCCAATGTCGCCCGGCTGCCACAGAAGGGGCTGCCCGTGGTGATCGAGGCCGACCCCGCGCAACGCGCCGCGCTCGCCGAGGCGCACGGGTTGCTGTCGGTCGAAGCCTATCGCGCCGAACTGCTCGTTGCGTCGTGGAAGCGCAATGGCGTCAAGGTCAGCGGCCGTGTCGAGGCAGACATCACCCAGGCCTGCATCGTCACGCTCGACCCCGTCCAGGCACATATCGATGAGCCGGTCGAGGCGCTGCTCTTGCCCGAGGACTCCAAGCTCGGACGGCAGGGGTTCGATGGCGGCGGCGAGATTCTGCTCGACGCGGATGGGCCCGATAGCCCCGAGACATTTTCGGGCGACACCATCGATGTCGGGGCGCTTGCCGAACAGTTCTTCGGATTGGCGATCGACCCCTATCCGCGCAAGCCCGGCGCGTCGCTTGATGCCGGTGACGACACCGGATCGGCGGAGAATGAATTTCAGCAAAAACTGCGATCCTTGCTGGGAAAATCCTGAAAACCTCGCCCGCGACGGAAAAGTCGGTTGTGCGACAGCCTAAAACCGCTATTTTCGCCGAGCCTTTGCGATCACTAAAACGACTTGCCGCCTAACCGTGAGATGAATACCGCGTGATCAGGATTTCCATCGATGCCATGGGCGGCGATCACGGACCAACCGTGGTCATTCCAGCGCTCATGACGGTCGCGACCCGCCGTCCCGACATCCGCTTCGTCATCTACGGACGTGAGGAACTGGTGCGCCCCGAACTCGCCAAGTTCCCCAAATTGGCCGAGGTCAGCGAGTTCTTCCACTGCGAGATCGCGGTCAGGATGGACGACAAACCGAGCCAGGCGCTGCGCCACGGCCGCTGGAAATCGTCGATGTGGAAGGCGGTCGAGGCGGTCAAATCGGGCGCCGCGGATGCATGCATTTCCGCCGGCAACACCGGCGCGCTGATGGCGATGTCGAAATTCTGCCTGCGCACCATGGCCACCATCGAACGCCCGGCGATTGCGGCATTGTGGCCGACATTGCGTGGCGAAAGCGTGGTTCTGGATGTGGGCGCCACCATTGGCGCCGATGCGCACCAACTCATCGATTTTGCCATTCTCGGCACCGGCATGGCGCGTTCCGTATTCGGCATCGCCCGGCCCACGGTCGGCCTGCTCAATGTCGGCGTGGAAGAGATCAAGGGCCAGGAAGAGGTCAAGGAAGCGGGACGCATGTTGCGCGAAGCCAACATGGCCTCGATGAACTACCATGGCTTCGTCGAAGGCGACGACATCGGCAAGGGGACGGTCGACGTCGTGGTGACGGAAGGCTTCGCCGGCAACATCGCGCTGAAGACGGCTGAAGGCACCGCCCGCCAGATAGGCGGCTATCTGCGGGCCGCGATGAGCCGCACGCTGATGGCCAAGATCGGCTATGTCTTCGCCAAGGGCGCCTTCGACCGCCTGCGCGAAAAGATGGATGTCGGCCGCTCCAATGGCGGCGTGTTCCTGGGGCTGAACGGCATCGTCGTCAAAAGCCATGGCGGCGCCGATTCGGATGGTTTCGCCGCGGCGATCGAACTCGGCTACGACATGGTGCGCAACAATCTGCTCGACCGCATCGAGGCCGACCTCGATCTGTTCCATGCGCGCAACCCGCATGCCCTGACATCTAGGAAATCCGACGTCGTTACCGACGCAAAGGAATAGGAAAGAATTTTGATCAGATCAGTTGTGCGCGGCACGGGCTCCGCGCTGCCCCGCCGCATCATGAAGAATGCCGATTTTGAAGGCATGGTCGAGACCTCCGACGAGTGGATCGCCCAGCGCACCGGCATCCGCCAGCGCCATATCGCGGCTGACGACGAGACGACGGCTTCCCTGGGCGAGGCCGCGGCGCGCGCCGCCCTTGCCGATGCCGGATTGACCCCGGACGACGTCGATCTGATCGTGCTGGCGACTTCGACGCCAAACAACACCTTCCCCGCGACTGCCGTCGAAATCCAGAACCGGCTCGGTATGCACCACGGTTTTGCCTTCGACATGCAGGCGGTGTGCTCCGGCTTCGTCTATGCGGTGGCGACAGCCGACCTCTATATCCGCGGCGGCCTGGCAAAGCGCGTGCTGGTCATCGGCTCGGAAACCTTTTCGCGCATTCTCGACTGGAGTGATCGCTCGACCTGCGTGCTGTTTGGCGACGGCGCCGGTGCGCTGGTTCTGGAAGCGGGCGAGGGGGCCGGCACGATCGCCGACCGGGGCGTCCTGGCGGCCAGCCTGCGTTCCGACGGCGCGCACAAGGAGAAGCTTTTCGTCGACGGCGGGCCGTCGACGACGGGAACGGTCGGTCATTTGCGCATGGAAGGCCGCGAGGTCTTCAAGCACGCGGTCGGCATGATCACCGATGTCATCGAGGCGACCTTCTCGGCCGCTGGGATTACCGCCGAAGACCTTGATTGGTTCGTGCCTCACCAGGCCAATAAACGGATTATTGACGCTTCAGCCAAAAAGCTCGGGATAGCAGAGCAAAAGGTGGTGGTGACCGTCGATTTGCACGGTAACACCTCGGCTGCCTCCGTACCGCTGGCGCTGTCGGTGGCCGTCGCCGACGGCCGCATCAAGAAGGGTGACCTGGTGCTCCTGGAGGCGATGGGCGGCGGCTTCACCTGGGGCGCCGTTCTGGTTCGCTGGTAAGTGGAGAACGGTCCGGTTTCGGTCCTTGACCTTGCCGGATCAATTACTTAGGCTCTGCCGCTGTTGTGCCGATTTTACGTTTGAACTGATGGGACGGTCGCATGGGGGGAAAAACACTTACTCGCGCCGACCTGGCCGAGGCCGTCTACAGAAAGGTCGGCCTGTCGCGCACTGAGTCCGCCGAACTCGTCGAGGCCGTGCTGGACGAAATCTGTGAAGCGATCGTGCGCGGCGAGACAGTGAAGCTGTCGTCCTTCGCGACATTTCATGTCCGCTCCAAGAATGAGCGCATCGGACGCAATCCCAAGACCGGCGAGGAAGTTCCGATCCTGCCGCGCCGGGTGATGACCTTCAAATCGTCCAACGTGTTGAAGAACCGCATCTTGCGTTCTCACCAGAACAGCAAGGCCAAGGGCGGAAAATAGCCTTCATTGCCCGGTTGAAAACCGGCGCGGCGATGACGGCGGGCTTGAATATTGCTTCACAAACCGCTGAAATAGGGCCCGATTCGGCGGTATGGCCGGATTGGTGTTCTGGCGTATGATCTGTTCCGCGCTGGCGGAACAAGCTCTTCTCCTCGTTGGGCGCGATCTCGTCTGAAGACCGTTCCGGGCCACGCTCCAGCGTGAGGATTTCGCCCATGGACAAGAGCCCCGACGCCTTCCGCACTATCAGCGAGGTCGCGGAAGATCTCGACCTGCCGCAGCATGTGCTGCGTTTCTGGGAGACGCGCTTCAACCAGATCAAGCCGATGAAGCGCGGCGGCGGCCGCCGCTACTACCGACCGCAGGATGTCGAACTGATCAAGGGCATCCGCCACATGCTCTATGACCAGGGCTACACCATCAAGGGCGTGCAGAAGCTGCTGCGTGAAAACGGCAATCATTTCCTGGTCGCCATCGGCAATGGCGACATGGCCGCGGTCGAGGCGATCTCGCAACGCAAGCAGGCCGACCAGGTGCCGCTGACGCCGGCTGCACAGCCGCGCGGCGGAGATGACGAACTGGTTGGCCAGCCAAGGGTCAAGCCCAGCCGCCGCTTCTTCGGCCTGGGCAAGAGCGACGAGGAAGGTCCGGTCGCGCCGGACGCGTCGAAACTCTCGCGTGACAATCGCGCGCTGCTGCAGGAGGCGCTGTTCGACCTCCTGGAATGCAAGCGTCTGCTTGACCAGGTGCGCTGACCGCGAGCACCGGGTGCTTTGACGCCTCGAAACCGGAACCGGCGGTCGGGTGAGGCGTTACGTTTCCTTCTGCAAGACAAGGAAACGCATGATGGCTTCATTTTCGACCCTTTCGGACATCGACCTCGAAAAGCAGGTCGCGGCTCTCTCGAGGGAACTCGCGGCGTTGCGCAAGGCAGTGTCAAAGCGGGGTGGCGCTTATTATGAAGACGGCCGTGATGCTGCTCTTGATACATATTCGGATCTTGCGGAGCGCCTGCGAGATGCCATGCCGGCAATCCGCAGACAGGGCAGGGTGATCGAGAAATCGGCACGCGACCATCCGGCGGCCGCCGCTGCGGTCGGCCTTGTCGTGCTCGGTCTCGTCGCCAGCCTGCTGTTTAGCCGGCGCTGACTGCCACCCCAGGACAAGGAATCCGGAGAAATGGCGGCTCGCCTTTCCAGGCCGGCCGCCATTCTCATTCATATCAGCGCTTTGTAGTGCCGCTCCGGCATCTGGCACGAAGCGCGTCGGCATAGAGGCGCACGGCCCGCTTGTGCTTCCGACGCAAGAATGCGGATTGATCGAGCCGCCACAGCCGTTCGATTTCCCCGGCGATCGCCGGGTTTGTCCATGTGCCATATCCGGCGGCCGAGTAGACGGTGACCTCGCCGGCATAGAGACGATCGTCGGTGACCAGAAAATCGATACGGATATAATCGAGGTCGCCGGCTATGCCGGGCGCGATCGAGATCGCCTGGCGGACATAGGCGACGAGCCGCGCATTGACAGGCAAGGCCTGGTCCTCCCCGGGATAGTCTGGATCGCGGCCGGGCAACGGATTGGCGTCGCGGTCGAACAGCAGCGAGCGCTTGGCGTGCTTATCCTCCACCCAGACATGGGATATCACCCCGCTGCAGAGATGGACCTTGATGTCGGTGGCGATCGTCCCGCCGCTGAGTGCCAGCGGCTCCTCCACGAAAACAGCCGGTACGACAGGCCAATAGGCCCATTCGCCATTGCGCCGGCCGTAGCGTTTTTTGAGCCAGCGGCTGGCCTTGCGCACGATGGCGGCGCGATCGGGTTCGCCGTTGGAGACAAAAATGTTCATGGCGCAGCCATGGTTTGCCTTGACCACGACGTCTCCGGTCAGCAGATCAGGTGGAAGGTCGGCAGGGTCGCGCCCGGACCAGAGCGTCTTTGGCACGGCGACATCGCGGCAGGTTTCCCGGATATGAGCCTTGGCCGCGAGCTTGTCGGTCAGCGTCACGAATAGCGGGTTGCGATCGAGGATCTTTCGCCAGAGCAAAAGCTCGTTATAGCGCACGGGCGCGGCCGGATTGGGCAGATAGCCCAGTTTCATGACAAATCGTACGACAAGGACAGGATGGCGCAGCGTCAGCCACAATCGCGCGACCGACAGGACAATGCGGTCTGTCCGGGAAAGATCGGCCTTGGCCGTCATCGGGGATACCCTGGCCTTGTTGGCGAAGCCTGATCCGGCGCAGCGTGCCGGTTGGAAGTACCCCTTGCCGTATCGCGGTTTGGCGTCGCGTCAAAGGCACTTGCTTGTTGTCGCTACAGCTGGACCGTCGCCGCCATCCGGCAGTCGGATTAGCCCGGGTCGTCCGGGCCAGGCATTGCATGACCGGAGAAGACCGGCCTCGAACAGGAAGCCAAGACCGGTCTTCTCTGGCAGTCTGGTATGCTTAGTAGGTCTTCTTTGTCATCTTCTTCATGTGGTGATGATGGTGGTGGTGATGGTGGTGATAGCGATGGTGGTGGCGATGATGGTGATGATGATGATGATGCTTTGCCATCGGGGCCGCGTCCGCTTTCGTCGCGCCGACCACCGGCACCGCGAAAGCGATTGCAGCTGCAAGCCCGAGGGCCGAGAGGAGGGACTTCTTCATTGGATCGTTTCCTTCTTTCGCAGGCAGGTATCAATCGGGCCGATATCCCGATCGCCGCGAATGGAATTACGCTCCTGAATTTTTTCGTCAGTATTTCCCGACTGTAGAATTTTGTTTCTGGACTGTTGCCGGGCAAGCCGGAGGGCCTGCACCGTTGCGAGGGCGCAGGCCGAAAGCCGTGTCGTCCGTTTTGGCCTACATAGACCTTTGTTTCCCACAACGACGCGGCTGGCACTCAGCGTGCCGTCAGCCTCGCGCTGAGCGGTAACGAAAACCGTCGCGCTTGGCTTGAGATCGGCCGCCGCGGCCGGCGCGAACGTGACGACGGGCGTACCGTCGGGTATCGAGATCTTCTTCGTCTGACCATTGTCATAGGTCAACGTCACCGCCCGCCCGTTTATGTCGGTGACGTCGGCGACGGTGCCGTTGGTCATGCGGCTGTTCGGCTCAAGGTCCCAGGGGCGGTCCCCCTCGCCAGTGCCTTTCAAGGCAGCCGGAAAGACCACCACTTCCAGCGCGCCGCTGCCGCCGTCGGCCTTGGAGACAGAGGCGATGCCGAGGAAATCGCCCTGCTTGATGTCGTTTACAGACGCTTTGGCAACGCCTGACAGCTTCCAGCCGTCTTTCAGCTTGATCGCGGAAGTATCGCCTTGACGGGTTTTCACGGTCAGCAGCGACGGCTCGAAACTGACCACCGTGCCGCGCACGCGCAATGCGTCCGCCGCCTGCGCGCTGGCCACACCGACGCCGGAAAGCATGGAAATCGTGCCGAGCACGAAGAGGGATGTCTTGAGGTTCATTAGGGGTATCCTTTTGGGAAAGGCTGGCTGGAACGGGATGGTTTCACGCCGGCGACATCGAGATAACGACCGGATGGAGCGAAACTGCCGGGCAAAAGCCGCTCACGCGTTCAAAACAACTTGATCGGGACAGGACGAGGCAGCCGCATGGACATCCGCTTCACGATCCCGTGACGGTCGGTTTGGCGCTTGGCAAATCGCCGGCGAGAGGGCATCTTCCTGCTCGTCTCAGGCAACATCCCATTTTGATCAAACGCTTTCAGCCAACGGAGTTGCCAATGCCCAACAATGCAAAAAGCCACGCCCTCTCCGAACCATTAGCCAACGAGATCGGGCCCGATTACAATACCCTCAGGGCAATGCGGGAAACGCGCGGATACAGCCTCGAAGCGCTTTCCCTGACCTGCGGCCTCTCAGTCGACGAGATCGAGGACATCGAGAGCGGCCGAACGGCCGATCCGGCGAAGCTGCGTCGTATTGCGTCCGCGCTTCGTCTGCCCCAGGACGCTCCCATTGCGTCCGCACCGACACTGGCCGCACAAGGCCGGCCCCAGGCATAGGTCGGCGGCAGGCATGCCCAAGAAACCCGCCAAGGCCCGCTTGGCGGGTTTCTTGTTGATGCCGGCATTCTCCGGCAGGCCGGGCTTGCCGATCTGCAAATCGCACGTGTTTATAGGTGCGACATCCAAATCCGCGCCGATCGCATCTGCCATGCAGCGGGAACCGTGAGTTTTTCGATATGAGCCTGGATTCCGTTGGTGCCTTCTTTGCTGCTCACGCGCCTGACATCGAGGTCATTGTCACGCAAGCAAGTTCGGCGACGGTGACGCTGGCGGCGGAGGCGCATGGCGTGTTGCCGGCGCAGATCGCCAAGACCATCTGCCTTCGCGTCGGCGAGCGCACCATGCTGGTCGTGACCAGCGGCATCGCCAGGCTGGATAACCGCAAGTTCAAGGACCAGTTCGGCGGCAAACCGCGCATGCTGGACGCGCAAGAGGTTGTCGCTGCCACGAGCCATCCGGTGGGCGGTGTCTGTCCGTTCGGCCTGCCGTCACCGCTGCCGGTCTATTGCGACGTCTCGCTGCGTGAATTCGTCGAGGTGGTACCCGCCGCCGGCGCCACCAACGCTGCGGTGCGCGTTGCACCGCAGCGCATGGTTGAGCTTACTGGCGCGCAATGGGTGGATGTGTGCCAAGGTTAGCGCCGGATCCAATCAGGAGCTGAGCTGGGCAAAACGGGCAATTCGAGAATTAGGTGATGCGGCAGGGCGGACTTTTGGGGGCAAGTCCTGCTTCGAAATGGTCGGAGTGGCCGGATTCGAACCGACGACCCCTTGACCCCCAGTCAAGTGCGCTACCGGGCTGCGCTACACTCCGGACCGGTCGCGATGTATCGTGATAACCCGGCTCGGGTCAACCGATTTCCGCATAATTATCTTACCGCGATCCCTGGTTTGAATGAGGCCGGCAAGACCGGCCTCAACAGCCGCTGGTGGCGGTATTCCAGGGCGATGGCGCCCCAGATCAAGCCGAGCAGCAGGTACATGTGGCGCCAGTGGTCGATGTCGATGAAGGTGCCGAGCCCGATATTGCCGATAAAGGCGACGTAGGCGCACAGCAGGTAGGGCTGCCACGGCCGGTCGCGCAGCAGGATGCGGAATCCGGCCGATATCGTCCAGACGACCAGCGTCAGGAACGAGACGAAGCCGAGCCAGCCATAATCCATCAGCATTTTCAGCCAGATGTCGTGTGTGTCCTCGCCGTAGATCGTGCCGAAGACCAGCGGCCCGATGCCGAACGGGTGCTCCATGGCCATCTGGAAACCGATCGAGTAGCGCGCGAAGCGGCCGAGGCGGGCGGTGTCGTAGCTCTGTTCGAGGTGGGCGCGGCTGGAAAACATCTCCGCCACCCCAGGCAATTGCAATATGACGATGATGGCGACGGCAAGCAGCGACAGGGCGGCGATGGTCATGATTACCACGCGCAGCCGGAACATGCCGCTGGCGCTCTGCAGGAACAGGCAGCCGGTGAGCAGGATGGCCGAGACCGCGAACATGCCCCAGGCGCCGCGCGAGAACGAGAAGAAAATACCGGCGCTGATGATCAGCAGCGGCACGGCCAGCAGCGGCATGCGCGTGACCGGTCCGGTCAACAGCAGATAGAGCAGGTAGATGCCGGGCAGCACCAGGAACGGCCCGAACACGTTCGGGTCCTGGAAGGCACCGGCGGCGCGGTCGTATTTGGTGAACATTTCCGCGCCGGGGAAGGCGTGGAAATAGCCTGCTATGCCAAGCAGCGACGTGGCCACGGCCGAGACGACATAGGCATTGAAGATCAGCCGGTAGAGGTTCGGCTGCGTTGCGGTGACCGATGCGAAGAACACCGCGCTGAAGGCGAGAAACAGCGACACGGCGAGATAGAGCGGCGTATAGGCGAGGTCCGCCATCTGCGTCATGGAGATCATGCCGCCGATGTTCATGGTCACCAGCGGCACCAGCAGCGGCATGGCCGCGCGCGAAATCCGCAGGCCGAACAGGGCCCAGATGGCGATAAGCGCGGCCATGTAAATTTCGTAAGGCGCCGGCTCGCTGATGACGAAGCCCGACAGAAGAATGCCGAGCACGACCGCGCTCGAGGAAATCAGCGTGATCAGCTTGGCGTTGATCGCCGCGCGCGGCAGATCATGGCTGATCGCGCTCAATAGGCGTTTTCCGTATTGAGCAGCCGGATCGGCGTCAGGAACAGGATCCGCAGATCGAACAGCAGCGACCAGTTCTCGATGTAATAGAGGTCATACTCCGTCCGCATGCGGATCTTTTCATTGGTGTCCATCTCGCCGCGCCAGCCATTGATCTGGGCCCAGCCGGTGACCCCTGGCTTGACCTTGTGGCGCGCGAAATAGCCATCGACCACTTCGTTGTAGAGCAAATTGTGCGACTGCGCGGCTATGGCGTGCGGACGCGGACCGATGAGCGAGAGCGAGCCGAGCAGCGAGTTGAAGAATTGCGGCAGCTCGTCGATCGACGTCTTGCGGATGAAGCGGCCGACACGGGTGACGCGCGGATCGTTCTTGGTCACCGTCTGCTTGGCGGTCGGGTCCGACCTGTCGGTGTACATAGAGCGGAATTTGTAGACTTCGATCACCTCGTTGTTGAAGCCGTGCCGCTTCTGCTTGAACAGCACCGGTCCCTTGCTGTCGAGCTTGATGGCGATTGCGGTGGCAAGCATCACAGGTGAGAACGCGACGATGCCGATGAGGCTGAAGATGATGTCGAAGGCGCGCTTGGCGACCGAATCCCAATCGTTGATCGGCTTGTCGAAGATATCGAGCATCGGCACCGAGCCGATGTAGGAATAGGCGCGCGGACGAAATTGCAACGCATTGGAATGCGCCGACAGTCGGATGTCGACCGGCAGCACCCACAGTTTCTTCAGCAATTGCAGCACGCGCGATTCGGCGGTCAGCGGCAACGACACGATCAGCATGTCGATGCGGGCGATGCGGGCGAATTCGATCAGTTCCGAAATGGTGCCGAGCTTGGGATAGCCGGCGACGAGGGCTGGCGAACGCTTGTCGTTGCGGTCATCGAAGATGCCGCAGATGCGGATGTCATTGTAAGGCTGCTTTTCCACCGAGCGGATGAGCACTTCCGCCGCCTTGCCGCCACCGACGATGACGGCGCGCCGTTCCATGCTGCCATCGCGCGCCCAGCGCCGGATCAGCTTCGACATCACCAGCCTGAGGCCGAAGAGGCAGACAAAGGCAACGACGAACCAGGTGCCGAACAGCAGGCGCGAATAGTCTTGCGACATCTTCATGACGAATGCCGTCAACGCCATCAGGGCGAAGGTCCCGGCCCAGACCAGCAGGATGCGCCCGAAATTGGCGATCGGCCGCATCAGGGATACGACCTGGTAGCAATCCGTGACATCGAGCAGCACCACGGCGAGGAACGACGCGGCGGCGATCGTCAGCGGATATTGCCAGGCCAGGTAATTGAAGAATCCGACATAGTAGAAATAGACGCAAAGCCCCGAGACCAGGAGCACCGCGAATTCGACCATGCGCAGCACGCCGCTGACCATGATCGGCGACATTGTATCGCGCCGGTATTGCGACGCGACCTGTCGGGCAACGTCGTTCATGCCGCCGGGCTTGTCGCCTTCGGCAGGGCCGTCGAATTTACGGACCGCTTCTGATGAAAAGCGGTGCGCGGGGTCGATCTCGTTCATGGAACAGTCCGCAAGCTTCCCCAGGGTGATTAGCAAAAGAGAGCTAAGAAACCCTTGAAACAACCCATGGCTTTGGAAGAGCTTGGGACTAGTTTGCCAGCGCGGCGAAATACGCCTTCTCGATTTCGGCGGCCATGACGTCGGCGCCGAAGCGCGCCCTGAGCGTGGATTCATCGGGCATCAATTTGCGATAGGCGGCGAGGTCGCCCAGCGCCTGGCTCATCTTATCGGCGAGTTCGGCCGCATCCGGCCGGATCAGGGCGGGGGAGCCTGAACCGAAAATCTCCGGTATGCCGCCGACCGAGGTCGCAATCATTGGTCTTGCCGCGGCAAGTGCCTCCAGCACGGTATAGGGCATGGCCTCGGCACGCGAGGGAACGACGACGAGCGCCGCCAGGACAAAGGCCTCCCGGGCCGGCATAGGCGGCAGGAAGCGGACATTGCCTTCAAGCCCCAGGCGCTTCACCTGCTCGTGGTAGCGGGGCAGGTCGTCGCCATCGCCGACCATCACGGCACTCGGTGCTCGGCCAAGCCGGGAAGCGACGGCGGCCAGCGCATCGATGAAGATATCTGGGCCCTTGAGGTCCCGCATCATGCCGATATAGAGGAAATCAGCCGCATCGGACCCGGCGGTAACCGTCTCGAATTCGGTGGCGCGAAGTCCATTGTAGACCAGCGTGTTCGGGATCGGCGGCTCGCCTACCTTCCTGCGATAGGTCCGCCGCTCGTAGTCGGAGACGAACAGCAGGCTGTCGGTGAAGCGCGCCATGAGATACTCGAGCGCGAAGAACAGCTTTCCGGTGGCTGTGTTCTCGTCATAGTGGAGAGAGCCGCCATGCGGCGAATAGAGGCGGGCTACGCGAGACCTTGATACCCGCAACAATGAGCCGAACAGACGGGCATAGACGCCACCCTTGGCGCCGTGCCCGTGCAGCACGTCCGGCCGCAATTCCTTGATGATCCTGTAGGTGCGCCGCGCCGAGGTCACGTCGCCCGGGCCGACATGGCGCTGCATTGGCGTGCGATGGATGCCGAGCGCCAGCGTGCCCTTCATCTGCTCGAACAGGCGCTCCTCGAGTTCGCCGCCGGTGGTGGAGTCGCAAACGATGCCGACCATGTGGCCGGCGGCGACCTGCGCTTCCGTCAGGTCGCGCACGTGCCGGAAAATTCCTCCGACGGGTGAGCGAAAGCAGTGGACGATCCTGAGCTTGCCCGCCACGAGGTGTCTGTTCAGAACAGGCGTTCGCGGACGTAGACGGTATCTCCCGGCAGCAGCGGATCGGAAGTGACCACGCGGCCGGTTATCACCTTGCCGTTGATGTCGCGGGTGATGTCGACGCTCTCCTGGTTGGCGCGTGGCGTGAAGCCGCCGGCGATGGCGATGGCCTTCTGCACAGTCAGGCCGGGCACATAGGAATACTGGCCGGCGGCGCCCACTTCGCCCATGACGAAGATCGGACGGTAACGATCGATCTCGACCGAGACATCGGGGTCGCGCAGATAGCCCTGCCGCAGTTTGTCGGCGATCTCCTTTTCCATCTGCTGCGCGGTGTGGCCACGTGCCGGAATGGCGCCGACCAGTGGGAAGGAGATGTAGCCGGACTGGTCGACGCTATAGCTATTGGTCAGGCCCTCCTGCTCGAACACGGTGACGCGAACACGGTCGCCGGCGCCGAGACGATACGGCTGGTCGAGGACCTCGTGAAAGGCGGCCGGCGTCGGCCGATAGCTGGAGCAGCCCGCGAGCATCGACACGGCAAGCAGTGCGCGAAAGAGGGAAGCAGTGCTTTTCATGACCGGACAGGTACCTTCGACTGGCCGCTGCGGCGTCGCAGCAAACATCTGGGATCGGGTCCGTTATCATCCTGTTAGGGTTAATGGCCGGTAAAGGAGTGCGCCGATAGCCGTTCTTACGGGCAGGTTTTGCGATTTTATCGATTTTTTCGATCGCCCGCCAGTAAACCCTAATGGAAGCTTACCGTGATCTTAACGGCTGAGTTACCATAGTTGTTTACGGTGCGTCCCGACCCAGTTTCGGAGTAGGGATGCATGTCCGTTCAGTCCGCGGCCGCAGACGTCGACGTTGATCTCAGGCAGCTCTTCGCCAGCCTGGGGCGGAACTGGCTGCGGATTCTGGTCTTCGTTCTCGTGGTGACGGGACTTGCCTTCGCGGCCGCGTCGTTCGCGACCCGACACTACAAGGCCCAGACGCAGGTGGAGATCGCCCCGCGAGAATCCGTCTATACGCGGCCCGCCAGCAGCAACCCGGACAGCGACAAGCCGATCCTCGATGAGCAGGGCGTTGCCACCCAGGTCCAGATAATTTCGTCCAACGAAATCCTCAAGCAGGTTGCCCAGAAACTCGGCCTGTCGCGATTGTCTGAGTTCGACGAGACGATCAACATGTCGTCCCTGAGCCGTGTGCTGATCCTGCTTGGCCTGAAGAACGACCCGATGGATGTTCCGGCCGACGAACGCGTGCTGAAGAAAATGCGCGAGAAGCTCAACGTCTACGGCGTTGAAAAGACTCGCATCATTGCCATCGAGTTCTCTTCGGAGGATCCGAAGCTTGCCGCCGCCATCCCGGATGCCATTGCCGCGGCTTATATTGCGGGGCAGGGCGCGGCCAAGAGCGAATCGAACACCGCCGCCGCGGACTTCCTGGCACCCGAGATCGCCGACCTGTCCAAGCAGGTCAGGGATGCCGAAGCCAAGGTCGCGGCTTACCGCGCCCAGTCGGACCTCCTGATGGGCGGTAACAATTCCACCTTGGCCACCCAGCAATTGGCCGAGTTGTCGACCGAGTTGTCGCGGGTGCGAGCCAACCGCGCCGCGGCCGAAGGCACGGCCGAGAGCGTGCGCAAGGCACTGCAAAATGGCGGATCGCTGGATTCACTGCCGGAAGTGCTGTCTTCCGATCTGATCCAGCGTTTGCGGGAACGGCAGGTCGAACTGCGCGCTAACATCGCCGATCTGTCGACGACGCTGCTCGACAATCATCCACGTATTCGCGCGGCCAAATCACAGCTGGCCGATCTCGATGCGCAGATCCGCAGCGAAGCCCAGAAGATCATGAAGGGCCTGGCGATGCAGGCCGATGCCGCCAAGTCGCGCGAAAACCAACTCGTCGCCGACGTCAACACGCTCAAGGCTGCTTCGGCACAGGCCGGCGAACAGCAGGTCGGTCTCGACGCGCTGCAGCGCGATGCCGCCGCCAAGCGCCAGCAACTCGAACTTTACCTGACCAATTATCGCGAGGCGGCGTCGCGTCAGGATCGCAACTATGTTCCGGTCGACGCTCGCATCGCCTCGCCGGCCTCGGTCCCCTCCGAACCGTACTTCCCCAAGGTCGGGCCGATCGTCGGCGCTGCCGCGGCGGCTTCCCTTCTGCTGGCGGCGGTGTTCACGCTGCTGCGGGAACTTTTCTCGGGCCGCGCCATGCGCCCGGCAAGCGGCGCGCGGCTTGAACCGATCGACGAGGTGGCAATGTCGCCAGCCGCTTATCAGGAGCCATCCAACCGCCTGGAGCCGGCGATCGCCGACGAATTCGCCAATCGCGCCTCCGAGGCATCACGGCCCGAAACGGTCGCGCAAACACCGGCGCAGCCGCAACCTGCCGCCGAGGTCGAGCCTGTCGCCAAAGCGGAGCCTGCCGCCGAGCCTGAATCCTTGGCGAAACCTGAACCCGTGGCCAAACCTGAACCTATGGCCGAGCCTGAACCCGTCGTGGAGGTTCGGCGACCGCGCTCCGTGCTCGGCGAGATCGACGTCGAGAAGGCCGCCGAGAAGCTGATCGCCAGCGGGGCGGCGCGCGCCATATTCGTTTCCCCCGAGGGCGACGAAGCGGCGGCGTCGGCGATCCTGGTGGCGCGCGAGGTTTCCGATGCCGGCCTGCGCGTCCTGCTGCTCGACCTCACGGCCTCGGGGGCTGCCTCGCGGCCGATGCTGGACAGCGGGCTTTTCCCCGGCATCACCAATCTGCTGGCGTCGCAGGCGCAGTTCAGCGACGTGATCCACGCCGACCTCTATTCCGACTGCCATGTCATCCCGGTGGGCACCGCCGATCCGGTGCGTGCCATGCGTGCCGCCGACCGGCTGCCGATCATCATGCAGTCGCTGACGACAGCCTATGATCTGGTGGTGGTCGAGTGCGGGCCGGCCGATGCGCAAGGCATCAGCCGTCTGGGCGGGGAGGCCACCGAGGTGTTCCTGTCGATGCTGGAGGCCGACGACGAGGTGACGCAGGCCGCGGTCAAGCTGATCGAGAGCGGCTATCCCGACCTGACGCTGGTGACGCCGCTCGGCCACGAGCCGCCAGGCAATCCGGTGCCAGGGCGGCGTTCAGCAGCCTGAAAGAGCCGCCGCTCAAAGGCACGCCTGGCCTATCCCAGTTCCAGCGTCGTCACGCCGAATATCCTGTTGGCGTCAAGCCTCGGCGGCGGGCCTTTGTACATGCGCGTGGTGGTGAAGGTCGGTGAGAAGCCTGCCGCCACCAGCGCCGCGATGAAGTCCACCTTGCTGGCCGGAACGTCGATGTGAAGGTCGCCTCCTTCGCAGGCGCCTGCCAGGTCTTCGAGCAATCCCACTGCGGTCTGCATGTCGTCGGCGAAGAGCGGGCCGATCTTGAAGCCGCTGCGGCAGGATCGCGCTACCGCGTAGCCGGCCGTTCCCCGTGGCCCGATCGCTGCCACCGCGCGGTGCGGCGGCAGCAGCCATCGCTGCAGGAAAGAATGGCGGGAGGCGGGAAAGCAGAGCGCGTCATATCTCATGATGTCGGGCACCAATTGCGCGGTCACCATGCGAGGCCGTTTGGCGCCGATGGTCAGGGCCGCAGGGCGCCCGCTGTAACGGATGGTCTCGTAGAGCGGCCTGAACCCTTTGCTCTCGTAGTTGGCTCGTTGCTCTTCGACGCCATCGAGCCCGATGGTGCGCCCGGCCAGCCTGTTCATGCCCGCGGTCCATGCCGCCTTGCCGTAACCCTTGCCGCGCATATCCGGCCGGCAGATGTAGAGACCGACGAAACCAAAATCGTGCCCATAGGCCACGGCCGAGATCCCGGCGACCATTTCGCCGCCGGCAAAGGCGCCGATGAAACCCATGGGATCCGCTGCCTGAAACATCGCCGCATCGTCAACGCCAGGGTTCCAGCCCTCCGCGGCCGCCCAGTCGATGAGGTCAGCCAATTCTCCCAGCGACAGCGTGCGGGTGATCGGTTTCATGGTGCTTACTCGGCAGCGACTGCTCCTGGAGAGAACGATTTCAGCATACCACGATAGGGTTTGGCGAGCGGGGTCGCATAAGCACCGCGCTTCGATGTCGCGAGGCCAAGAGCCACCAGGGCCTCGGCTTGCTTCAAAGCGGCTCCGACGCCGTCAACGACAGGCAGACCGAACTCGCTCTGCAACCTGTGGGCAAGATCCGCCATGCCGGCGCAGCCAAGCACGATGGCCTCGGCGCGATCCTCCTCCACGGCCCGGGCGATCTCATCGCGCAGCTTGCCAACCGCTCCCGATGCCGGATCATCGAGTGCCAGCACCGGAATATCGGCGGCTCGCACGCGCGCCCGACCCGACATGCCATAGCGTTGCACCAACCCCTCGACAGGCACACGCGAGCGTTCGGTGGTGGTTACGACAGTGAAACGCTGGGCAATGAAGCAGGCCATGCTGAGGGCTGCCTCGCAAATGCCGATGACGGGAATGGCGGCCATGGCCCTGGCGGCATCAAGCCCGGTATCGTCGAAGCAGGCAATGATCGCGGCCTGCGCCCCGGCACGTTCGCCGGCGGCGATTTCCATTAGCAGGCCGGGCACCGCCAGTGCCTCGTCATAATAACCTTCGATCGAGGCCGGCCCCATGGACGACGTGACGGCGACGATTTCGGTCCAGACACCGGCGACACTGCGCGCGGCCGCCGCGATCGTCTCGGTCATGCTCGCCGTCGTGTTGGGATTTACCACCAGTATCCGCACGATCACGCCCTGGTCCGGCGGCGGCCGACATAGAGGATGGCGCCTAGCGTCGCCATGATCACCAGGAAGGAAAACACGGTGGTCACCGTGCCCAGCGCGTAGAGAACCGGCGTGGTGACATTGGTGGTCATGCCGTAGATCTCGAGCGGCAGTGTGTTGAAGGTTCCCGAGGTCATCAGTGTGCGGGCGAACTCATCGTAGGACAGCGTGAAGCCGAACAGGCCTACGCCGATCAGGCTTGGCGCGATCATCGGCAGCACGACATGGGCGAAGGTCTGCCAGGACGAGGCGCCAAGGTCGCGTGCGGCTTCCTCATAGGCAGGCGAGAAGCGGTTGAAGACGGCGAACATGATGAGCACGCCGAACGGCAAGGTCCAGGTCAAATGCGCGCCGAAGGCTGACGTATACCAGGCTGGTCGGAAGCCGACCTGCTGAAAGACAACGCCGATGCCCAGCGAAATGATGATGGAGGGTACCACAAGGCTGGCGACCGCCAGGTAGAACAAAGCGGTGGCGCCGCGAAATTTCTGGCGGAAGGCCAGCCCGGCCAGCAGCGAGACGACGACAGTGACGATCATCACCATAAGGCCGAGAACCAGCGAGCGCTTGAAGCTGCCGCCGAAATCGCCGACCGCCTGGCGCTCGAACAGATTGGCGAACCAGTGCAGTGATACGCCGTTGAGCGGAAAGGTGAGGCCGCCGGTCTCGCCCTGGAAGGAAAGGATCAGGATCGCCGACAGCGGGCCATAGAGGAACAGCACGAACAGCGCGAAGAACACCGCCAGCGCGTAGAATTCAAGAGTGCGTTTTTCGTGGTTCACGTCACAGTTCTCTGCGGATGTCGACGATGCGCAGGATGCCGGCGACCATCAAGAGCACCAGCACCAGCAGCACCACGGCGTTGGCGGCGGCGGCTGGATATTGCAGCAGCGACATCTGGTTCTTCATCATCAGCGCGACGGATGCGCTCTGACCGCCCGACATCACCTGCACGGTGGAGAAATCGGCCATTACCAGGGTGACGACGAAGATGGTGCCGATCGCCATGCCGGGTTTGGCCAGCGGGATGATGACGTTCCACAGCACCTGCCCGCCCGAAGCCCCGGCATCGCGCGCGGCCTCGACCAGCGAACGGTCGATGCGCATCAGCGTGTTGAAGATCGGCGTCACCATGAACAGCGTGTAGAGGTGGACCATGGCCAGCACGACCGCGAATTCCGAATAGAGCAGCCATTCGATGGGCTTCGGCACCAGCCCGAGATGCACGAGCGTCGAGTTGATCAGCCCGTTGCGGCCGAGCACTGGTATCCACGAGATCATGCGAATGATGTTCGAGGTCAGGAACGGCACGGTGCAGACCAGGAACAGCACCATCTGCATGGCGGTCGTTCGAATGTGGAAGGCGAGGAAATAAGCGACCCAGAAGCCGATGAACAGGGTCAGCCCCCAGACGATGAATGCGAATTTGATGGTGTTGAGATAGGTTTTCCAGGTGACCCAGGAGCCGAGAACGTCGGAATAATTGGTGGTGAGAAAGTCCGGGTACATTGTGGCGAAGTCGTAGTCCCAGAACGACACGACGACGATCATGATGATGGGCAGCAGCAAGAACGCGCCGAGGATCAGCGCCAGAGGTGCCGACTGCAGATAGGGCGCGACGGCGCCGATGGAGAACCGGCGTCGTCGGGCTGGTTTCGCGGCGGCGATTGCGGGGCGTTCGAGCGCGACTGTCATCAATGCTCTCGGGTTTGGCGATACGGCCGGGCCGCGTTCCCCTTCTCCAGCCAGGGAGAAGGGGTAGAGGAGGGCGCTTGTTCCCTTTACGCCGCGATGAACTCGTTCCAGCGCTTCACCATGTAGCGATCCTCGTCCATGACCGAGTTCCAGCAGGCGACCTTGCCCATGCGCTCTTCGAAGGAGCCGCCGTCACGCACGGCGCCGGCCTTTTCCATGACGGTGCCGTCGGGCGCCTTGATCTCGCCCTTGGCCGGCTTGCCTTCGATCCAGTAGCCCCACTCGTCCTCCGACATGAACTTCTTGGCCGAGACCATGTTGGCCGAGTAGTAGCCCTGGCGGTTGAGATAGCCGCCGACCCAGCCGGAAGTGTACCAGTTGATGTATTCATAGGCGGCGTCGAGCTCGGCGCCCTTGAGATGGGCGGCGAGGCCAAGGCCGCCGCCCCATGAGCGGTAGCCTTCCTTGAGCGGCTGGAAGCGGCAGGGAATGCCCTTGGAGCGCACGGCGGCCACCGCCGGCGACCACATCGATTGGATCACCACCTCGCCCGACGCCATCAGATTGACGCTCTCGTCGAAGGATTTCCAGAAGGCGCGGAACTGGCCGGCTTGCTTGGCCTTGATTAGGAAGTCGATCGTCTTGTCGATCTCGTCCTTGGTCATGTTACCCTTGTCGGCATATTTGATGTTGCCGGTAGCTTCCATGATCATCGCAGCGTCCATGATGCCGATGGACGGGATGTTGAGGATCGCGGTCTTGCCCTTGAAGGCCGGGTCCATGATGTCGGCCCAGGTGGTGATGTCGCGGCCAACGAGGTCGGGGCGGATGCCCAGCGTGTCGGCGTTGTAGATGGTCGGCACCATGGTGAACCAGTTGGTCGGTGCCTTGGCGAAGGTCTTGCTGTCTTGCGCCTCGACGAAGCCGACCGTGTGCGGCGCCGTGCCTTGGGCAATGACGCTGTCGGGCGTCAGCTTGCCGGTTTTGAACAGCGGCACCAGTTCGTCGTAATATTTCAGCTTGCTGACATCCATCGGCTGCAGCACGCCGCTCGGGAACACCTTCTTGCAGATCCAGTATTCGATGTCGGCGATGTCGTAGCTGTCGGGTTGGGTCACGGCGCGCTGGGCGGCGGCATCGGAATCGGTCGCCGTCATCTCCAGCGTGATGCCGAGATCGGCCTTGCACTTGTCGGCTATGGCATTGAGGTTCGACACGCCGGTACCGAACTGGCGTAGCGTGATGTTGGACTGCGCCCAGATGGTCGGAAAGCCTGTGATGACGCCGGAACCGGCGGCGAAGCCGACGGCGGCAGCCCCCGTCTTCAGCAGCGAGCGGCGCGAAATTCCCGTTTTTGTTTCAGTCGTCTTTGTCATGTTCATTCCCCTGTCTTGTTTTGGTTTGGTCATTGAGTGTTGAATGAAGGCGGTCATCAATTGAGACGGCCAAGAACGACCGCGTCCTGCCGGTCCCAGGCGAGCGGCACGGCGTCGCCGACGGCGACAGGCTTTGCGAAGAAATCCGAATCGTCGACGATCACCGTGAAGTCATCGATGCCGGCGCCGTTGACCGACAACTTTACCGAATGGCCGCGATATTCGACGTTGGAAACGATGCCGGTGAAGCCGAGGCCGGGCGCAGGCGCGTCGCCGATGCGCACATGATCGGTGCGGATGGCGATATCGATCGGCGCGCCCGGCTCTCGGCCGTGACCGCAGGCGGCGAGCGAGCCGCCGCCATTGACGTCGAAGACGACCATGCCGTCATGCTCGCCGGTGACCCGGCCGGACATGACATTGTGGTCGCCCATGAAGCGCGCGACGAAGGCCGTGGCCGGCCGTTCGAAGACGTCGCGCGGAGGCGCCGCCTGTTCGATACGGCCCTCATTCATCACCACGATCAGGTCCGCCAAGGCCATGGCCTCCTCTTGGCTGTGGGTGACGTGGACGAAGGTGATGCCGAGCGAGGTCTGCAGTTTCTTTAGCTCGGCGCGCATGCGGATCTTCAGGAACGGGTCGAGCGCCGACAGCGGCTCGTCGAGCAGCAGCGCTTCCGGATCGGTGATCAAAGCCCGGGCGAGCGCCACGCGCTGCTGCTGGCCGCCGGAAAGCTGCGCGGGCCGGCGCGTCGCATAGGCCTCCATCTGCATCAGCTTCAGCATGTCGAGCGCCTTGGCACGGCGCTGTTCCTTGTCGACGCCCTTCATCTTCAGGCTGAAAGCGACATTGTCGACGAGATCCAGATGCGGGAACAGTGCATAGGATTGGAACATCATTGCCGTGCCGCGTTTTGCCGGCGGCAGGTCGGTGACAACAATGTTGCCGAGCCGTACGTCGCCTGACGAGATGCTTTCGTGACCGGCGATCATCCGCAGCGTCGAGGTCTTGCCGCAGCCGGAAGGGCCGAGCAGGCAGCAATAGGTGCCCGCCGGTATCTTCAGGCTGATGTCCTCGACGGCGGTCGTCGTTCCATAGACTTTCGAAACGGACACGATGTCGATCTCGGCGGCTTTGGACATTCAGGCTTCCCCGTTTGGTGCATTAACCAAAGCATCATGCGTGCCAATCTGGGGATGTGGGGCCAAGCGTTTGAATCGTTTAAAGAAATCAGGCTTCTTGCCGGTTGCCTACCTTAGAGGCTACTTTGTGCATTGCACAAATTATGAGCTATCGCGCGCGATCTGCACAAAAATCGTATGCAATCTTTTTCGACTTCGTGTTCACTTTCCCTCTCGTGCACGAGCGAGGACTCGCGTTAGAAGAGGGCGGGAACCATCATCGCCATGAACATCACCGATCAGGTCTATTCCGCCGCAGACAGCGCCAACCAGGATCGCGCCCAGGCGATTCGCGACAGTCTGCGCGACGCCATAGTCGACCGGAGGCTGGCGCCGGGCACCAAGCTGTCGGAAGGCGAGGTCGGCACGCTGTTCGACGTGTCGCGCACCGTCGCTCGCGCGGCGCTGCAGATGCTGTCTTTCGAAGGGCTGGTGCGAACCGAGCGCAATCGAGGCGCCTTCGTTGCCAATCCATCGCCCGAGGAAGCGCGCCAGGTGTTCGCCTCGCGCCGGCTGATCGAGCCGGGCATTGCCACTGCCGCCTGCGAGCGGGTCACATCAGCCGATATTGTCGCCTTCAGGGCGCAACTCGACGAGGAGGGCCGCTTCATCGCCGAGCGCGGTCCGACGGCGCGGCGTTCCGAAATCAAGGCGTCCGGCGATTTCCATCTGTTGCTCGCCTCGGTCGCCGGCAATGCCATCCTGCAGCGCTTCATGGAGGAACTGGTTGCGCGCTCGTCGCTTGTCATTGCGCTTTACGGACGGTCTGGCGTATCGGCCTGCGGCCACACGGAGCACACGGGTATTGTCGGTGCGCTGGAAAGCCGCGACTCCGGGCTGGTGAGCCGCTTGATGCTGCACCACATCGACCACATCGAGGCTGATCTCGATCTCCGCGTCAGGGCAGGCCCAGCGCTCCGCGAGGCTCTCAATTTCTGAGGTCTAGTGTTCGTCTTCCGTGGGAAGGGGGGGCGTCTGTCCGGCTGCCTTGCGGCGCAGCATCTTGGCTAGCTTCCAGATCGTCGGGCTGTTCTTGACAAAGGCCTTCAGCCGCGCGCCCTGGCGAAGTGCCTGTCCCAGCGCACGGCCCTTGAGCGTCAGCGGAACCAGGATCTCGAAATGCTGCGTTTCGATATCGCACCACAGCCGCTTGTAGGGCTCGTCTCCGACGGAGAAATCATAGACCGCGAACCCGCTCTGGCAGGCGTTCTGGATGTTGTCGAAGAACAGGAAGTCGCCCGGGCTGGTGTTGGCGAGTTCATCCTCGGCGATCGCCCCGAACTCGCAGATCAGGCGCCGGCCCGAGCGGCTCGATCCGGTGACGGCGCGCAACTTGCCGGCGACCTCCAGCCCATGCAGCACGAAGCAAGGCTTGTCCTCGGCAAGCGCTTGCGTAAACAGCCCCCGGAAGAAGGCGCGTGTCCGGTCGTCACCGAAGACGTTGGCAATGCCCATCTTGCGGAAGCGCTGTTCCTTCATCTCGAAGAACGCGTCGAACAGCCTCTCCACCTCGTCGGCGCTGCGCGCCTCGATGCGCCGGTGGCTGCCGACGGCCTCGAACTTGCGCGTCTGCGAACGATGCTTCTTGCGTTTGCGCTTGCCGCTGGCACGCAGCAGCAGCGCATCGAATCCACCGCTGAGGTCGACGGCCAACGAAAGATTGGGGCTGGCGAAATGATCGAGCGATGCCAGCGGATTGGCAATGCCGTCGAGATCGGGCAGCAATCTTTCCAGCGCGATGAGATCAATATCGGGCCGGGACCCGGCGATCGCCGCGAGCATTGAGCGGATGGCTGTGATGTCGCCGCTCGCCAGCCATTGCGGTTCGGCGGCGGCGAAATTGCCATTGGCGTGGCGGCCGCCCATGAACTGGGCGACCCGCAACGGGCCGCGCTTGACCACCTCCAGCGCCACTGCGAAAGCCGGCCTGCCCTCCAGTTCGAGCGTGGCGATGAGCAGATCGGGCTTGACCTCGGCGGCCCAGGTCAAGACCCATGCCGCACTTTGCGCCGGCGCATGGAGTGCCGAACGACAGAACGCCGCATACGCCGCGAGTCCTTCGGCGGCGGCAACTGAAACCGACAGCCCCGCGGTATGCCCGGGCAGTGCGCGTGACGAAGCCTGGATCGCCGCGAGCCGCTTGCCATCAAATGACGCGGTTGCGTCAACCATACCTCAATCCTTAAGGCGTACTGATCCCGATTTGGGGGGCGCTCGGGCGTATTCCGTGCTTGGATAGCCTAGGCGCAAAAGGTGAATGAATGATCGACGGTGGGGAGGCAATCCGGAAACTGGCGCTCAACGTCGCCCGCTATACCGGCCTCGCACCGCTGGCCAGGCCGTTTGTCGGCGGCATCGGCGCCATCCTGATGCTGCACCGCGTGACGGCGACACCCGAAAAGCCCGACAGCGTCAACCGGCACCTCAACATCGCGCCCAGTTTCCTCGATGCCGTGATCGCCGACATGAGAGCGGACGGCTATGCCTTCGTCTCGATGGACGAAGCCGTGGAGCGCATCAAGGCAGGCGGCAAGGGCGGCCGGTTCGCCACCATCACCGCCGACGATGCCTATCGCGACAACATGACCGAGGCCTTGCCGGTGCTGGAGAAGCATGGCGCGCCGCTCACCATCTATGTCGCTCCAGGGCTGATCGATGGCACCGCCCACCTTTGGTGGGATGTGGTCGAGGATATCGTCAATGCCTGCGATCGCCTGACCCTGACCACACCGAACGGCCCGACCGTGATCGATTGCGCGACCCCCGTCAGGAAACATCAGGCCATCGCCCGCCTGCATGCCTATTTTACCACCGAGGTCGGCGAGGAGGACCTGCGGAGCGTGCTGCGCGATCTGGCCGCTTCCAATGGGGTCGACGCGGACGCCCCACGCCTGCGCACGCTGATGAACTGGGATGAGATCCGTACCGTCGCCGCACATCCGCTGGTGACGATGGGCGCCCATACGGTCAACCACAGCAATCTGAAGCGGCTTTCCGAGGCCGATGCGCGGCGCGAGATCGGCGCCGTCAACGACATGCTGCGAACTGAGCTTGGCGAGGAACCCCGCCATTTCGCCTATCCCTACGGCTACGCCAGCGCCGTCGGTTGCCGCGAAGTGGGCTTTGCGCGCGACGCCGGCTATGCTTCCGCCGTGACCACCCGCCACGGCGTGCTGCGCGCCGAACATGCCGGTTTCCTGCATGCCTTGCCGCGCATTTCGGTCAATGGCCGCTACCAGAGCCTGCACCATATCCGCACGATGCTGTCGGGCGTGACGACGCCGCTCGCCAACGCCGGCAAGATGCTCGTCACGATCTGACGGACTGCCCGGTCCGGGCTGGGCTCAGCGCTTGGCCCTCGGCTCCAGCATCAGCCATTTGATGATGCCCATCGCCGGCAGCACCCAGAGCAGACCGCTAAGCAGGAAGAACAGGAATTGCACCAGCGCGCCCGACTCCGACAGGCGGGCGACCGCGAAGATCGACGCGACCAGCGCGTAGATGATGACCAGCGCCAAAAGCAGGAACATTCCGATAAGCTTTTTCAGTCGAATGGGCATGGCTTGGCCTCGTTGATGGCTACCGCTTAGGCCGAACGCGGGACGCGCGCAACCTACCACATCAGGCGCGACGGCGTGCCGCGCTGCGCGGTCTTGCCAGCAGGAGTGCGATGGTTCACCAATCCGCGACATTCAACCTGCCGGGATATAGCCATGGCCGCCATCACCGCCGCCGCGCCCTATCAGGCCCGCGACCGCGACCTGCACAACCGGGTACTCGTGCGCGGCTGGCTGTACGTCGTGCTCCTGGTGCTGTTCGCGCTGGTGCTGGTTGGCGGCGCCACGCGGTTGACCGAATCCGGCCTGTCGATCACCGAATGGCAGCCGATCCATGGCGTCATCCCGCCGCTCAACGACGCCGACTGGCAGGAGGAATTCCAGCGCTACCAGCAGATCCCGCAATACACAGAGCTCAACAAGGACATGAGCATCGAGGCGTTCAAGTCGATCTTCTGGTGGGAATGGGCGCATCGCCTGCTCGCGCGCAGTGTCGGCCTGGTCTTTGCCTTGCCGCTTCTGGTCTTCTGGGCGACGCGCCGCATCGAGCGCGGCCTTGGACCGAAGCTGGTCGGCATTCTGCTTCTCGGCGGGCTGCAGGGGGCCATCGGCTGGTGGATGGTGGCCTCCGGCCTGGTCGACCGCGTGTCGGTGAGCCAGTACAGGCTCGCCACGCACTTGACGCTGGCGGCCCTGATCTTCACCGCGACCATGGTTGTCGCGCGGGGTCTCGCTCCTCATTCCGAGCCTGCGGCCGATCGCTCGACGCAGAGATTGGCCGGTTTCATCGTGCTTCTGGCGCTGATCCAGATTTATCTCGGCGGTCTGGTGGCCGGTCTCGACGCCGGCATGAGCTACAACACCTGGCCGCTGATGGACGGCAGGATCGTTCCCGGCGATCTGCTCATCCTCGATCCGGCGTGGCGCAACGTCTTCGAGAACCCGAAGACGGTGCAGTTCATCCACCGGCTCGGCGCCTATACGGTCTTCGCCGTCGCGCTCTGGCACATGATCGCCACGCGTCGGCGGCTGCCAGGCTCGACGCATGCGCGACGCGCGACGCTGTTGTTCGTTCTGGTATTGGTGCAAGCTTCGATCGGTATCGGCACGCTGCTGATGCAGGTGCCCCTGCATATGGCGCTGACCCATCAGGCGTTTGCGCTTGTTGTGCTGGGCTTTGCCGCCGCCCATTGGCGGGGCACCAAGGGCGCTTATCCCTTGCCCAACGAGATTGCCGTCGGACGCTGAGCGCGGCCGATCACATCCAGAATTCGTTGGACTGCGTCGTCTTCTCGCCGGCCTTCGCCGCGCCGCCAGGCAAGGAAATGCTCGCCGCGCAACTCGTCGGCAACGTCGTCGAACGGCTTCAGCGCCTTCACGATCGCCGGTGAGCCGTCCTCGCGCCGCACCTTCCAGATGCGGCTCGAGAATGTTTCGGCAATGAGTTCGGGTTCGCTGACTTGCCAGCGCGCTGGAAAGGCCGGTGCGTCCATCACAGGCCGAGCATCAGGTCCATGTTCTGGACGGCCGCGCCCGAGGCGCCCTTGCCGAGATTGTCGTAGACCGCCAGCAGCAGCGCCTGGGCTCTGCTGTCGTTGGCAAAGACATAGACCCTCATGCGGTTGGTGCCGTTATAGATCTCCGGATCGATGTCCGGCACGCGCTCCAGATGCGCATAGGGCGCCACCTCGACCACACCGCCCTTGATCGCGGCGAAATGGTCCGCAATGGCGGCGTGAAGTTCGGCACCCGTCGGCACGCGGTCGAGGCCGCCGAGCTGCAACGGCACCACCGTGATCATGCCTTGGGCGAAATTGCCCACCGCCGGCTGCATGATCGGATCATGCGACAGCTTCGCATAGGCCTTCAATTCCGGCACGTGCTTGTGCTGCAGGGTCAGGCCATAGGGCAGGAACTCCGAGGCGTCCTCGCCCTTGGTGACATAGTCTTCGATCATCGGACGCCCGCCGCCCGAATAGCCCGTAATGCCGTTGACCGCGATCGGGAAATTGGCCGGCAGCAGGCCTGCGGTGACCAGTGGCCTGAGCGTCGCTATCGGTCCCTGCGGCCAGCAGCCGGGATTGGCGACGCGCTTGGCCGTGGCGATCTTCCTCGCCTGCTCCTTGTCCAGTTCGGCGAAGCCATATTCCCAGCCTTCGGCCACGCGATGCGCGGTCGACGCATCGATCACCTTGGTGGTGTCGTTGGTGATCAGCGAGACGCTTTCCCTGGCGGCATCGTCGGGCAGGCACAGGATGGCGATATCGGCGGCGTTGAGGAATTCGGCGCGCGCGGCCGTTTCCTTGCGGCGCTCGACAGGAATGGAAATGATCTCCAGATCGCCGCGCTCGGCAAGCAGCGCCCGGATCTGGAGGCCGGTGGTGCCATGCTCGCCGTCGATGAAGATTTTCGGTTTCATTGCCTGATCAAATTCCCTGATATACCAAGACTATATGCCGTTACCGTGGTTGACCGCGGCGCCATTGTGGTTGCCGGTGTTCAGCTCCTCGAGCCGGGCCTTTCGCTCGGCCAGCAGGCCGAGATACTGCATGGCCACCATCGAACCGGCGATCGCCGTTATATCGGCGTGATCATAGGCCGGCGCAACCTCCACGACATCGGCGCCGACGATATCGACCTGGTTGAGCTGACGCAGCGTCGACAGGATCTTCGCCGAGGACGGGCCGCCCGAAACTGGCGTGCCGGTTCCAGGCGCATAGGCCGGATCGAGGCAGTCGATGTCGAAGGTCAGATAGGTCTTCTTGCCGCCGGTGCGATCGACGATGGCGTAGGCGATGTCGGAGGCGCGCATCTCCTCGATCTCATGGCCATAGAGGATCTTGATGCCGAACGTGTCGGGCGCGTGGGTGCGGATGCCGATCTGGATCGAGCGGTCGGGATCGATGATGCCTTCCTTGACCGCTCGGCCGACAAAGGACCCGTGGTCGATGCGCTTGCCGTCATCGGGCCATGTGTCCTGGTGGGCGTCGAACTGCACCAAGGCCAGCGGTCCGTGGATGGCGGCATGCGCCTTGAGCAGCGGCCAGGTGACGAAATGGTCGCCGCCGAGCGTCAGCAGGAAGGCGCCCGATTTCAGGATCTTGGCCGCTTCGCGCTCGATCGTGGCGGGCGTCTTCTGATGGTTGCCCGAATCGAGGAGGCAGTCGCCATAATCGACCACGGCGAGGTGCTCGAACAGATCGCGCGAAAACGGGTATTGCGGGTCGTTGTCGAGGATCGCCGAGGCGCGGCGGATCGCCTGCGGCCCGAACCGGGCACCCGGCCGGTTGGTGACGGCGGCGTCGAAGGGAATGCCCCACACCACCGCATCCGCGCCCTTCACGTCCTTGGTGTATTTGCGCCGCATGAAAGACAGCGCGCCCGAATAGGTCGGCTCAAGGGCGCCACCCGTTTTGGAGCGGGCGGTGAAGGCATGGTCGATGTTCTTGGTCGCCATTACGGGTCCTCGTTTTCATCGGGGTGCAACAACTACAGAACCGGCATGGAAGATGCCAGTCACAGCTTGGGGAGACGAAACCGCGCCGCCCGGGCGCCACGGCAAGACAGGATTTGTATCATCATGACGCAGACCGCGTTTCTTAATCCGTCGGATGCCGTGGTGTCGACCCACGCCGGCACGATCGCCGGCGATCGCTTCCAGGTTCTCGATTCGTGGCGCGGCATCTGCGCGTTGCTGGTGGCGCTGTTTCATTTCCCGACCGCATCAGTGATCTCGCAGAGCAGCTTTATCGGTTCGTCCTATCTTTTCGTCGACTTCTTCTTCGTCCTTTCCGGCTTCGTCATCGCCTCCAGCTATGCCAATCGGCTGGGCCGGCCGGAAGAGGTCGCCCGCTTTGCCCTGGTCCGTTTCGGCCGCATCTATCCGCTGCATCTGGTCATGCTTGCCGCCTTTGCCGCCTTCGAATTGTTGCGGCTGATGCTGCCGCAATTGCATGGCACGGGGGCCGCTCCCTTCACCGGCGGCTTCGACCTCAAGAGCCTGGCTGCCAATCTCCTTCTGCTGCAAGGTGTCGGCTTCGAGGATCGGTTGACGTGGAATGCGCCAAGCTGGAGCATCTCGGCCGAGTTTTTCGCCTATCTCCTGTTTGCCGGCGTGGTCTTCATCGCCGGCGCACGCGCCTGGATATGGTTTGTCGCCGCCGCCGTCACCGCGTCGCTGTTCCTGCTCGGCTTCTCCACGCATCATATGGATGTGTCCTACGATTTCGGCTTCATCCGCTGCCTCTACGGCTTCTCGCTCGGCGCCCTGCTGGCCTGGTTTCAGCATGATTCCATTGCAGGGGCGCGACAGGTCCTGGTCACAAACGGCCCGCGGGTGAGCTGGACTCTTGCCGAAATCGTCATGGTGGCCGTCATCGTTCTTTTTGTCTCGCTGGCGGGCGACAATGATTTCGGCATCGCCGCGCCCCTGGTGTTCGCCCTGGCGTTGTTTCTGTTCGCCCATGAAGGCGGCTGGATCAGCGCCTTGCTCAGGACGCCCTTCATGCTGACGCTCGGCGCGCTGTCCTATTCGATCTACATGGTCCACATCTTCGTCCAGGCGCGCCTGATCAACGTCGCCGGGCTCGTCGAGCGCAAGCTCGGCCTCGGCTTGATTGGCGACATCGTGCTGCGTGGCGGGCCCGCGACAGGCTTTGGGCCCGGCTGGACAGGGACTGTAGCGATCGTCGTCATGCTCGCCGCCACCATCGCCGTGTCGTGGATCACATGGCGCCTGGTCGAAATGCCTGCAATGGCCTGGTTCCGCCGGCTCTCGAAACGCATCTGACCCGCATCGCCGGCCAACCGCTAGCCGGCTTCGTTCACCTGGATGTCACCGAGGTCGCCTATCCCCGGCTCGATCCGGCAAGGAGCGATTCTCGATGCGGACGATCTGGCTGAACCTTCTGCTTTCCACCGCGCTGGCGGCCTCCGCCGGCCAGGCCTTGGCCGGCGAAACACGCGCCAGGCAGATCCTCGACCGCTTCGAACATGCCAACCAGTGGCGCGACCATGTCATGGTGGCCGCGCACAGAGCCGGCAGCATGCAGGCCGGCAAGACGCTCTATGCGGAAAACTCGCTCGCGGCGGTTGAAGGTTCGATCGCGATCGGCGCCGAAATCGTCGAGGTCGACATCAGGCGCTCGAAGGACGGCGAGCTCATCGTCATGCATGACAGCTGGCTCGACCGTACGACGACCTGCAAGGGCGAAGTCATCAACTACACGCTGGCCGAATTGAAGAGATGCCGGCTGGTGATCGAGGGCACCCATGCCGTCACCAACGAGACCGTCTCGACATTGCGCGAAATGCTGATGACGACTAGGGACAGAATCCTCATCAATCTCGACAACAAGCTCGAAGTCGGCGACCTCCCGGGCATGATCGCGGTGGCTCGCGATCTCGGCATGGCCGAGCAGGTCATCGTCAAGGAAAACCTTTGGAACCAGAACAGGATCATCACGGTGAAAGCCGCCATGGCCGCGGCAGGCGGTGGCTTTCAGTTCATGCCGATCATTGCCGATGACGCCGTGCATGATGCCGGCTTCGCCTCGACGGTCGACCACGCTTTCGCGCCGGGCGCGATCGAGTTGATCAACTGGCGGGCGGGCGCCGAGACGTTGACCGAAACCGGCGGGCCGCTGTTTAGCACGCGTATGCGCGCCGAGGCGGTGAGGGGCGATTGGCATATTTGGGCCGACACCTATGCCATCGTCAACAAGCCGGGCGGCTTCCTCGCCGGCGGCCGCGGCGACGAACTGGCGGTCCAGGCCAGCTCGCCGCGCGAAGCCTGGGGCTTCTGGGCCGATCGCGGCGCCACCATCATCCAGACCGACGAGCCGAAGGCGGCGATCGCCTGGCTGGCGGCGAACGGCTATCGTGTGCCTTATGCCGACGAGAAGCGGCCGGCCGAACCGACGCATACGGCCAGCATCAATTAGGGCTGAAGCTGCCGATCTCCCTCTCGTGACTGTTGCCCGGCAGGTCGGAGGGGCGCCGTCCCACAACCTGTCGATCACTGAAATCTGCGGCCCGAAAAACAAAGGCCGCCCGGAGGCGGCCTTTGATATCGGAAATTCGAAACGCTTAGCGCTTCGAGAACTGGAAGGAGCGACGGGCCTTGGCCTTGCCGTACTTCTTGCGCTCGACGACGCGGCTGTCGCGGGTCAGGAAGCCCCCCTTCTTGAGCACGGCGCGCAGCGCCGGCTCGTAGTAGGTCAGCGCCTTGGAAATGCCGTGACGAACAGCACCGGCCTGACCGGAGAGGCCGCCGCCGACGACCGTGGCGACGATGTCGTACTGGCCCGAACGGTTGGAGGCGATGATCGGCTGGTTGAGGATCATCTGCAGGACCGGACGCGCGAAATAGGTCGCGAATTCCTTGTCGTTGACGACGATCTTGCCGGAACCCGGCTTCACCCAGACGCGCGCGATGGCGTTCTTGCGCTTGCCGGTGGCATAGGCGCGGCCCGACTTGTCGAGCTTCTGGACATGGACGGGGGCCGCGGCCTGGGTGTTCGTGTTCCCGGTGGCGGCGCCCAGTTCTGCGAGCGAGGAAAGCTCAGCCATCTTATGCGACCTTCTTGTTCTTGGAATTCAGCTTGGCCACGTCGAGGACTTCTGGCTGCTGGGCGACATGCGGATGCTCCGCGCCTGCATAGACGCGCAGGTTCTTCATCTGGCGACGGCCGAGCGGGCCACGCGGAACCATGCGCTCAACGGCCTTCTCGACGACACGCTCGGGGAAACGGCCCTCGAGCAGCTGGCGCGCGGTGCGCTCCTTGATGCCGCCGGGGTGGCCGGTGTGCCAGTAATAGACCTTGTCGGTGAACTTCTTGCCGGTGAACACCACCTTGTCGGCATTGATGACGATGACATTGTCGCCGTCGTCGACATGCGGGGTGAAGGTCGGCTTGTGCTTGCCGCGAAGATGATTGGCGATGACAGTGGCAAGACGGCCGACGACGAGACCCTCGGCGTCGATCAGGATCCACTTCTTCACCACATCCGCAGGCTTCTGCGAAAAGGTTGTCATGTTTTCTGCTCTCGGTTTTGACCTTCACGGGGAAGGCGTTTCTTGTTGCTTGGATTGGCGAAAGACGCTTGTCATCAGCCAATAACAAAACGGCGGCCTTTGCGGGCCGCTGCTTCGTGAGGGCTTATAGGCGAGGGGGAACTGCACGTCAAGCAGATCAAAAAGCTCTACGGCGAAGAAACAATAGCAAAAACAATGACCTAGGTAAAAGGTATTATTTTACCACATCGCTGGTGCGCTTCGGCGGGATCGAGTAGGTACCCGTGGCATGCGCGATCGTGTGTCCATCCGGGCCGGCGACGATGTCGATGTCGAACACCATCAGGCTCTTTCCGAGCTTCAGGATGCGGCAATGGCCATCGATCGGCCCGGCCTCGGCCTTGCGGACGAAGTTGATGTTGAGGTTGGTGGTGACCGAGAGCGCATCCGGCCCGGCATGGCTGAGCACGCAGACATAGCCGCCAATGTCGGCCAGCGTAAACAGGGCAGGGCCGGACACCGTGCCGCCGGGGCGCAAATGCCGCTCGCCGGCATTGAGCCGCACGATACAGCCGCCGGGAAACACGTCGATCGCCTCATAGGCGGCGGAACTCTCATTGAGTTGCGGAAAGACGCTCTCCATCAACACGTTGATCTGCACTGTGGTCAGCACCGGCTTGAGATTGGTCTGGGCGGGCATGTCGGTCTCTCGTTCTGCGCATGCTTGTATGGGGGCAGCCGGGCGTTTCTGGCAACATATACATCGCCCTGGCGCAAGCGATGGGTGTTGGACGAAACCCGATCCGATATTAGATACTCTGCCAACACGATCGGAGTCGCGGAGACCTTAGCCATGGCCGAAATCCTTGCCATCAAGCCTGCTGCCGCCGAAGAGGGCCCGGTCACGACAAGGCTGGACAAGGGCGTGCTGCGCCTGACGCTTGCCAATCCGCCCGCCAACGCCTTGTCGCTGGCGGTCATGGCGGCGCTGACGGCGGAACTCGACCGCGCCAGGGCCGACAAGGCCGTTCGTGTCATCGTACTCTCGGCGGCCGGCAAGGTGTTCTGCGCCGGCCATGACCTCAAGGAAATGACCGCGCGGCGCGCCGACGCCGATCGCGGCAAGGCCTTCTTCGAAGAGACCTTTGCCGCTTGCGCCACGCTGATGCAGACGATCGTGCGCCACCCCCTGCCTGTCATCGCCGAGGTGGATGGCCTGGCGACAGCCGCCGGCCTGCAACTGGTCGCGAGCTGCGACCTGGCCATCGCCTCGCATGAGGCGACCTTCTGCACGCCGGGCGTCAACATCGGCCTGTTCTGTTCGACGCCGATGGTGGCGCTGTCGCGCAACGTCTCGCGCAAGCAGGCGATGGAGATGCTGTTGACCGGTGAGACGATCGATGCGGCAACGGCCAAGGAATTCGGCCTCGTCAACCGCGTCGTGCCGCGTGAGTACCTGAATCAGATTGTCACCAAATACGCGCAAACCATTGCGTCCAAATCGTCCTTGGTCGTGAAGACCGGCAAGGAAGCCTTTTACGCGCAGGCCGAAATGGGGCTGGCGGATGCCTATGCCTATACCGGCCGCGTCATGGTCGAGAACATGCTGGCGCGGGACGCGGAAGAGGGCATCGGCGCCTTCATCGGCAAGCGCAAGCCGGAATGGACGGACGAGTGACGTCGACGTGGAGCGCGATCGACCTTGAGCGATTTTCTCGACATCCTTGTCACGGCGTTCTTCGGATGGGCGGAAAAGCGGAAGTATCAGAATTTTTGGATCTCTGTGGGACTCATTCTATGGATGTCATGTATTATTCTCCTGGGTTACTTGATGTATAAGCATATCGATATCTAATACTGAAGACGGTACGCATGCATACGAAAATGGAACCGCGCATCTCAATCATCACTATCGCCACCGACGATCTCGATCGCGCGGTGCGTTTCTACGAGGCGATGGGCCTGAAACGTCATGCCGGGATCACCGATGGTGTCGCCTTCTTCCAGATGGGCGGCGCCATCCTCGGCCTGTTCCCGCGCGCCAGCGCCGAGGAGGATTCCGGCATTGTCTTCACCAAGGCGCCGTCAGCGGTCTACCTCGCCTACAACACTCGCTCCGATGCCGAAGTCGACGAGGTGCTCGCCATGGCTGAACAGGCCGGCGGCAAGATCGTCAAGCCGGCAGGCCGCGCGTTCTGGGGCGGCTGGTACGGCTATTTCGCCGATGCCGATGGACATGTCTGGGAAGTGGCCCACAATCCGGCCTTTCCGATCGCCGAAGACGGCACGATTTCGCTGCCTGGCTGATGGTCCATCGCAAGCAACTGACACGACTCAAGGCACCGTATCTCAAGCGCATTTTGCTCGACCCCGAGCGCGTGGCGGACTGGGAAAAATACCCGTGGAACCTGCCGCTGTTTCGCGGCCACGCCTTCGAACTCGAATTCACCACGCCGATCACCATCATCGTTGGCGAGAACGGCACCGGCAAATCCACCTTGCTCGAGGCGATCGGGGCGCTGGCCGGTTACGACGAGGCCGGCGGCGGCAAGGGTTACCGGCCGGTCGACCATTCCAGCGCCATCGACAAGAGTGGCGCCGCGCTGGCGAACACGTTCCGTGGCCATTGGCTGCCGAAGGTCACCGCCGGCTGGTTCTTCCGCGCCGAATCCTTCTATTCCGTCGCCCGCTATCTCGATCAGGCGGCGCTGGAAGACCCGTTCGGGCCGCCTCCGCCTGACTTTCTCTCCTGGTCGCATGGCGAGGGGTTTATCCGTTTCTTCGAGGAACGCTGCCGCAGGCAAGGCATCTACATACTCGACGAGCCTGAAAGCGCGCTGTCGCCTTCGCGCCAGATCGAACTGCTCAAGATGCTGCGGCGCATGGACCAGTCGGGCACCGCGCAAGTGATCATGGCGACGCACTCGCCGCTGCTGATGGCCTGTCCCGGCGCGCGGCTGTTCCGCATCAGCAGGTTCGGGCTTGAGCCCGCCGACTTTCGCGATACGGACCATTTCCGCATGCTGCGCGATTTCAGCAATGACCCGGATGGTTTTCTCACCGAGGCGTTGTATGAGGACGAGGCATGAATCACGATAGCTACGACAACACCTACATCGGCGGCATCCTCAATTCGGTGAAGACCATCGCCATGGTCGGCGCGTCGGCCAATGACGTCAGGCCAAGCTATTTCGTGCTCAAATACCTGCAGGCCAAGGGGTTTTCGGTGTTTCCGATCAATCCTGGCCAGGCCGGCAAGGAAATCCTTGGCCGGATGACCTATGCCAGGCTGGCCGACATTCCGGAGCCGATCGACATGGTCGACATCTTTCGCGCGCCGGCGGCTGTGCCGGGCATCGTCGACGAGGCGTTGCGGCTCGTTCCCTTGCCGAAAGTGATCTGGATGCAGCTTGGCGTGCGCCATGACGAGGCAGCCGCGCGCGCCGAGGCCGCCGGCATCAAGGTGGTGATGAACCGCTGCCCCAAGATCGAGTACGGCAAGCTCTCCGGCGAGATCGGCTGGACCGGGGTCAATTCCGGGGTGCTGTCGTCGAAGAAGCCGCTGATGCGCCAGGGCTTCCAGAGTTTCGGTGTGCGCCAGAAATAGGCGACAGGCAAAAGCGCAAAATTATTCCGGCAAAAGCCGTATTTCCCTTCGGCTTGGTCGAAGGTCCCACGCCGAAGGGTATTTTCTTCTTTGCATTCCGGGCCGGGCTTCGCCAAGAATGCCCGGCGATTTTCAGAAGGTTTTTTAGGGAGGTTTCCGTGACCCGTACGCCCGGTTTCAATACGCTCGCCGTCCATGCCGGCGCCAAGCCCGATCCGGCCACCGGCGCGCGCGCCACGCCGATCTACCAGACCACGTCCTTCGTCTTCGACGATGCCGACCATGCCGCCTCTCTCTTCGGCCTGAAGGCCTTCGGCAACATCTACACCCGCATCATGAACCCGACGCAGGCGGTGCTTGAAGAGCGCGTCGCCGCACTCGAAGGCGGCACGGCTGCCCTTGCTGTGGCATCCGGCCACGCCGCGCAGGTGATCGTGTTCCACAATCTGATGCAGCCGGGCGACAATTTCGTCGCCGCCAACAAGCTTTACGGAGGTTCGATCAACCAGTTCGGCCATGCCTTCAAGAATTATGGCTGGGAGGTGCGCTGGGCCGACACCAATGATCTCTCGACCTTCGAGAACCAGATCGACGACAGGACCAAGGCGATCTTCATCGAGAGCCTGGCCAATCCGGGCGGCACCTTCGTCGATATCGAGAAGATCGGCGACATCGCCCGCAAGCACGGCCTGCCATTGATCGTCGACAATACGCTGGCTTCGCCCTACCTCATCCGCCCGATCGAGCACGGCGCGGATATCGTCGTCCATTCGCTGACCAAGTTCATCGGCGGGCACGGCAATTCGATCGGTGGCGTCATTGTCGACGGCGGCACTTTCGACTGGTCGAAATCGGGCAAGTACCCGATGCTGTCGGAACCGCGCCCCGAATATGGCGGCCTCGTACTGCACGAAACCTTCGGCAATTTCGCTTTCGCCATCGCTGCCCGCGTGCTCGGCCTGCGCGATCTCGGCCCGGCGATCTCGCCGTTCAACGCTTTCCTCATCCTGACCGGCCTCGAAACCTTGCCGCTGCGCATGCAGCGCCACTGCGACAATGCGATCACGGTCGCAGGCTGGCTGTCGAACCACCCCAAGGTCGCCTGGGTGAACTATCCCGGCCTGCCCGGTGACAAGAACAACGCCTTGCAGAAGAAATATTCGCCGCTGGGCTCCGGCGCCGTGTTCACCTTCGGCCTCAAGGGCGGCTACGAGGCGGGCATCAAATTCGTCGAGGCGCTCGAACTCTTCTCGCATCTGGCCAATGTCGGCGACACCAAGTCGCTGGTCATTCACCCGGCATCGACCACGCACCGCCAGCTTTCCGACGAGCAGAAGGTCAAGGCCGGCGCTGGCCCGGACACGGTGCGGCTGTCCGTCGGCATCGAGGATGTGACCGACATTGTCGCCGACCTCGAACAGGCACTCGCCAAGGTTTGATTGCCATGGCTGAGCCAAAATTCCTTGCCGTCGGCATCGACACTGTCGATGCCGAACACGGCGCGCCGGCTCCGGATCGCCTGATCTCGGGCGATCCGAAATTCCGCACCTGGAACGTCGAGGAGCGCGACGGCGGCCTCTATGCCGGCATCTGGGAATCGACCCCCGGCAAATGGCGCATCGTCTATGACGAATGGGAGTTCTGCCACATTCTCTCAGGCGTCTCGGTGATCGCGGACGAGGGCGGAGAGGCGCGCACGGTCAAGGCCGGTGACAGCTTCGTGTTGAGGCCGGGCTTCAGGGGAAGCTGGGAAGTGCTTGAAACGACTCGCAAGGAGTATGTGATCAAGCTTTGATCATCTCGGCGGGAACTGGGCGAGGCACGCGTCCGAGGCCTTGTCGTGAGCGGCCAGCAATTCGCTGTCCTGCGCATCGATGTCCGCGTCCGATATCTCGTCGCGATAATATTGCGTCAGGAGATCCATCCCTGTTTGCGTGACGCCTTGCGTCGGCAGCTCGCGGGCAAGGCAGCCGCACAGGCCAAGCGCGCGGTCCGGCGAACCGGTCTTGCGGTTGGTCAGGATGAAATCCTGCGCTGGACAGGCGTCGAGGAAGGCATCGAAGTCAAGTCGCTGCTGCTGCTGCTCGCCATGGTTGAAATAGGCCGGCTGCCACTGGGTTTTGCCGCTGGCGACGTCGCAGCCGGTGCCGGCATCCTCCGCGTCCTTGACCAGAGCCTGCCACGGCTTTTCCCTATCACCGGTCGGATAGGCAAAATTTTCACTGAAAGAGGCCGCATAGGTGTCGAGATCGGCCTGTGCAAAGCCGATCGTCTGGAACCGGTTGAACTGGCACTGGCATTCGCTGGTCACCCGTTCAGCCTCACCCTCTTCGGGCTGTTCGCTCGATTTGTTTTTTCGGCAGGCCGCGATAAAGGCAGTGCCGTCGAGCGAAGAAGCCGGAAAAGTCGAGCTGTCGGCATAGCGCTCACCGTTCCAACTGGCCAGCGTCTGGTTGAGCTGCAGGTCAATAAAGCCTTTGCGCTTGAAGGCGCCGAGCCCGACCTTGGCCGGGTCCGTCAGCCTGGCGCCCGGAATGTCGCCCAGCACCTCGCGATAGCCGTCGCCCTCCAGCACGAACAGGAACAACCCGCACTTGACCCCGTCGCAGGCGGGATCCTGCACATAGACATAGATCTCGGAAAATCCGTCGAGGTTGAAATCGACCTCATAGGCGCCGAACCTCTCCGCCGGCACTTTCGCGCCAATCTGGCGTTCGAGCAGCACGCCGGCCAGTTTCCTGGCGATGGCGTCACTGTTTTGCTGCGGGATATTCTCCGTCTGCTGGGCCACGGCGCCAGCCATGCAGCCGAGCAGAATCGTCACGGCGAGCGCGATCGCGCCTCTCGAAAACAATCTCATAGCAAGCCCCAGCCCACTATGGTCAGAAGCGCACGGAGAGCGCCTCCAGCCCATGGAAGTGGTAAGTGTCGCGGAAGCGGGGCTGTTCGGCAAGATGCAGTTGCGGGTACCGCTCGAACAAAGTCTTGAGCGAAACCTGCAGTTCGAGCCGGGCGAGCGGCGCGCCGATGCAGAAATGGATGCCGGCACCGAACGACACGTTCTTTTGGTCCGGTCGGCCGGACTGGAAGGCAAGGGGTTCGGCGAAGGCGTGCGGGTCATGATTGGCCATGCCGAGCAAAAGCCCGATCGTCTGGCCCGGCCGGACGACGATGCCGGGCGCGATTTCGATTTCCTCATAGGCATAGCGCATGAACATGTGTAGCGGCGCGTCGAAACGCAGGCATTCCTCGACCGTGGCCGCTGTCGCTTCAGGGGAGGTGAAGAAGCGGCGCGGGTCACCGCCTTGCGCCAGGATGGAATGGACGGCATTGCCGGTCTGGTGCACGGTTGCTTCATGGCCGGCGTTGAGCAGCAGGATGGCCGAGGAGACCAACTCGTCCTCGGACAGCCTCTCACCGTCTTCCTGGGCCGAGATCAGCAGCGACAGCAGGTCGTCGCCCGGGTTCTTGCGCCGCTCTGCAACATAGCCGCGCAGGAAGTTGGAGAACTCGCCCGCCGCCCGGTTGGCCGTCTCCTCGGTCTCGCGCGTGCGGCCGTGGATGTACATGGCGACCATCTGATGCGACCAGTCGAGCAGTTGCGGCCCCATCTCGACCGGCACGCCGAGCATTTCGGCGATGATGGTGATCGGCAAGGGGGAGGCGAAGGCCGGCAGGAGGTCGACGGCCTTGCCTGGTTCGAAACCGTCGATCAATTCCTTGGCGAGCGCTTCGACACGCGGCCGCAACCGTTCGACCTGACGCGAGACGAAGGCACGGTTGACCAATGTCCTCAGGCGCGTGTGTACCGGCGGCTCCAGCTCCAGCATCGAATTGGCTTCGATACCGTCGAATGCCTTGAGATGGGTCCTATCCTGGCCGGCACCGCGGCTGTCGGGAATGCCGGCCGGGTTCTGGCGGCCGAAACGGCGGTCGCGCAGCAGTCTGTTGACGTCGCCGAAGCCGCCAAAGCACCAGAAGCCGAATTCTTCCCAGAAAAACGCATTCGATGCGTTGTGCAGGAAGGCGTAGGCCTCGTACGGATTGAGGAAGAAGGCTGGTTCGCGCGGGTCGAGCCTAAGCCGGCGAGTGGCCGGATCAAAGGCCAGATAGGAGAGCGTCGATTTGGTCATGCCAGACCCATAGCGCGGCTTGCCAGCCCGGTTCCAGACCGTATCTTGCGTGCGGCAGCCCGATTGATTGAGCCAGCCAGTAGGGTCGCGGAAAGTCTGAACGGATGAATGTGATCGTTGTCGGCGCGGGTATCGCGGGTCTCTCCACGGCGTGGTCGCTGGTCAAGGCAGGCCACGCCGTGTCGATCGTCGAGCAGGGGCCGATCCCCAATCCGCTGGCGGCATCGGGAGACCATCACCGCATCATCCGCCGGGCCTATCGCGCTGGAACCGGCTATGGGCGGCTGATCACCGAAGCCTATGAGGCCTGGGACGAAATGTGGGCCGATCTCGGCGAGAACCACCTCGATGCGCGTGGCTTCGTCTGCGTTTCGCGCGAGCCCGGCGATGAGGCCGAGGAATACCGCGAGGGTCTGGAAGAGGGAAATTTCCCTTTCGAACTGCTGGAACCGGACGCAGCCGTCGAGCGCTGGCCGTTCTTCGAGGCTGGCTCGTTCCGCTATGCCTATTTCTCGACGGAAGGCGGCGCACTGCATTGCCGCAAGATAGCAGCCGGGCTGGCCACATGGTTGCGTGCCAACGGAGCCAATGTCTACGAGCACAGCAAGGTGACGGAGATCGATGCCGAGGCCGGCCACATCGTGCTCGAAAGCGGCGAGACCATGCAGGCCGACCGCATCGTCGTTACGGCCGGCGCCTGGGTTTTGAAACTGTTTCCGGAACTGGGCGGCGAACTGAGGACTTTTCGCACCGCTCTCGCCTATGTCGAGCCGCCTGCAGACCTGAAGGCGGCATGGGAGGCCGCGCCCATTATTCTCGATGTTGGCGGCAAGACCGACGGCTACATGATTCCGCTCACCCGTGGCACCGGCATGAAGTTCGGCTCGGGCCTGCACAAGGTGCAGACCAGCGACGCCGACTGGAACCGGAATCCGGTGCCGGGCGAGGGCGAGGCGATCCGCAACCTGTTTTCGCCGCCGATCGCCCGGATCGAGGAGTATGAGGTGACTGAAGTGGTCACCTGCGCTTATACGTTCACGGACGACGAGAAATTCTTCGCCTATGAGCGCGGAAAATGCCTGATTATATCGGCCTGCTCCGGCCATGGCTACAAGTTCGGCGCGGCTGTCGGCAGGCGCGTCGCCAAGACCCTAGGCAATGGCGATATCATAGGCTTGAAAAAATGGCTTCGAGCGGAAGTCACTTGACCCGAGGTCTTCTTCAGAGCCTTTCGCTAACCAGCGTAGAAGAAAAGCGCTGCTCCGGCGACTGTCACAAAAACCAGTAGGGCCGCGTAGGGATAATAGTCTTCAGATCCAGACGGACTTTTCCACTTTAGGGCTGTCGCATCATACAGATCGTACCGCAAGAAGACATAAAATGCCGCAACGCCAAAGACGATGACGACCCAGCCGAGGCTATTCATCACAATGCCTCGGAATATGCACACGCCGCCAGCCGGATGACCCTTCACGTACCACCACGCGCCGCGCGACGGTCTGGTAGGAGGCGGGAACATCGATGACGCGCCTTTGCTCGGGCCGCACCAGCACCTCCTCGGCGATGCTGTCATATTGCGCCGGAACGACGACGCGGCGCGTACGTTCGGGCTGGATCACCACCGTCTCGGCGACGCGTTCGTAGCGTGCCTTGTGCCAGACCTTGCACAGCACGCGGCGGCCATGGATGACGCGCCATTCCCAGGAATAGCCGCCGCCATCGACCCTGACGGTGTGGTAGATGGTCCGGGTGACCGCGGGCACCACCTCATACCGGACCTGGGCCGGCACGGTCATCACCACGCGCTCCCGCGTGCCGTAGATCGGCGGGTCATAGTCGACGACCTGCTGGCCGGGAGGGCTGATCATGACGTCCTCGTAGACCGTGTCATAGACATTAGGTGTGCGGACGGGCTCGTAGCATTCGACGGCGCGGCCGCCGGCCGCCGTCTGCGAAATCGAGCCGAGCAGGGTCAGCCCGGCAATGGCGAAGCGTGCGGTTTTCCCAGACATGGCACTCCCCCGTTTGAACTGCAGGCAAAAGTTCAACGCTGAATTGTAGGGGAAGCCGTTGCGGAGAAAAGCGGTTTCGGCGCATTTCGTTAAGTGACGAGGTTAAGAAACTGCTACTTGCCGGGGCTGGCTCGGTATTTCGGGTCGCGCGGCATCAGCTGCTGCTAATCCTTGCCCGGAAGCTTGATTCGACTTACCCAGATGGCTAGGACGGGTCGGCCTTGCACAAGGATGAGCCGGCATCCTATTTACATCTTGACGATCCAGAACCGATTCTGCCCGAGCTGCCAGCCTGTCCGGCGCCGGAATCCCACCGCGAGACAAGAGATATCGAATGAAGAACCCCGTCGAAACCTACATGAACCTCGTTCCGATGGTGGTCGAACAGACCAATCGCGGCGAGCGGGCCTACGACATTTTCTCGCGCCTTCTCAAGGAGCGCATCATTTTCATCACCGGTCCGGTCGAGGACGGCATGGCGACGCTGGTCTGCGCGCAGCTCCTGTTCCTCGAAGCCGAGAACCCGAAAAAGGAAATTAACCTCTACATCAACTCGCCGGGTGGCGTCGTCACCTCGGGCATGGCGATCTACGACACCATGCAGTTCATCAAGCCGGCCGTGTCGACGCTGTGCATCGGCCAGGCGGCCTCGATGGGCTCGCTGCTCCTGACCGCGGGCCACAAGGACATGCGTTTTGCCACGCCGAACGCACGCATCATGGTTCACCAGCCGTCCGGCGGCTTCCAGGGCCAGGCATCGGATATCGAGCGTCATGCCCAGGACATCATCAAACTGAAGCGTCGCCTCAACGAGGTCTATGTCAAGCACACCGGCAAGAGCTATGACGAGATCGAGAAGACCCTCGACCGCGACCATTTCATGACCGCCGACGAGGCCAAGGATTTCGGCCTGATCGACAAGGTCATTTCGTCGCGCGAGGCGGCTGAGGGAGCGTTGGCATAAAGGCTGGGTGGCAGTTGGATGGCACCATCACGCGCTTTTGGCGTGTCTTGCGTCATTTCGGCCACAATTGGCTGTTCCCTCGGAGGTCGGGATTGCCTACGTTAAGGCTATGTTGATTTTCGACGGCTTAGCTTTGCGTGTGGAAGCTGCGAATCATTGCCACGTTTTCTGATTTGTGTTTCGTACGGAATACGTTGCGGGGAGCCGGAAGACTGGCGGCGGCGGATTCCCGCGATAAATAGAGTATGCGCCCTTTCAGCCAGACCATCGGCGGGCGGCCATGAAAGGACATGAAAATGAGCAAGGTCGGCAACAACAGCGGTGATTCCAAGAACACGCTTTATTGCTCGTTTTGCGGCAAAAGCCAGCACGAGGTGCGCAAGCTGATCGCCGGCCCAACGGTGTTCATCTGCGACGAGTGCGTCGAGCTGTGCATGGACATCATCCGCGAGGAGAACAAGACCTCGATGGTGAAGTCGCGCGAGGGCGTGCCGACCCCGCAGGAGATCCTCAAGGTTCTCGACGACTACGTCATCGGCCAGCCTTACGCCAAGCGCGTGCTGTCTGTGGCCGTGCACAACCACTACAAGCGCCTCGCGCATGCGGGCAAGAACAACGATGTCGAACTGGCCAAGTCCAACATCCTGCTGATTGGCCCGACCGGCTGCGGCAAGACGCTGCTGGCGCAGACGCTGGCCCGCATCATCGACGTGCCCTTCACCATGGCCGACGCCACGACGCTGACCGAGGCCGGTTACGTCGGCGAGGACGTCGAGAACATCATCCTCAAGCTGTTGCAGTCGGCCGACTACAATGTCGAGCGCGCCCAGCGCGGCATCGTCTACATCGACGAAATCGACAAGATTTCGCGCAAGTCCGACAATCCCTCGATCACCCGCGACGTGTCGGGCGAGGGCGTTCAGCAGGCGCTGTTGAAGATCATGGAAGGCACCGTCGCTTCCGTGCCGCCGCAGGGCGGCCGCAAGCACCCGCAGCAGGAGTTCCTGCAGGTCGACACCGCCAACATCCTGTTCATCTGCGGCGGCGCCTTTGCTGGCCTGGACAAGATCATCTCGGATCGCGGCAGGAAGACCTCGATCGGTTTTGGCGCCATCGTCGCGTCGCCGGAGGATCGCCGCACGGGTGACGTTTTCCGTCTGGTCGAGCCCGAGGATCTGTTGAAATTCGGCCTCATTCCGGAGTTCGTCGGTCGTCTGCCGGTCCTGGCGACGCTGCAGGATCTTGACGAGCCGGCATTGATCCAGATCCTGACCGAGCCGAAGAACGCGCTGGTCAAGCAGTATCAGCGCCTGTTCGAAATGGAAAATGTCGACCTGACCTTCCACGAGAACGCGCTTTCGGCGATCGCCAAGCGCGCCATCGAGCGCAAGACCGGCGCGCGCGGCCTGCGTTCGATCATGGAAGCGATCCTGCTCGACACGATGTTCGAACTGCCCGCGCTCGAAGGCGTGCGCGAGGTGGTGATCTCGGAAGAAGTGGTGACCGGCAGCGCCAGGCCGCTCTACATCTATTCCGAACAGAAGGAAAAGAAGGGCAATGTCAGCGCATGATATGGCACTTGGCCCTATATTTTTGTGGAACGGCGCCCTTGCGGCGCCGTTTTGCTGTGACGGGTATACGGCCTGAGCGATGGAGTGGATTTGCGGACGATGTTAACTCTTGATCTTTGCCCCGCTTGCATCCACCTAACACGAGAAGGCCGAGGTGCCCGATTTCTGTGCTGTAAAACTCCCGTCACAAACGGTGGTAGGCGGAACGATCCCCGGTCGTTAATATAAGATTCGTGGTTGGCCTGATGGTGGCCGCGACATGAAAGGTTGGACAATGGCCAAAATATCCAAGGCTCCCAGCGACGGCGTCTTCGCAGTCCTCCCACTGCGCGACATCGTGGTGTTCCCGCACATGATCGTTCCGCTCTTTGTCGGGCGTGAAAAGTCGATCAAGGCGCTGGAAGAGGTGATGGGTCAGGAAAAGCAGATCCTGCTCGCCACCCAGATGAATGCCGCCGATGACGATCCCGAGCCCGATGCGATCTTCGACATCGGCACGCTCGCCAATGTGCTGCAATTGCTGAAGCTGCCCGACGGCACCGTCAAGGTTCTGGTCGAGGGCGCCTCGCGTGCGAAAATCGTCTCCTTCACCGACCGTCCCGACTTCCACGAGGCCAAAGCCACGGCGCTGGTCGAGCCGGAAGAGGAAGAGGTCGAGGTCGAGGCCCTGGCCCGCTCGGTCGTCACCGACTTCGAGAACTACGTCAAGCTGAACAAGAAGATCTCGCCCGAAGTGGTGGGCGCCGCCAGCCAGATCGACGACTATTCCAAGCTCGCCGACACGGTTGCCTCGCATCTCGCCATCAAGATTCCTGAAAAGCAGGAAATGCTGGCCACGCTTTCCGTCAAGGAGCGGCTGGAAAAGGCAATGGGCTTCATGGAAGCCGAAATCTCCGTCCTGCAGGTGGAGAAGCGCATCCGCTCGCGCGTCAAGCGCCAGATGGAGAAGACGCAGCGCGAATACTACCTCAACGAGCAGATGAAGGCGATCCAGAAGGAGCTCGGCGAGGGCGAGGACGGCCGCGACGAAGCCGCCGAGATCGAGGCGCGCATCAAGAAGACCAAGCTCTCCAAGGAGGCCCGCGAAAAGGCGGAAGCCGAGTTGAAGAAGCTGAGGACGATGTCGCCGATGTCGGCTGAATCGACCGTCGTGCGCAACTATCTCGATTGGCTGCTGTCGATACCGTGGGGCAAGAACTCCAAGGTCAAGCAGGACCTGGCCTACGCGCAGAACGTCCTCGACACCGATCACTTCGGCCTCGACAAGGTCAAGGACCGCATCGTCGAGTACCTTGCCGTGCAAAGCCGCCAGAAGAAGCTGAAGGGGCCGATCCTGTGCCTCGTCGGCCCTCCCGGCGTCGGCAAGACCTCGCTCGGCAAGTCGATAGCCAAGGCAACCGGCCGCGAATTCATCCGCATGGCGCTCGGCGGCGTGCGTGACGAGGCCGAGATCCGTGGCCACCGGCGCACCTATATCGGCTCGATGCCCGGCAAGGTCATCCAGTCGATGAAGAAGGCAAAGAAGTCCAACCCGCTCTTCCTGCTCGACGAGATCGACAAGATGGGCCAGGACTTCCGTGGCGACCCGTCATCGGCGCTGCTCGAGGTGCTCGACCCCGAACAGAACTCGACGTTCATGGACCATTACCTCGAGGTCGAATACGACTTGTCGAGCGTGATGTTCGTGACGACGGCGAACACGCTGAACATCCCTGCGCCCTTGATGGACCGCATGGAGATCATCCGTATCGCCGGCTACACCGAGGACGAGAAGATCGAGATCGCCAAGCGGCACCTGATGCCGAAGGTGATCCGCGATCATGCGCTGCAGCCGAAGGAGTTCTCCGTCGGTGAGGACGCGATCCGCGCCATCATCCAGACCTACACCCGCGAAGCGGGCGTCAGAAGCCTGGAGCGCGAGCTGATGAAGCTCGGGCGCAAGGCGGTGACCGAGATCCTGAAGACGAAGAAGAAGACGGTGAGCATCACGGCGGCGAATCTCGCCGACTATCTCGGTGTTCAGCGCTACCGCTTCGGCCAGGTCGAGGCTGACGATCAGGTCGGTGTCGTCACCGGGCTTGCCTGGACGGAAGTCGGCGGCGAGCTGCTGACGGTCGAAGGTGTCATGATGCCCGGCAAGGGCCGCATGACGGTGACCGGCAATCTGCGCGACGTGATGAAGGAATCGATTTCGGCGGCGGCCTCCTATGTCCGTTCGCGCGCCATCGATTTCGGTATCGAGCCGCCGCTGTTCGACAAGCGCGACATCCACGTGCACTTGCCGGAAGGCGCCACGCCGAAAGACGGTCCGTCCGCGGGCGCGGCCATGGCCACGGCCATTGTGTCGGTGCTGACGGGTATTCCGGTGCGGGCCGATGTGGCGATGACTGGCGAGATAACGCTTCGCGGCCGCATCTTGCCGATCGGCGGCCTGAAGGAGAAGTTGCTCGCCGCACTGCGCGGCGGCATCAAGAAGGTGCTGATCCCGGAAGACAACGCCAAGGACCTGGCGGAGATTCCGGACAACGTGAAGAACGGCATGGAAATCATTCCGGTTTCACGCGTCGGTGAGGTGTTGCGCCACGCGCTGGTGCGGATGCCGGAGCCGATCGAATGGGTCGAACCGGTCAATCCGCCGGCCGCGACCGATAGTGCCGACGATGCCGGAAAGTCGCTTGCGCATTAGTTTTTTCTAAGGTTGCAGCGCACAAACAGAAAGCCGGGCCTCGCGCCCGGCTTTTTCATGTGAAAAACCCCGGAATTCCGGGCTTTTTCCGCTTTTTTCCTGCCTTTTCGACTTGGTTGCGGGAACGCTTCTTTCTAAAGTCCGTTTCCTGCCGGATGAGTCGTAAGTTCCGGTGTTCTCATGGAAGGGAATTTTTATGAACAAGAACGAACTGGTGTCCGCTGTCGCCGACGCCGCGAGCATTTCGAAGGGTGACGCGCAGTCGGCGGTCGATGCAGTGTTTTCTGTCATCTCCGGCGAACTGAAGAAGGGCGGCGATGTACGGCTTGTCGGCTTTGGCAATTTCACCGTGTCAAAGCGCGCTGCGTCCACCGGCCGCAACCCCCAGACCGGCGCCGAAGTGAAGATCCCGGCGCGCACCGTGCCGAAGTTCTCGGCCGGCAAAGGCCTCAAGGACGCCGTCAACTAAGCGCGTTTTATTTCAAAAAACCAGAAAAGCCGGGCTTGCCCGGCTTTTCATTTTTGGACACGTATCTCCCGATCGGAAGCTCCTCAAACTGTCGGGGCGTCGGCGCGCATCAGGCCCTCTTGCTTGAGATCGGCCCAGAGCGCTGCGGGGACTTTCGCATCCAGCAGCGACCGATTGCTCTCGACTTCGCCCGGGCGCTGACCGCCAGGGATGACTGAAACCACCGAAGGGTGCAACAGCGGGAACTGCAGGGCGGCTTCGATCAGCCTGATACCGTGGCGTTTGCAGACGGCCTCGATGCGCGTCACCTGGTCGATGACATCCTGCGGCGCTTCGGAATAGTTGTAATAGGCGCCGGGCTTCGGTCCGGTCGCCAGGATGCCGGAATTGTAGGGGCCGCCGAGAACGATGCCGATGCCGCGTTTTTGGCAAAGCGGCAGGAAAGACGTCAGCGCCTCCTGTTCCAGCAGCGTATAGCGCCCGGCAAGCAGGAACAGGTCGAAATCGCCGCGCTCGGCCAGGGCCTGCGCAACCTGCCACTCGTTGATGCCGCCGCCGAATGCCTTGATGACGCCCTGGTCGCGCAAGGCGAGCAGGCCATAATAGCCCGAGCGCATGAACTCATCGATGCGCTGGTCGGATGCCTCCTTGCTGCCATGGGTGAAGATGTCGACATCGTGCACGAACAGGATGTCGATGCGGTCGACGCCCAGCCGCTCCAGCGAGGCCTCGAACGAGCGCATGACACCGTCATAGCTGTAATCGTAGACCTCCTTGCGCGACGGCGTGTCGAAGAACTTGCCGATGCCGGTGCGCTCCTCGGGCGGGCAGGCGCGCATGATGCGGCCGACCTTGCTCGACAGCACATAGTCGTCGCGCTTCCTGGAGCGCAGGAACGGGTTAAGGCGCGTTTCCGACAGGCCGAGCCCATAGAGGGGCGCGGTGTCATAGTAGCGGCAGCCGGTCGCCCAGGCGGCCTCCAGCGTCGCATTGGCGTCCTCGTCGGAGACCGCGCGGTAAAGATTGCCGAGCGGCGCCGTGCCGAAGCCCAACTCCGTGAAGGTGATGCCGCCATTGCCGATGCGGTCGAAATTCCGTGTCTTCATATCCTGCCCGTTTGCCTTGCTGATTTGTCTGACATGACACTATCATGCTCGTGGCTCGGCAAAAGCGCCGCTGAGCGTTGGACACGCATTTTCGCGGTTGCTAGCATGAACGAAATCAAGCTGTTCCGGGGAAAAGCGTGATCGGGAATTGCCAATCATCTTCGATTGCCGGCACGGCGGTGGCGCCGCCGTGAACAACTCCGGCTCGCAGATGTTCAAGACCGCGCTCGACGAGCTTGGCGCGGTGTTGGCGCGCGTCGATGGCGACCGGATCGACGCCGCCTGCGGGATGCTGGTTGGTGCCAGGCAGATCGTCGTCTATGGCTGCGGCCGCGAGGCCTTGCAGGTGAAGGGCTTCGCCATGCGGCTCTATCATCTGGGCCTGCCGGTTTCGGCCGTCGGCGACATGACCACGCCGCCGGTAGGGCAGGGCGACGTCTTCCTTGTCAGTTCCGGGCCCGGCGAAACCTCGACCGTACTCACCCTGATGCGCATCGCGCGTGAGGCAGGCGCGACCGTCCTACTCGTGACCGCCCAGGCGGGCGGCAGCGCCGCAAGCCTGGCCGATCTGACGTTGCTGGTGCCGGCGCAGACCATGGCCAACGACCAGGGATCGCAAAAGACGTCGGTGCTGCCGATGGGCTCGGTTTTCGAGGGTGCGTTGTTCCTGCTATTCGAGATCATGGTGCTGAAACTCAGGGAATTGACCGCGGCCTCGCCTGAAGCCATGCGCGCCCGCCACACCAACATGGAATAGATCATGCGCTATGAACTGATGCTGCCGCACCAGATCCGCAAGGCGATCGCGCAGAATTGGCCGGTCGCACTGCCGCTCGGCGTGTTGGAATATCATGGCGAGCACATGGCTGTTGGCATGGACACACTGGCCGTCATCAAGACGCTGGAGCTGTTCGAAAAGGAGAGCGACATCGTCATCCTGCCGCCCTTCTACTATGGCGCGGCGAGCTATGCCGTGGTGCCGCCGGAAGGCAGCGGCTCGGTGCAGGTCGGCGGCAATCAACTGGCGCCGTTCGGCGAGGAGCTGTTCTACAGCCTGCTGCGTATCGGCTTTCGCAACATCCACGCCATCATTCATCACCAGACCGAGAATTTCGCTGCCGGCATGCCGACCGATCTCGCTTTCAAGACCGCCGGCAGACAGGCGATCTTCCGCTTTCTCGAGAAGCAGCGCGGCGAGGGCTGGTGGGGCTCCGACACCATGGCCGACTACTATGCCGGACATGCCGCGGGCGAGAATTTCTTCAACTGGGTGCAGGTGCATCCGCTGATGCCGGCCGCGATGAACGGCAAATATCCTTTCGACCATGCCGGCATCGGCGAGACATCGCTGATGCTGGCGCTATGTTCGGAGGGGGTGGATGCCGCGCGTTTCGAGGACAATACGGGCTGGTATACGGCGAGTGCCAAGGAGGCGTCAGTGGAGTTGGGGCAAAAGGGTGTCGCCATGATCATGGATCACCTCAGGGCGATCCTGAGGCGCTAACGCGGGTTCTTCCTTGTCCCCCTGTGGGAGAAGGAAAAAACGCTACTTCACCGCACCAGCCGTCATGCCCATGATCAGGTAGCGCTCCAGCGCGATGCCGATGACGGCAAGCGGCGCGATGGCGGCGGTGGCAAGGGCGGCCATCGACCACCAGTTGATGCCTTGCGAGCCCGTCTGGCTGGCAACCATGACCGGGATTGTCTTGGCGTCCGTCGAGGTCAAAAGGGCGGCGAAGAAATACTCGTTCCAGCACAGCACCATCGCCAGGATGAAGGCTGCCACCATGCCTGGCAGCGCGATCGGCATGACGATGCGGAAAAAGGCGCCCCAGATCGACAGGCCGTCGACGAGGGCTGCTTCCTCCAGCTCGACGGGGATGGAATTGAACTGGTCACGCATGATCCAGATGACGATCGGCAGCACCATCAGCGTGTAGAGCAGGATCAGCCCGATACGCGTATCGAGCAGCCCGACTTCGCGGTAGAGCACCAGGAACGGCAAGGCCAGCACCACCGGCGGCAGGATCAACTGCGACAGGAAGAAGAAGGAGATGTCCTCGTTCTTGAACCAGGCGAAATGGTAGCGATAGCGGGTCAGGCCATAGGCGGCGAGGCTGCCGATAATGATCGCCAGGCTCGACGCCCCAACCGAGGTGATGACCGAATTCATGAAGCGCTTGAGGAACTCGTCGCGCACGGTCGATGTCTGGAAGATCGAGTCCGGCGACAGGCCAAGCGATCGCCAGCCTTTCCAATCCGGCTGGAAGTCGACAAACGGGATCAGGTGGCCCTGGGTGACATCCACCGCCGTCTTGAACGATGTGGTGATGGTCCAATAAATCGGAAACAGGCAGATGAAGCCCCAGCAGGCGAGCGCGCCGTAAATGAAGACGCGGCTGGCGACGAAGCTCGCCGGCGAGCGGATTTCGGATGCGACGTAGTCGGTGGTCTGAACGCTCATCTTGCCCTAATTCACATTGCGCACGAAACGGCTGGCGAATTTCAACAGCCAGGTCACGAACACTACGATGATGACGAGATAGGCCATCGCCAGCATGGTGCCGTAGCCGACATTCGAGCGGTCGCGGTACTCGCGGTAGATGAAGCTCGACACCGAATCGGTGGCGCCGCCCGGACCGCCCGAGGTGACCGTGATGATGATGTCGGCAAGCTTCAGCTTGAAGATGATGCGCAGGATCACCGCCGTTACCGACACCGGCAGCATCAGTGGGAAAGTGACCTGCCAGAAGGTCTGCCAGGCCGTGGCGCCATCGACACGTGCCGCCTCCAGCACCTCGCGCGACATCGCCTGCAGCCCCGCCAGCAGCATGATCATCATGAATGGAATGAAGGTCCAGGCGTCCAGCAGCATGATCGAGATGCGCGCGGTGATCGGGTTCGAGAAGAAGGCCGGGTCTTCCCAGCCGAGATGGCGCGCCAGCGTCGCTGCCGGTCCAAAGCGATATTCCATCAGCGACTTGCCGATCATCCACGACACCGCGACGGGCGACAGCATCAGCGGCATCAGGAACACCACCCGGAAGAATTTTCGGGCACGGATCTGCGCGTTGAGCAGCAGCGCCAGGCCAAAGGCCACGACATATTCGACCAGCACCGCCAGCACGTAGAGGACCATGTTGAACAAGGCGTTGCGGTAGTAGGGATCGGCGAGCATCTGCCAGAAATTGTCGAGCCCGTTGAACCTGCGACCGCTAAAGGAGCTGAGATTCCAGTCGGTGAGCGCGATGTAGAAGCCGAACAGCGTCGGGAAGATCACCATGGCGATGGTGAACAAAAGAGCGGGCAGCAGGAACAGCGCGCGCTGGCCGTCCTCGCCGCGTGTCAGAACCTGGCCGATGCCGATCGCCACGCCCCACAGCACATAGGCGTAGACCACGGGCCGCCATGTCTCGAAGCCGATCGTATCGACCTCGGTCTTGTAGAGGATCTGCAGCACGATCGTTGCCAGCAGGCCGAGCGTGGCAATCGCCATCAGCGCCCAGCCCAAACGCCGGCGGCCTGGCGGGATCAGATCATGGGGGGCGGCGTCTGCCGGCCACCGGGTCGCGGTCGAAGTCTGGTCAGCCACAAATCTCGCCCGTTTGGAAGGGAAGGCTGTGGTCCGGCGTTGCCGCCGGACCACGGTTCAAAGGGCAGCTTACATGCCGAGCGAGGCCTTGTAGAGCTTGACCTGCTTGTCACGGCCGATCTGGTCGGTGAGCTTCTCCCAGGCGGCTGCGATGGCGTCGGCGCCTTCCTGCGCCTTCATCTTGCCGGCGAAGGTGTTGGCCAGGATATCCTCGGCGGCGCTGTAGTACTGGAAGATGCCGGGGATGCGCGGCTCGATTGCCGCGTTGGGATGGTTGTAGCTGTCGCCTTCCGACTTCAGGTACGAGGTGATGAAAGCCTCGTCGTAGCCGGCCGCCACCCATTCGGGAATGTCGAAATGGGAGTTGCGATAGGGCTGGAAGCCCGACGGATACATCGCCGTCCAGATCGACAGGTCCTTGCCGCCGAGATGGGCGGCCGCCGACCATGCCGCCTTCTTCTTCTTCTCGTCGCTATCGACGCGGGCCATGACATAGACGCCCCAGCCGAGATAGGCGCAGTTGGGCGAATAGTTCGGGCCGCTGGCGAGCTTCTCCCACTTGCCGGTCTTGGAGTTGTAGACGTCGTCGGAGCCCGGCAGGATCGAGAAGCCGGTGACGTCGCCGATAACCGAGCTATCGTTGGTCTTGACGTTCGAGCCGACGTCGCCCCACCAGGGGATCATCGAGCCGGTGCCGGCCAGGAACTGCTGGAAGGCGGTGGTGTTCGGATCGGCATTGATCTGGTCGGCGGGTTCCGACGGCAGGGCATCGATGACGTCCTGGATGGCGCGTACCCAGGCCGGATTGTTGACGCGCGGCTTCATCGTGTCGGCGTCGAACAGCCAGGCCTTGTCGTCGGGATGCTTGGCGTAGGCGGTGGCGCGGCTGCCGAGGAAGTAGAAGCCGAAACCGCCCCAGGGCTTGGGCGCGTCGAGATAGCCATAGACATCCTGGCCCTTGAACTTCTTGCCCTTGAGGAACTTGGTCACGGCCTGAACCTCTTGCCAGGTCTTCGGCACGCCCCATTCGCTCGTCGCTCCGCTATCCTTCCACTGCTTGGCGAGGTCGGCGTCTGCAAACACGTCGGTGCGGTAGTTGAAGTTGTGCGCGTCACCATCGATGGTGACCCGATACTGCTTGCCATCCCAGGTGCCGACGGGCGGCTTGAGGTAGTTGACGAGATCGTCGAAGTCGATCTGTTTCTTGACCCAGTCGGGCATCTCCGAAGTCAGGCCCTTGCCGCAGACGTCGCCCTCGAACGGCGCGCCCATCTCGATGATGTCGAAATCGACGGTGCCGGTGGCGATCGACTGCTGCAGCCGGGCGTTGTAGTCGGCCTGCGCCAGATCGATCCAGCTGATCTTGGCGCCGGTATAGGTCTCCCATGGCTTCAGGAAACCACGGAACAGCACATTGTGCAGGTTCTGGTTGTTGAGGCCCATGAAGGTGAGCTCGACGCCGGCGAACTCGCCTTCCTTGACATTGGCCTTGGTCGCCTCGAGGCAAAGCTCGCCGACCTTCTGGAAGTCGGCGTCGGTCGGCTGGCCTTTGCCAACCCCGGGGATCTGCAGGATTTTCGAGCGCAGTTCGCTTGCGGCGGAAGCCGGGCGCGTCAGGGCGCCAAGCCCGGCGCCGGATGCGGCCGCGATCGCGGCCATCGAGGCCGCGCCCTTCAATATGTCGCGCCTTGTCGCGCCGGCACGGACCAGTTTGTCGTAAAGACCTACTCGCATGGACTATTCCTCCCAGAACGTTAGTCATGAATCGAAGTGCCAATCGTGCCGGGCGCTGGCCGTGTTCAGAAGCGAAACCAGGACCCCAACCTGCGTCGCCTCGCGTTCCGTTTTTTCGGATAGAGTACCGGCGTTCGGATTGGCGCTCGTCACTATTCTCACAACCAAACGCCGTGTCAACGAGGACGGGTTTTTATCTATACGGGACCGACTTGCCCTGACCGGTCGCGTTGGTTAGCTTCTGCGCCTACGGCCAGTTGGAGCCGATGGGGGAACGATGGCTCAAGTCGCGATCAGCAATGTGGCCAAGGCGTTTGGAATCGTCAAGGTTCTGCACGAAGTCAGCGTCGACATTGCCGATGGCCAGTTCGTCGTGCTTGTCGGGCCGTCCGGTTGCGGCAAGTCCACGCTGCTCAGGATGGTGGCGGGGCTCGAGACCGTCTCCGGCGGCACGATCGCCATCGGCGATCGCGTCGTCAATCACCTGCCGCCCGCAAAGCGCGACATCGCCATGGTGTTCCAGAACTATGCGCTCTATCCGCACAAGACGGTCGAGCAGAACATGGCCTTCGCCCTCAAGCTGCGGAAAACCGACCCGGCCGTGGTGGCCGAGCGGGTCAAGCGCGCCGCCGACATCCTCGACCTCAGCCCCTATCTGAAGCGCTATCCGCGCCAGCTTTCCGGCGGCCAGCGTCAGCGCGTCGCCATGGGGCGGGCCATCGTGCGCAACCCGCAGGTATTCCTGTTCGACGAGCCGCTTTCGAACCTCGACGCAAAGCTGCGCGTGCAGATGCGCACCGAGATCAAGGAACTGCACCAGCGGCTGAAGACCACCACCATCTATGTCACGCACGACCAGATCGAAGCCATGACGATGGCCGACAAGATCGTCGTCATGCGCGACGGCCGCATCGAACAGGTCGGCGCGCCGCTGGAGCTTTTTGACCGGCCGGCGAACCTTTTCGTTGCCGGTTTCATCGGCTCGCCGTCGATGAATCTGCTCAAGGGTACCGGGCGCAAGGGCGGCGTCGACATCGCCGGGACGCTGTTCCCGGTCGCTCCGAACAACGCCGTCGAGGAGGGGCGCGCCGTCGTCTATGGCGTGCGCCCCGAGCATCTCGAGATCCATCCCGATGGAGTGCCGGCGAAGATTTCCGTGGTCGAGCCGACCGGCTCGGAAACCCTGGTCTTCCTGCGTTTTGGTGACGGCGAGATGGTGGCGCTGTTTCGCGAACGCCATGACTTCAAGCCCGGCGATACGCTGAAACTTCGGCCAAGGCTCGACCATATCCATCTGTTCGACGCCGAGACCGGCAAGCGTCTCTGATCTCAAACGCACTTCACGAGGACCATCATGCTCAAAGGGATCGATCCGTTGCTCAACGCCGACGTGCTCCAGGCATTGCGGGCGATGGGACATGGCGACGACCTGATCATCGCCGACACCAACTTCCCGTCCGATTCGGTCGCGCGCCGGACGGCGCTCGGTCGGGTGCTGCGCATCGATGCCTCGGCGGCACAGGTGGTGAAGGCGGTGCTGTCGCTTTACCCGTTGGACACGTTTGTCGACGACTCGGCCGCCCGCATGGAGATCGTCGGCAAATCCGACGAGATCCCAGCGGTGCAAAAGGAAGTGCAGAAGGAGATCGATGCCGCCGAGGGCAAATCCTGGCCGATGGTGCCGGTCGAGCGTTACGCCTTCTACGAGCGCGCCAAGCAGGCTTATTGCGTCATCCAGACCGGCGAACGCCGATTCTATGGCTGCTTTGCCTTCCGCAAGGGCGTCGTGCCGCCGGATGCGGAGTAGCGGCATGGCCTCGGGCAAGCCGATCGTCATCCTCGGTGTCTTCGTCGCCGATACGGCCTACAGGGCGCAGCGCCAGCCGCGCATGGGCGAAACGATCCTCGGCAACTCCTTCAAGCTGGGACCAGGCGGCAAGGGGTCGAACCAGGCGGTGGCGGCCGGCAGGTTGGGGGCCGACGTCACCTTCCTGACCCGGCTCGGGGTCGATGCCTTCGCCGAAATGGCCAAGCGGACCTGGAAGGATGCCGGCGTGAAGAGCGCCGCCATCGATACGCCGGACAGCTATACCGGTGCCGCCTACATCTTCGTCGAGGAGGGAAGCGGCAACAACGCCATCATCGTCAGTCCCGGCGCCGCCATGCTGATCACGCCGGACGATGTCGAAGCCAATGCCGAGCTGATCCGTGGTGCCGGTGTTTTCGTCACGCAGCTCGAACAGCCGATCGACGCCGCGCTGCGGGCGCTGGAGATCGCGCGCGGGGCAGGGGTGACGACCATTCTCAATCCGGCACCGGCGGCAAAGCTTCCCGACCGCGTCTACACGCTCTGCGACTATCTAACACCGAACGAGACCGAAACCGAGGAATTGACCGGGCTGAAAGTCTCCTCGGTCGATGAAGCGCGCGCCGCCGCCGGCAAGCTGCTGGAAAAGGGCGTTGGCACAGTCATCGTCACGCTCGGCGACAAGGGGGCGCTCCTGCACACGAAGGATCGCTCCGAGCATGTTTCCGCCATCAGCGCGGGGCCTGTGGTTGAGACGACGGGAGCTGGCGATGCGTTCAATGGCGGCCTTGCCGCGGCACTTTCGCGCGGCGTGGAGCCTCTGGAGGCGGTACGCTTCGCCTGCGCCGTTGCCGGCATTTCCGTGACCCGTCCAGGCACCGCACCGTCTATGCCGACAGTGCAGGAGGTCGAGGCGCTGCTGGCCAAGAGCTGAGGCAATTGCACGGGGCTCGCAGGCCACCCCGGAGGCCGGACTGTTCGGCCTCCGATGTCTCGTGTTCGATGGGCGTCGAGAAGCTACTGCTTGATATAGCAACGCTTCCCGGCATCGGGAGCGGGATCGCCGAAGGATTCATTGTCGCATTCGACGCCATCCCGGAACACGTCCTGCGTGAACCGGCCGCGCGCGCCATACCTGACCACCTTGCGGCCATAGAAATCGCAGAATTCGCCTTCGTCGGCACAGGCCACCCATCTCTCGCGGCGAGGCTCATCGTAACCGCCATCGGCTTCGCCACGACCGCGTAACACGATATAGCACGTCTTTTCGTGGCCGGGCGCAGGGTCGCCAAAAACGCGGGTTGAGCAGGGCACCGCGTCACGGTCGATAAAGCGCGATGTAGTGCGGCCCCCGTCGCCAAAAACCACTTCAGCCGGAAATGGCAGTCGGCAAATGCCGCCCTCCCTTGCACATCGCTGAAGCCGAGCAGCCGAAGCAGTGGCGGGAAAGATGGTGGAAGCAACCATTGTAAGGCCAGCAAGGCTTATGGCCGTGAACACCGTGCTCATCGAGGTGGTTGAGGCGATAGACACTGTAAGTCCTCCCGGGTCGTTCAGGCTGTATGGTTATGGTAGCCGGATTATCTCAGGCCAGGATATTTCAGAGGAGAATCAAGCGTTTTTTTAGGCGGAAGCGCAAGCCCCAAGCGGTTTGCCTGGCGCAAACGTCAGGCCAAGGGAGATATCTGTCAACGCAGGAGCCGAAACAGGCCGGCAGCCGACGTTCCGAGCTGACAGGAGGCAAATCTCATCCGGCACCACGATCATGGCCGCAAGCCCATGCATGGCAGATTGAACCCAGATTTGAAAGGTTCTGGATCACATCCCCATACATGCATCTTTGACAGACAACGTCGACATTTCTACTAAGCCAAGGGTTTGTGTCCCTTGAGAGAAATGGCGCGAGTGACGGGGCTCGAACCCGCGACCTCCGGCGTGACAGGCCGGCACTCTAACCAACTGAGCTACACCCGCGCATTGACGAGCACGTGTCAGCCGTGTTCGTCGTTGGGGCGCTGGATAAGGGGTTCGCTACCGGGTGTCAAGCGCACCAAACCATCATAACGCCAAACAGGAGAAGGTTTTTTGACAGCCGGCATTTTGTTCGCAAATCCGGCCTGCGAACAGGGCGCCTCGCGCTCATTTGGCCTTGCGAAGCAAGTCCCGACCGCTTAAAGGTCCGGCCCGGAGCGGGCGATTAGCTCAGTTGGTAGAGCGCTTCGTTTACACCGAAGATGTCGGCGGTTCGAGCCCGTCATCGCCCACCATATCTTTCCCCCAGTTGATGTTTTCCGGTTGCGGGCGCCACGAAATCGCCACGTCGACAACGGGCAATAGCTCACCTGTTGTCCTTCGTGCGGGCGGTGCATTGCTTTTTCACGGGTGAGCGGCATTTTCGCAGGAAGTTTTTTAGGCCTCGGGCGTTTATCTCAATAGAGATAGCCATTGCCGTGGAGCTACAGCTCCCGCCGGGGGCAACTGGGCCTCTCGGCTCGCGACCGCGGGTTTGTGGCTGCAGGTCAAGGGAAAATGCCCGTTCAAGCTTTCATTAACCGAATTGCCACGGCCGTCCCTGATCACGGCGTTCACGAATTCTTCCTTCAATTTGCGGGCTCCCAGTTGGCAGATCCCCGCCGCCGCGCAATTTTCAATCGCATGGCCGACAAGGGCGGCATCGAACATCGCTATTCCTGCTTCGCACCCGCTGGTGATCCTGAGGGGCTGAGCGTCGACCTGGCGGGTGTTTTCAAGCGCGGTGCGTTTCCGGGTACGGCCAAACGCATGGAAATGTATTCCACTGCCGCGCCCGCGCTGGCCGAGCGAGCATTGGAGCGACTCCTGGAGGGCGAAGACAGGAAAGGTGTCACGCATCTGATTGTCACCACCTGTACGGGCTTCTCCGCCCCCGGCATCGATCTGGACATAATCGCCCGATGCAATCTGCCCACCACCGTGGAGCGCACGATCATCGGCTTCATGGGATGTTATGCGGCAATCAATGCGCTCAAACTGGCGCGGCACATCGTCCTGTCGGAACCTTCGGCCCACGTTGTGATCGTCTGCATCGAACTCTGTACGCTCCATCTCAAGGAGACGGCCGATCTCGAAAAACTGCTGTCTTTCTCGCTCTGGGGCGATGGCTGCGCGGCCGCGTCGGTGACCTCCCGCCCGTTCGGCATCGGCCTGGACAGTTTTCACGCGATCGTGGACGCCGACGCCCGCGACTTGATGAGCTGGAGCTTGCACGACGACGGTTTCGACATGGTTCTGTCGGGGCAAATTCCTGCTGCAATCCAGAATGCGCTTGGCAAAGGGATCGGCGCCATCTTGGGAAACAGGATCGCCGCCAACATCGACCTTTGGGCTGTTCACCCGGGTGGGCGTTCCATTCTCGACGCCGTGGAGCGCGCGCTGGATCTTCCTCCCGATGCGCTGTTGCCGTCGCGCGATGTGCTTCGCGAAAACGGAAACATGTCTTCCGCCACAGTCATGTTCGTGCTGGAGCGGATGCTTCGCGGGTTCACGGATGATGACGTGGGCTGTGCAATGGCATTTGGCCCCGGCCTCACGGCCGAGACGATGATGTTCCACACGGCCGGCCGTGCCTGACATGGCCACCGGTCTCGACAGCCGTCTTATCCAGCCGGAACTGCTCGATCATTTGCCTCCCGACGATCCCAGGGCGATTGGCTCCCGACGTGATCTGATTTGGATAAATTCGCTGATGTTTCAACATGCGATCATGTCCAACCTCCTGAAGGCCAGCGTGCGCGAGGGTTCGATCAGAATCTTGGAAGTCGGGTCCGGCGACGGTGCATTCATGCTCTCGGTTGCAAGGCGCCTCGCCACGAAGTGGATCGACGTGGAGCTGGTCATGCTCGACCAGGTTGACCTCGTCACCGACCGGCGGCGCGCCGATTTCGCGGCTCTGGGCTGGCGGGTTGAAACCGTTACCGACAATATCTTCGACTGGATCGCAAAACCCGGGGGTGCCGCCTACGACGTTGTCTCGGCCAATCTGTTCCTGCACCATTTTTCCGACACCGCCTTAAAGATCCTGTTCGAAGCCCTATGCCGTCTGGCGCCGGTATTCCTCGCCGCCGAGCCGAGCCGAAACATTGTCGCTTTAAAAGCATGCCCGCTCCTGCGCCTTGTCGGTGCAAACCAGGTCACCATGCACGATGCGGCGGCAAGCGTCCGCGCAGGTTTCGCTGGCAAGGAACTTTCCGGTTTGTGGCCTCTCGGTTCCGCGCAGCAGTGTGAAGAGCGCAGAATTGGCCCGTTTACCCACGCCTTCCGCGTTTTCCCCAAGGAAGGACTTGCGCGATGTACGATGCCATCGTCATAGGTGCCGGCCCAAGCGGCTCGTCGGCAGCATTGGCCTTGCGCGGCCAAGGTCGTTCTGTGGCCATCATCGAAGCAAGCGAGTTTCCACGCCGCAAGGTCTGCGGCGAATTCATGTCGGCGGTCAATCTGGAGCTGTTGGACCGTCTGGAGGCGGGCGTGGCGGTTCGTGCCAAGGCAGGGCCGGAAGTCAAGCGGGTTGGCTTGTTCGCGTCGGGCCCTGGCATCATAGCGGGCATGCCGCGCGCCGCGGGAAATGCTTTCGGGCGGGCGCTTGGACGGGACGTTCTGGATGGCATCCTCTTGGACACGGCGCGCAATGCCGGAGCCGACGTTTTTCAGCCGTGGCGCGCGGTGGAGATCGCCAGCAATGGCGATCGTGCCATCGTCCGGATCGCCAACAGGGAGGGTCAGACAAGTCTTAGCGGGCAGGTGGTGATTGCGGCGCATGGCTCCTGGGGGCAGGGCAGGTTGCCAACCAATCTCCCGAAGAGCAGCGCGGCATCCGATCTGTTTGGCTTCAAGGCCCATTTCAGGGGAGCGTCGCTCGCTCGAGACCTCATGCCGCTCCTGGTGTTTCCGGGCGGCTATGGTGGCATGGTGTGGGCGGATCAGGACAGGATATCGCTGTCGTGCTGCATACGCCGCGACGTGTTGACCAGGCTGCGCAAAGAGGGCGGTGCGATGTCCGCGGCCCAAGCCGTTCACGCGCACATGCTGGCATCGTGTCCGGCTGTGGTTTCCACGATCGGCGACGCCAGCCTCGAAGGTGAATGGCTTGCCGCCGGTCCCATACGTCCGGGGATGCGCCCACGATTTGCCGACGACATATTTCGGGTCGGCAACATCGCCGGCGAGTCTCATCCCATCATCGCTGAAGGCATCTCCATGGCCCTGCAGTCCAGCTGGCTTCTCGCTGGCGAATTGGCAAGGTTCGAACAATGGGACCGGACGGCGCGCATCGCCGTCGGCAAACGCTATTCAAGAGCGTGGAGCCGGCAATTTGCCACTCGCATTCATGCCGCCGCACTGTTGGCGCGCATTGCCGTCCTCCCCAACTCTAATACGGCGATGAAGGCCTTCGTGGGTTGGTTCCCGAATAGCCTGACCTTAGGCGCGAGATTGTCCGGCAAGACAAAAGCCTTGCCTGCTCTCAGCCATCCGTAAGGGCATGAAGCCGGCCGGACGCTTGGAATTCGCTGAAGCGCTGGAGCCCGAATCGCAACTCAACAGGCACACGCTTCTTGGCGTATGGCTGCCCGCTCACGGCGGCACCATCCGGAAATCCTTGCCCTCGGGCAGCAATTGCCCGCCGTCGACGACAATGGTGGTGCCGGTGATGTAGCTGGCGTCGTCCGAGGCCAGGAACAGGAAGGCGTTGGCGACGTCGCGCGGGCTGCCGAGCCGGCCGAGCGGGATCGAATCCTCCATGTTCTTGATATAGGCGGCGCCGCGATGCTGTTGGATGGCTTCGGTGAGGATATTGCCGGGTTCGACGCCGTTGACGGTGATGCCGTAGCCGGAGAATTCCAGCGCCGCCGCCCGGATGAAGCCGTTAATGCCTGCTTTCGTCGCCGAATAATGGCCGTGGCCAGGGCTGGTGACGTGGGGGCCGGTGATCGATGAGGTGTAGAGCATGCGGCCAGAGCGCTGCGCCTTCATCGGCACGAGGGCGGCGCGGCTGGCATTGAAAGTGCCGCGCAGGTTGACGGCCATGACGCGGTCCCAGTCGTCGGCGCTGGTGTTTTCGATCAACTGCCAGGGATAGATGCCGGCATTCTGCACGATGATGTCGAGGCGGCCGTGCTGTTTCAGCGAAAGTGCCACCGCGGCCTCGGCGTCGCTCATTTGCGAGATGTCGGTGCGGATGAAGGGGACGCCCAGTTCATCCGCACTTGCTTGCCCCGCCTCCGCCTCGCTGTCGGCCAGCACGAGCCGTGCGCCTTCTTCCGCAAAGCGCAGCGCGATGCCCTTGCCGATGCCGCGCGCGCCGCCGATGATCAACGCCACCTTGTCTTTCAGTCGTCCTGTCATGCCAATCCTCGCCTCACGCCCTCTCACGCCAGTCTTTGGCGAATGGTTTGCTTGAATGCGTCGAGCAGCACCGCGGCCAGAACCAGCAGGCCGTGGATGACCTGGGTGAAATTGGCGGGCAGGCCCATCAGGTTGATCGCCGTGTTGATGGCCGAGAGCAGGAGCACGCCGGCATAGACGCCGGGCAAGGTGCCGACGCCGCCCTTCAGGCTGACGCCGCCGATAACCACGGCCGCAAAGGCATTGAACAGCAGGCCGACGCCAAGATTGGCGGTGGCGCCGGAGGTGCGGATCGCCAGCAGCCAGCCGGCGAGCCCTGCGATGGCACCGGCGAGCACGAAGGCGATGATCAGGTTGCGGTTCACCCGGATGCCGGCGCGGAAGGTCGCGGTTTCATTGCCGCCGATCATCACCAGGTGCCTGCCGAACGGCGTCTTGGCCATGATCAGCGAGAAGACCACGAAACAGGCCACCGCGATCCAGGCGGTAAGCGGCAGGCCGATCAGGCGCTGTATGCCGAACCAGCGGATGGCGGGTGCCAGATCCTGTGCCGAGCGGCCGCCCGAAATGACCAGCACGAGGCCGCGTACCCAGATGTAGGAGGCGAGCGTGATGATGAAGGCGCTCATCTTGACCTTGACCACAAGATAGCCGTTGAAGGCGCCGATGAGGCCGCCGACGGCCAGCGCCAGCAGCAGCGAGACCGGAACCATCAGCCATTCCGGGTGCAATTGGACACCGAGGCCGATGCCCGAGGCGCAAAACAGGATGCCCACCGCCATGGCGCTGAGTGCGGCGACGGATTCGACAGACAGGTCCATGTGGCCGGCAATGATGACCAGCGCCAGGCCGATCGACATGACGCCGAGCACGCTCGACGCCTCGATGATGTTGGCGAAGATGCCGAGTTGGAAATAGTTCGGGATGAACAGCGAGAAGACGACCAGGACAAGGAGCAGCATGAACCAGACGAGGTTGTCGAGGACGAACTCCAGGGCGTGACGCGTGCGAGGGTTCATGTGTCGATCCGGTTGGCGTGCGCAATCAAGGCCGCAGCGAATTGTCTGCGTCTCGTTTCATGCGGGCAGGGATGGGCTCCGGGCCGGGTATGGCCCGGAGCGTTCAGGCGACATGCCTATTCGACCGACTTGACCGTATCGGTCGGCGGCTTCTGGTTGCCCCAGAAGGCCGGGTTGTCGACGTTCTCCTTGGTGATGGCGGCACCCGGAATCTTGATGTTCGGGCCCCACGCTTCCTTGGTGACGGTCGATTTCAGGCCAAGCACGTCGTATTCGCCGGGCTTGATCTCTTGCTTCTTCACGACCTTGTCCATGAACATGGCGACGGCCGCGGCCTGTGCGTAAAGCGGCTGCTCTACTTCGACATTGAGCCAGCCCTTGCGGATCAGGTCGAGGCCGACCGGCGCGCCGTTCGAGCTCATCAGCATCACGTCGCCCGGCTTCTTGCCGGCGGCCTCTAGCGAAGCGACGGCGGCGACCGACAGGTGCGCGGCATGGCTGAAGATCAGGTCGATGTCGGGATTGGCCAGCATCTGGTCGGCAACGATGGTGCCGGCATTGCTGGCCTCCCATTGCATGGCCGGCAGCGAGATGATCTTGACGTCCGGGAACGCCTTCATCTTCTCTTCAAAACCCTTCTGGATGTCGAGCGTGTAAGGATCGCCGGGGTCGCCAAGCACCTGAAGGACCTTGCCCTTCACCGAGCCGTTCTTGGCTTTCAGAAGCTTTTCGGCCTGATCGGCGGCGACATAGCCGATCTCGACGGTACCCGCGACCGACGTGAAATCGGACGGTGTCGACGTGATCTGGCGATCGAATTCGACCACCGGAATGCCGGCGGCGCGGGCGGCCTCGATCGATGGTTTCAGCGCATTGAAATCGACGGCGGCCAGGATGATCGCCGCCGGCTTCAGCGCGATCACGTCGTTCATCTGCGATTGCTGCGCGTCGGTCTTGTTGTCGGCGTTCAGCGTCTTCATCTCGTAGCCGGTCTGTTTCAGGAACAGCTCCAGCGCGCTCACCGATCCGGTTTGGAACTCGTCGAGCAATGTCGGCACCAAGTAGTAGACAATACCCTTGGACTGGGCGAATGCCGGCGTGAGCGTGGCAAAGGCCAGTGCCAGGATACCGAAGACAGCAAGAAGTATTCGCTTCATGTCGTTGGCTCCCTGTTAAGCCGGACCCCTCTTTGTCCCTCAGCCCGCCGGTCCGGCACCGGCAAGCGTCTCCCCGGTGATCATGTTGATCACCGCATCGGGACTTGTCTTGTTGCGTGCGACATCGCCCGCCACGACGCCTTGCCGGATCACCACGATCCGGTCGGCGACCTGAAAAGCCTGCTGCATGATGTGGGTTATGATGACGACGCCGATACCCTGGCTCGCCACTTGGCGGATCATGTCGAGACCGCGCCGCGTCTGTTCGACGCCAAGTGCGGCGAACGGTTCGTCGAGCAGCACGAGTTTGCCGCCCCAGTGGACAAAGCGGTTGAGCTCGATGGCCTGGCGCTGGCCGCCCGAGAGGTGCTCGACATTGGTGCGCAGTGAAGGAATGCGGGTACCGGCGCTGGCCAGCGCCTTGCCGACGACAGCCTCCATGGCGCGTTCGTCGAGCACGGGAATGCCGAGCACCTTCCTCGTGATCTCGCGGCCCATGAAGAAATTGGCCACCACGTCGACATTGGTGCAGAGCGACAGGTCCTGGTAGACGGTCTCGATGCCGGCCGCCTTGGCTTCCGCCGGCGAACGGGCCAGGAACTCCTTGCCCTCGAACAGCATGCGGCCGGATGTCGGTTCGAGACCGCCCGCAATGATCTTGACCAACGTCGACTTGCCGGCGCCGTTGTCGCCGAGCAGCGCCACCACCTCGCCCTTGCCGATGGCAAAGCTGATCCCCTTCAGCGCTTCGATCGCGCCATAGTTCTTGGTCACGTTGTCGAGCACCAGAAGGGGTTCGCTCATGCGGCAATCTCCCTGGCCGAAAGGATGTCGCGGCCGCGCTCGCGTCCGGCGGCGAACATCTGGCCGAAGCGCGGCGACAACACCCCTGAGACGGCGAGGGCCGCCGCGCCGCGCAGCACGGCATGCTGGCCGCCGCTGGCGACGATGACACGCGGCGTCTTGCGATCAGCGCGAGCCGAAACCGAATTGTGCAGCGGTTCGGCCGCGTCCGCCAGGCGTTCGAGCAACTCCGACGCCGCCAGGCCGCCGAGCACGACCGTCTCTGGGTCGAAAAGGTTCTCGATGATGGCGATGGCATTGCGGAAGATCGGGCCGACCTGCGCCACCCAATCGGCGTCGCCGCCGGCCCGGCGGCCCCGCGCTTCGAGCGAGAGGTAGCGCTCGAGGCAGCCGCGGTTGCCGCAGGGGCAGAGCTCGCCATCAGGGACCACGGGAATGTGGCCGATCTCGCCCGCATTGCCCCAGGCGCCGCGCAGAACGCTGCCGTCATGCATCATGGCGCCGCCGAGCCCAACGCCGAAATAGAGATAGTAATAATCGGAATGGCGGGCTCCGATGCCATAAAGCCTCTCGCCCATCGCGGCGGCGGCCATGTCGCTCTCGAAGAACGCCGGCAATCCCGTCGCGGCCGTCAGCCGTTCACGCAGCGCCACGTGCTTCCACCCGGTCATCGTGGTCGGGCCGACAAAGCTCATGGAGTCCACGTCGAACGGACCGGGAAGCGCCATGCCGATGCCGATGACGCGGCCGCCGGGCCGCTTGCCCGTCAGGTCGCGAACCATGGCGCCAATCTGGTCGAACGCATGATCAGGCGCCGCGTTGGGGGCCTCGCGGCGTGAACTCTCGATAACGTCGCCGCTGAGATTGATCAGTGCGGCGTCTATTCCAAGCGGCGTCAGGTGGATGCCGACGGCATAGCCGCCTTCCGGGTTGATGCGCAGCGTCGCGGGTGGCAGGCCACGGCCCTTCGGCTCTTCGCGTACGGAAAGGATGTAGCCCTGTTCCTCCAGTTCGCGAACGATGGTCGACACGGTCTGGACGGTGAGCCCGACATGCCTGGCGATGTCGCTACGTGCGATCGGGCCATGACGGCGGATGGACTCCAGCACGATGCGCCGGTTGTACGGCCGCCCGAACTCCTGATTGGTCCCCCGCAATGCCATGCCTTGCGCCCTCACGTGACGTAAGGTTCGCATCAAATATTTATTCAGTCAAATGGAATTCAAAAATAATCGGAGCGCGGACGGAACTGAAGATCCGTGGTGTCTCATCCTCGGTGGATCAGCGATGAGGCGGGAGACTGCCTGGTGAGGGAGAGGCGTCGCTCGGCCGGTGGCTCGGGATTCAGCTGGCGGGCGAGCGGTTGCCCTTGTCAGAGATACTGCGCGACTTTCCTTCCGACGGTCAGAAAGCGTAGCGGATCGATCGCCTCGCCATTGTGCCGCACTTCATAGTGAAGATGCGGGCCAGTCGAGCGTCCGCTGCTGCCGGTCTTGCCGATGATGGCGCCGGCGTCGACTTTTTCGCCTACCGTCACGTCGATCTCGCTGAGATGTCCGTAGCGCGTGGCAAAACCATTGCCATGGTCGATCTCGACCATACGGCCATAGCCGCCATTCCAGCCGGCCTTGGTGACGACGCCGGGCGCTGTCACCCGCGCCGCCATGCCGATGGGCGCCCTGAAATCCATGCCCGAATGCAGCGCGGCCGTGCCGAGAAGGGGATCGGTGCGCACACCGAACGGGCTGGTGACGGAGTGGCCGGGGGCGGGATTGGCAAGTGGCAGCCGGCGCGCTTCCTTTTTCAGCTGGTCGAGCGTGTCCAGCGCCTCGTCCAGCTCCTTGACCTTGCTGTCGAAGATCATCGACGAGTTGAGCGGGATCAACGGTCCGCCGACATCGCTTTCGTTCTTGCCGAAATCACTGTCGACCGGCAGTCCGGCTGCCTGCAGCGCCTGCTGGATGGCATCCGCGCTTTTGTAGGCATTGTCCGCGAGCGTGCTGATGCGGCTGAGCTGCTCATTCTCGATGGATTTCAGCGACTGGTTGATCGAGACGAACAGCTTGTCGGCACGATCTGCCGCTGAATCGGTGGGTAGCGGATCGGTGCGGGTCGACCACAAGGAGAAGGGCCTGGTGTCGGCGGTGCCGAGGTCGGCGCCCAGGCTGGCAACCGCGTAGGTCTGCGCGGGCTGGTTGATGCTGCCGGTCACCTCGGCGCGCTTGTCCGTCTTGGCGGCCGCGGCTGGATCGTCGGCGGGTACCGTTCCGGCGTCGTTTTCGGCGCGTTGGAGCAGCGGGCCGAGACGGCCATGCCGCTGACTGAGCTGCGTCTGGCGCTGAAGCAGTTCGCTGACCTTGGTTTCCATCAATTGCTGGTCGAGCAGCTGCCTGCTGGTGATGCGGTCGACCTGGGCTCGAAGCGCCGAAATGCGGTCCTCGTACGCCTGCTGCATCCGCGCCTGGCGTGCGGTGGTGGCGCCGATCAGGTCATCGCGCAGCACGAGATAGGATGTGGCCAGGAGGTAGCCGATGGCAATGGCGGCGAGTGCTGAACCGATGAATGCCGCCAGCCAGGGGCGGACCGTGAAGTGCCTGATCTCGTTGCCTCGGGCGATGATGACCGTATGTGGTTCCTTGCGCCTGCCGAAGACTGCGGACTGACCGGTTGCGTTCACGGGACCAAGCTTTCGTTTACGACACCACGAGAGCTTGATTACACATTATTAGGGTTAACAAAGGATTGCCCTATCGGCCGCGCGGCGCCGAATGCACGCAGCGCGGGCACGAGGTTGCGCGAAAATCTCCAGGACGCGGACCCTATGCCGCGGAATCGTTGGCGATGAACACTCATGTTCCGTCGGGAGCATCCAGTAGCTCGCAGAGCAAGGCTCGGGTTTCTTAACTGTCTTCGATTGCATTTAGTTGACGCTTTTCGAGTAAAGGCGTGTTGGTATTTGGGATTCACCGTGGCGGTAGGAATGCTGGACGATCTGGTTGGCAAGATCCTCGACAAGATTTCGGGCACCAGTCTGCTGGCGACCGGGCTTTTGCTGCTGACGGCCTTTGTCAGCGCCCTCGTGGCCTATTGGCGCACGGTCGAGGAGAAGAGCTGGAAGGAGTTTTTCGAGTTCGTCATCCCGCATGAGGTCATCACCCATCCGTCCGCGAAGGCCGACCTGCTGTTCTGGGTCACGAAGAAGGCCCTGATGCCCTTCCTGATGCTGCCCGCCGGAATCGTCTTCGTCACGGCGGTGGGCTACGGGACCAACTGGCTGTTTTCCACACTGTTCCAGTTCCAGCCGCCTCTGATCGAGGGGCCGGCAGGGCCGGTGACGGTGCTGATCTTCACCGTCAGCATGCTGCTTGCCTACGACATTTCCTATTATCTCTATCACGTCGCCCAGCATCGCTATCCGCTGCTTTGGGAACTGCACAAGGTGCATCACTCGGCCGAGGTGATGGTCGGGATCACCAAGGACCGGGTCCATCCGCTCGACGAGTTGATGAACCGGGCCTGGGACGGCCTCATCGTGGGGCTCTGCTTCGGCATCTGGTCGCTGATTTCGCTGAACCTTGTCGAACTGACCGTTTTTGGCGTCAACGTCTATGTCATGCGCAACATCCTGATGATGGATTTCGTCAGGCACACGCATTTCAAGATCTCGTTCGGCCCGCTCAACAATTTGATCCTGTGTCCTCATTGGCACCAGTTGCATCACAGCACCGATCCGCGCCACTACGACAAGAACTTCGGGCTGCTCTTCTCGTTCTGGGACCGGCTCTTTGGGACATTGTGTGTGCCGAGGCCCGACGAGGACTTCAAGTTCGGGCTGGTTGACCGCGATGTGCGTGACTACCAGTCTCTCGCCGGCCTTTACGTCATGCCGTTGAAGCGGATGTGGGGGCATATCGCCAGGCGCATCCGGCCCGGAAAGTCACGCTCACGCACCTCGCGATCCTCGGAAGGGACACGGCCATGAACGCTCCCGTTGTGCTCGCCATCCCGCGGACACGCACCTTCGAAATCGTGACATCGGCGGTGCGCCTGGCCGAGATCGCACCGGCCTGGAGCGCGCTCTGGCAGCGGGCCGGCGGGCTTGTCTTCCAGCACCCGGACTGGATCGCGGCCTGGTGGCGAACCACCCCGCATCAGGAACGGCGCGCGCTCAGGATTGGGCTTGCCTGGAACGGCGACCGGCTCGACGGCGTGATAGCGCTCGCGACCTTCAGGCGCTCCGGCATCCGCATACTCGAATGGGCAGCGAAGGATCACAGTGACTATGGCGACGCGCTGGTTGCACCTGACAGCGACCCGCGGGCGATCTCCCGCCTCTGGCAGCATGTTTTTGACCAGGGCGGCTTCGACCTGATCTATCTCAACCGTCTGCTGCCGGATGCCGGTGTTCATGCCCTGCTGGAACCGGCCCATGGCAAGGCGCTTCGGCCCAACCACCGCACTGAAATCAGCTATCGTGTCGGCGGCTCCTGGCAGCGTGGGGCGGAATGGTTCGAGACGTTGTCCAAGAAGGGCCGGCAGAACTATCGTCGTGGCCGCAAGTTCATGGAAGAAAGCGGCGCATTGCGTTTCCGGCTGCTGGATCCGGATGAGCCGCGCGAACCGGTGCTCGAGCGGGTCGCGACGTTGAAGCGCCTCTGGCTCGCTCGCCATGGCCGCGCCTCGGATCTGTTCGACAAGGGCTCGCCCGTTCTCGCCGCGCTTATTTCGGTGCTGGCCGACCTCGGGCTGTTGCGCATCTTCGTGCTGGAGCTTGACGACAAGATCGTCGCCGTCTCGATCAATTTCGAGCAGCGCGGCACGATGATGGCTTTCGTCACCACCTATGATCCCGAATACGAGCGCGCCTCGCCGGGTATGGTGCTGATGATGGACTATATCCAGTGGTCGTTCGACCGTGGCCTTGCCACGATTGATTTTCTCTGCGGCGGCGAGGATTTCAAGCGGCGCTTCGCCACGCAATCGGTCACGCTGTCGTCGATGATGGGCGCGCGCGGCTTGCGTGGCCATCTTGCCGCGCTGGCCGATCAAGTGAGCCATGCTTCGAAATCCTGGAGCACACGGCGGCAGCCGAAGGCTGAGGCCCCTGACGAGTAGCGTCCACAATTGTCGATTGCTTTGGTGGGCTTTGGCGGCGCTCAGAGCGCGCGAACGGCTTCCAGCACGGCCTCGGCATGGCCCTTGACGCGGACCTTGCGCCAAATCCTGGCGATCCGTCCGTCGCGTCCGATCAGGAACGTCGCGCGCTCGACACCCATGTATTTGCGGCCATACATCGATTTCTCGACCCACAGATGGTAGGCCTCGATCACCTTGCGCTCCTCGTCGGCGGCAAGATCGATGGTGAGATCGTATTTCGACTTGAACTTGTCGTGTTTCTTGGCGCTGTCGGGCGACAGGCCAATGACGACGGCGCCGGCCTTCTCGAATTCCGGCTTCAGTTGTGAGAAGCTGATCGCCTCTTGCGTGCAGCTTGTCGTGTCGTCCTGTGGATAGAAATAGAGCACCACCGGCTTGCCGGCGGATGCCGCCAGGCTGAGCGATCCGCCGCCGTCCCGCGGCAGGTCGAATTGCGGCGCGGGATCGCCTACGTCGAGGTCGGCCATATCGATGCCCTTGTTTGAGGTTACGCGCGAAGCCACACCGATATAGTGTCGAGCGGGGATTCGTCCACGAGCGAATTCGTACAACGGAAGATTGCGTGGATCAGGAGCAACCGCAGCACGAGAAGATCAGGTTCAGGCGGGACGAGATTACCGACCTGGGGGCTTTGCCGTCCGCGTGCCGCGTCCCGCCTCTCGGTCAGGCTGCCATCGGCCGCGGCGTTCGCATCCTTTCACGCCTGTTTGCCGGCCTGGTCGCGTTCATGCTGCTGGTCGCGGTGACCGTCTATCTCATCGGCCTTTCCGGCATCGGCTCGGACCGGCTGCGCGTCGAGGCGGAGAGCGCCATAGAGAGGCTGGCGGGCGTCGACGTCAATGTCGCGGTCGGGCCCGCGCGCATTACGCTCGACAGTTCGAGCTTCGTCGCCCTCCAGGTGAGCGATGTCAGCCTGAAGACATCGGACGGCAAGCCGATGGCGGATGCCGGTCGCGTGCGCTTTGGCGTGCGTCTGGTGCCGCTGCTATGGGGTGAGGTGCGGCTGACCAGTGCCAGGATCTCCGATGCCCGTGTCGTCATGGCGGCGATGCCGTCCGGCGGCGACTGGACCGCGGCGCTGCGCAACCAGGACGGCCTCGTCGATCCGGAGAAACTGTCGGACGCGGTGTTCGGCAATATCCATCGCGCGCTCGATGCCGTGCGGGAAGACTCGATGCGCCGGATCGATCTCAGCAATGTCGAGTTCGTGCTGCCCGACGCCGGATCGATCAAGCTGGTCAAGATCGCCGACGCCACCGTGGTTCAGTCGGGGCCGGGGGGCATGAAATTCACCGCCGAGGCGGATGTCGACGGCAGGACAGTCACGGTTGCCGCCGCCGCCATCCGCGATGTCGCGGCGCACCGGGTAACAAGCCTGGATGCCAGCATCAATCTGGCGGATGCCGGCGCCACCGCTGCCGGCTCCGGGAAGCTTGGTGCCGTCGCGTTGAAGCTGACGGGATCGGAAGGCTCAGGCGCCACCGCATCACGCCTGGCCGCCGCCCTTTCATCCACCGGCTCGGTGCTCGATCTTGGCGCGCGCGGGCTGCTGCCGGCGGATGCCGATGTCAATGCGACGCTTGTCTACGGCTCCAACAAGATCCAGGTGGACAGGTTGCTGCTGAAAACCGGCCGGTCTTCATTCGATTTCGGCGGCTCGATCGGGCCGAAACCGGCAACCGGGGTAGCGGGTGAGGAACCGTCCTACCGTTACGATCTGACCAGCGACGGTTCGACCTTGGCACCGTCGGAATCGCCTGAACCCGCATTGATCTTCCTGGCGCGGATTGCCGGCGTCTACCAGCCGCAAAGCCGTAAACTGGTGGCCGAGCAGATCGCGGTTCGGTCCTCTGGTTCCGGCGAGGTGCTTGGTACCTCAACGGTGGAATTCGTTGACGGCAAGGCTCCCGGGATCAATCTGGCGCTCAGCGTCCATGACATGCCGGTCTCGCACGTCAAACAGCTTTGGCCATGGTTTTCGGCGCGCAATGCGCGGCTCTGGGTGCTGAACAATTTGTTCGGCGGCCGCGTGGTCGACGCCAATCTCCAGTTCCAGGTGGTGCCGGACCGCCTCGGCAATGGGGTACCGCTGTCCGCCGACGAGGTCTTCGGCCGCTTCCAGATCGAGGGGGCGCGCTTCGACACGGCCGGCCGCATTCCGCCGATCCGCGACGCGGTGGGCGTCGTCGGATTCCACGGCAACGACGTCGACATTTCATTGTCCTCGGGCACCGTCTTCATGCCCAGTGGCCGCGTGGTTGCGGCCAGCAACGGGACATTGACCGTCAAGGCGGCCAACCGCCCGCCGGTCATCGGCGCTCTCGATATCGACGTTGCCGGCGATGCGTCCGCTGTCGCCGAACTTGCATCCTATGAACCGATCAATGCCATGCGCCATGTCGGCCTTCTGCCGGAGGATCTTTCCGGCAGCGTTACCGGCCACGTCAAGGCGGACATTCCGCTGCAGTCGGGCGTCGATACCGCGAGGCTCGATTGGCTGGTGTCGCTCGACTATACCGGCCTGTCCTTGGCCAAGCCGTTCGAGGGACAGGCCGTAACCAATGCCGATGGCTCGATCACCGTCGACCCGCAAAAGGCTGTCATTTCGGCTAAGGCATCGCTGAATGGCATTCCGGCCGAACTCGATCTGGTCGAGCCGCTGGCCGATGACGGGCCGGCGCGCAGCCGCAAGGTAGCCCTGGTGCTCGACGACAAGATCCGCGCCGCCGCCATGCCCGGCCTGACGCCGCTGCTTGGCGGAACGGTGAAGGTCGCGATCGACAAGAGCGGCAACGGCAACCAGAACGTCTCGGCCGACCTGACCAACGCCAGGCTGGACATTCCCTGGGCCGGCTGGAGCAAGGGGGCGGGGGTTCCCGCCAGCGCCACATTCGTCATGACCAAGTCCGGCGACACCACGACGCTGTCCGACTTCGAGCTCGACGGCAAGACGTTCTCCGTCGACGGCAGTATCGTGCTGGTCAACGGCGCCTTGTCTTCGGCCAAGTTCAACAAGGTCACCTTGAACAGGGGCGACGACGTGGCTGTTTCGGTCAAGCGATCGGGCAAGGGCTACGCGGTCGACATCAATGGCAATGCGCTCGACGCTCGTTCGCTCATCAAGCAATTTACGTCCGATGTGGACACCGCAACGAAGACGACGGGAACAGACAACATTTCCGTCAGCGCCGATGTCAATCAGCTGACCGGTTTCCACGATGAGCAACTGTCCAACCTGAAGCTCGACTACAGTGCGGCCGGTTCAAGGGTGAACGGACTGAAGGTGAGCGCGACGGCGAGTTCCGGCGCCGCCATCGCCATCAGCAACACCACCGCCGACGACAGACGCTCGCTCAACGTGCAGTCGGCGGACGCCGGCGCCATCCTGCGGTTCCTCAACATTTATGAGCACATGGAAGGCGGCGCGATCACATTGGCCCTGTCGGGAGCCAGCGATGGACCGATGAAGGGCAAGGTCGACACCAGCAACTTCTTCGTCGTCAACGAACCCAAACTCGCCTCCATCGTCTCGACCACGCCGGCCGGCGATAGCCGCAGCCTCAACCAGGCGGTGAAGGGCAAGCTCGACACGTCGCGAGTGAAGTTCGAACGGGGTTACGCCGAGATCGACAAGGGTAGCGGCTACCTGAAGCTGACCAATGGCGTGCTGCGTGGCCCGCGCATCGGCACGACGTTCCAGGGCATCCTCTACGACCAGAACAACAATATGGACATGACCGGCACCTTCATGCCGGTCTACGGCCTCAACCGTATTTTCGGCGAACTGCCCATCGTCGGCGCGCTTCTGGGCAATGGCCGCGACCGCGGCCTGATCGGCGTCACCTACCGGCTCAGGGGCAATGCCAACAAGCCGGTGCTCGACGTCAATCCGCTGTCGGTGATCGCGCCGGGCATATTCAGGTCGATCTTCGAGTACCGGTGAGGGTCCTCAGGCCGGCCGCACCAGGATGTGCTTTTTCCTGCCCAATGAAAGCTTCACGACATTTTCCGGACTCAAATCCTGAAGCGTGACCAGTCGACGGTCGTCGCTTACCGGCTGGTCGTTCAGCCGCACGGCGCCACCCTGGACGTGCCGCCTTGCCTCGCCATTGGACGATGCCAGCCCCGCGCTGACCAATAGCGACAGGATGCCGACGCCGGATTCGAGCGCGGCCCTGTCCGTCTCGACCGTGGGCAACGTGTCGGCGAGAGCGCCTTCCTCGAAGGTCTTGCGCGCCGTCTCGCTGGCCTGTTCGGCGGCCGCGCGGCCGTGCAGATGGGCGGTGATCTCCGTTGCGAGGATCTTCTTCGCCTCGTTGATCTCGGAGCCACCCAGCCGCTCGAGCCGTGCGATCTCGTCCAGCGGCAGCGTGGTGTAGAGTTTCAGGAAACGGCCAACGTCGGCATCCTCGGTGTTGCGCCAGTATTGCCAGAATTCGTAGGGACTCAACATCTCCGGATCGAGCCAGACCGCGCCCGAGGCCGACTTGCCCATCTTGGCGCCGGACGAGGTGGTGAGCAGCGGCGTGGTCAGTGCGTAGAGTTGCGCATCCTCCATGCGGCGACCGAGATCGATGCCGTTGATGATGTTGCCCCATTGGTCGGAGCCGCCCATCTGCAGACGGCAGCCAAGGCGCTTGTAGAGTTCGACGAAATCATAGGCCTGCAGGATCATGTAGTTGAATTCAAGGAACGACAGCGATTGCTCGCGGTCGAGCCGCAACTTGACGGAATCGAAAGCGAGCATCCGGTTGACCGAAAAATGCCGACCGACATCACGCAGGAAATTGACGTAGTTGATCTCCATCAGCCAGTCGGCATTGTTGACCATCACCGCATCGCTGGAACCGCTGCCGAACTTCAGGTATGGCATGAAGTTGCGGCGGATACCGGCCAGGTTGTCGTCGATGTCCTGGGGCGTCAAAAGTTTGCGCGCCTCGTCCTTGAAGGACGGGTCGCCGATCATCGAGGTGCCGCCACCCATCAGCGCGATCGGCCGGTGTCCGGTCTGCTGCAGCCAGTGCAGCATCATGATCTGGATCAGCGAGCCGGCATGCAGGCTCTTGGCCGTGGCGTCGAAGCCGATATAGGCCGTCACGGTTTCCTTGGCGAAGATAGCGTCGAGGCCGGCATCATCCGAGGTCTGGTGGATGAAGCCGCGCTCGCTCATCGTGCGCAGGAAATCGGATTTGAAGGCAGGCATGTTTTCTTTCCCGAAAGCGTACGCCCGGTCCGTCGCGGGCATATGTGAACGCGCGCGTTTAGCACTCAAGTGGCATCAGCAAAAGTGGAATCCGGTTTTGCGCCGGATCGCGCGCCAACCAAGAGTTCGCGATCAGCAAAGGCGGAACCTGGTCTTGCTGCCCGCGGATGGCAATTGCGAATCCTTGCCTCATTCATGCCGCTGGCGTAATGAGGCGCCGCGCAAGGGCAGCGCCCGCACGCCGCGACGGGGTCGTCCCGCAGATCAGATCCGGAAAGCTCCCGCGATGAACAGAAACTACCTCTTCCTCTTTCTGTTCAGCTTGCTAATGAGTTTCAGCGGCTTGGCGAGCCTTCCGCCGATCGACCGCGACGAATCCCGTTTTGTCCAGGCGACCAAGCAGATGGTCGAAACTGGCGATTATATCGACATTCGCTTCCAGGATGTCTCACGCTACAAGAAGCCGATCGGCATCTACTGGCTACAATCGGCAGCTGTCGCATTGAGCGGCGAGGGCGCGGCCGCGCCGATCTGGGTGTACCGCCTTGTCTCGATGCTCGGAATCGCGCTCGCTGTTCTGGGCATCGCCTGGACGGGCACAAAAATGTTCGGCGCCAATGCCGGCCTTGCCGCCGGCCTGATGATGGCGGCGATTTTCGCGACCGCCTTCGAGGGACGCGACGCCAAAACCGACGCCATGCTTCTGGCCTGCTGCGTGGCCGCGCAGGGCGCGCTGGCGCAGGTCTATCTGGCGGCGCGCCGCAACGAGCCGGTGGCGGGCCATCTGCCGTGGATATTCTGGTTCGCGCAAGGCGTGGGGATCCTCATCAAGGGGCCCGTGGCTCCGCTCCTGTCGCTGCTGACGGCGGCGGCCCTAATTGCTTTCGAACGCGACTGGCGCTGGCTTTTGAAGCTGAAATTCGTGCGCGGCGTGGCGCTGGTATTGCTCATCGTGCTGCCCTGGGTCGCTTTTATCGGCTGGAAGAGCGGCGGCGCCTTTTTCCAGGAAGCCGTTGGCAAGGATATGCTGAACAAGGTCGCTTCGGGCGAGGAATCGCACGGCCTGCCACCGGGTTTCTACATGTTGACCTATTCGCTGTTCATGTGGCCGTTCGGCCTGATCGCGGTCGGCGCCGGGCTGCAGGCCCTCAATCGGGTGCGTGACGATTTCAGGCTGCGCTTTTGCCTGGCATGGTACATTCCGTTCTGGCTCGTGTTCGAACTCATCCCGACCAAGCTGCCGCACTACGTCCTGCCGGCCTATCCCGGCATGGCGCTGCTGATTGGCTGGCTGCTGACATTGCAGCCGCAGGACGCCAATGCGCCGCTCAGACCCTGGCAGCAGTGGCTGTGGTGGTCGACCGCATTCGGTCTGGTGGTGGTCAGCCTTGGCCTGGCGGCGGTCTGTATCGGGGCACCGATCTACCTTACGCACAGCTTCTCGTGGTGGAGCATCCCGGCGGCAGCGTCAGCGCTTTGCGCCGGCTACCTCGCCTTCTCACGGCAGTTGCAGGTGCCGCTGCCCCGCATCGGCGCAACCGCCGCCTGTGCGGGCATCACCTATGCCTTGCTGTTCGGTGTCATCGCCCCGTCCCTGAAGCCGATCTGGCTGAGCCCGGCGATCAAGGAAGCCGTGCGCGCCAACAAACCTTGCGACACGACCGTGCTGGCCTCGGCGCGCTATCAGGAGCCTAGCCTGGTATTCCTGGTCGGCACGAAGACGGTGCTGACCGATGTCGGTGGCGTGGCGGAGCATCTGCTCGCCGATCCTGCTTGCTCCTTGGGCCTGGTGCCGATCGGTGACGAACAGAAATTGAATGGCATGCTGTCCGTGCAAGGCAAGTCGGCCAACCGCGTCGCCGAAGTCGACGGCCTCAACTACTCATCGGGAGACAAACTGTCGCTCGGTCTTTATCGTGTGAGCCAATGACTTCGATGATGGCGTCGTGTTCCCAATGCTCGTGAAATCGCGCCCACCCGTTTCCAGCTCGCTCCTCGGGATAGGACGCCGATCCCTCGGCAATTTTCGCGACACCCTGCAACTCGCAAGACGGCGCCTTGCCGTTCGCCCCGCTCGCTATCCCAACATCTCATGGTGGCCGTGGGGCCTGGTCTGGGTCTTTCTGACGGCAGCAGCCTTTGTTCGTCTCGATACGCCGGCGGGGGTGGCGCATGGTCAATGGTCGCCCGATGTGGCCAGGCTTGCCGAGTTCTTCACGCAGTTCGGGCTGGGCGGCTGGTATCTTATTCCGTCCGCGCTTCTGCTTGTCGCGGCCAACCTGACGGATTGGCGAAGCCTTTCGCGGCGCGCGCTGATGCTGGTCTACAGTTGGACTTGTCTGGCTTTCCTGGTGCTGAGCGCGGTTGGCCTGTCCGGCATCACCGTCAATGTCATGAAATATGCCATTGGCAGGGCCCGCCCGCTCTACTTCCAGGATTTTGGCGTCCTTGCGCTGCACCCTTTTGCCTTCGATGCGCGCTTTGCCGGCTTTCCCTCCGGCCATGCCACGACGATGGGCGCCGTGTTCGGTATCCTGCTGCTTCTGTTTCCGCGGCGTTGGTACATCGCTTTGGTGGTCACGGCCTGCATCGCCTCGACCAGGGTCTTCGTCGGCGCGCACTATCCGAGCGACACCGTTGCCGGCTTCGGCCTCGGCTGCGCCTTCGCGCTGGCGTGCGGACTGGTCTTTGCCAGGCTCGGCTTCATCTTCCGGCCGGCACCTTCAGGATTGCCGGTCCGCAAGGCATCGTTCCGACTTATTGCCCCGGAAAAATAGGCCGATGCCGGATAATCCGCGCCGCGGCAGCCTTGCGTCGAGGAGGCGGGCATTGCCCGCCCGCCCTTAGCCCGGCGAATACGGATCGCCCAATGTCTTATCTCAGCCGCTTCGGTCGCGGATCGGACAATTCACCGGCCAGCCGGCGATCGAGATAGTCGGCGCATTCCTCGATCAGCATATCGGCGTCGTTGGCGAAGAAATGGTTGGCGCCGGGCAGGGTCTTCTGCGTGATGGTGATGCCCTTTTGCGTGTGCAGCTTGTCGACCAGGCCTTGCACGTCCTTCGGCGGCGCCACCTTGTCGGCATCGCCATGGATGATCAGGCCCGAGGACGGGCAGGGCGCCAGGAACGAGAAATCATAGGTGTTGGGCTGCGGCGCGATCGAGATGAAGCCTTCGATCTCGGGCCGGCGCATCAGGAGCTGCATGCCGATCCAGGATCCGAAGGAGTAGCCGGCCACCCAGCAGCTCTTGGAATCCGGATGCAGCGACTGCACCCAGTCCAACGCCGCCGCTGCGTCCGACAACTCGCCGGTGCCATGGTCGAATTCGCCCTGGCTGCGGCCGATGCCGCGGAAATTGAAGCGCAGCGTGGTGAAGTCACGCTTCTGGAACATGTAGAAGAGGTCATAGACGATCTTGTTGTTCATCGTGCCGCCGAACTGCGGATGCGGATGCAACACGATGGCAATCGGCGCGCTCTTTTCCTTCGAGGGCTGGTAGCGTCCCTCCAGACGGCCGGCAGGACCGGTGAAAATGACCTCAGGCATGAAATACTCCACGTGACATATACAAGTGCGCGGCGCCCGGAACACTCTTCCTCTGGCTCCGCTTCCACAGACCTTGACGCAGGGCGAGCGTCTTCCTAGAAGCTAGTTTAGAATTGTTCAAAACTGGGTGGCCGAAACGCAATCGCCCGATCGCCTCGCCGCAAGCCGCGTAAATAGGACGGCTTGCCTTGGAATTTCAAGGAAATAACGCCATACGTCGGCGGAATGGCTTCTGACGGGAAGAACTGGACGAAAATGGCCGCGATACGCGCCTATCTCGACTATAATGCCAGTGCGCCGCTGCTTTCCGCGGCGCGCGAGGCCATGGTCGCGGCGTTTGATGCGGCCAATCCCTCGTCGGTCCATGCCGAAGGGCGCGCCGCGCGCAGGCTGATCGACAATGCCAGGCGCGACGTGGCGGCGCTGGTCAACGGCAAGGCCGAACATGTCGTCTTCACTTCGGGCGCGACCGAGGCCGCATCGACGCTTCTGACGCCGGACTGGCAGATGGGGCGCGGCGCCATTCGCATGAGCCGGCTCTACGTGTGCGAGGCCGACCATCCGTGCCTGCTGAATGGCGGAGGCTTCCCGGCAGACCTGGTGACGCGGATCGGTGTCGGCGCCGATGGCATCGTCAATCTCGACGCCTTGATGGCGGCGTTGGCCGGTCACGACAAGGCCGATGGCTTGCCCTTGGTCGCGATCCACGCCGCCAACAACGAAACTGGCGTCATCCAGCCGACCGATCGCATCGCGGAGATCGTCAGGGCGGCGGGCGGCATTCTTGTCGTCGACGCGGTCCAGGCCGCGGGCCGCGTTTCCATCGATATGTCGGCTGGATATGCCGACTATGTTATTCTGTCCTCGCACAAGCTCGGCGGCCCCAAGGGCGCTGGCGCCTTCGTTGCCGCTGCCGACCTGATGATGCCGAGGCCGCTGATCAATGGTGGCGGCCAGGAAAAGAGCCACCGTGGCGGCACCGAAAACCTGCCTGGCATCGTCGGTTTTGGCGCCGCTGCGCGGGAAACCCTGGCCGGGCTGAACACCATCGGTGCCGTGCGTCAGCGTCGCGACGAGGTTGAAACCATCATCAAGACCCTGGTGCCGGACGTCGAAATCTTCGGAGCCGGCGCACCAAGGCTTGCCAACACGACATTCTTCACTATTCCCGGGGTCAAAGCCGAAACCGCCCAGATCGCCTTCGATCTGGCGGGCGTGGCGCTTTCCGCCGGCTCCGCCTGCTCGTCGGGCAAGGTCGGACCGAGCCATGTGCTCAAGGCCATGGGGCACGGTGACAGCCTTGGCGCCCTGCGCGTATCGGTCGGTGCAGAGACCGGCGCCGAGGACATCGAACTGTTCCGCGCCGCGCTGGCAGGCATCGCCGCGCGGAGGGCGGGCAGAGAGAAGGCCGCGTAGCGGTTGGAGCATCGGAATCCGATGCTTGAGAAAAACGGATTTGGGCTTCGGCCTGGTAGAGCCGTGCGTTTCATATTGGCCGGGTGAATTTCCGGTCGAGGCGCACTATATGGAACTTACGCTGCCGCGGACGCTGCTCGGGCGTTCATTTGGTGGTGCCATAGTTTGAAAACTGTCGGGCCTTGACCCCGGCGTGGATGGAGAACGCATATGCCTGCTGTGCAGGACACGATCGATCGGGTCCGAAAGATCGACGTCGACCAATACAAATACGGATTCCAGACCGAGATCGCCGTCGACAAGGCTCCCAAGGGCCTGAGCGAAGACATCATCCGTTTCATTTCGGCCAAGAAGGACGAGCCGTCCTGGATGCTGGAATGGCGCCTCGAAGCCTATCGCCGCTGGCTGACGCTGGAAGAGCCGACCTGGGCGCGCGTCGACTATCCCAAGATCGATTTCCAGGACATCTACTATTACGCGGCGCCCAAGAGCACGCCCGGGCCGACTTCGCTCAGCGACGTCGATCCCGAGATATTGAAGGTTTACGAGAAACTCGGCATTCCGTTGAAGGAGCAGGAAATCCTCGCCGGCGTGCAGAAGACCGACGCCTCGGACCTCGAGGAAGTCAGCGACAACGTCTACAAATCAGGCCGCGTCGCCGTCGACGCCGTGTTCGATTCCGTCTCCGTCGTCACCACCTTCAAGAAGGAACTGGCGCAGGCCGGCGTCATCTTCTGCTCGATCTCGGAAGCGATCCGCGAACATCCGGAGCTGGTGCAGAAATATCTCGGTTCGGTCGTGCCGACCTCCGACAATTTCTACGCCACGCTGAATTCGGCCGTCTTCACCGACGGTTCGTTCGTCTTCGTGCCCAAGGGCGTGCGCTGCCCAATGGAGCTGTCGACCTATTTCCGCATGAACGAGAAGAACACCGGCCAGTTCGAGCGCACGCTGATCATCGCCGAGGAGGGGGCTTACGTTTCCTATCTCGAGGGCTGCACGGCGCCGCAGCGCGACGAGAACCAGCTTCACGCCGCAGTGGTCGAACTGGTCGCGCTCGACGATGCCGAGATCAAATATTCGACGGTGCAGAACTGGTACCCCGGCGATGCCGAAGGCAAGGGCGGCATCTACAACTTCGTCACCAAGCGCGGCGACTGCCGTGGCGACCGTTCGAAGATTTCGTGGACGCAGGTCGAGACGGGCTCGGCGATCACCTGGAAATACCCGAGCTGCATCCTGCGCGGTGACGATTCCTCGGGCGAGTTCTATTCGATCGCCGTCTCGAACGGCTACCAGCAGGTCGATAGCGGTACCAAGATGATCCATCTCGGCAAGAACACGTCGAGCCGCATCATCTCCAAGGGCATCGCCGCCGGCTTCTCGCAGAACACCTATCGCGGCCAGGTCTCGGCGCACCGCAAGGCGACCAACGCCCGCAACTTCACCAACTGCGACTCGCTGCTGATCGGCGACCAGTGCGGCGCGCACACCGTGCCCTACATGGAAGCCAAGAACTCGACCGCGCAGTTCGAGCACGAAGCGACGACCTCGAAGATCTCCGAGGACCAGAAGTTCTACGTCATGCAACGCGGCATCCCAGAGGAAGAGGCGATCGCACTGATCGTCAACGGCTTCGTCAAGGACGTCATCCAGCAGCTGCCGATGGAATTCGCGGTCGAAGCGCAGAAGCTGATCGGCATCTCGCTGGAAGGCTCGGTGGGCTGACCGGCCCAGACAAATATTCAGGAAACGAAAATGCTTGAGATCAAGAACCTGCATGCCCGCATCGTCGATGACGGCACCGAAATCATCCGTGGCTTGAACCTGACGGTGAAAGCCGGCGAGGTTGCCGCCATCATGGGGCCGAACGGCTCGGGCAAATCGACCCTGTCCTATATCCTCGCCGGCCGCGAGGACTATGAGGTGACCGAGGGCGACATCCTCTACAACGGCCAGTCGATCCTCGAAATGGATCCGGCCGAGCGCGCCACGTCAGGCATCTTCCTCGCCTTCCAGTATCCGATGGAGATACCGGGCGTCGCCACCATGGAATTCCTGAAAGTAGCGATGAACGAGCAGCGCAAGGCGCGTGGCGAGGAACCGCTGAAAATCCCGGAATTCCTGAAGCGCGTGAAGGAAGCCGCCGCATCGCTCAGCATGGACATGGCGATGCTGAAGCGGCCGCTCAACGTCGGTTTCTCCGGCGGCGAGAAGAAGCGCGCCGAAATCCTGCAGATGAAGCTCCTGGAGCCGAAACTCTGCGTGCTCGACGAGACCGATTCCGGCCTCGACATCGACGCGCTGAAGATTGTCTCGGATGGCGTCAACGCGCTGCGTTCGCCGGACCGGGCTTTCCTGGTCATCACCCATTACCAGCGCCTGCTCGAACACATCGTGCCGGACAGCGTGCACGTGCTCTACAGGGGCCAGGTCATCAAGTCGGGCGACAAGTCGCTGGCGCTCGACCTCGAGGCCAATGGCTATGCCGGTGTGATCGGCGAAGCCGCTTGAGATGCCAAGTCATTTTGTTCCAAAAGACAGGCGAGACTGATGAACATGCACACACAACCGCAGCGGACACCGGCCGAGACAGCGTTGATCGACGCCTTCGGCGACCGGCTGTCGCTGCTGCCGGGCGACGGCGCGGTGATGCTGAAGCGCGACGACGCCATCGAAGCGATCAAGCACGGTCTGCCGACGCGTCGCATCGAGTCCTGGCACTACACCGATCTGCGCCGGCTTTTGAATGCGGTGCCGGACTTCGATCCGGCCGCCGCAGCGAAAGCCATCGCGCCAATCGTCGACGGTTCGACGGTTCTCGCTCTGTTGAACGGCGTGTCGAGCGCCAAGGCGCCGGACGTCGAGGGTGTCAGCGTCCAGCGTCTGTCCGAAAAGCTGACCGACGGCAGCATCGCGCCGGGGCTCGACCCCTATGGCAGTGACGATGCCATTGGTGCGCTGAACACCGCTTTCGTCGCCGACGGCTTTTTCGTCGACATCGCCGATGGCGCCGAACTGGAAAGGCCGGTCGAGCTGCAGAACCTGCAGGCAGGTGGCCAGACCCATGTGCGCTTGCCGGTGCGTGTCGGCGCCGGCGCCAAGGCGGTCATCGTCGAGCGTCAGGCCGGCGAGGGCGCTGCGCTGACGAGCTCGGTCAGCCAGCTCGTGCTCGGCGAGGGCGCCGAGGTGACCTGGTTGATCGTCCAGGAGCAGCCGGAGACGGCGACACACCTGGCGCAGTTCAAGGCCCATATCGGCAAGAATGCGAAACTGACGCTGTTCGTCATGAACGCCGGCGGCAGGCTGGTGCGCCAGGAGATCATGATCAAGACGACGGGCGAAGGCGCCGACTTCAAGCTGCGCGGCATCAATCTTCTGGCCGGCGACACCCACACCGATGTCACCATGGTGCTCGACCATGCCGTGCCGCATACGACATCGACGGAGGTCATCCGCAATGTGGTGACGGGCAAGGCACGGGGGGTGTTCCAGGGCCGCATCAACGTTCACCAATATGCGCAGAAGACCAACGCCAAGATGGCCTGCAACACGCTGCTTTTGTCGGACGATGGCGAGTTCTCGACCAAGCCGGAGCTTGAAATCTTCGCCGACGACGTCATCTGCGGCCATGGCGCGACTGTCACGGAGATCGACCACGACCATTTGTTCTACCTGATGGCGCGCGGCGTCGACGAAAAGAGCGCGCGGGGGTTGCTCGTCAAAGCCTTCGTGGCGGAAGTGATCGAGGAGCTGGACGACGAAGCGATCGTCGAGGCGCTGGAAGCGCGGCTGGATGAGTGGTTTGTGACGCACGGGTAATTGGATGAGGGGTGCGTGACAGAATGAGGCAATGACGTTGTGATGGACCAGAAGATCGAAACCACCCCCTACGACGTCGAGGCGATCCGCCATGATTTCCCGATCCTGTCGCGTGAAGTCTATGGCAAGCCGCTGGTCTATCTCGACAACGGCGCCTCGGCACAGAAGCCGCAGGTCGTGCTCGATGCGATCCAGCACGCTTATTCCCAGGAATACGCCAACGTTCATCGCGGCCTGCATTTCCTCTCCAATGCCGCCACCGACGCTTATGAGAAGGCGCGGGAAACGGTGCGCCGTTTCCTCAACGCGCCAAGCACCGACAACATCGTCTTTACCTCGAACACGACCTCGGCGATCAACACCGTTGCTTATGGTTATGGCATGCCCAATATCGGCGAGGGCGACGAGATCGTGCTGTCGATCATGGAGCATCATTCCAACATCGTTCCCTGGCATTTCATCCGCGAACGGCAGGGCGCCAAGCTGGTCTGGGTGCCGGTCGACGACCTCGGCGTCTTCCACATCGAGGAATTCGAAAAGCGCCTGACCGACAGGACGAAGCTGGTCGCCATCACGCAGATGTCGAATGCGCTTGGCACGGTGACGCCGATCAAGGAGATTGTCCGGATCGCGCATGCGCGCGGCATTCCCGTACTCGTCGACGGCAGCCAGAGCGCCGTGCACATGGCCGTGGACGTTCAGGATCTCGATTGCGATTTCTTCGTCTTCACCGGCCACAAGGTCTACGGCCCCTCGGGCATCGGCGTGCTCTACGGCAAGAAGGATAGTCTCGCCGGCATGCGGCCCTTCATGGGCGGCGGCGAGATGATCGAGGAGGTCACGGAAGACATCGTCACCTACAACGATCCGCCGCACCGCTTCGAGGCGGGCACGCCGCCGATCGTGCAGGCGATCGGGCTGGGTGCGGCGCTCGACTACATGGACTCTGTCGGCCGCGAGCGCATCGCGGCGCACGAAGAAGACCTCAAGATCTATGCCCACGAACGGCTGCGCGCCATCAATTCGCTGCGCATCTTCGGTGATGCGCCTGGCAAGGGCGCCATCATCTCCTTCGAGCTGCAAGGTATTCATGCCCATGACGTCTCGATGGTGATAGACAGGCAAGGCGTGGCTGTCCGCGCAGGCACCCATTGCGCGCAACCGCTGTTGAAACGCTTTGGCGTAACCTCCACATGCAGGGCATCGTTCGGCATGTATAATACCAGGGCCGAAGTCGACGCTTTGGCCGAGGCGCTTGAAAAAGCGCGCAAGTTTTTCGGGTGACGACGATGGATGATGTGAGCACCACCGCAGAGACCGTATCGGCCGGCAACAGCGTCGTTTCCGCCTCGGCCATCCCCGCGGACGAACTGGCGCGACTGACCGACGACATCGTCTCTGCGCTGAAGACGGTCTACGACCCGGAAATCCCGGCCGACATCTACGAACTCGGCCTCGTCTACAAGATCGACATCGAGGACGACCGCTCGGTCAAGATCGACATGACGCTGACCGCGCCGGGCTGCCCGGTGGCCGGCGAAATGCCCGGCTGGGTGGAGAACGCGGTGGGCGCCATCGAAGGCGTGTCCGGGGTCGAGGTCAACATGACTTTCGATCCGCCCTGGACGCCCGACCGCATGTCGGAAGAGGCGCAGGTCGCGGTGGGCTGGTACTAGCGCTGAGCCTGGTACACTTGCGCCAGTGGTAAAACTTCACCATTTTAGGTGAGGAATCATTCGGCAGGCCTTGAACCTGCATGGAATGGAGAAGGAAAAACATGGGACGCTTTGCCGTCATTACGATGACCGAAAAGGCCGCCGACCGGGTGCGCGAGATCGTCGCGACTCGCGAGAACGCGCATGGCATTCGACTCGGGATCAAGAAGGGCGGCTGCGCCGGCATGGAATACACGGTCGATCTGGTGACCGAGCCCAACACCAAGGACGACCACATCGAGCGCGACGGCGCCCATGTCTATGTCGCGCCCGAAGCAGCCCTGTTCCTGTTCGGCACCGAAATGGATTTCGAGCAGACAACGCTGCGCACCGGCTTCACCTTCCACAATCCGAACCAGAGTTCGGCCTGCGGTTGCGGTGAATCCGTCGAACTGAAGCCGGCCGATCTCAAGGCGCTGGCCGAGGCACGCGCCTCGGCCTGACCTCCCTTCGCCCCGCTACGGGAGAAGGTGGCTCGAAGGGCCGGATGAGGGGCAGCGGTGCCCTCTCGTTAGTTTGTGCGGCCTCATTTGCCTGCCGGCACCTTCACCCCGTGAAGAAAGCTAATCCACCCACATGCCTGTCCGCTTGTGCCAGTCGGCGATCGATTCTTCGGGATAGACGTCGAAGACTTTGTCCTTCGGCCCAACATCAGGCTCGACCCAGTTCGCCTTGTACTTCAGCATCAGATGCACCTTCTCGGGCGGAACGGGCAGGTCGCTGTCGATCGCCGAGGCGAAGGGATGCACCAGTTCCGGCCAGGTCGGATCGTAGAGCCAGAGCGCCGACCCGCATTTGCGGCAAAAATTGCGTTCGCCGGTCGAGACCCCGCAACGGGGATGCTCATCGTCCTCGATCTCGGCCCGGTAGACGCCAAGATTTCTCTTGCCCCGGATGTTCAACGTTGCGTAATCGGCGCCGAGATTGATGGCGAAACCGCCGCCGCCCTGCTGCTTGCGGCAGATCGAGCAGTAGCAGAGCATGAACGGTACGGGCGTGTGGCTTTCCACCTCGAAACGCACGGCGTTGCAGCGACAGGATCCTTTGAGCAGAAGCGGCATGACGAAACGACTCCGACGGAATGTTCACAACCTGTCAGCATGATTTCGGCTGCGCGATGACAATGTCAAATGCCGGTGACATGATCGCGGCATGGACAATGAACGCATCGCCGAGCTTTTCGAGGGCCTGGGCCCGGTCAGCATCCGCAAACTCTTCGGCGGCAAGGGCATCTATTTCGACGATGTCATCGTCGCCATCGTGCTGCGCGGCGAATTGCTGCTGAAAGCCGACGAGCAGAGCGTGCCCGATTTCGAGGCCGCCGGCTGCCGGCAATGGACCTATACCGGAACGCGGCACGGCAAGCTGGTCGCCATGCCCTACTGGAGCATTCCCGACAGTGCCTTCGACGATCCCGACGAGATGACGGTGTGGGCGCGGCGCGCCTATGAGGCGGGGCGGCGGGCTGGGAAGTGATTTGACCTGACGCTGGGGCTGCTACGGAGGGGATACATCGAGGCCGCCCCTCATCCGGCCGCTTCGCGGCCACCTTCTCCCCGGGGGGAGAAGGGGTTGGCGCCGGCAGCTCCTCTCCCCTCGGGGAGAGGTCGGATCGCCCCGAATTGCTCTTAGCAATTTGGTCTTGGCAATTCGGTCTTGGCAATCCGGGTGAGTGAGCCTTCGCCGCGCGACCCTAAAGCGCCTTGGCTATCTTCGCCGCCAGCCTTGCATTGTTCTCGACCAGCGCGATGTTGGTCTTCAGGCTGCGGCCGCCCGTGAGTTCGAGGATTTTTCCCAGCAGGAACGGCGTCACCGCCTTGCCGGTGACGTTGAGGGCTTCGGCGGCCTTCTGCGCGGCTTCGATGTAGCCGGCCATTTCTTCAGCGGGGATTTCGTGGTTTTCCGGCACCGGATTGGCGACCAGCAAGCCGCCGCCAAGTCCCAGAGCCATGCGCGTCTGGTAGAAATGCGCGATGTCTTCCGGCCTGTGCAAGGTCAATGGCGCGCGGAACGGCGACTGCCGCGACCAGAAGGCGGGCATCGTCTCGCAGCCATGGCCGACCACGGGCACGCCGCGCGTCTCCAGCACTTCCAGCGTCTTTTCGATGTCCAGAATGGCCTTGGCGCCCGCCGAGACGACGATGACCGGCGTGCGCGCCAGTTCGTCGAGATCGGCGGAAATATCGAAGCTCTTTTCCGCGCCCTTGTGCACGCCGCCAATGCCGCCGGTGGCGAACACCTTTATGCCGACCATGTCAGCAGCAATCATCGTGGCCGCGACCGTGGTGCCCCCGGTGCGGCCCTGCGCGACAGCGAAGCCGAGATCGGCGCGCGACAATTTCATGGCGTCACCCGTCATCGCCAGCGATTCGCGTTCGCCGTCCGAAAGCCCGACCTTGATGCGGCCGTTGACCACGGCGATCGTCGCTGGCACGGCGCCGCCGTCAGCGATGATTTTTTCGACATTGGCCGCCATGGCGCCATTGTCGGGATAGGGCATGCCATGGGTGATGATGGTGCTTTCGAGCGCCACCACAGGACGCCCGGCGGCCAGGGTCTGCGCCACCGGTGCATGGATATCGATGAAAGGGCGGGCGGTCTCTGGCGTCATTTCTGATCTCCAATCCGGAATGCGGCGCATCCATCAGGAAAGCGTAAGCTTCGCTGCGGCGTCATGAATTTGCCGGTCTCATGCCACTTCCCTGGCATCCGGCACAAGGGCCAGCGCTTCCGCGAAGCTCGCCGCGGAGAATTCGGGCACCGCATTGGCGCTCTCGATGGTCAGCGTCGCCGCCGCGACGCCTTCGCGCAGGGCCTGGCGCAGCGGCAGGCCGCGCAGCAGCGCCGCGACCGTCGCACCCGCGAGCGCGTCGCCGGCGCCGGTGACATCGGCGACTTTTCTGGGAGCAGGCGGCAGGATCGAAAAAGCGCCTGTGCTGTCGAAACCCAGCACAGGGCCACCGCCTGCCGTGACCACGCCGCTGGAAAGGCCGCTGCATCGCAACCCGTCGATCATCTCCCGCTCGGCGGCATCTGCATGGACGCCAGCCAGCACCACGGCCTCCCGCCGGTTCATGAAGAGCTGGGCCAGCCCGTCGAGCACCGGTATCAGCCGCGTCACCTTGGCCGGCGAAATCGCGATGGCGAAAACCGGTTTGCCGGCGGCGAGCGACAGCAACCCCTGCAGTGCGGCCGACGGCAGGTTGGCGTCGCACAGGATGGCATCGGCGGCAGCCACCTCCTGGCGGATCTTGGAACGCCTGATCTGCTTGGTAAAGGCCAAGTCATACAGCGCCATATCGGCAAAGCCGACGATCAATTCGCCCTCGCGGTCGATGAGAGCTGTGTAGCTCGGCGTGGTGCGGTCGAGAAACACCGCCGACAGATCGGCGACGCCCGCCTCGGCGATGGCCCGTGAAACCGTATCTCCCGCCGCATCGCCGCCGCGCACCGAAAGCAGCGATGCGGAGAGGCCGCGCCGCACCATGCCGCGCAGGGCGTTGAAGACGCCACCGCCGACATCTTCGCGCATCGTGCCGGGATTGGAGGCGGCCGGCACGTAAGGACCGGATACCTGGCCACGCCGGTCGATATGGGCGCCGCCCACGGCCAGTATCTTCGCTGATTTCACCATGGCGGCGATATGACCTTTGTTGTTGTAGCCGCACAAGCGCTAGAGTGCGCGACAGAGCTTCGCACGCAAGATCGCGATTCGGCCGGGCGGAATGCCGGGGCCGGCTGGCCCAATGCGGAGCCCGTTCCTGACCGGCTTGGCAAGACAAAAAAAGAACAAATCCGGATATCGCTTGTTTTTCAATTGGTTGCCACCCCTTGCCAAATGAGAACAAACAAGGTACAAAATGCCAGGGATTACGGATTGTCCGGCCTTCATTGACGACCAAGGGGTGATGTATCATGGCTCAGAATTCTTTGCGGCTGGTAGAGGATAAGGCAGTGGACAAATCAAAGGCTCTGGATGCGGCGCTGTCGCAAATCGAGCGGGCTTTCGGCAAGGGCTCGATCATGCGGCTCGGCGCCAACGAGCAGGTCGTCGAGATCGAAACGGTGCCGACCGGTTCGCTCGGCCTCGACATCGCGCTCGGCGTCGGTGGCCTGCCGCGCGGCCGCATCATCGAGATCTACGGGCCGGAAAGCTCGGGCAAGACGACGCTGGCCCTGCATACCGTGGCCGAAGCCCAGAAGAAGGGCGGCATCTGCGCCTTCGTCGATGCCGAACACGCGCTCGATCCGGTCTATGCCCGCAAGCTCGGCGTCGATCTTGAAAACCTGCTGATCTCGCAGCCCGACACCGGCGAGCAGGCGCTGGAGATCTGCGACACGCTGGTGCGTTCCGGCGCCATCGATGTGCTGGTGGTCGATTCGGTGGCGGCGCTGACGCCGCGCGCCGAAATCGAGGGCGAGATGGGCGATTCGCTGCCTGGCCTGCAGGCCCGCCTGATGAGCCAGGCGCTGCGCAAGCTCACCGCATCGATCTCGCGCTCCAACACCATGGTCATCTTCATCAACCAGATCCGCATGAAGATCGGCGTCATGTTCGGCTCGCCCGAAACGACGACCGGCGGCAACGCGCTGAAATTCTACGCTTCCGTACGCCTCGACATCCGCCGTATCGGCTCGGTCAAGGATCGCGACGAAGTCGTCGGCAATCAGACCCGCGTCAAGGTGGTCAAGAACAAGCTGGCGCCGCCCTTCAAGGTGGTCGAATTCGACATCATGTATGGCGAGGGCGTCTCCAAGACCGGCGAACTGGTCGATCTCGGCGTCAAGGCCGGCGTGGTCGAGAAGTCGGGCGCCTGGTTCTCCTACAATTCGCAACGTCTCGGCCAGGGCCGCGAGAATGCGAAACTGTTCCTGCGCGACAATCCCGACACCGCCCGCGAGATAGAACTGGCGCTCAGGCAGAATGCCGGACTGATCGCCGAAAAATTCCTCGAGAATGGTGGTTCGGAGGGCAATGGCGATGACGGTTTTGAGGACGAAGCCGGCGCGATGTAGGGCAACGCCAGAGTTTGGCCATAAATCCAGCCTATTATCCGACGCTTAAGTAACAGAGTTCTTTAGTACCGCGTTCAAAACCGCCGGCCTTCGCGCCGGCGGTTTTCGTTTGTGTGCCCGCGCAAGTGGCGGTGCGAAGCTCGAATTGGCCCAATTTCGTGTTTCTGGACAGGGTCAAGAGCTACGGCTAAAAGGCCAACTCCATCTTCTAGAAAACACTGAGCCATCTCCCGCCGGTCCGGCCGGCGGCTCTCTTGAAAAGGCAGTATCCATGAGTGGCGTGAACGAGATCCGTTCGACCTTTCTCGACTATTTCCGCAAGGAAGGCCACGAGGTCGTGGCCTCGAGCCCGCTCGTGCCGCGCAACGATCCGACCTTGATGTTCACCAATGCCGGCATGGTGCAGTTCAAGAACGTCTTCACCGGTTTGGAGAAGCGGCCTTATTCGCGTGCCACCACGGCCCAGAAAAGCGTTCGCGCCGGCGGCAAGCACAATGATCTCGACAATGTCGGCTATACCGCGCGCCACCTGACCTTCTTCGAGATGCTCGGCAATTTTTCCTTCGGCGACTATTTCAAGGAGCGCGCCATCGAGCTTGCCTGGAACCTCATCACGAGGGAGTTCGGGCTGAAGAAGGACAAGCTGCTGGTCACCGTCTATCACACGGACGATGAGGCGGCCGGCTACTGGAAGAAGATCGCCGGCTTCTCCGACGACCGCATCATCCGCATCGCGACCTCGGACAATTTCTGGGCGATGGGCGACACGGGACCCTGCGGCCCCTGCTCGGAAATCTTCATCGACCGTGGCGAGCACATCTGGGGCGGCCCGCCCGGCAGTCCGGAGGAGGACGGCGACCGGTTCCTCGAATTCTGGAACCTGGTGTTCATGCAGTATGAGCAGGTGACGAAAGAGGAGCGCGTCGACCTGCCGCGTCCGTCGATCGACACCGGGATGGGCCTGGAGCGCATGGCATCCATCCTGCAAGGGGTGGAAAGCGTCTTCGAGACCGACCTGTTCCGTCATTTGATCGATGCGGCGTCCTCCGCGCTTGGGCGCGCGCCCGACGCGGAAACGGTTGCGTCCTATCGCGTCATTGCCGATCACCTGCGCTCATCCTCCTTCCTGGTTGCCGACGGTGTGCTGCCGTCGAATGAAGGCCGCGGCTATGTGCTGCGCCGCATCATGCGCCGCGCCATGCGCCATGCGCAGCTGCTCGGCGCCCGCGATCCGTTGATGTGGAAACTGGTGCCGGCCTTGGTGCGCGAGATGGGCCAGGCCTATCCGGAACTGGTCCGCGGCGAAACGATGATTACCGAGACCCTGAAACTCGAGGAGACCCGCTTCCGCAAGACGCTGGTGCGCGGCCTCGGACTGCTGTCCGAGGCGACGGAGAAGCTCGGCGCCGGCGACATGCTGGATGGCGAGACCGCATTCAAGCTCTACGACACCTATGGCTTCCCGCTCGACCTGACGCAGGACGCGCTGCGGCAGCGCAGCATTTCGGTCGATCTTGCCGGGTTCACGAATGCGATGGAGCAGCAAAAGGCGGAGGCGCGCAAGCACTGGGCCGGGTCCGGCGAGGCCGCCACCGAGACGGTTTGGTTCTCCGTGCGTGAAAAGACGGGCGCCACCGAATTCCTCGGCTACGAAACCGAGCAGGCCGAAGGCCTCATTCAGGCGCTGGTCAAGGACGGCAAGACCGTCGACAGCGCCGCCAAGGGCGATGCGGTCGCCGTGGTCGTCAACCAGACGCCGTTCTATGGCGAATCCGGCGGCCAGATGGGCGACACCGGCGTCATCTCGGGTGAGGGGTTCTCGGTCGAGATCTCCGATACGCAGAAAAAGGCCGATGGTCTGTTCGTGCATCTGGGCAAGGTGGCGAGCGGCACGGTCAAGTTGGGGGCCGCGGTCGAACTGAAGGTCGATCATGCGAGGCGCTCCAGGCTGCGCGCCAATCACTCCGCGACACATCTGATCCATGAGGCGCTGCGTGAGGTGCTGGGCAGCCATGTCGCGCAAAAAGGCTCGCTGGTCGCGCCCGAGCGCCTGCGCTTCGACATCTCGCACAACAAGCCGATTTCAGCCGAGGAGCTCGAAGAGGTCGAGCGCATGGCCAACGAGATCGTCGTCCAGAACAGCCCGGTGACCACGCGCCTGATGTCGGTCGACGACGCCATCGCCGAAGGCGCCATGGCGCTGTTCGGCGAGAAGTATGGCGATGAGGTGCGGGTCGTGTCGATGGGCACGGGCGTCCATGGCGCCAAGGCCAACCGGCCCTACTCGGTCGAGCTCTGCGGCGGCACGCATGTCAGGGCGACCGGTGATATCGGCCTGGTGCGCATCGTCTCGGACGGTGCGGTCGCCGCTGGCGTGCGCCGCATCGAGGCGTTGACCGGCGAAGCCGCGCGCAAACATCTCGACGAGCAGGACCGGCGGCTGAAAGCGGCCGCCGCCACCCTGAAGATCTCGCCGGCGGATGTGCCAGCCCGTGTCGAAGCGCTGCTCGAAGAGCGCAAGAAGCTCGATAAGGACCTGACCGAAGCGCGCAAGAAGCTGGCGCTGGGCGGCGGGTCGCCTGCCGATGCCCCGGCCGCCAACGAGATCGTGGCTGGCGTCGGCTTCCTCGGCAAGGCGGTTTCAGGGGTCTCGCCGAAGGACCTGAAGCCGCTGGCCGACGCAGGCAAGACTTCGTTGGGCTCTGGCGTCGTCGTGTTCGTTGGCGCCGGCGAGGACAACAAGGCGAGCGTCGTGGTCGCCGTCACCGATGACCTCGTCAGCCGTTTCAGCGCCGTCGACCTGGTGCGCGTGGCCTCCGCCGCGTTGGGCGGGCAGGGCGGCGGCGGCCGCCCCGACATGGCGCAAGCCGGCGGCCCCGACGCCTCCAAGGCCAACGACGCCATCGCGGCGGTGAAGGCGGCGCTGGAAGCCGCCTAGCGAATTTAGGCAGGCACTAGGCGTGCCAACGAGCTAGTCCGAGGCTGGCAGGACAGCGCCTGCCTCTGTCCTGCCGGACCGAGGGGTGCTGTCCAGCGGTTATCCCGATACTTGTCAACCAACCTTTTCGGTGTGGGCAAAGCTTGGGCGGGCAGCCACGCGCGCATACCACTCCTGGACCAGTGCAAACCGCGCCAGCAAGTCCCGCCCCTCGATGACCTTGACGAAATAGCCAATCATCGGCGCCGCATGCAGGTCGGCCAGCGTCAGCTGGTCGCCAAGCAGCCAAGGCCCTTGTGCCTTCAGCGACGTCAGCACCCCGAGCACCGTTTCGGCCTGGCGCAGCCCGTCGGCGATCAGCGCCTCGTCGGGCGCTTCCTTCTCCAGCCGCTCGACGGCAACATCCCAGACCATCGACCTGTAGCCATAGGCATCGAGCATACCTGTCATCTGGCCCATCCTCGCTCGGCCGCGCGCGTCGGCCGGCTGCAGCGCCGGACCCTCGAACGCTTCATCGACATAGCGCGCGATCGCATTCGTCTCGAAGAGCCGGAACCCGTCATGTTCGAAGGCCGGGATGCGGCCGAACGGGTGATGTTCCAGATACCAGGCGGGAATGCCGTCGGTGGCGAAGACATCGAGCGGCACCAGCTCGTAGTCGATGCCTTTCTCCTCCAGCGCCATCCGCGCGATGCGCACATATACACTGTAGTCCGCGCCGTAGAGGATTGGCTTGGTCATGCTGTCAGCCCTTCGCATGCGCCGGCCCAAAAAGCGAAGGCTCCTTTCGGAGCCTTCGGCATTTGGAACCGCGGGTACTTACGCCATCGCCTTCTGCAAATTCTCGTCGATCTTGTCGAGGAAGCCGGTGGTGGAGAGCCAGGGCTGGTCGGGGCCGATCAGGAGCGACAGGTCCTTGGTCATGAAGCCGGACTCGACGGTCTGGATGCAGACCTTTTCCAGCGTCTCGGCAAAACGCTTCAGCTCGGAATTGTCATCGAGTTTGGCGCGGTGCGCGAGACCCCGCGTCCAGGCGAAGATCGAGGCGATCGAATTGGTCGAGGTTTCCTCGCCCTTCTGGTGCTGGCGGTAGTGGCGGGTGACGGTGCCGTGCGCGGCTTCGGCTTCGACGGTCTTGCCATCCGGCGTCATCAGCACCGAGGTCATCAGGCCGAGCGAGCCAAAGCCTTGCGCCACCGTGTCGGACTGCACGTCCCCATCATAGTTCTTGCAGGCCCAGACATAGCCGCCCGACCATTTCAGGCTCGACGCCACCATGTCGTCGATCAGGCGGTGTTCGTACCACAGCTTCTTCGACTTGAACTCGGCCTCGAATTCTTGCTCGTAGACCTCCTGGAAGATATCCTTGAAGCGGCCGTCATAGGCCTTGAGGATGGTGTTCTTGGTCGACAGGTAGACCGGGTAGTTGCGCAGCAGGCCGTAGTTCAGCGACGCCCGGGCGAACTCGCGGATCGACTCGTCGAGATTGTACATGGCCATGGCGACACCGGCGCCGGGCGCGTCGAACACGTCGTGCTCGATCACCTGGCCGTCCTCGCCGACGAACTTGATCGTCAGCTTGCCCTTGCCGGGGAAACGGAAATCGGTGGCGCGGTACTGGTCGCCGAAGGCGTGACGGCCGACGATGATCGGCTTGGTCCAGCCGGGCACCAGTCGCGGCACGTTCTTCATGATGATCGGCTCGCGGAAGATGGTGCCGCCCAAAATGTTGCGGATGGTGCCGTTCGGCGACTTCCACATCTTCTTCAGCTTGAATTCCTCGACGCGCTGCTCGTCGGGGGTGATGGTCGCGCATTTGACGCCGACGCCGTATTTCTTGATGGCATTGGCCGAATCGATGGTCACCTGGTCGTTGGTTGCGTCGCGGTGCTCGATGCCGAGGTCGTAATATTCGAGCTTGAGGTCGAGATAAGGGTGGATCAGCTTGTCCTTGATGAACTGCCAGATGATGCGGGTCATCTCGTCGCCGTCGAGTTCGACGACCGGGTTCGCCACCTTGATCTTCGCCATGGAAAGAATGCCTCGTTGCTGGGATTGGGACGGCCTTGCCCGCGTGGCGTTGGCCGGGGGATGCCGCCCGTATATCAAAGCGCTTTTGGCCACGCAAACGGCGATCGGTCACGAATGTAAGGGCATGGCCGCCGTCATTTGCGAATGCTTCATTTTCGCGGCCGAATATGGCAGGGGACGCTGAAATGCCGCAAACAGCAGTTCATTGACAATCATGCCCATCTCCAAAGATTCCGCTAACCCCGCAGCCGTCGGCCCGGCGATCATCCTGGTCGAGCCGCAGCTCGGCGAGAACATCGGCATGGTCGCCCGCGCCATGGCCAATTTCGGCTTGGTCGAGCTGCGCCTGGTCAATCCGCGTGACGGCTGGCCGAGTGAGAAGGCGCGCGCCGCCGCCAGCCGTGCCGACCATGTCATCGACGCCGTCACCGTTTACGAGGATCTGGCCTCGGCGCTCGCCGACCTGAACTTCGTCTTCGCCACCACCGCCAGGCAGCGCGACGGCTTCAAATCCGTGCGCGGCCCGGTGGAAGCGGGCAGGGTGCTCCGTGCCCGTCACGGAATGGGGCAGCGCACCGGCATATTGTTCGGCCGTGAGCGCTTCGGTCTCTACAATGACGAGGTCGGCCTTGCCGACGAGATCGTCACCTTTCCGGTCGATCCCGATTTCTCTTCGCTCAACATCGCCCAGGCCGCGCTGCTGATGTCCTATGAGTGGATGAAGTCGGGTCTGGAGGACGAGACCAAGACCAATTTCTCCGGCCCGGACATGAAGCCGGCCAGCAAAGAGGAATTGCACGGCCTGTTCGCTTATCTGGAGGGCGCATTGGAAGCGCGCGGCTATTTCCGACCGGCGCCGAAGAAACCGAAAATGGTCGACAATCTGCGCGCCGTGCTGACGCGGCCCGGCTTCGCCGAACCGGAGCTCAAGGTGTTGCGCGGCATCATCTCGTCGCTGGACAGGTTCTCGCCGGCCATGCCGCGCGGCGACGGCTCTCCGGGCGACGATCCCCGGCGATTGCCGGCGGCGGCCGCGCGTGCTCGCAAGGTGGATGCGGCTGATCAACTCCCCGACGCCAATGGCGACGATACCGACACGCCGCCGCTGGGCGGCAAGGGAACAGACAATGACTGACCAGCCGATCCTGATGTTCGATTCCGGCGTCGGCGGGCTCACCGTGCTGCGCGAGGCGCGCGTCCTGATGCCCGACCGGCGCTTCATCTATGTCGCCGACGATGCCGCTTTTCCCTTTGGCGCCTGGGAAGAGCCGGCACTGCGGACCCATATACTGGAGCTGTTCGCCAAATTGCTCGACCGCTTCGCGCCGGCGATTTCGGTCATCGCCTGCAACACCGCCTCGACGCTGGTGATCGACGCGCTGCGTGAAAGATTTCCTGGCCATCCCTTCGTCGGCACCGTGCCTGCGGTCAAGCCGGCGGCCGAGCGCACGCGCTCGGGCCTGGTCTCGGTGCTGGCGACGCCAGGCACGGTGAAGCGGCAATACACGCGCGACCTGATCAGCAAATGGGCACAGAAATGCCATGTCCGCCTGGTCGGCAGCGACAGGCTGGCGGGCCTGTCCGAAGCCTATATGCGCGAGGGCTTCGTCGACGAGGAGGCCGTACGCGCCGAGATCGCGCCATGCTTCATCGAGCGCGACGGCATGCGCACCGACATCGTCGTGCTGGCCTGCACGCACTATCCCTTTCTGGTCAATCGCATGCGCAAGACCGCGCCCTGGCCGGTCGACTGGATCGATCCGGCCGAAGCGATCGCACGGCGAGCCCTCTCGCTGCTGCCGCCCATCGATGGAGCGCTGCCGCAAGGCGAACCCGATATAGCGGTGTTCACCTCGGGCAAGGCGGATTTCGCCGTCAGCCGCCTGATGCAGGGCTTTGGACTGACCGTGCGCTAGACAGTGGGCAACGTCTGCCTGTCAAACAGGTTCGAAGACGATGCTGCGTTGATCCGGATCAGCCAGGACCAGCCTTAGCTTCAGATCTTCGCCCTGTCTGAGCCCCGAGGCTTTTACGTTTGCAACGACAGGCATGTCGGCAAGCTGAACGCGCACGCCATGGTCGACGACGTCGGTGACGACGGCTTTGAACGTCTCACCCTCGCGCCCCTCCAGCATGACCGCCTCGGCAAGGTCGATGGCCGCGTGGTTGATCAGCGAAGCGCGGCTATCGGCACGTCCCATCGCCTTCGGCAACCTGGCGAACGCGTCGGTGACAGCCTGGGGCACGGGCTGGCCGTTGGCGATCGCCAGCGCGCAGCGCACGACATAGCGATCGGCAAGTCGCCTGAGTGGCGCTGTCGCATGGGCATAGGTGGCGGCCATGGCCTCATGCCAGGGGACAACGCCGTCCTGATAGGGCTGGTAGGACGCGCCGGGGCTTGCATGGCGGATTTCCAGCATCAACGCTGCTTGTCGCGGATCGGTGGGATCGAGGGTTCGCTGATAGTCTCGCAAACCGGTGGAGGCCGGCCAGGACAGTCCGAGAGCCTGTGCCGCGTTGCGCAGTCTTTGAACCTTGAACGCATCCGGCCCCGACATCACCCGGAACAAACCGGTGTGATGCGCAAGCATGGCATCGGCAATCGCCATGTTGGCGGCCAGCGAAAGCGCGGCATTGTCCTGCTCGGATTGCAGCAGCGGTCTGAACGAAAGCCGGTATGTGCCATCGGCGAGCCTTTCCACCTCCTGCTCGGGTGGATCGACGCGGGAAGCCCCGCGACGCTTTTCGTTCATTGCCATGCGCCGCGCCATTTCGGCAAAGCCGGCCGGAACGTCGGAAGCCTTCACGCTGTCATAGGCGAGCTTGGCGCGGCTTTGAATGATTGCCCGCTCCGCGCCGTCCAGCTTCGTCGCACCATCCTGCGCAACCCGAACCGTGAAGATGACAGCTGGACGCGGTCCATCAGGCAACAGGCTTGCCGCACCCTCGGCAATCACCGGCGGGTAGAGCCCGGCCTTGCCGTCCGGCAAGTAAAGTGTCTCGCCCCGCGTCCAGGCTTCGAGATCCACCGTGTCGCCGTCCTCGACGAACCAGGCCACGTCGGCAATGGCATAATGCAGCAGAAGATCACTGCCGCTCGCCTCGATCGAGAATGCTTGATCAAGATCGGTGGAGGCAGCCGGGTCGAGCGTGACAAAGGGCATCGCCCTTCGATCGGCATGCTGGTCGGGCACACGTTTGGCCGCCGCATCCGCTGCGGCAACGACATCAGCCGGAAATCCATCCGGCACGTGCAATTCGGTGCGGATTTTCGCCAGGCCAGTGGAGAGAGCCTGTGAGGGATCGGTCAGAGATTTCATTCAGCCGTCCTACACTGGGGTTCCGGACACGGGAAGGCTGCCAACGAAAATCGCCAAGGGCGGCCACCGGCTGGCGCCGAGCGGATCGGGAATGAGCCATTGGCGCTGGAACCGCCGCCGAAGCGCGGCGTTTCTCCTGACAGCAAAAGGAGACCTCGCCATGCCAGCCACCTCGAAAGCCCAGCAGAAGGCCGCCGGCGCCGCACTCTCCGCCAAGCGCGGCGAGACCAAGAAAAGCGAGCTCAAAGGCGCTTCCAAGGGCATGTACGAATCGATGAATGAAAAGCAGCTCGAGGAATTCGCCGAGACGAAGCGCAAGGGTCTACCGGAGAAAAAATCCTAGGCTTGAGCGCTTCGAGCCCGACTACCTTGGAATGAAAAAGGGCCAGCGACATGCGCTGCCCGTGGGATTGTTGTGCGGAACAGCCTACCAGCGGTGGCAGTGCCGTATTCTCTCGACGATCAGCCTGCGATGACCATGCCGCCACACCACCTCTCTTTTTGACGATGACCCGGCAGACCTGCCTATGGCCGTGCCAATGGCGCCATGGCCGGTTCCGGGACGAGCACCATCAACCCTGCAAGCACCGCGGCACCTGCCAGGGTAGGAGGAACTTCTTCATGCAATCAGGCTCTCTAGCTCCAGTCCCTTCCTGGTACCGCTGGCGCAAAACCTCCCGCCACATCCGGCATCGCATCAACGCCTTGAACGCTATACTGTTTGCGCCGCGCCGCGCCACTCACGAACTTGACATCGGTTAAATCTCGGTTTAATCAGGCGCCAACGCCGGGCAGCGATGTCCGGTGTTTGTTTTGTATACGCAAGATCTGTCACGATAGCTGTTTCCGATCTTGTTTGAACTGACGTGTCCCGTGGGTTTTCCGCCGCGTTGCGTGGGAAAATCCTGTCAGGTCTCGAAAACGGAGGCCAGAGGAGGGCGCGTTTCCTTCACCCGGACCATGAGGTGCCGGGTGTGTCGTTTTGAAAAGGGAATGCGATGAGCAAGCGCGAATCCGCGAAATACAAGATCGACCGCCGTCTCGGCGAAAATATCTGGGGCCGCCCGAAGTCCCCGGTCAACAAGCGTGAATACGGCCCCGGCCAGCATGGCCAGCGCCGCAAGGGCAAGCTTTCCGACTTCGGCCTGCAGCTGCGCGCCAAGCAAAAGCTGAAGGGTCACTATGGCGACGTTTCGGAAAAGCAGTTCCGCAAGGTCTATGAAGAGGCCGATCGCCGCAAGGGCGACACCTCCGAGAACCTGATCGGCCTGCTCGAGTCGCGTCTGGACGCGGTCGTCTACCGCGCCAAGTTCGTGCCGACCATCTTCGCCGCCCGCCAGTTCGTCAACCACGGCCACGTCAACGTCAACGGCAAGCGCGTCAACATCGGCTCGTACCGCTGCAAGCCGGGCGATGTCGTCGAAGTGCGCGAAAAGTCCAAGCAGCTGGTCATCGTCCTCGAATCGGTGGGCCTCGCCGAGCGCGACGTGCCGGACTACATCGAAGCCGATCACAACAAGATGGTCGCGACCTTCTCGCGCATCCCCGGCCTCGCGGACGTTCCGTTCGCCGTGCAGATGGAACCGAACCTGGTCGTCGAATTCTATTCGCGCTAAGCGAACGTCTTTCTGCGATATCGGAAAGGCCGCCTTCGAGGCGGCCTTTTTGTTTCGGGCATCCGCTTTGCCGTTTCGATTTTGCGGCCGATGCGCTAATCCGGGCGGAAGTCACATTCAGGGGCCGCCGTGCCATGAACATGCAGCCAGACATCGAAACGCTTGAACCAGCCGCCGAAGGCGGCTCCCATCCGCTGTTCGCCGAGGTGCCGTCGTCGGTCGAGTTCAACAAATTGCGCAAGCGGCTGCTGCGGCAGACCCGCCAGGCGATCGAGGACTTTTCGATGGTGAAGCCCGGCGAGCGCTGGCTGGTGGCGCTGTCGGGCGGCAAGGATTCTTACGGTCTGCTCGCCTTGCTGCTCGACATGAAATGGCGCGGGCTGCTGCCGGTCGAATTGCTGGCCTGCAATCTCGATCAGGGCCAGCCGAATTTTCCAAAGAATATCCTGCCCGATTATCTCGACGCCAACGGCATCGCGCATCGGATAGAATACCGGGACACCTATTCGGTCGTCACCGACAAGCTCCCCGAAGGCAGCACCTATTGCTCGCTCTGCTCGCGGCTGCGGCGCGGCCATCTCTACAGGATCGCCCGCGAGGAGGGCTGTTCGGCGCTGGTGCTCGGCCATCATCGCGAGGACATCCTCGAAACCTTCTTCATGAACCTGTTCCACGGTGGTCGGCTTGCCGCCATGCCGCCAAAACTGCTCAACGACGACGGCGACGTCATGGTGTTGCGGCCGCTGAGCTACTGCGCCGAGGTCGATCTGGAAAAATTCGCCGCCGCGATGCGATTCCCGATCATCCCTTGCGATCTCTGCGGCAGCCAGGAAGGGCTGCAGCGCAACGCCATGAAGGCGATGCTCGAGGACATCGAAAAGCGCATGCCTGGTCGCAAGGACACGATGATCCGCGCCCTGTCCAACACCAGGCCGTCGCATTTGCTCGACCGAAAGCTGTTCGATTTCGCCGCCCTCAATGAAACCCTCGCGATCAGGCAAGACATTTCCGATGACATTTGACGATACCGCCATCGACTGGCTGGCCGGGATTCTGGCCGAGGCAGCCCACGCTGAAATCATGCCGCGCTTTCGCCGATTGGGCGATGGCGATATCAGGCAGAAGACTTCCGCCGCCGATCTGGTGACGGAAGCCGATGTCAACGCCGAGCGGCTGATCACCGCCAGGCTGCGCGAGCGCTATCCGTCGGCCATGGTCGTGGGCGAGGAGGCCTGCTCCGACAATCCGGCGCTGCTCGATGGCTTGGGCGATGCCGAATTGGCATTCACCGTCGATCCGGTGGACGGCACCTTCAATTTCGCATCCGGCGTGCCGCTGTTCGGCGTCATGCTGGCGGTCGTGGTCAGGGGCGAGACGGTCGCGGGCATCATCCATGATCCGGTCGGCAAGGATTGGCTCATCGCCGCCAAAGGCGCCGGCAGCCATATCAGGCATGCCCATGGCAGCCTGGAGAAAGTGCATGTAGCGGCGCCCGTGCCGATCTCGCAAATGACGGGCGCGGTATCCTGGCAATATCTCGACGAGCCGGAGCGCTCACGCCTCGCTCGTAACCAGACCAAGGCACTGTCGCAATTCGGCTATCGCTGCGCCGCCCACGAATATCGCTTGCTGGCCAGCGGACATGCGCATTTTGTCGTCTACAACAAGCTGATGCCCTGGGATCATCTGCCCGGCGTGCTGATCCACCAGGAAGCCGGCGGCCATGCCGCGCGCATCGACGGCAGCGCCTATCTGCCGTCCCATGTCGACGGCGGTCTGCTTGTCGCACCGGACCAGGACAGCTGGCAGGACCTGCGCCACGAATTGTGGGCGGAATAGGATCAATTCCTGTGGCTTGAACTGTTGGGTTGTGCGGGTTGAATCGGTGCGTTTGGCGGAGGCTCCCGAATGAAACGTCGGTTCGCGGTTTTTGCGGCACTTGCCTTGTTTGCGAATTGCAACGGGGCACTCTCGCAAGAGCATCCCTGCCGTAGCACCGATCCCATCGACACCATCAAGGAGATGTCGGACGCCATCTATGCATGCTGGCGGCCGCCGCCAGGAACCGCGGGCATGTCCTTGACGCTGCGGTTCTCGCTCCGCCGCAACGGCACCCTGATCGGCAAGCCTCGTGCCACCTATTCCGACCTGGGAACCGATTCCCAGCTCGGCCGGGCCTTCGTGGCATCCATCCTCAAGGCGCTCGACGACGATTTGCCGTTGCCCTTTTCAGATGGCATGGGTGGAGCGATCGCGGGGCGGATGCTTTCTCCTCGCTTCACGGCGTCGCTCGAAGGTACATCCTGACCACCCGCAAACGACAAGTCAGTGCAGGTCGGTGACGTGCCCTGAGACGGGTGCGTTCTGCGGCTGGAACATCTTGCCGCGCTCGGCAATCAGGATCATCAGCAGCGCCGCGACGGAGACGCTACAGAAGCCGGCGGCCAGCGGCGTCACCGTGCCGTTGAAAGCCTGGCCGATCAGCGTGCCGAGAATGCCGCCGAGAAACGTCTGCATGAAACCCAGAATGGACGACGCCGTGCCGGCCAGTTGGCCGAGCGGCTCCATGGCCAACGCGTTGAAATTCGCGCCTAGGCAGCCAAACGGCAGCATGGCACCGGCAAAGAAAGTGATGAACAGCCAGAGCGGCATCTTCATTTCCAGTGAAACCACGAGCCAGGCCAGGCTGATCACCAGAAACAGCAGCAGCGCGCCTTGCGACAGGCGGCGCATGCCGATACGTCCGACGAGGCGCGAGTTGAGATAGTTGGAGAAGGCGAGCACGCCGGCGACACCGGCGAAGATGACGGGAAACATCTCGCCGACGTTGAAGATGTTGACATAGATCTGCTGCGCCGAGGCGATGAAGCCGAACATGGCGCCGAAGATGAACGTGCTGGCGAAGGCATAGCAGAGCACGATGCGGTTGGTGAGCACGATGCGGAAGCCTCCGAGAATGGAGGAAACCGTCAGTGGCCGGCGATACTCGGGATGCAGCGTCTCGGGCAGGCGCAGCAGCGACCATGCCGACACGACCAGCGCGCCGACGGCCATGGTGACGAAGATCCAGTGCCAGGTCGCGAACAGCATGATGAACTGGCCAATGCCTGGCGCCACGACCGGAATGGCCATGAACACCATGAAGATCAGCGACATGACTTCGGCCATACGCCGGCCGTCGAATGTATCGCGCACGATCGAGACCGCGATCACGCGCGTGGCGGCCGCGCCGATGCCTTGCACGGCGCGGCATATCAAAAGTGTCTCGAAGCTCGGCGCGATTGCGGCCGCGGCGGCGGCCGCCACGTAGATGATCAGGCCGGCGACGAGCGGCGAACGGCGCCCGTAACGGTCCGAGATCGGCCCGAAGAACAACTGGCCGCCGCCGAAACCCAGTATGTAGGCGGTGACCACATATTGCCTGTGGTTTTCATTCTCGACGCCGAGCGAGGCGCCGATCTGCTGCAGCGCCGGCAGCATGATGTCGATAGCCAGCGAATTGAGCGCCATCAGCGCCGCGCAGAGCGCGATGAACTCCCAGCGCGGAATGGGCAATTGGCTTGCCCCGGGCAAGGTGCTTGCCCCTTGCGGCGCTGATTTCTGCTGGTCCACGGCAAGTCCGATCTCTCAAACGAAAACGCGCCGGCGGGCCGGCGCATTGGCTCGTGCTGATCCCGGAATCCGGGATGTAAAAACTGCCGGGGTGGGGCAGCCCTGGTGGTCGGGGGCATGTCGATATCGACATGGCCCAAACCGAAGTCAGGCGGCGCCTTTGACGCTCACGCCCTTCTCGACGAGGAAGGTCTGCAATTCGCCAGCCTGGAACATTTCGCGGATGATATCGCAGCCGCCGACGAATTCGCCCTTGACGTAGAGCTGCGGGATCGTCGGCCAGTTGGAATAGTCCTTGATGCCCTGGCGCAATTCGGCGGAATCCAGGACGTTCACGCCTTTGTAGTCGGCGCCGATATAGTCGAGGATCTGGACGACCTGGCCGGAAAACCCGCATTGCGGAAAGCCGGGCGTGCCCTTCATGAAAAGGACGACGTCGTTGCCCTTCACTTCATTGTCGATGTAGTCGTTGATACCGCTCATGGAATATCCTTTCACGCCCGTGGGAGTCAGGCTCGAAGCATGTCTTTCAAATAAACCCATAGGTTGCCCGAAACAAGACTTTAGCCATGCCATCACCCGAATGGCGCAAAGAATGGGCCGTTTTGGGCCAAGCGTGTCGGCGGGAAATGCCTCAGTCGGGAACGCTGGTCTGCAGCGCCAGCGCGTGCAGTACGCCACCCATATTGCCCTTCAGCGCGTCATAGACCATCTGGTGCTGCTGAACGCGGCTTTTTCCCCGAAAGCTCTCGGCCACCACTTCGGCCGCGTAATGGTCGCCATCGCCGGCGAGGTCGCGGATCGTCACGCGAGCGTCCGGGATGCCGTCCTTGATCAGTTTTTCGATGTCGTGCGCGTCCATTGCCATTGCAGAATTTCCTGTTTCGGGAGGGCGGCGGCGCGGCGGCCCGTGCGATGAGAGTCGGCCAAGCCTAGAGCCTTTCCAATCCGGATTGAAGCGGTTCCGTCCAGTGTCCGTTCTGTTGGTGCTCAGGAGATGGTTTCGCCCGGTCCCTGCGCCGGCTCGTCCTCGCGCATCGAAAAGGCACGGCCGAGGCTGAAGACCAGCACGTAGAGCGGGATGTTGACCGCCAGGTTGGCAATCGGCAGATAGCTGGTCATTTGCCAGGCTGACGAGAAGAACGGCTGGCCGTAACCATCGCAGACAAGCGAAGACCCATACTCCCACAAGGCTCCCAAAACAGCCGAGACGGCGAAAAGCTTGATGCAGGTGACGACGTGCCTTGCCCGCGTTGGCTCCGGCAGCAGCCGGTTCCAGAGCACCAGGCAGACGATCGGAACCCCATAGATGAGGTTCTGCAGGACAAGCATCGGAAGCGTATCATTGGCCGCGGCCAGAAACTCCGCGCGTGTTTCCAGCCTGGTACAAACCTCACTCGAGGTCGTCGACAGCAGGAAGAAGACGAACGGCCCGAGGCACCAGAAGAAGAACAGCGACGGCCAGAAGACGACTGCAAGCAGCGCCCGTACGGCCAGTTTCTTATGATTGAGCAGGATCTTCTTCCGAAAACCGGTTTCCACTTTTCGGGATCATGCTCTCGTCAACTGGCCTGGTCCATGAAGCGGGGGAACCAGCCTTCATGGGCGGCGGTCAGATCGCTGACCGGGATTGCCCTGGCATCGCCGAGCTTCAGCGCGTTGCCTCCCGTCGAGCCGATCCACGGCGCGAAGATGCCGAGTTCGCCCTGCTGCTTGCGGATAGCATCCCATTCATCGCCATGCGGATCGATCGACAGCGTCAGGAGATAGCGGCCCTGGTCTTCGCCGAACCAGACCGGGATCGGATCGGTGCCGACAAGCCCGGGAACGGTCGCGCCGATGCCGGACGCCATCGCCATTTCGGCCAAGGCCACCGCAATGCCGCCGTCTGAGACGTCATGTGCCGCCGTGACGATGCCGGACGCGATCAGCGAACGCACATGGTCACCGACGCGCTTCTCGTGCTCGAGATCGACCGGAGGCGGCGGGCCATCGTTGCGGCCGTGGATATCCCTGAGATAGGCCGACTGGCCAAGATGCGTGCCCCAGGAAGCCGGCGCGCCGACCAGCAGGATCATCTGGCCTTCCGCCGCAAAGCCGATCCGCGCCATCTTCGACCAGTCCGATATCAGGCCGACGCCGCCGATGGTCGGTGTCGGCAGGATGCCCTGGCCGTTGGTTTCGTTGTAGAGCGAGACGTTGCCGGACACGATTGGGAAGCCGAGCGCCCGGCAGGCATCGCCGATGCCTTTCACGGCGCCGACCAGCTGGCCCATGATCTCCGGCCGTTCGGGATTGCCGAAATTGAGATTGTCGGTGGCGGCGAGCGGCAGCGCGCCGGTGGCGGTCAGGTTGCGCCAGCATTCGGCCACCGCCTGCTTGCCGCCCTCATAAGGGTCGGCCTCGCAATAGCGCGGCGTCACGTCGGAGGAGAAAGCCAGCGCCTTGGTCGGATGGCCCTCGACCCGCACCACGCCGGCATCCCCGCCAGGAAGCTGCAGCGAATTGCCCTGGATCAGCGTGTCGTACTGTTCCCACACCCAGCGGCGTGACGACAGGTCCGGTCCGCCGAGCAACTTCAACAGCGCATCGGCGAGATCGGCCTGCGGGATATCGTTGGCGGCAAACGGCGCCCGCTTCTTCGGCTCGACCCACGGACGATCGTATTCCGGTGCTTTGTCGCCAAGGTCCTTGATCGGCAGGTCGGCGACCTCGTCGCCCTGGTGCCGCACGCGGAAGCGCAGATCGTCGGTGGTCTTGCCGACGATGGCGAAGTCGAGGCCCCACTTGTGGAAGATCGCCTCGGCTTCCTTTTCCTTTTCGGGACGCAGCACCATCAGCATGCGTTCCTGACTTTCCGACAGCATCATCTCGTAGGCGCTCATACGCTCTTCGCGCACCGGCACCTTGTCGAGGTCGAGCTCGATGCCGAGGTCGCCCTTGGCACCCATTTCGACGGCAGAACAGGTAAGGCCGGCCGCACCCATGTCCTGGATGGCGATGACGGCGCCCGAGGCCATCAGTTCGAGGCAGGCCTCCAACAGGCATTTTTCGGTGAAGGGGTCGCCGACCTGCACTGTCGGGCGCTTCTCGTCGATCTTGTCGTCGAACTCGGCCGACGCCATGGTGGCGCCGCCGACACCGTCGCGGCCGGTCTTGGCGCCGAGGTAGACGACAGGCAGGCCGACGCCCTTGGCTTCGGACAGGAAAATGGCATTGGTCTTGGCAAGGCCTGCGGCGAAGGCGTTGACCAGGATGTTGCCGTTGTAGCGGGCGTCGAAATTGACCTCGCCGCCAACCGTCGGCACGCCGAAGGAATTGCCGTAGCCGCCGACGCCCGAAACCACGCCGGCGACGAGATGCCTGGTCTTGGGATGGTCGGGAGCACCGAAGCGCAGCGCGTTCATCGCCGCGATCGGCCGCGCGCCCATGGTGAAGACATCGCGCAAGATGCCGCCGACGCCGGTCGCCGCACCCTGATAGGGCTCGATGAAGGAGGGGTGATTGTGGCTTTCCATCTTGAAGACGACGCAGTCGCCGTCGCCGATGTCGACCACGCCCGCATTCTCGCCCGGGCCCTGGATGACCTGCGGACCTGTGGTCGGCAAGGTGCGCAGCCATTTCTTCGAGGATTTGTAGGAGCAGTGCTCGTTCCACATCGCCGAGAAGATGCCGAGTTCGGTAAAGCTCGGTTCGCGTCCGACGAGGTCGAGGATGCGCTGATATTCGTCGGGCTTCAGCCCATGCGCGGCGATGAGCTCTGATGTGATCGGTACGGAATTGGAAATGGTCATGGGCGGCGATTTATGTCCATGGAGCAGGGATTTTGAGTCTCCTCTTATCGCAAGCTTTGCGGCCGATACACCCGTCGGCGGAGGAAAAAGGCAGAAAGCAACAGGGTGATGACCCCGATGGGTCTTTCGTACGCGACGAAAGACGCCGCCAGCTATTGCAGCCCTGCAAAGTCAAATGGGGAACGCCATGATGTCCCAGCCGTTAGGTCCCTATCACCCAGGAGACAGCACGATGGCTACCAAGCAAGGCAAGAACGACAATCGCCTCTCGGACAAGGAGGCCCTCCATATCGCGGAGACCACCGACGTTTCGCCCCGGCAGGCCAAGGAATTGGCTGAGAAGCACGGCAAGGACAAGGCCGAGAAGGAAGCCAAGAACTTCAAGGCCGAAGGCTGATCCGGGTCCGGTGCTGACAAGTCCCGGTTTCGCAGGGCGGCATATTGAGGCAAGCAGGGCGGGTGGCCGCGAAAGGTTCAGGAAAAACTGTCGTAGCCCGCGCGGCCCTCGTCCAGCAGCCGCCTGATTACCGCGACGCCGCCGGCAATATCCTCGCGCCGCCTCGGCTGCGAAACGCCGAAGCGCACCCCATGGAAAACCCGCTCCGAGCGCCCCGCCTTGAACTCATCCTCGTCGTCGATCAGCACGCCGTGCTCGAGACAGGCATTCTTGAACGTGCCGGAAAGCCAGGGATCGGGCAGGGTGAGCCAGACGAACGGAACTTTGTCGTGCGATTTGAATGAGAAGCCTGCCAAGCTTTCGCGCACAATGGACATGCGGGCGCCGATCTCCGCGATGCTGCGTTTGCGGATTTCGCTGGCCTGGCCGGAAAGCACCAGCCGGGCATTCACCTCCGCCAACAGGAACGGCATGCCGCCGGTCATCATCTTGTGGGCGACGCGGATGCGATGGCGATAGGCGGGCGGGCAGGACAGCCAGCCGCCACGCAGACCGGCGGCGACCGATTTCGACAGGCCGCCGGCAATGATGGTGCGTTCGGGCGCAAATTCGGCAAGCAGCGGTGTCGGATCGTCGGTCAGATGGCCGTAGAGGTCATCCTCGATCAGGATGACGTTGTATTCACGGGCGACACGCGCGATGGCCTCGCGGCGCGCCGGTGACAAGGTCACCAGGGTCGGATTCTGCGCCGTCGGCATCAGAAAGACCATCTTGGGGTGCTTTTGTGCGCAGACGCGTTCGAAATCCGCCGGATCGAGGCCTTCATCGTCCGATGCCACCAGCGCGGTGCGCCGGCCGATCAGGCCGGCGCTGCGGGAAATTTGCGAGTAGGTGAGGTGCTCGAAGGCGACATAGTCGCCGGGCGTGGTCAGGGCCGCGATCGCGGCCATCACCGCGGCATGGGTGCCGAGGGTGGGGACGATTGTATCGGTCGTTGGCCGGAAGGAGTTTCGTGACAGCCACCGGGCGCCGGCTTCGTACCAGCGATCAGGAAAATCGCGCGTGTAGCTCGAAATCTCATGCGGATGGTCCTGCGCGGCACGCGAGAGCACGTCGGCGACAATGGCGCCCTGGCCAATGTCGGGGGCTGCCGTGCTGTCGAACCGCAGCTTGTCCTTGGGGGCGTCGACATAACGCGTTCCTTCGACGCTGGCGTCGGGCGCCTCTGGCTTTGTAATGGCAATGTTTTCGCCGAGCACATAGGTCCCCCGTCCGACCTCGCCACTGACGAGGCCGCGCTCACGCAGCAATTGATAGGCCCGCCCGACCGTGCCGACAGTGGCGCCGATGTCGTAGGCGAGATCGCGCTGTGGCGGCAGTTTTGCCCCCGCGCCGATCACTCCCCGGTCGATATCCGCCTCGATGGAATCCGCGAGGCGCTGATACAGCGGACCTGAACCCGTGAGATCTGGAATCCAATTTGTCATGGTGACAATTTTCTATATTGCACCGTTTCGGGAGTCAATACATATCAATGAGGCACTAAAAAGGGTGCAATCGATAATTTTGGCAGAAAGAAAATGGATACAATCGCAACATTCCGCCACTCGGCGACCGAATTGCTCGGCCAGCCGACCCGCCCGTCCGGGCAGCGCGGCTTCGCCAGCCGGCTTGTGCAAGTGGTCAGGTCGCTGGCGAAATGGATCGGCCATCTGCTGGAGCGCCGGCGCGGCCGGCTGGCATTGCTGGAGATGACCGACGATCAGCTCAAGGACATCGGCATCTCGCGCTGCGACGCCCACCGCGAGGGCATCAAGCCGCTGTGGGAATAGCGACCGGTCTATCGGTGGCCTTTTCTCCTGAGGCGCCCGACACCGTGATCGATGAAAACGGCGACGACGCATATCACCAGGAACAGCGCGGTGATGGCGAGCGCCGCGACAGTGACGCTCCCGACGCCGTTCTTGGCGATATCGAGGAAGGGGTAGGGCACCTCGCCCGCCAGCGGCGCCCGCGCCAGCGAATAGACCAGATAGGCGATGGGATAGACAACCCACCAGGAGACGTCGCTCCATCGCGTTCTGCCGTCGGCGCCTGATATCAGCCACCACAGCACGAACAGCACCGGCGTCACATAGTGCAGCAGGACGTCGCAGAGCAGGAACAGGCCCTGCGGCTGCCAGAGCCGCGCCAGTACCGTGGCATAGACGATGAAGACCAGGGTGATCGAGACCGCGACGCACGCGCGCATCCGGGGGCCGGCAAAGGCAGGCAGCCAGGCATAGCCGCTGGATGACAACAGCGAGATGTGGACCAGCACGGCGCCAATGTTGGTCAGGATGGTGAAGAAGCTGAAATAGAACACGATCGAGCCGAGCAGGCCGCGGCCCGCTTCCATCGATGCCGGAATGGTGATCGAGAACTGCAGGACGAGCGCGATCAGGCCAACAACCAATCCCGCGATCTGCAGGAACCGGCCCATGGCTGGCTCAAGCGGTGGCTGCGCAGGTCGGATTGCCCGCCTGCCAGCGCGCGATATCAGAACTGATGCGGCCGCCGAGCGGGTCGTTCATCAACGGTCCGAAGACGTCGACACGGCTTGAATTCCCCTGCGCCTGCACGACCAGCAACGGTTTGCCGCCATAGTGCTTGGCCGGCACCAGAAGGAAGCGCGGCGTGCCGCTGAACGAGTTCAGCTCATTGGCCATCTGATACTGCTTGAAGGCCGGATCCTTGCTGGCGATCCAGCATTTGTGGGCTGCTATCGCGACCTGTTCCATGGCCAGCAGCGCAGCACTCTTGCCCGAGGGCACAGGCGTGCTCTTCGGGGTCGATTGGCACGATGCCAGGGCAAAGCCTGCCGCGGCGACGAAGGCGACCGTCTTGCTCTTGATCAAGCGGCACCCATCTCGAGTTCGGACAGGAAGATCTTCAGGCCGTCTGTCATCTCGCCCCATACCCTGGACAATGCGGGATGCTGCGAGGCGATCTGCTCATAGGCATCGAATTTGGGATAGGCGTCGAGCAGGTCGTGGCGACCTGTCATGGCGCGGAAATTGTTGAAGATGAACCGCGTCGGCGTCAGCCAGGCATCGGCAAAGCTGATGTCGCTGCCGAGCGCGAAGGGGCCTTGCGCCATCCGCGCCTGGATGGCCGCCAGCCCATGGTGGAGACGGGCGAATTGGGCTTCGATCTCGGCATTGTTGCGCTTCGGCATGAAATGCAGCTCGAAAAGCTTCATTGTCGGCGTCAACACGTCGAGGTCGGTGATGCGGGCGAACATGCGCACCAGCGCGCGGTCCTTGGAATCGGGCGGCAACAGCGCCGGTTCCGGAAACCGCTCCTCGAGATATTCGGCGATGACCACCGATTCGACGATGGTTTCGCCCGAGCCGGTGATCAGCACCGGAATGCGGTTCATCGGCGAGATGGCCCGAAACTCTTCGGGGATCGGAAAACCCGGCGGCGGCGCGATGATCTTGAGCGGCACGTCCTTGATATAGGCCAGTGCGCGCACGATCGACGAGTAGGGCGACAACGGCCGCGAATAGAGTTTCATGACCGTCTCTCCCTCACCCTATGATTTTGAATTGCCGCAATTCTTAAGGTTGCGGTTGCAAACTTCAAGCGGCAATGCCCAAGGCGCCTTCGAACAACGCCCTGCCGTCACTGCCGCCATGCGCTGCTTCGATCAGGTTCTCGGGGTGCGGCATCAGGCCGAGCACATTGCCTTGTTCGTTGATGATACCGGCAATGTCGTTGATCGAGCCGTTCGGGTTGGTGCCTTCGGCATAGCGGAACACCACCTGGCCTTCGCCTTCGAGGCGGGCAAGCGTCTCGGCGTCGGCGAAGTAATTGCCGTCATGATGGGCCACCGGCGAGCGGATGATCTGGCCCGGCTGATAGCGGCGGGTGAACATGGTGTTGGCGTTGGCGATCTCGAGCTTGACCTGCCGGCAGACGAATTTCAGCGAGGTGTTGCGCATCAGCGCACCCGGCAGCAATCCCGCCTCGACCAGAATCTGGAACCCGTTGCAGACACCGATAACCATCACGCCCTTGGCCGCCTTCTCGGCCACTGCCCGCATCACCGGCATGCGCGCCGCGATCGCGCCGCAACGCAGATAGTCGCCGAAGGAAAAGCCGCCGGGAATGGCGATCAGATCGACATCGGGGATTTCGGTATCGGTCTGCCAGACGGTTGCCGGCGCCTGTCCGGAAATCTTGGTCAGCGCCGCGATCATGTCGCGGTCGCGATTGAGGCCAGGCAGGAGGACGACGGCTGTTTTCATTTTGGTTCGTAAGGCCTCTGTGCTTCGGCAAGATCGCGCAGGTCGAGACGGCGTTCTATGCGTTCAAGTCGATCATCCTGGCGGGCGAGAATGCCATAGATGTTGTGGATGTCACTTTGCGTTGCCACCATGTGACCTCGCATTACATTCAATTCCCGTTTCGTTTCGGAAACATCCTGACGAAGCTCACCAATTTCGTGATGCACGCGCTTCAGCAACTCGTACATCAACTCATTCGTGACTTCCGGCATAGTGCCTCCGACACAACCTCAGGTAAGTGTCACACTATAATTCTCGATCACCGTATTCGCCAGCAGCTTGTCGCACATGGCCTTCAAATCGGCTTCAGCCTTGGCCCTGTCGCTTTCCGCCAGTTCGACGTCGAACACCTTGCCTTGCCGCACCGCGCCGACGCCATCGAATCCCAGCCCCGACAGCGCGTGTTCGATTGCCTTGCCTTGCGGGTCCAGAACGCCATTCTTGAGGGTGACGGTAATGCGGGCCTTGATCACGCTGGACATGCTCCTGTTCTGAATGTCGGGTTGCAAGCCGCAATCAGTGCGGCTTGCCTTTGAGGCCGTCGGTCGAGGCGACCAGCACCGGGCCGGTAGGACGCGGCGGCTCGTTCTCGTTCATGATGCCGAGGCGGCGGGCGACTTCCTGATAGGCCTCGACGAGGCCGCCCATGTCACGGCGGAAACGGTCCTTGTCGAGCTTGTCCTGCGTCGCCACGTCCCACAAGCGGCAGGAGTCCGGCGAAATCTCGTCGGCCACGACGATGCGCATCATGTCGCCCTCGAACAGGCGGCCGCACTCGATCTTGAAGTCGACGAGCTGGATGCCGACGCCCATGAACAGGCCGGAGAGGAAATCGTTGACCCGGATGGCAAGCGCCATGACGTCGTCGATCTCTTGCGGGCTTGCCCAGCCGAACGCCGTGATGTGCTCTTCCGAAACCATCGGATCGTCGAGCGCGTCGGCCTTGTAGTAGAATTCGATGATCGAGCGCGGCAGGACGGTGCCTTCCTCGATGCCGAGGCGCTTGGACAGCGAACCGGCGGCGACATTGCGCACCACCACTTCGAGCGGGATGATCTCGACTTCCTTGATCAGCTGCTCGCGCATGTTGAGCCGGCGGATGAAGTGGGTCGGAATGCCCATGCGGTTCAAATGATTGAAAATGTATTCGGAAATGCGGTTGTTGAGCACGCCTTTGCCGTCGATGACCTCGTGCTTCTTCTTGTTGAACGCGGTGGCGTCGTCCTTGAAGAACTGGATCAGCGTGCCCGGCTCGGGTCCCTCATAGAGGATCTTGGCCTTGCCTTCATAAATGCGGCGGCGATTTTTCATTTGAATTTTTCTCTGGATTTGCGGGCAGGCGGTAAGGGACCACTTCCTGTCCGTCCGCCTGAATTAGCGCGGCGACGGTGACGTTCAATGCCGGGTCTATCCCAATCACATCGTTTGCTCAATCGGCAAATCCTTCGAATCAACCGCTTTCGGGACTGAAATGCCGCAGCGCAGCATATGACGAAGCATATTGACCGGCCCGCGACCTTTTGGTTTGTGCTTCGGCAACACACATATTCACCTGCCAACGAATCGGATTTGACCCGGAGGGACGCCATGAGCAGCATGAAAGACCGCGAAGAGGGCTTCGAGCGCAAATTTGCATTCGACGAGGAGCTTCGGTTCAAGGCTTCGGCGCGGCGCAACAAGGCGCTTGGTCTGTGGGCCGCCGAAAAGCTCGGAAAATCCGGTTCCGACGCCGACGCCTACGCCAAGGAAGTTGTTGTTTCCGACATCGAGGAAGCCGGCGACCATGACGTGTTCCGCAAGATCCGCAAGGATTTCGACGCTGCAGGCGTGGAGCAGTCCGATCATCAGATCCGCCGCACCATGGACGAACTGATGGCGCAGGCGATCGAGCAGATCAGGAATACCTGATCGGCCTCTTACTGGACCAATCGACCGCCCGGCCGATCCGGGCGGTTTTTCTTTGCCTTTGCGGCGGTTTCCGGCTGAAACTGGCGACGTCAATAAGGAAAGAGATTAGATGTCCCTGAAGTCCCGTCTTGCCGCAGATGAAACGCTGGTCACCGCCTGGTCTGGCGTGCCGGACGCCTTGACCGTGGAGATCCTCGCCAGGCAGGACTTCGATGCCGTCACACTCGACATGCAGCATGGCGGCCATCACGAGGACAGCGTCCTGCGCGGCCTGGCGCCGGTACTGGCCCTGGGCAAGCCAGCGCTGGTGCGCATCCCTGTTGGCCGTTTCGACATGGCCAGCCGTGCCCTCGATTTCGGCGCCGAAGCGGTCATTGCCCCGATGGTCAACTCGGTGGCCGATGCCAAGCTGTTCGCCGCCGCCATGAAATATCCGCCGCTCGGAGAGCGCTCGTGGGGCCCGACCTATGCCTTTCCCCGTCATGGCAAGGGCGACTATGCCGAATGGCTGCGCGACACCAATCAGCGCACCATGGCTTTTGCGATGGTCGAGACGCGCGCGGCGCTCGATGCGCTTGACGGCATACTGGATACCCCCGGCATCGACGGCATCTTCCTCGGCCCATCGGATTTCTCGATCGCCTGGTCGAACGGCGCGACAGTCAACTCGACGCTCGAAAGCATGATGGAGACAGTGGCCTCGGTTGCCGAGCGCACCCGCAAGGCCGGCAAGCATGCGGCGATCTACGTCGTCGAACCCGCTATCGCCGGCCGCGTCGTGTCGATGGGCTACCGCCTGCTCGCCACGGGCTCCGAGCATGCGCTGATTTCGCTGGGGGCAAAGACCCTGCTCAAGGGCATCAAGGATTCCATCGGCGCCTGATGCAGCGCGACCACGGACGCTAAGCCTTCAGGTCCGTCAGGAACTTGGCGAAGGTCATCGATCCCTCGGGCCACGGGCCAAAGCCTGAATCCTCGCTGAGATGACCGGTCTCGCCGGCGTCGATGAACAGCGAGCCCCAGGCGCCGGCGATGTCCTCGGCGACATCGAAGGGGCAGAAGGGATCGTTGCGGCTGGCGATCACGATGGAGGGAAATGGCAGCGGCTCGCGCGGATAGGGGCCGAAGGTCATCAGATGCCTCGGCTTGATCTTGGCATTGGCGACGTCGGGCGGTGCCACGAAGAAGGCGCCGGCGACCGGCTTCTGAAATTTCGGAATGGCCTGTACGGCCGCGGCCACTCCCAGTGAGTGAGCGACGAGAACGACAGGTCTCTCGGCCTCGTTGACCGCCTTGGCGACGCTCGCCGTCCAGTCCTCGCGCACCGGCTTCGACCATTCGGCCTGCTCCACACGGCGCGCGGTCGACAGCTTCGATTGCCAGCGGGTCTGCCAATGCTCGGGTCCGGAATTGGTGTATCCGGGAATGATCAGGATATCTGCGTCTTTGACTTTCATGGCGCTGAGATAGCGAGCGCGATTGTCTCATGCAACCGTTGATGGCTGCGCTCTTTGCACGCAATGGTGAACACCATGTTCGCTTTTCGCCGTCTTGTGTGAACGATGGCGATCGACGATCTCTGTGGGGAAAGAAACAGCCGTGGAGGGCCGGGATTTTGGTGCTGACACGACGTACAATGATTGGTGGCGGCGGGCTCCTGGCTTTGGGAGCTTCGCGAAACGTCGCCGCAACGGAGACAATGATGAGCGAACTGCCATTTGCCGCCACCACGCCGGTGAGCGTCGCCCGGGTCGGGCTGAAGGCGCGTGATGCCGAAAGCCTCGCGGCCTATTACCGCCGGGTTGTCGGCCTGCAGGAACTGAGCCGTGCCGATGGCGCGATCACGCTCGGCGCTGCCAACCGTCCGCTGCTGGTTCTTGAGCCGGACGCGTCCGCCAAGCCGGACAATCCGCGCAGCGCCGGCCTCTTCCACACGGCTTTCCTGCTGCCAAGCCGCGCCGATCTCGGCCGTTGGATCAACCACGCCATATCAGACAAGATCGCCATCGAGGGGGCTTCGGATCATCTGGTCAGCGAAGCGCTGTATCTGACCGATCCCGAGGGCAATGGCATCGAGATCTATGCCGATCGCCGCCCGCAGGACTGGAAATGGAGCGGCGACAAGATCGCCATGGCGACCGAGCGGATGAACATTCCTTCTGTCGTTGCCGAAGTGCCGGCCGGCGATGCGGGCTGGCAGGGCGCGCCGGAAAACAGCATTGTCGGCCACGTCCACCTCCGCGTCGGCAGGCCGGAAGAGGCCGAAGCCTGGTGGAACCAGGAATTCGGCTTCGACACGGTCGCCAAATATGGCGGCCAGGCGGTGTTCCTGTCGTCAGGCCATTACCACCACCACATCGGCGCCAATGCCTGGCAGAGCGCCGGCGCCGGTCGCCGCGACCCGTCTCGTTCGGGCCTCGCCTGGGTCGAAATGCGCTCGGACAATGTGGCGAGTGAAACGACCCGTGAGGACCCCTGGGGCACGGTGATCAGGACTGTTCCTGGCAAGGCGTGATTGGCGTCAACACAGCTTCTTTCTCCCCGTTTACGGGGAGAAATGCCCGGCAGGGCAATGAGGGGCGGCGCCGAGGTTGCAAGGTTATCGCTTCTGACACAATGCGATGAGTAGCTTTACCCGTCGAAGTTGGCGCTGCCCCTCATCCGCCTGCCGGCACCTTCTCCCCGTGAACGGGGAGAAGGAAAGCTCACGCCTCCCCGAACACACGCTTGAAAATCGTGTCGACGTGCTTGGTGTGATAACCTAGGTCGAATTTCTCGCGGATTTGCGCCTCTGGCAGCGCTGCGGTCACTTCCTTGTCGGCCAGAAGTTCCTCAAGGAAATCAGCGCCTTGTTCCCATACTTTCATGGCGTTGCGCTGCACCAGCCGGTAGGAGTCCTCGCGCGACAGGCCGGCCTGCGTCAACGCCAGCATCACGCGCTGGGAATGCACCAGTCCTCGGAACTTGTTCATGTTGTTCAGCATGTTCTCGGGATAGACGACGAGTTTGTCGACGACGCTGGTCAGACGTGACAGCGCGAAATCGAGCGTCACGGTGGCGTCCGGGCCGATCATGCGCTCGACCGACGAATGCGAAATGTCGCGTTCGTGCCAAAGGGCCACGTTCTCCATCGCCGGCAACGCCATGGAGCGCACCATGCGGGCGAGGCCGGTGAGGTTTTCGGTCAGCACCGGATTGCGTTTGTGCGGCATCGCCGACGAGCCCTTCTGGCCCGGCGAAAAAAACTCTTCCGCTTCCAGCACTTCGGTGCGCTGCAGATGCCGGACTTCGATCGCCAGCCGCTCGATCGAGGAGGCAATGACGCCGAGCGTGGCGAAGAACATGGCGTGGCGGTCGCGCGGGATCACTTGCGTTGATACCGGTTCCGGCTTCAGTCCCAGCTTTTGGGCTACATGTTCCTCGACATAGGGCTCGATGTTGGCAAAGGTGCCGACCGCCCCTGAAATCGCACAGGTGGCAATGTCTTCGCGCGCGTGCACCAGCCTCTCGCGGCAGCGCGAGAATTCGGCATAGGCCTGCGCCAGCTTGATACCGAAGGTGGTCGGCTCGGCATGGATGCCGTGGCTGCGGCCGATTGTGACGGTGTCCTTGTGCTCGAAGGCGCGGCGCTTGAGCGCTGCAAGCAACGCATCGATGTCGGCGAGCAGAATGTCGCTGGCACGGGTGAGTTGCACCGCAAAGCAGGTGTCGAGCACATCAGATGACGTCATGCCCTGATGGATGAAGCGCGCATCGGGTCCGACGAATTCGGCAAGATGGGTGAGGAAGGCGATGACGTCATGCTTGGTGACGCGCTCGATCGCGTCGATCTTCTCGACGTCGAATTCCGCAGCACTTCCCTTTTCCCAGATGGTTTTGGCCGCTTCCTTGGGGATGACGCCCAGTTCGGCCAGCGCGTCGCAGGCATGGGCCTCGATTTCGAACCAGATGCGAAACCGGGTTTCGGGCGACCAGATGGCGACCATTTCCGGCCGGGAGTAGCGAGGGATCATCGGTCTGTCCTGATGTGTCTAAAGCAATTCCAGGAAAAGTGCGCAGCGGTTTTCCGTCCGGAATTGCGAAAAAGAAAAAGTTAGAGCGGATCGGCGATTCTATCAAACGCTGAACCGCTCCAGGTTGGCCCGCCTCCTACCAGAGGTGGACCAAATGCTCAACGCTGATGCCGCGCAAACCAGATGCCGGCAGCGAACAAGGCGACAAAACCAAGCGGAAAATAGAGCCGGATGCCCAGCACCACGAACTGGTAGGACGCCACCGCCACCGTGAAGGCAAGCTGAAAGCCCCAGGTGAGGGTGAATGCGGGCGCATGCCATTCGGCATAATAGGACCGGTACTGCAGCGCATACAGCCCGGCGGTCAGGCCAATCGTCGCCGCGGCGAGGCACACCAATGCCGCGGCGAAGGCGACCTCGGAGCCTCTTCCGAGCGAGACCAGCCGCGCCGCGAACAGGCCAACCGGAAACGCCAAGGCGCCGCCTGCGGCGAACAGCAGCGACACTGTGCGGATCTTGCCCGGCGTCACCCAATTGTCCAGAAACAGGTTGACGAGTGCGCTGGCGCCCATCGCGGCTGCCCACAGCAGGGCGCCGAGAAGCGCTGCGCGCGGTCTCGGCATCGCGTCGCGAAGGCGGCGCAGGGCGCGATTGCTCCTGACGGGTCGGACAAGCCCTGTCACAGGCGGCCGGTCACGGCGATCCAGCGAAAGTCCGGCCCCTCGAAACCATATTGGCGCACCGCGATCAGAACCGCATAGGCGCTGAGGCTGTCCATTGAGAATGTCTGCACCGCGCCGATGCGGTAGCCGTTCGGGCAGCCCCGGCTCTTGGGGATCGCCTTGTCCTCGTGCAGCAATTTGGTGGTGCCGCCATCCTGCGCCTCGATTCGCAGCAGACGAAAGCCATTGATCTCGCCCTGGCTGTCGCAGCCTTCGATGTTGTTCATGCCGATCTCGTCCAACCGGAACTCGAGCGGCTGATCGACCGGGGAGAAGATCGGCCTCGGATTGACCGCCATGCGATGCGGATCGGCTGAAAGCTCGGTCACCGGGTTGAAACCGGCGGTGATGCCGCGATTGGCATTCAGCTCGGCCTGGCCGACAATGGCTTCGCCCTTTTGCCGGGCCTGGACGCGGGCAGCGTCGAGCGTTGCATTCTCATCGTCGAGCCGGACCCTGATCGGCGTGCCCTTGAGAAAGCTGTCGCTGCTTGTGTCGATGTAATAGCGGTTGGCATAGGGAAAGCCCGACCCGTCCTGGACGCCGTATTCCTCGAAGGCGAAGACGCTGCCATCCCGGGTGAAGCCGAGAATTTCAAGTTCCGCGACATCGCCGGCCTGGGCGGCGATCGACGCCGCGAGCTGCGCTGCCAGGGAAACGGCAAACAGGAAAAGCATTCGCATCGTTTTCACCCCGGCAGCCGTGATCGTTTCAATCCCTAGCACGACGAAATCAAAACGTCGTGCGGACCAAAGCCGATGCATCCAATCCGCTCGTCATTTGTTATTGTCGGCAATCCCCAATGGAGAAGCTACCATGACCGACACCAGCAAAATTCGTGAGCACATGGAAGTCGTCGGCGCCGATGGCGTGCATATAGGCACGGTCGACAAGGTCGATGGCCAGCGCATCAAGCTGACCAAGGCCGATAGCGGCGAGGGCGCTCACAAGGGCCATCATCATTATATTTCCCTGGCCCTGGTTGCCGAGGTCGATGGCAAGAAGGTTTGGCTGTCGGCGAATTCCGATGTCGCGGTGACGTTCGAGGAAGAGAAATCCGATCCGGTTTGATCGAAGGCCTTAGCCCGGGCGCGACGACCAGACGGGGAACAAATCATTATCGGCTGGCGTCGCGGCAAACACCCCGCGGCTGATGGCGCGTGCCATGGTCGCGCCGGCCACGGCGTAGAGGTCGACCGCGGCGTCGGTGGTGAGTTCGATCCCGCTCTTGCCGGTCGCCAACGCGAACACCAGATCGCCGTCGGCCGGCGTATGGGTCGGCCAGATGGCGCGCACGAAGCCGTCATGCGCCGCAATCGCCAGGCGTTTCGCGGCGGCCTTGGTGAGGACCGCGTCCGTCGCGATGACGGCGATGGTCGTGTTGCCGCCGGTTTCCATCTGCCGCCCGTGTTCCTTGTCGCGGTATTTCAGCAAGATCCGCTTGGCGTCTTCGGGCATGGGCGAGGGATAGCCGAGCCCGCCGAATTCATCGCCGATTTCGAAGGGCGCCGCCCAGAAATGGCGGGTGCGGCCAACGGTTACAGAGCCGGTCGGGTTGACGGCGGCCAGCGCGCCGATGGTGATGCCATTGTCCAGCAGCGTCGAGGCGGAGCCAAGGCCGCCCTTCAGGCCCGAAGTCAGTGCGCCGGTGCCGGCGCCGGCCGTGCCAAGCAGGAAATCGGCAGCGGCAGCCTGCACCGACTCGTAGCCGAGGTCGCGATAGGGCGGATAACGGCCCCAGTCCTTGTCGCCGCCATTGCGCAGGTCGAATAGGATCGCCGCTGGCACGATCGGCACCCGGAAGCCGCCCACCTCGAGGCCGATGCCGCGCTCGCGCAGCGCGGCCTGCACGCCGGACGCGGCATCGAGGCCGAAAGCCGAACCGCCCGACAGCACAACGGCATGGATTGTCTCGACGGAATTGTGCGGTTCCAGCAAATCCGTCTCGCGGGTGCCGGGCGCGCCGCCCAGGATCTGGACACCCGCCACCGCCGGCTCGTCGCAAAGCACGGTCGTCACGCCGGACTTCAGCCTGGCATCGGAAGCGTTGCCGACGCGCAGGCCGGCAACGTCCGATATGAGATTGCGCGGGCCGGTGCGGAACATCAGTTGTTTTCCAAGGGCACGAAGCGGGTGCCGTCGAAGCGGAAGACACGGTAGGGGCTCCGGCTGAGGTCGCCCTTGGCGTCGAAGCGGACCGGCCCGATCGCCGTGGTGAAATCATGCCCGGTGAGTGCGTCGGTCAGCGGCTTGCCGGAGCTTTCGGACAAGGCTGCCGCCGCCTTGGCGATCTCAACTGCGGCATAGCCTGGCAAGGTATAGCCGTCCGGCACGATCTTTCGCGCGGCGAAGCTCTCCAGCACTTTAGGGCTCGCGATATCCGCCCATTCCGGCTGGGCGATCATCAGCGTACCGGATGCATAGGGCACGTCACCGGGCGGCGTGCGCAGGTTTTCGCCGCCGGCAAGGACGATGCCGGCCTGGAGCTGGGCGGCATCGCGCCCCATGATGGCGATGTCGTCACCGTCGCCGCCGGCAAAGACATGCGTGGCGCCAGCCTTCTTCAGCCGTCCGATCAGGCCGATCTGGTTGTCGAGCTGCGGCCGGAACGTGTCGACGAAGACCGGTTTCAACGCTGCCTGCTCCGCCGCGGCGCGAAATGTCTCGGCGATCTCGCGGCCATAGATGGTGCCGTCGTCGATGATGGCGAACAATTCATCACGCCACAGGCGGGTCAGGTTAGAGGCGACGGCGTTGCGCTCGTCATCGCCGCGCGGCCCGAGGCGATAGACCGGCCAGCCGGTCTTGGCGCGGCGGTCGGTCAGGCTTTCGGTTCGCACGCCGACGGTGATGACCGGGATGTTGGCGTCCTTCAGGACAGGCATCGCCGCTTCGATCGCCTCCGTGCAGAGAAAGCCGATCACGACATTGACCTTGGCTGCCGCGAACTCCCTTGCCGCTGCGGCGCCGCCGTCGCCGGTGCAGGCGTCATCCACGGTCTTGAGCTGGACGCCGTCCGCCTCCGCGGCGAGTTCGGCGCCAGCCTCGATCTGCTTGCCGAGGATGGCCGACGGTCCCGACAGGGGCGCGGCGACCCCGATCGTGAGCGTCTGTGCGCCAGCGGCACCGGTCAGCAACAGCCAGGCCAGTGCGATGGATATCGTTGCCCCGGATCCCATCCTGCCGAACCGTCCCTCCAAGCCCGCGACGTCGCGTGGGCACCAATTCCCGCCAAGACCTAAAGGCTGTCCGGCCTTGGTGCAACACGCGAATTCGGGATATGGGCCAAGCACTTCGCTTGTGGCATGTGATGTCTGGCCATATATGTCAGGCGAACAATGGCCACGGAAACTTCCAGTGCTGAAGAAGAACGATATTGGACCGCAAGCCTATCGCGACGCGATGAGCCATTTTGCCGGTCACGTCCATGTGGTGACCACCGATGGGCCCGCCGGCAAGCGCGGGGCGACGGTGATCGCGGCCTGTTCGGTGTCGGACACGCCGCCGACCATCCTGGTCTGCCTCAATCGTGAAAATGCCAAGAATGAGCTGTTCGTGAAGAACGGCAAATTTGCCCTGAACACGCTGGCTTCGCACCAGGAGCCGCTGTCGATTGGATTCTCCGGCATGACTGGGTTGCCGGTCGAAGAGCGTTTCGCGCTCGGCGAATGGGATGTCATTTCCACTGGTGCGCCGACATTGAAGGGCGCGCTCGCCGTGTTCGACTGCGAGTTGATCGATACCAAAGACCTGGCCACCCATCGTGTGCTTTTTGGCAAGGTGACAGGCCTGCGTATGGGCGATAATTTGCGGCCGCTGATTTACCACGCACGCGGCTACCACGTTCTGGAAAGTGGGGCGGCCGTACCTACGGAGAAGGAATGAGCGACTTGAAACCGCGCCCCGTGCCGGGGACGATCGACGAAACGCTCGATCTCCTGACCGGAGCGGACTATGTCGCGGACCGGTCGCTGGCAACGGTGCTTTTCCTGTCGCTGCGCATGAAACGGCCGCTTTTCCTCGAGGGCGAGGCCGGCGTCGGCAAGACCGAGATCGCCAAGGTGTTGGCAGAGGCGCTCGGCCGCCGGCTGATCCGCCTGCAGTGCTATGAGGGGCTCGATGTCTCCTCGGCCGTCTATGAATGGAATTACGCCGCGCAGATGATCGAGATTCGCATGGAGGAGGCGGCCGGCAAGGTCGAGCGCTCCGCCATGGAGCGCAACGTCTTTTCCGAAAAATACCTGATCCGTCGGCCGGTGCTCGATGCGCTGACCGGAAAGACGGGTGCGGCCCCGGTCTTCCTGATCGACGAGCTCGACCGCACCGATGAAGCGTTCGAAGCCTTCCTGCTCGAAATCCTCTCCGACTTCCAAGTGACGGTGCCTGAACTCGGCACCATCAAGGCGGAAGAGCCGCCGATCGTCATCATCACCACCAACCGCACACGCGAGATCCACGACGCGCTGAAGCGGCGCTGCCTCTACCACTGGGTCGATTATCCCGATGCGGAACGAGAGCTGGAGATCGTGCGCCGCAAGGTGCCACGGGCCAACCAGCGGCTTTCCGCTGAAGTGGTCTCCTTCATCCAGAAGCTGCGCCAGATCGAACTGTTCAAGGTGCCGGGCGTCGCCGAGACTATCGACTGGGCCGGGGCGCTGACCGAACTCGACAAGGTGGCGCTCGATCCGGAGACCGTGTCCGATACGATCGGCGTGTTGCTGAAATACCAGGACGACATTGCTCGCATCGGCTCGGGCGAGGGCCGGCGCATTCTCGACGAGGTCAAGGCCGAGCTCGCGGCGGCGGAGTAGCAAGAGTGAACACGCCGCGTCCCGACCCAAGAGAGGCGACGGCCGACGGCCGGATCGCCGACAACATCGTCTATTTCGCCCGCACCTTGCGCAAGGCCGGCATGCGGGTCGGGCCAGCCTCGGTCAAGGACGCCATCGAGGCGGTACTCGTCTCCGGCATCGGCTCGCGCGATGATTTCTACTGGACGCTGCACGCCGTGCTGGTGTCCCGGCACGAGGATCATGCCATCTTCGACGAAGCCTTCAGGCTGTTCTGGAAATCGCGCGAACTGATCGAGAAGCTGCTGGCGATGTTTTCGCCGGTGGCGCCTGACGTCAGGCAGAAGCAGAAGCCGCGCGCGGCTGAAAGCCGTGTCAGTCAGGCGATGTTCGAGGGTCACCAGAAGAACCAGCCGCCTCGGGAAATCCCGGAGATCGAAGTCGATGCCCGCTTCACTTTCTCCGGCAACGAGCTGTTGCGGGGCAAGGATTTCGCGCAGATGAACGCAGCCGAGATGGCCGATGCCAGGAAGGCGATCGCGGCGTTGCGGCTGCCCGTGGAGATGGTGCGGACCAGGCGCTTCAAGGCCGATGCGCACGGCCGCCGCATTGATCCGCGCGCCATGATGCGCGCGGCCGCGCGCACCGGCGGTGAATTGATCCTGCCGAAATTCCGCTCGGTCCGCGAAGTCCACCCGCCTCTGGTGGTGCTGGCCGACATTTCCGGTTCGATGAGCCAGTACACGCGCATCTTCCTGCATTTCCTGCATGCGCTGACGGAAAAGCGCCGGCGCGTGCATACCTTTGTCTTCGGCACGCGGCTGACCAATCTCACCCGGCAGATGCGCCACCGCGATCCCGATGCCGCCCTTGCCGACTGTTCGGCGGCGGTCAAGGACTGGTCCGGCGGCACGCGCATCGGCGATACGCTGGCCGAGTTCAACCTTGTATGGTCGCGGCGCGTGCTGGGGCAGGGCGCCGTGGTGCTTCTGATCACCGACGGGCTGGAGCGTGACGATGTCGTGGGCTTGTCGGAAGAGATGGAGCGGCTGCACAAATCCTGCCGGCGGCTGATCTGGCTGAACCCTTTGCTGCGCTTCGACGGTTTTCAGGCGCGGCCCCGCGGTGTGAAGGCGATGCTGCCGCATGTCGACGAATTCCGCTCGGTGCACAATCTCGACGCGCTCGCCGATCTCTGCGCCTCGCTGGACAAGAAATCGGCGCTTTCGGTCGATCCGCGGCGGTGGATGGATGCTGGCGCCAGGCACGCCGCATAGCCATATGTTTCCCGGCTCCTTGAAAAAACAGACCCTGAGAGAAGCAACGATGAGCGACAGCATCTATCTCGATGAGGCCCGCGACCCGCTGATCATCGCGGAAGCCTGGATGAAGGACGGCAAGGATGTCGCCATCGCGACCGTGGTCGAGACCTGGGGTTCGGCGCCGCGTCCGGTCGGCAGCCACCTTGTCATCGATGCCGATGGCAATTTCCACGGTTCGGTTTCGGGCGGCTGCGTCGAGGGCGCCGTCGTGACCGAGGCGGTCGACGTCATCGGCTCCGGCAAGGCCAGGATGCTTGAGTTCGGCGTCGCCGATGAGACGGCCTGGCAGGTGGGCCTGTCCTGTGGCGGCCGCATCAAGGTTTATGTTGAGCGATTGGGCTGACCTCGGATGGATCCCTATGCGCTGAAAACGCTCAATGCCGAGCGGCGCGCCCGCCGCGCGGCGATCCTCGTCACCGATCTCGGTGATGGTCGCGACCGTATCGTGCGCGAGGGGGACAACGTCGCCGGCGATCTCGGAGTGGCGATCGCCAAGGCGTTTCGATCCGGCAATTCCGGCTCCGTCGAGGCGGAAGGTCGGACCTTCTTTCTCAATGCGCATCTGCCGCGGCCGCGCCTTGTGGTGATCGGCGCCGTCCATATCAGCCAGGCGCTTGCGCCGATGGCCCGGATCGCCGGCTATCCGCTGGAGATCATCGATCCGCGCACCGCCTTTGCCACATCAGACCGTTTTCCCGATGTCGCCTTGCATGCGGACTGGCCGCAGGATGTGCTGGAGCGCCAGCCGCTCGACGCTTACACCGCGCTCGCCGCCGTCACCCATGACCCGAAGATCGATGATTTCGCGCTGAAGGCGGCACTCGACGCCAACTGTTTCTATGTCGGGGCGCTCGGCAGCCGCAAGACGCACGCCAAGCGCGTCGAGCGCCTGCTGGCGCTGGGCGCGAGTGCCGACCAGATCGCGCGTATCCACGCGCCGATCGGGCTGGACATTGGGGCGGCAAGCCCCGCCGAGATCGCCGTCGCCATTCTCGCGCAGACCATCCATGCCTTCCGCTCGCGCGGCCTCGAAGCAAAGGGCGCCGCGGCGTGAAATTCGGGCCGGTTCCGATCGATCAGGCCGAGGGGGCTGTGCTGGCCCATGCCACCACCGCCGGCGAAAGGCGGTTTCGCAAGGCGCACAGGTTGAGCGCCGAAGATGTCTCCACGCTCAAAGGGGCGGGTATCCTGCAGGTTGTCGCCGCCGTGCTGGCCTCCGACGATCTCGGCGAGGACGCCGCCGCGCAAACGATTGCGCAGAGCATGACCTTTGGCGGCATCGAGGCAAGGCCCGCCGCCACGGGTCGGGTCAATCTTCACGCCAAGGCGGCCGGTATCTTCACGGTCAAGGCCGCTGTCATCGACGCCATCAATGCCGTCGATCCGGCCATCACCATCGCCACGCTGGCTCAGCATGCGGCGGTCGAGAAGGGTCAGATGGTTGCGACGGTGAAGATCATCCCCTTCGCGGTCGCCTCATCGCTGGTCGACGCCGTGATGAAGATCTGCGCAGGCGGCGAAATCTTCGCAGTCAACGCCTATCGGCCGGTGCGTGTCGGCGTCATCCAGACGGTGCTGCCGGGCACCAAGCCCGGTGTGCTCGACAAGACCTTGCGCGTCACCGAAGCCCGGCTCGCGCGCTCGGGCGGCAGGCTGACGGCGGAGCGCCGCACGCCGCATGAGATCGGCCCTGTCGCCGAGGCCGCCATCGCGCTCGCGCGCGACAACGACATGGTGGTGATCTTCGGCGCTTCCGCCATGAGCGATTTCGCCGATGTCGTTCCGGCGGCGATCGAGAGGGCCGGGGGGATTGTTGTCCGTGCCGGCATGCCGGTCGATCCCGGCAATCTGTTGGTGCTCGGCACACTCGGCGGCAAGCGCGTCATCGGCGCGCCTGGCTGTGCCCGCAGCCCCAAGGAGAACGGCTTCGATTGGGTGCTCGACCGGTTGATTGCGGGCCTCGATGTCACGGCGGGCGACATCGCCGGCATGGGCGTCGGCGGCCTGCTGATGGAGATACCGACGCGGCCGCAGCCGCGCGAGCCGCTGCCGGCCAAAAACCGGCTCAAGGTTGCAATCGTGCTTCTGGCGGCGGGCCGGTCGAGCCGCATGGGTGGACCGAACAAGCTGATGGCGCTGTTCGACGGCCAGCCGCTGGTGCGCCGCACCACCGAACGCGCGCTCGCTTCGAAGGCTTCGTGCACGATCGTCGTCACCGGCCATCAGCGCGAGCGGGTGCGCGCCGCACTGTCGGGCCTCGACGTCACCTTCGCCGACAATCCCGACTTTGCCGATGGCCTGTCGACCTCCCTGAAGGCCGGAATTGCCTATCTGCCTCAAGACGTCGCGGGTGCGATGATCGTTCTTGGGGACATGCCGGGCGTCGCATCCGATGACCTCGACCGGCTGATCGATGCGTTCCGCAAGGCCGGCGGCAACTCAGTGGTTCGCGCCTCGCATGAAGGCAAACGCGGCAATCCGGTGCTTCTGCCGCGTTCGCTGTTCGCGGCCGTCGGCCATCTCGAAGGCGATACCGGCGCACGTCATCTGGTCGAGGCCGAGGGGCTCGATGTCATCGATGTCGAGATCGGCGAGGGCGCGTCCGTCGACGTTGACACCCGAGAGGCTCTCGAAGGCGCGGGCGGCGTGCTGCAGGATTGACAAACCCGAGCCGAATTACGCATGCCTGAGTGATGTTTTTCAGTTCACCAGCGTTTGCGCTTCTACCCCCCTCTGGCCTGCCGGCCATCTCCCCCTCTAGGGGGGAGATCAGCAGTTTCGATGACGGTGTCCACCGTGCAACTTTGGAGCATGGCGAAAGCCGAACGCGTGTCCAATCTCCCCCCTTGAGGGGGAGATGGCCGGCAGGCCAGAGGGGGGCGTGCCGCGCTGCCCTCACGGCCTTGCTTTTCCTGTTTTCCGCCGCCCACGCCAATGCACTCGAATTAAACCCCTTCAAGGACGATCTCTTCGCCTATCCGGCGACGCTCTCATCCGACACAAATGGTGCCTACACGGTCCTCGACTACCGTGAAATGCGCGACATCAACCAGCGTGACGAGGTGCCGGAAAAGCGCGTGCATGCCCAGTATGCCGACACCGGCGTGCGCAAGACGCAGCAGGATCTGATGCTGAAGACGGACGCCGGCGATGTCAGGCATGTCGCCGTCGGCAAGACGCAAGGGGCCGCCGTCATCGTGCTCTATCTGCACGGGCAGGGTGGCAGCCGCAAGCAAGGCATCGACGACTTCACCTTCGGCGGCAATTTCAACCGCCTCAAGAACCTGATGGCCGGCAATGGCGGGCTCTATATCTCTCCGGATTTTCCTGATTTCGGGGACAAGGGCGCAGCACTGGTCGCGGCCCTGATCGACCATTATGCCGAACAGTCCCCGGGCGCGAAAATCTTCGTCGCCTGCGGCTCGATGGGCGGTGCGCTGTGCTGGAAGCTTGCCGCCCGCAAGGATACGGGCGGGCGCATCAATGGATTGCTGCTGCTCGGATCGCTGTGGGACGAGAGCTTTCTCGCTAGCCCCGCCTTCAAGCGTCGCGTGCCAGTGTTCTTCGGCCAGGGCAGCCATGACGTGGTCTTTCCCGTGGCCAACCAGGAAGCGTTCTTCCGCTCCATCCTAGCCAGGTCGAAGACCTATCCGACCCGCTTCGTCCGCTTCGAGACCGGCACGCATGGCACGCCGATCCGCATGGTCGACTGGCGCGGCACGCTGAACTGGATGCTGTCCAAGGCGCCCTGATCGGTGCGGCTCAGGGCGCGGTGTTGTAGTCGACGATGGTCTGCGGATTCTCCTCGCCGTCATAGGACGCATCGACGTCATACTGGACCAGCGAGAAATCGCCGTTGCGGAACAGGTAGGTCCCGGAATCCGAGGCATCGCCGACGCCCCGCCATTTGTTGAAGGTGGTGATCGTGTGGGTGTCCTGGTCATAGTCGGAATTGACCGCCCACCCCGTGGTCTGGAAGCCGATCACCGTCACGCTCAACAGCTTGCCTTCGCTGTCGTTGTTCTCGTAGCGTATGTCCGTCTCCGGCTCGGCGAACTGCAATTGCCGGACGCCGACCACCTCATCGGTCATGTAGTAGATAGAGCTTTCATTGTAGGCGGCGGCCGAGCAGGAGAAGTGGAACAGGCGCGTTTCCTTGTCCGGGTCGCCCGGCTGAGCATTCTTGTCCTTGTATTTGATCGAAAAGACCTCCGGCTCATTGGCCAGGAGTTGCTTGTCGCACTGGTCGCCATAGGTCGCCAGGAAGGCGTTCTTGGCTTGTTCCAGTGCGGCATCCTTCTTCGGCGGCGGCGGACCGTCGCCGCAGCTTGGCGGTACCGCATTGTCGAAATCGGCGGTGGAGGGCTTCAGCGCTCCCTTGTCGATAAAGATCGGCTGGAAGGGCGGCTCCTGGATCTGGGCATTGACCTGGCGCAGCGTGTAGCAGCCGGCGAAGACCTTCGCTTCGCCCTTCTTGTCAGTTGCCTGGATGGCGACCGGGACATTGTAATAGATGCTGCCCGCCGCGCCCTCGTCCGAAATCGGACCGGTCTTGACCTCCACCGTATCGGTGCCGTCATAGCCTTTGACGAACGTATCAAAATCCTTTGCCGGCTTTGTATCGCCGTAGTAGCCCCAGGCGCGGGCGAATTCATGCCGGTTAATGGCGCTATAGAGCGAGTGGACGACCGCATCGGCGCTCGAGCGATCATCGACGTAAGGCGCTTCGGGCGTATCGCTGGCGGCCAATGCCGTCTGAGCTGTCGTGGCAAGGGGGAGAAGGGCTGTCGCTGCGAGAAGGGCGCGTCTCATCGGGAATCTCCGCTCGATAACGAAGATTCTACCATGGCGATTGCGGCGACGTGGTGACGCAGTGCGGCTGCACCTTGAAGAATCGTGCTTGAGGGCGCTACGTCCTCCCGCCGGCGTTCCTGCCGGACAGGAGATCTGACGTGACGATATCGATGTATGAGGCATCCGTGCCCGTGTTTTCAGCCAGGCTGAAAGCACTTTCCAATGTGCTCGCGGCAGCCGAACAAAACGCGCTTGACCGCAAGATCGACCCGCAGGTGTTTTTGACGGCGCGGCTTGCGCCCGACATGTTCGCTTTGGCTCGGCAGGTGCAGATCGCCACCGACCATGCCAAGGGAGCACCCTCACGGCTGGCCAGCCGCGAAGTGCCGAAATACGAAGACAATGAGGCAAGCTTCGCCGATCTCGAAGCGAGGATCGCCAAGACACTGGCCCATCTGGCGACTTTTTCGGCCGCCGATATCGACGGGTCGGATGACAGGATGATCGAGTTGAAGCTGGGGGGCCGGGAAACCACATTGAGCGGCATGCAGTATCTGCTGCATGTGGCCATGCCCAACTTCTATTTCCACCTCACCACCGCCTACGACATTCTTCGCCACAATGGCGTGCCGTTGGGCAAGGCGACGTTCCTGGGATCGCGTTGAGGCGTGAGGTTCGAGATGTCCTGGATCGATCCGGGACATCTCGCGGGATGCAGCCTAGCGGATGGACATTTCGCGCGCGATACGCGGGAAATCGGCGGGCTTGATGCCGATGTCGGCACGCTCGGCGCTGCTCATCGAATGAAGCAGCGCCAGCGCCGCACGATATCTCTGATGTTCCTGCGGGCGCGGCCGGGCGAACATTTCCGTGAAGAAACCCATGATTCAGGCTCCTGGTTGGTCCTCCACGCCACACAATATACGTGAATCGTGACAATTGTGCAGTGCAGCATTTGCATGCCTGCCATGTCCGAATGATTTTCATAAAATTTTTTTTCGGCCTGATGAAACTCTTGCGCCACGTCAATCGTAGGCTTCAACGCTGGCACATGGCCAGTTTTTCCTCGCCACTCCTGGCGAATTTCCGGACTGCATGAAAGTGCAGTCCGGCTTTTGGTCGAGGAGCCATTGATCCTCGATAGCAATCCTCGCAACGGCTAAATTCGTTAAGACCGGTGGCATGTATTTTTAACGAGCCGGTTCTATGCTCTGTAGTCCAGACAGTCAGGCAAGGGGGAGGCTGACATCGCTACCAGCGCCAAGCGTGATTTCGCTTCGTTGCTCGACGACCTCTTCGTTGCCTCCGACAAGGGCGACGGCATCGAGGGCGACGAGACCGGCGCGCGCCCATCCATCCCGTTCGACTATCTTTCGGTCGCCGATGAACTCCATTCCGGCCGCATCAAGGTATCCGCCGCGGAATATCGCGAGGCTGGTGCTGATCTGGCCAGCGAATTTGCTGCCATGCTTGAGCAGGCTAGGCTGGCCCTGGCTGGCGAAGAACCGAAGCCGGAAGAAGAATTGCCGCCAATTGATCCTGAATCGATTGCGGTCGAACTGGGACTGAATCAGCCCAAGGGCGTTGCCGATTTCGGTCGCATGCGCCGCAGCTTTGCTTTTGCCAACCATCCCGACCGGGTTGCCCCGCATTTGCGCCAACGCGCGATGATCCGCATGCAAGTGGCCAACATGCTGATCGACGAGGCCAAGCGCCGCGCCGTTGCCGCCGCACGCCGCTAACCGTCTCTGCTCACGCAAAAGTCGGCCTGGCAAGGCTTGGAGAGCGCCTCCGCTTTTCCTATAAGATGCGGTTTCCTCCCGCGCAGCCGCGCATGTTTTTCCCTCCGGAGCAGAATTCCATGCACAAACGCCGTCTCGGCCGGACCGATCTTCTTGTTACCCAGATTTGCCTCGGTTCGATGACCTGGGGCCAGCAGAACACCGAGGCCGAGGGTCATGCGCAGATGGACCTGGCCTTCTCGCGTGGCGTCAATTTCATCGACACCGCCGAACTCTACCCGATCCCGCCCAAGGCGGAGACGCAAGGGCGGACCGAGAAGATCATCGGTAGCTGGATGAAGGCCAAGTGCAATCGCGACAAGGTGATCCTTGCCTCAAAGGTCGTCGGCCGTACCGCCAACAGCTGGTTTCGCGGCGACCGACCCTCGCAATTGGTGCGGGCCGATATCTTTGATGCCATCGACAAGTCGCTGACCAAGCTCGGCACGGACTATCTCGACCTTTATCAAATCCACTGGCCGGAACGGGACATCCCATGGGGAGCCAACCCGACGCGCGTCGGCGCGGTGGCGCGACGTGCCGATTCCGTCGGCGCGCCAGTCGGCGAGACACCGATCGCCGAGACGCTTGCGGTATTCGAGGAACTGGTGAAGGCAGGAAAAATCCGCCATTTCGGCCTGTCGAACGAGAGTTCGTGGGGCGTTATGCGTTTCCTCGCCGAAGCCGACAAAGGGATCGGTCCGCGCGTCGCCTCGATCCAGAACGCCTACAACCTCGTCAACCGCACCTTCGAGGTGAACCTCGCCGAGGTCTGCGAACGCGAAGGGGTGTCGCTGCTTGCCTATTCGCCACTGGCGCAGGGTTATTTGACCGGCAAGTACGATCACGGCGCCCGCCCGCAGGGCTCGCGCTCGCAGCTCTTCAACCGCGGTCAGCGTTATGAGACGCCCAATGCCGCTGAGGCGCAGCTCGAATACAATGAACTGGCGCGCTCTTTCGGCCTGGAGCCGGCGCTGTTTGCCAATGCCTATGTATCGAGCCGGCCTTTCGTCACATCGAACATCGTCGGCGCGACAACTATTTCGCAGCTGGAAATGGCGCTGTCCTCGGTTGATGTCGTCTGGACCGAAGAGATGCAGAAGGCGGTGGACGCCATTCACCAGCGGGTCGGCAATCCCTGTCCGTGACCGGCCGGGTGCGGAATTGTCGAGCAACAGCAAAGGGGTGGAGACGATGGTGGATTTTTCGATCGAGGCCGTCCGTGGAAAATTTCCCGCTCTCTCGCTGACCGACAAAGGGCGCCGGCGCATCTATCTCGACAATCCTGCCGGGACGCAGGTGCCTCAGGCCGTCGCCGATGCGGTCTCGCGCTGCCTTTTGACGACCAACGCCAATCTAGGGGGCTATTTCGAAACGACGATCGCCGCGCAGCAGGTCGTTGACGAGGCGCACCAGGCGATGGCCGATTTCCTTGGCGCGGCGAGCCCGCAGGAAATCATCATCGGCGCCAACATGACGACGCTGACCTTTCACATGTCGCGGACGCTCGGCCGCACGATGAAGCCAGGCGATGAGATCATCCTCACCCGCATGGACCATGAGGGCAATGTGTCGCCATGGCTGCAACTGGCCGAGGACCTCGGCCTCGTCGTGCGCTGGCTGCCGTTCGACGAAAAGACCTGGCAGGTCGAGGAGGCGACGCTCGCTGGTCTGCTGTCTGGGAAGACACGCTTGGTGGCGTTGAACTACGCCAGCAATCTCACCGGCTCGATCAACCGGGTCAAGTCCTTGACCCAACTTGCAAAAAAGGCCGGAGCGCTGGTCTATGTCGATGCCGTGCAATTCGCGCCGCATGGCCTGATCGACGTGCAGGAGCTCGGCTGCGATTTTTTGATCTGCTCGGCCTACAAATTCTTCGGCCCGCATATGGGCATCCTGTGGGGCCGGCGCGACGTCATCGAAGGCCTGAAGGCCTATAAGTGTCGCTGTTCCTCGAACGGCCTGCCGGAGCGCTTCGAACTCGGCACGCCGCAGATCGAACTGATGGCCGGCCTCACCGCGGCGGTCGACTATTTTGCCGACCTCGGCGCTGGCGAGGGTGGATCGAGAAGGCGCAGGATTGCCAAGGCGTTCGAAGTCTCCATCGCCTATGAAAACCCGCTGGCGCAAAGGTTGATCGATGGTCTGTCCGATATTTCAGGGCTGGCGATCCATGGCATCACCGATCCGAACCGGCTCGGCGATCGCGTACCGACTGTTTCCTTCACCGTGGACGGCATAGTGCCCGAAACGATCGTGCGGCAGATGAACGCCGAAAACATCTTCCTGTGGTCGGGTCACAACTATGCCTGGGAGATCGTCCACCAGCTCGGCATTCCGGCCGAGCAAGGCGTCGTGCGCATCGGCATCGCGCATTACAACACGGCGTCCGAAATCGACGAGACGCTGGAAAGCGTGCACCGGGTGATTGCCATGCTCAGGCAGCAACGGTCCTGACGCGGGCTTGAGCTCTCAGCGCGCCTTGCCGCCAAAACCGGTGAGGAAGGCGGTGAGATTGTCGCCGAGTTCGTCGCAGAGATAGCCGCCTTCCTGGACGATGACCGTCGGCAGGTCGAGCCCGGCGATCGCCTCGCCGATGCGCGAGAAGCCTGGCGTCGTCACCGAAAGCCCGCCGAACGGATCGCCCTCGAACGCGTCGAGGCCGAGCGCCACGACCAGCACATCGGGAGAGAAGGCTCGGATGCGCTGGAACGCCACGCCGAGCGCTTCCAGAAACGCCGCATCGGCGGATTTGCGCGGCAGCGGCAGATTGAAATTGTAGCCGAGGCCGGGACCTTCGCCGCGCTCGTCGGCATGGCCCCAGAAGAACGGGTAGAAGCGCACCGGATCGGCATGCAGCGAGACGGTCAACACGTCGGACCGCGCATAGAAGATGCCTTGCGTGCCGTTGCCGTGATGCAGGTCGACATCGAGGATCGCCACGCGGGCCGCCTGTCTACGCAGCACCTGTGCCGCGACGGCCGAATTGTTGATGAAGCAGAAGCCGCCGGCGACATCGGCAAAAGCGTGATGGCCAGGCGGCCGGCACAGCGCATAGGCGCCGGAAGCGCCTGCCATCACCGTTTCCGCCGCCTCGACGGCGCTCCAGGCGCTCCACAGCGCGCTCTGCCATGTCTCGCCCGAGATCGGGCAGGCCGTGTCTGCCATATGATAACCGGCCTGGCCGACAGCGGAGGCCGGATAGGAGCCGTTGCGGGCGATCGGGTGGATATTGGGGATGACCTCCGCCGACGCTCCGTCGATCCGCTGCCAGCGCTCGAAAATATGTTCGAGGAAGTCGAGATATTCGGGCGTATGCACGGCGGAGACCGGGCCGAGCCCATGATTCCCGGGTCTTTCGATGGTGCAACCCGCAGACCTTGCGCCGGCTAATAATCTTTCGACGCGTTCCGGTTTTTCAGGATTTGGTTGCGCGGCACCGCTGGAAAGGAAAGCCTTGGGGTCGTGCCGCTTCTGCTCCTGCGCGTAGAAGGCTTTCATAGCTGGTCCCCATTTTCCGGCGTGTCGGCGAAGGCGAAAAACGCCTCGCCGATGATTTTCTGCGTCTGCTCGTAGCTCGACCAGGCAATGCCCAGCCTCTCGTAAAAAGCCTTGGCGCCCTCATTGTCGGTGTCGACGGACAGCCTCAGATAAACGCCGCCATCCCTGCGGCATTCCGCCGCCACGCGGCGCAGCAGGCGTTCGCCGATCTTGCGGCCACGGAACCGGTCTTCGACATAGAGGTCCTGCACATAGACGCCAGGCCGCCCCATCCAGGTCGAGAAGATCGGGAAATGCAGGCACAATCCGGCGAACTCGCGATCCACTTCGGCGATCAGCGTCGAGAAAGCGGGCTTTGCGCCGAAGCCCCAGGTTCTGAGATCGTCCGCCGTCGAGATGATTTCCTCGGGCGCGCCGATATGGGTGCCGAGTTTCAGGATCGCCGCATGGATGGTTTCGACATCATCGATGGTGCCGGGGCGGAGGAGGACATCATTGGAGGCTGGATTGGTCACGGTCTTGTCTCAAAAAGCCACGCGGTCGCCGCCCTTGAGCGCCAGCATGTCGCGCGCTTCCGCCGGTGTGGCAACCTCCAGCGACAGCCCATCGAGAATGCCACGGATGCGGCGCACCTGGTCGGCGTTGGATTTCGCCAATTGACGGCCGTCGTAGAGGCTGTCCTCCAGCCCGACACGCACATTTCCGCCCATCGCGGCGGCGATCGAGATCAGCGGCATCTGGCTCCGCCCGGCGGCCAGTACCGAAAACTGGTAGCTGTCGCCGAACAATTTGTCGGCGATCCGCTTCATATGGACGAGATTGTCCGGGTCGGCGCCGATACCGCCCAGTATGCCAAGTACGAACTGGATGAACAGCGGCCCGGAGACCAGCCCCCGGTCGCGGAAATGCGCCAGTGAATAGAGGTGGCCGACATCGTAACACTCGAACTCGAAGCGGGTGCCGCAGCCTTTGCCAAGCCGCTCGAGCACGCCTTCCATGTCGGCAAAGGTGTTCTTGAAGATGGTGTCGCGGGTTGCTTCGAGCAGCCTCGGCTCCCATTCGTGCTGCCATTCCCTTGGCTTGTCGAGCATTGGGAACAGCGCGAAATTCATCGAACCCATGTTGAGCGAACACATTTCGGGTTCAGCCCGCAGCGGTGCCGCCAACCGTTGGTCCAATGTCATCAGCGAGGAGCCGCCGGTGGTGATGTTGATCACTGCGTCGGTCGCCTGCTTGATGCGCGGCAGGAACTGCATGAACACTTCGGGATCGGCGGTGGGGCGGCCATCCCTGGGGTCGCGGGCATGCAGATGCAGGATCGAGGCCCCGGCCTCGGCGGCCGCGATCGCATCCGCCGCGATCTGGTCCGGCGTCACCGGCAGATGGGGCGACATGGACGGCGTATGCACCGAACCGGTGACGGCGCAGGTGATGATGACTTTTCGCGGCGCCATTTCTTCTACCCTCGGCCTTCGACCGGCAGGTCCAGTTCGCCGGCCAGGATTTCGAGCGAGTCGCCGATGATGGAGATGATCTCGCCGACCTGCTCGCTGGTGACGATCATCGGCGGCGCCACCATGAAATTGTCACCGTCGACGCCGCCCTTGACCCTGCGGCCGTAGATGATCAGTCCGCGCTCATAGGCGAGGTCGAGCAGCCGTTGCGTCGCTTTCTTGGGCTGGTCGATCGGCTTCAGAGTTTCCGGATCGGCGACCATTTCGGCGCCCGTAAGCAGCCCCTTGCCACGCACATCGGCAATGAATGGAAAGCGTTTCGCAAGTGCCTTCAGGCCGTCCATCAGCACATCGCCCATGGCAGCCGCATTGGCGATCAGGTCGAGCCGGTCCATTTCGCCCAGCACCGCAAGCCCGGCGGCGCAGGCCAGCGGATTGCCGGCATAGGTGTGGCCGTGCTGGAAGCCGCCGGTGGCGAGCAGCGGCTCGACCAGCCGCATCGGCGCCGCCAGCGCGCCGAGCGGCGCGTAGCCCGATCCCAGCCCTTTCGACAGCGCGACGATGTCCGGCTTGCAGTTCCAATGGTCGCCGCCGAGGAATTTGCCGGTGCGGCCCGCACCGCTCATCACTTCGTCGTGGATGAGCAGGATGCCGTAGCGGTCGCAGATTTCGCGGATGCGCGCATAGTAGCTGTCGGGCGCCACCAGCGCGGCGGTCGCCGCGCCGCCGATCGGCTCCATGATGAAGGCGACGACGCTTTCGGGGCCTTCGGCGAGGATCTTTTCCTCCAGCATGTCGGCGTAGCGGACGCCGCGCTGCTCCATCGAGAAATTGTCGCGGTCGCGCCAGGCGGTTGGTGCCGGCACGGTCGGCATCACCCGCATCATCGGCGTAAAAGTCTCGGCCAGCGCATCGTCGCCGGTGATCGAAAGCGAACCCAGCGTGCCGCCATGATAGGAAGGAAAGCGGGTGATCACTTTCCAGCGGCCGGCCTGGCCGGTGGCGACGGCCCATTGCCGGGCCAGCTTGATGCAGGATTCCGTCGCCTCCGAGCCGCCGGAGACGAAGAAGATGCGGTCCATGCCTTGCGGAAGCTTGCCGGCAAGTTCTCGCGCCAGTTCTTCCGCTGGCTCGTTTTCGAAATGCAGCCGGTAGGCGAAGGTGGCGCGGTCCATCTGCCGCTTCATGGCATCGAGCACATTGCGGTTGGAATGGCCGATATTGGCGACCATCGGGCCGCTCGATCCGTCGATGAAACGGCGGCCATCCTGCGTCCACATGTAGATGCCTTCGGCGCGATCGATGAGCGGTCGGCGCAGGCTGGACAGATAGAAGAGATGCGATTCTCGCCGAGTTTCGGCGGCATGCTGGACTTTCGACATGTCAGGACTTTCCAAGATAGCGATCGAGGACATTCTGGGTAACCCGTTCGACCATCGGGTCTTGTCTTAGCAGGCCGGCGACCCATTCGCAGCTTCCGGCGTGGAACACCTCGCCCTTGCCGCGTGGAAAATTGACGATCATGCCATTGCTGCGTTTGACCTTTTCGAGATTGGCGTCGCTCCTGTCGCCGAACAGCGTCTCGGCGCTGAAGCGGCCATCCTCGTCGGTGAGGAACTGGTCCTCGACCGGGATGTCGGCGCTTTCCTCGACCTGGCTGGCCATGCCGACGGCCAGCACCTGCAAGCCATCGGGCGCGCCGCTGGTCGCGGTCGGGTAGGGCAGGCCGCCACGGATCTCGAAATCGAGCCCGTCGACCTCATAGCCATAGACATGGCTGTCGGCGCCCAGCAGGTCGCCATAATAGATGCCGGTCCCGGCAAAGGCCCAGTGCTCTGGCCGGTAGACCGGAAACCCGCGCACGCCGCGCGGCGCGCAGCCGCCCCAGCCCGCGTAAAGGCCACGGGTGGCGTTGAGCCCGAAGGTCGCGGCACCCGGCCTGCCGATTTCGGGCGCTTCCCAGGAATTGGTGGCGCGTGTCACGTCGCCGCCGCGATAGGCGGGGTCTTCGGCCCGCGCGCGGTATTTGTAGCAAACCTGCCGGCGGCCTTCATCCTCCAGCCGGGTTTGCCACATGAAATTGCCGGCAAAGCGCGCCGCATGGCCGCCGCGCTCGACATAGAAGTCGACGGCATCGCGCATTTCCCAGGTCCAGTATTCGTCATGGCCGACGAAGACCGCGCAGTCGTAGCCGTCGAGAATCTCGGGCGAGAAATGCAGGTCGTGCTGGCTGGTCAGATCGGCATCATAGCCGGCCCGTTCGGCAAAGCGAAAAAAGTGGCTGTCGTAGCTGGCCCAGCCCGACGAGGCGTATTTCTTCGAATGACCAGTGGCGAGCGCCCATTCCATGTGCGGATAGCGCGGCACCGTCTTCGGCGGCACCGCGACTTCCAGCGGCACGCGCGGCGCGTCCGCAGGCAGCACGGCAAAGCCGCGGCACCAGGGGCGCTGCGTCGACACGATGGGCGAGTACTGGTCGCGGTCGGGCCCGGTAATGCCCTGATAATGGTTGGAACCGCCCCAGGTGTTGTATGCGAGCCAGGTGCCCGTCGCCGCCACCTGCAGCACTCGGCCCGGCTTCTTGCCCGGTTGGGGCGAGACGATAAAGATGTGGTGACTTTGGATCGGCTTGCCGTCGCGCCCGTCGGCGGTCAGAGTCACGCGATAGGCGCCGGACGGCCAGTCGTTTTCCACACGGAATTCAAAGGAGGATTCCCAGCCGCAGCCTTCGGCCGAGCACTGGTCCGGGCTGTCCTGCCAGCGCGACGCGATGCCGGATGTCTCGAACACTTTCGTCTCGGTGCCGCCGTCTCGGGTGATGGTCATGCTGAATGACGGAGCTGTGGAACTGACATGCAGCGTAACCGTCTCGCCGGCGCGATACGAAAACCGGTCGCTGTAGCACCAGATCTCGCCGCGCTCGCCATCCATGCCTGGCCACTCGTAATAGTGGCCGCGAACCGCGTGGCGGCGCTGCTCCGCCGTCAGTCCGAAATCGGGGAATTCCGTGGGATATCTGGTCATCATCATGCTCAGGCGGAAAGATATTTCTTGAGGAAGCCGCGCGTGCGTTCCTTTCGCGGCGCGCGAAAGATCTCGGCTGGCGGGCCTTCCTCGACAACCACGCCGCCATCCATGAACAGCACCCGGTCGGCGACCTCGCCGGCAAAGCGCATCTCATGCGTTACGATGAGCATGGTCATGTGTTCGGCGGCAAGCTGTTTCATCACCGCGTTGACCTCGTCGACCAGTTCCGGGTCGAGCGCCGAAGTGGCTTCATCGAACAGCATCACCTTGGGCTGCATGGCCAGAGCACGGGCAATCGCCACACGCTGCTTCTGGCCGCCCGAAAGCCGTGAGGGGTAGGCGTCGATCTTGTCGGCGAGCCCGACCTTGGAGAGGAGCTCGTGCGCGAGCGCCTTGGCATCGGCTTTCGGCATGCCTTTCAGGATCACCGGCCCCATGGTGATGTTCTCGATCACGGTCAGATGCGGGAACAGGTTGAAGTGCTGGAACACCATGCCCATTTGCTGGCGCACCTTGTTGATGTGCCGCTCGAAGGCCTGGCCATGCAGTGGCTGGTTGACCTGCACGCCGTCCAGCCAGACTTCGCCACCGTTCAATGTCTCGAGATGATTGATCGAGCGCAGCAGCGTGCTCTTCCCGGAGCCGCTCGGCCCGATGATCGCCACGATCTGCCCACGCTCGACCGACAGGTCGATGCCCCTGAGAACCTCGACGGCGCCGAAGGATTTGCGTGCCCCGCGCACCTCCACCATTGGCCTCTGCGTGCTCATCGGGAAACCTCCACATGCCGTTCAAACCGATGCAAGGCCGCCTCGAGCACAAGGTTGAGAATGTAGTAGAGCACGGCAGCCGTAATGTAGAATTCGAACGGGCGGAACGTTTCGCTGATCGCCAGTTGCGCCGAGTGGACCAGCTCCGCGATACCGATGACCGAGACGATGGAGGATTCCTTCAGCAGCGCGATCAGGTTGCCGCCGATCGGCGGCGCCGTGTTGCGGATGGCTTGCGGTATGACGACGTAGCGCAGCGCCTGCCATTTGCCGAAGCCGATGCTGCGCGCGCCTTCCGTTTGGCCGACGTCGACCGCCACGATGCCCGCGCGAATGACATCGGCATTGTAGACGGCAAAATGCAGCCCAAGCCCGATGATGCCGGCGGCAAGGGCAGGGATGTCGATGCCGATCTGCACCAGCCCGAAATAGATCAGGAAAAGTTGCAGCAACAGCGGCGTACCCATGAACACCCACATGAAGGCGCGCACGGGGTAGGCCAGCATCGCCGGTGCGTAGAGGACGATGACGGCGAACAGGATGCCGAAGGCGAAACTGAGGGCTCCAGCCGAGACCGTCAGCACCGATGTCCACCAGGCGCCTGTCAGAAGAAGGTCCCAGTACGGCACGACCACGCTGAAATCGAGACCTTGCATCACACTTCCCCGATCAGATGATGGCAAAGCGCTTGTCGAGCAAGTCGACAATGCGGGCAATGGCGTAGACCATGATCATGTAAAGCAGGGCCGCGACGCCGAAAATCTCGAACGGCTTGTAGGTGGAGCCGATGAAACGCTGGGCCGTATAGGTCAACTCCACCACCGAAATGGTGGACACCAGCGCGGACCCCTTCAGCAAGGCGACCGTGTTGACGCCGAGCGGGCGGATCATCAGCCTCGCGGCCTGCGGCAGCACGACTTTGCGCATGGTCTGCAAACGGCTGAATCCGATTGTGCGGGCAGCCTCCGTCTGGCCGCGGTCGACCGCCATCACGGCGCCCCGGATCGATTCCGCCATATAGGCGCCGATGTTGAGGCCAAGGCCGATCACGCCAGCCGTGAACGGCTCCAGATTGATGCCGATCTGCGGTCCGCCGAAATAGAACACGAACAGCTGGATCAGGCAGGGTGTGCCGCGAAACAGGCTGACATAGACAGTGCCGACGGCCCGCAGGATCGCCGATCTCGACATCCGGGCGGCCGCCGCCAGCGCCGCGGCCGCCAGCCCCAGAACCAGGGCCAGCACTGTCAGTTCCAGCGTCACGAGCGCCGCTTCCACGAAAAACGGGAAGACACGGCTCATCAAGGAGAAATCCATGGGGTCTACCCGGCAGGAATGTCGTTTGGTTTTCAGGCGACCTGGCCGCCTGAAAACCGGATGGAATTAGCGGATGTCGGTGCCGACCCACTGCTTGGAGATCTTCTCGTAGGTGCCGTCTGCCATCATCCCGTCCAATGCCTTCTGCATGGCGGCCTTGAGCTCCGGATTGTCCTTGCGGATGGCTATGCCGATGGCGACGCTGCCACCTTCGATGTCAGGCGTGTCGAGCTTGCGCACCTTCTCGCCGGTTTCCTTGACGGCGACCATGACCGGAATGTTGTCGACGACGATGGCATCGACACGGCCCGCCTTCAATTCCAGCAACAATTCCGGCAAGCCCTTGTAGGTGCGGACATCCCAGCCACCCTGCGCGCGCGCCCATTTCTCGTGCGTCTCGCCCAGCGTCACGCCAAGGGTCTTGCCCTTGAGGTCGTCGAGGCTCTGCACCTTGGAATCCTGGTTCACGAAGACCGCGCGGCCGGCGTGATAGTAGGGGCCGACGAAATCGACGACTTTCTCGCGCTCGGGCGTGATCGTCATCGAGCCGACCACGGTGTCGTATTTGTTTGCGAGCAGGCCGGCGATGATGCCGTCCCAGGCGGTGGTGATGATGGTGCCCTTGACGCCGATGCGTTCGGCGATGGCCTTGCCGATATCGGCGTCGAAGCCGACAACCTCGTTCTGGTCGTTGACGAAGTTGAAGGGGGGATACTGCCCGCTCATCGAAATCTTCAGTTCGCCTGCCGACTTGATCGTTTCGAGATCGTCGGCGCTGGCCGAAACGGCGGTGAAGGCCGAAGCAAGCAGCAGTGCTGCAACCGCGATGCCGGAAAATACCTTGTTCATCTGAATTTCTGTCCTCTGGATGGAGCGCGAAGGCTTGTTCTTGGGAGGCGTTGGGGCGCTCTCCTGATGTCAATGATTGCCTTTGCTCCAGCATTGCGCAAATAGATAATGGGAATAGGGAGCATAGATACCAGGAATGGCATTGCCTCGCCCCGAACGGCTGGTCTGGGACCTCGACTGGAACCTGCTGCGCACATTCGTCGTCATCGCGGAGGTGAAAAGCATCACCCGGGCAGCCGAGCGCCTGAACCTCAAGCAACCCAGCGTCAGCAACGCGTTGCGGCGCCTGGAGGATCGCGTTGGCCGGCGCCTGGTCGAGCGTGATGCGACACGCTTCGAACTCACCGAGGTCGGGCGCCTGATCTATGAGCAGAGCGTGGAGGTGTTCGGCACCATATCGCAACTGCCGCTGCTGATGCGCGGGATCAGCGACGACGTCACCGGCCACGTCATGATCGCGACCGCCAGCCATGTCGTGTCGCCGCTGTTCGACCGGGCGCTGGCGGAATTCCACCGCAACTACCCGCGCGGCTCCATCACCATCTCGGTCGCGGCAAGCACGGAAGTGGCCAAGCAGGTGCGGGAGCGCCGCGCTTCCTTCGGCATCTGCCTGGTCAGCCAGCGCGATCCGGCACTGGACTACACGATGGTTTATCGCGAGTTCTTCGGCTTCTTCTGTGGCCCGCAGCACAGGCTGTTCGGGAAGACCGGATTGACGCTTGCGGATCTGCGGGGCGAGCCGTCCGTGTCCTTCCAGACCGATCACATTTCGGACGCCTTGCGGCCGGTGGCGTTGCTGCGCAGCGAGGCCAAGCTGAATGCCGATGTCGTCGGCGTGTCGTCCAGCCTGGAGGAGGTGCGGCGCATGATCGTGGCAGGGCTCGGCATCGGCCCGCTGCCGCTGCATGTCGCGCGGCGCGACGTGGCCGATGGTATGCTGTGGCGATTGCCGCCTTACGATGCGCCGCCGGCCATCGACATCTTCCTGCTGACCAATCCCGACAAGGCGATGAATCGGGCCGAGAAGGCGCTTTTGTCCGGAATTCAGGCCCTGATCGCCGAAACGCCCCTGCAGGATCGAATCTACAGCGATTGACGGGTCGACGCGGGTCTATTCGACAAGGAAGGCCGCGGCGCGGTCGCGCATCGGCTCATCCAGCGCCACCGAGGCCCTGGCGGTGAGATCGAAGCGCACGCTGGTCGTCCGGCTCGATGCATGGACGATGCCATCGATCGATCCGGACATCACCTGTTCGAAGGTGATGGAGGTGCGACCGACCTTGACCACATGCGAGCGGATGGTGAGGAGCGAGCCGGCTTTCGTTTCATGCCGGTAGTCGATTTCGGTGCGCACGTCGGCCCATCCGTTCTGGGAGCCCTGGCCGCCCTCCTGTCCGGCGATATGGCCGAGGAGCTGGAAACTGGCATCGTCGAACATCGCGGCGTAATGGCGCACATTCATGTGCCCCATCACGTCGCACATCCAGGGATGGGCGACGCCCACGAAGGTGACGAGGGATTTGCTCATGTGAATTGTTCCGTGGCCTTTGTTTGGATCGCGAGACGCCTTATCGAAACGCGCGGCTGCAGGCAAACCGGCGGATGACTTGGGCGAGGGCTTTCGAGCCGGCGATGGCCTGTAGGTCGACATTCCTTAGCCGGGCCCTTGGCCCTCCCGAGCAAACCGACTATCTCAGAAAGACGGCGGCAGTTCCGCCATGGGGACAGGCATGCTCAGGGTGCAAAAGGTCAAGGTCGACGACATCTACGTGCCCACCGCGCGCAAGAAGACGCTGCATCCCGAGACCGTCCGGCATCTCGCCGAGGATATCCTGGAAAACGGCATGAAGACGCCGATCCAGGTCCGCCACGATGGCAAGCGGCACATACTTGTCGAAGGACTGCATCGTCTGGAAGCAGCCAAGTGGCTCGGCGAGTCAGAGATCGACGCCTATCTGGTGCAAGCCAAGCGCCACTGACGCGCGCCTTCGCCCGAAGCACGCACAGTCTCCAGAATTTTTCACCTGGCATGTCGGGTTGCGTTGCATTGGCTCGTCCTTGGGACGGAAGCCAGATCAAGCCGAATCCCGAGGAGAAAATAGTGGCCACCAAGCTCGACATCGCCCCCGCCAACGACCGCGAACTGGTTCTCGCCCGCATCATCGATGCACCGCGCGAGAACGTCTATCGCTGCTGGACCGACCCGACCCTGATCACGCAATGGTTCGCGCCAAAGCCGTGGACGACGCCGCGTGCCGAGATGGACGTGCGCACGGGTGGCAACAGCCTCGTCGTCATGGCCGGTCCTGACGGCGATGAATTCCCCAATCCCGGGGTTTTCCTGGAAGTCGTTCCCGGCAGGAAGATCATCTTCACCGATGCCTATACCCAGGCGTGGGAGCCGTCGGAAAAACCGTTCATGACCGGCGTGCTGACCTTCGAGGACGAAGGCGAGGGCAAGACCCGCTACATCGCGCGCGTCCGGCACTGGAGCGTCGCCGACCGGCAGCAGCACGAGGCGATGGGTTTTCACGCGGGTTGGGGGCAATGCACCGACCAGCTCGAAGACCTCGCCAGGACGCTTTGACATCGGTCGACCAGGAGGAGACCGATATGTCCAGAACCCTGTTTTTTGCCATTCTTGCTTCGGCCGCGGCGTTTCTCGCTTGTCCGGGCACCATCAATGCAGAGGAGACGAAGCCCGCCATGACCACCGAAACGAAAACGCTGCCGAAGCCGCAAAAATCCGGCCTGCTGCCGATCAACGGCGTGAACTACTATTACGCTATCTATGGCAAGGGTGAGCCGCTGCTTCTGCTGCATGGCGGCCTCGGCTCCATCGACATGTTCGCGCCGATCCTGGCCAAGCTTGCCGAGAACCGTACCGTCATCGGGGTCGACCTGCAGGGGCACGGCCGCACCGCGCTTGGCGACCGGCCATTCACCCTGGAGGCGATCGGCGATGATATGGCTGGTATCGTCAAGACACTCGGCTACGACAAGGTCGACGTCATGGGCTATTCGCTGGGCGGCGGCGTTGCCTTCCGCATGGCGGTCCAGCATCCCGAGGTTGTGCGCCGGCTGGTCCTTGTCTCGACCGGCTACGCCGCCGACGGCTTTTATGACGAGATGCGTCCGCAGCAGGCGCAGGTAAGTGCCGCCGCCGCGGCGTTCATGAAAGAGACACCGATGTACAAATCCTACGTCGCCGTCGCGCCACATCCAGAGGACTTCCCGAAGCTGCTCGACGCGCTCGGCAATTTCATGCGCCAGAACTACGACTTCTCCGCCGACGTTCCCAAGCTGAAGATGCCCGTCATGCTCGCTTACGGCGACAGCGACATGTACAAGCCCGAGCATGAGATCAAGTTCTACCAGATGCTCGGTGGCGGCCTGAAGGATGCCGGCTGGATGCGTGAGAACCTGTCGCAGAACCGTCTCGCCATCCTGCCCAACCGCACCCACTACGACGTCTTCTTCGCTCCGGAACTGACGGCCGCCGCACTGCCTTTCCTCGATGGCCAGACCAAGGTGAAGAGCTGGGACGAGGTGGTCGGCGAAGCCGAATGACCCTGCGATCGCCGCCGGCCGTCTCCAGCGAGACGGCCGGCGTGCTGCTCAGGAAGCCTTGGCCCGGCGCGGCTGCCTCAGATGCTTGATGCCGCTCATCTCGACGAAGTTCGTCGCCGACTCCCAGAGATAGTCGCCGTAGAGAAACGGCTCGAACGGCTCGGCGCCCTCCAATAGCAGGGGCGAGATTTCCGCATCGACGCGCGGCTCGTAGAAGAACGGGATCGAGAACCGCACCGTTTTCGGTGCAATGACCCGGTGCCGTGTCGCCCGCACGCGACCACCGGTCCAGCGCTCCAGCAACTGGCCGAAATTGACCGCCAGCGTGCCATTGGCTGGAGGCACGTCGATCCATTCGCCGGCGAGGTTCTTTGCCTGCAAGCCCTCGACGCCGTCCTGCGCCAGCAAGGTGACGAAGCCTGAATCGGCATGTTCGCGGCCGATGATGGTGCGCGTTTCGCCCTTGTGGGTCACCGAAAACTCCGGCCCGCTTGTGTCGACGCCGGCACTGGCGTCGCGCAGGGGATAGCGGATCAGCCGCAGCGTCGAGATGCCACCAGCGAAATAGGCATCGAAGATCGTTTCAGGCAGGCCAAGCCCGCGTGCGATCGACCGCATCAGCATGGTGCCGACCGTCTCCATCGCGCGGTAGTAGTCGGCCGCGGCGGTGCGCCAGCCGGGCAAGGCATTTTCGGCCGGTAGTGGTGTCGGCTCGCACAGGGGATCGTCGGAGGTCGAGACTCGCGCCGCATCGGCAAGGTCCGGCCCCATGTCGATGCCTTCCTTGTAGGAAACGGCTTGCGGCTGCAGCGGAAACCAGCCGCGGTAGAAATTCTTCTTCGTGTGATCGAAATTCCAGCGCAGCAATTCCTGCTTGCCGGCATCGGGAAGCGCAAAGATACGCAGCAATCGCGCGCGCTTTTCCGGCGTCAGCCAGTCATCGCCGGGAAAATCCCGGACCGCCAGGAAACCGATGCCTGCCGCGGCAGCCATGATCCTGGCGTCGGCGCGGTCGCGGGCGGGCGAGGGCGGCCCGAACAGGTCCGCAATGCCGATCGTTTCGATGTCCGGTGTCATGACGGTCCTGCCGCATCACGATAATCGATGACGTTGTATCAAAGCTTTTCAATTGACCCAATCGGCCTCGCCGCTACCTTGCCGCCTGTTCACTCCACCAATGGATTCAGGCGATGGCAAAATACGAAGGCGGATGCCTGTGCAAGGCGGTGCGCTACCGCACCGACGCCGACCCCATCAACGAGCGCATCTGTCACTGCCGGCTCTGCCAGAAGGCGATCGGCGCGGCCTTCAATGCGCGTGTTCTGTTCCGCATCGACGATGTGACGGTCGAGGGCCGGTTGGCCACGGTCAACACCTCGCCGGACCTCAAGCGCGGGTTTTGCCCGAACTGCGGCACAACGATGTTTTCGCGGCGCGATTCCGCCGGCATCATCGGCGTGACCACCGGTTCGCTGGACGACCCGTCGTTCTTCAGGCCACAGATGCATATGTGGACCGCCTCGAAACAGCCCTGGGTGATGCTTGACGACGGCTTGCCGCAATATGAAGGCGCTCCGCCGGCCTAGCTTCCTCCTTCTCGTCAACAGGACGACGTGCCCCGGGATGACCAAAAATTAATCCAAAGAGACACGCGATAGCCGGCAAAGCGTCATTGGCGGGCCATCTTTGTCACCCTATCTATGCGTCGCGGGCCCGGCATTCGAGGAGACGACGGATGAACGACAGCATCAGCACCCTGGACGAGCTTTTGAGCGATCCGATGGTCCTGCTTGTGATGGAGCGCGACCGTGTGCGCCCGGAACAGGTGCGCATGCTGCTTGAGCGGGCTCGCCGGCCTTCCCTCGATGAACCGGTTGTCCCGCCGGCGCATGTGATCGCCAGGACCTGCCAGAAACTGTGGCTGTGCCCCTGAGTAGCCTTGCGATCTTCCATGAACATCATTGGCCGGCCCGTGGGCCGGTTTGGATGCGGGTGGCGCGGCCCGCAAGCGTATTGCAATGTGTCCGCCGCCACGCGACGCAATGACGCCCGTTCGGGCCGCCAGCTTACAAATCCGTAAATTGATTCTCCGCCGCATAGCGGTATGGCTTGCCCGGCATTGATCGCCGCCGATCGTGCCTTCGCAAGTCCGATCCCTCCCGCATGGAACCGACATGGCTGATATCTGCACGCAAGGCGTCGACACGGGCTTTGTCGGCCTTGGATTTGCCAAGGTCGCTTTCCTCGGCCTTGTGCAAGGCATCACCGAACTGCTGCCGATCTCCTCGACCGCCCATATGCGCATCGTGCCGGCTGTGCTTGGCTGGCAGGACCCGGGCTCGGCTTTCTCCGCCGCCATGCAGCTGGCGGCCCTTGCAGCGGTGGTCAGCTATTTCTGGGGCGACGTGAGGGATCTCCTGTTTGGATCACTCGATGCCCTCACGCGCCGCGATTTTGCCGACCGGCATTTCCGTCTGGCGCTGTGGATCGTGCTGGCGACGATCCCCATCGTCATCGCCGGCGTGGCGCTCTCGGGCGTCCTCAACACCTGCAATTCGCCGTTGCGCAGTCTGAGCGTGATTGGCTGGGCCTGCATCGCCATGGCGGTCCTGCTGGCGCTGGCCGAGATTTTCGCCCGTCACAAGCGCACCGTGGGCGAAGCGTCGCTCGCCGACGCGCTCCTTGTCGGCGTCGCGCAGGTTGGCGCGCTGATCCCGGGCGTCTCTCGCTCTGGCTCGACGCTGACGGCGGCACTGGGGCTTGGCTTCAAGCGGGCGGAGGCTGCGCGTTTCTCGTTCCTGCTCGGACTGCCGGCCATCGCGCTCGCCGGCCTCAAGGAATTGTGGGAACTGCACAAGGCGCATCTCGACGCCCATGGATGGTCGGTTCTGGGCGTGGGACTGCTCGTGGCCTCGATATCGGCCTTCTTCGCCATCTGGGGCCTGATGCGCGTGCTCGAACGCTTCTCCGCCTGGCCTTTCGTCATCTATCGCGGCGCGCTCGGGGTCGTCCTGCTGCTCGGCGTGGCTATGGGATGGCTAGCCTAGGCCGAACCGGCACGCTTGCGGTGTTGCGCTGCTGCAACCGCCTGGAGCGCATCAACCCATGCCCGAAGATGTGATCGGACGCCTTCATTGACTTCCGGCAATGTCCGCCTTTAACGTTCTGTTAACAAAAAACAGATGGCGGAGCCGCATGGCATCCTCGTTGGGTTTGCGCCGCAAGGCGAAGGGGCTGGGGCTTGCGATTGCCCTGATTGCTTTCTGTTCGGCGGCGAATTCCGCCTACGCGGCTCCCGCTTCCATGGTCATCGGCGGCTCGACCTCGCAGCCAATCGGCCACTATGATTTTTGCAAGATCCATGCTGCCGAGTGCTCCATCCGTTCACCCGACAGCGAGCCGGAACAGATGACTGGCAAGCTGTTGCGGGAGATCAGTGCCGTAAACCTTTCGGTCAACACGCGCGTCAAGCCGATGAGCGACATGGACAATTACGGCAAGGAGGAATGGTGGGCCTATCCGGACAATGGCTTCGGCGATTGCGAGGATTACGCGCTGGAAAAGCGGCGTGAGCTCAACAGCCTGGGCATCGCCATAGCCAATCTCCTGATGACGGTGGTTCGCAAGCCGGACGGCGAAGGCCATGCCGTGCTGACGGTACGCACCGACAAGGGCGACTTCATCCTCGACAATCTTGTCGACAAGGTTCGTCTCTGGAACCAGACGCCGTATCGCTATCTGAAAAGACAGGCGAGTGACAACACCGGGCGCTGGGTCTCCATTCTCGCCGGCGAAGAGAAGCTGGTCAGCGCCGTCAAATAGCCGTCGCGGGCCGTCCCCGGGCCATAGTCCACGCTTCCCCTGAGCAAATCCTTCATCGTACCGGCAAGCGGTGCTATCCACGACAACTCGTTGGAACCGACAATCCGGAACGCGCATGGATTTTTTGACACTCCTGCATTCGGCGCCCTTGTTGCTGACTTTGGTCAAGGCCGCGTTGCCGCACGCGCTTGCCACGACAATGGCGTTCGGCCAGTGGTTCGCTTCGGTGCCGCCGTGCCGTGATGTCGCCTTCGAGGCCGGCAGCTTTCTCGTCTGCGAGGTCGATCCAAAACTGTATTCGATCGAACTGTTCTGGAAGGATCAGGGCGGCAAGCCTTTTCAGTCGCTGCACAATCTCGACAACGCCCAGCGTGCGGTCGGCCGTACCATGCTGTTTGCCATCAATGCGGGCATGTATCACCCCGACCTCAGGCCGGTCGGCCTCTATGTCGAGCGCGGCCGGGAAATGGCCGGTGTGAAGACGGGATCGGGCAGCGGCAATTTTTCGCTGCAGCCGAACGGCATCTTCTATATCGGCGGCGGCAAGGCCGCGGTGCGGGCGACCAGGGACTTCGTCAGGCAGCGGCCAGCCACCGACTATGCAACGCAATCAGGGCCGATGCTGGTGATCGACGGCCAGCTTCACCCGAAATTCCGGTCCGACGGCACGTCGCGCAAGAGCCGCGATGGCGTCGGGGTGCGAAAGGATGGCGTCGCCGTCTTTGCCATCTCGAACGGCACGGTGACATTCCATGCCTTCGCCCGCCTGTTTCGCGACGCGCTCGGCTGCGACAACGCACTCTTCCTCGACGGCACTATATCGAGTCTGCTCGCTCCGGCCATTGGCCGCAACGACGACTATTGGAACCTGGGGCCGATGATCGGCGTCTTCAGGAAACGCGGCTGACGCATGGCGCCATCCCCTAGGTCTGGGCATCGCGCCTGCCTCGCAGCCTGATGACAATCACGGCGACGATGATCGCCGCCACTATGGCCGCGATAACCGCCAGCCCGAACAGGCTGGTCGCGTCGAGTTCGGGCAGGCTGTCGGCCCCTTTCGCCACCAGCCATCCGGGCGACAGCACGACCGGCGCCCAGATGATCGCCGACAGGATGTTGGCGATCTGGAAGCGGCGCCTGTTCATGCCCATCATACCCGCGACCAGCGGCACGGTGGCACGCACCGGACCAAAGAAGCGGCCGACGAAAACCGCGGCGAAACCGTAGCGATGGAAGAACAGGCGCGCCCTGGCGATCTCACGGCGATAGCGGTTGAGCGGCCATTTGTGGACGACGCCGCGCCCGAGCCATTTGCCGAGAAAATAGGAGATGGTGTCGCCGAGCGCCGCACCGATCATCGCGGCGAGGAGAACGGGCAAGGGTTGGACGACACCGGCGCCCACCAGGCCGCCGACGATGATCAGCACCGTGGTGCCGGGCAACAGGATGCCGACCAGCACCAGCGATTCGCCGAAGGCCAGCAGCCCGACCACGAGGCCGGCCCAGGCCTGATGGTTCTCGATGAAACAAACGCTTTGGTCGATGAACGACTGCACGCAAGCTCCCTTTTGAAAGTGTTTCTCAGCTGCCGCTGTCGAGCAGGCTCCTGAGTTCGTCGAGCTTGTCGTTGACGAGCCAGCCGCGTGGCCCGGCGCCTTTTCAAGAATTTTGGGAACGCCGGCGCAAACGCCGCATGCCGTTCTCAACAGCCACATCATGGCGCTGTCAAGGCTTGGCCGGGCCGCCGCCGGCGACTGTCTGAAAGGGGCCACAGCTATGGTAAAAAACTTGATTCAAACTTTATTGGTAATTTCTCGTTCATAACTCGTCTGGTTGTCCGTCGGCCGTCGCCTTCGGTCTGTTGTGTTTGAGTACAGGTCCAGATGCGGTTATCAGGCGTCATCAGTTTCGTGATCGCATCGCTGTGCCTCGCCGGCTGTTCGTCGACGTCGGGCATGGACGCGCTCGACATGCAGAAGCCATCCAATGAAACGACCAGTTCGGTGGTGCGGCCAAGCGCGCCGATCGCGTCCGTTCCGGTGGCCAGGGCAAACGCGCCGCGCAAGAGGGTTGAGGTTGCGTCCGCGGACGACACCGCTCGCCCCTTTGGCCTGGCGGAGGAAGAGACGGTGGCGTTTCCCGCACCCGAACTGCCCGACAGCGCCGAGCCGCCGATCGAGGAAGCTGCCCTGGTGTCGCCACCGAAGCTGTTGTCGCGGGCGGCACCGCCCATGCTCGCAGGACCGGTCACGCGCTACGGCTTCCGCGATGCCAAGCCGATCAATTTCGGCCGCTCGTCGCCCCGTCACCTTGCCGTGCACGGTGTCGACGTGTCGCGCTGGCAGGGTGACGTGAATTGGGAAAAGCTGCGCGCCCAGGGCGCCAACTTCGCCTACATAAAGGCGACCGACGGCGGCGACCACCTCGACCCGATGTTTATGAAGAACTGGCGCGGCGCGCAGGCCGCCGGGCTGAAGCGTGGCGCCTATCATTTCTTCTACTGGTGCCGCACCGCCGGCGAACAGGCCGACTGGTTCATCCGCAACGTGCCGAAGGTCGACGGTGCGCTGCCGCCCGTGATCGACGTCGAGTGGAACGGCGACTCCAGCTGCCAGCGCCGGCCGTCGCGCGAAAAGGTGCTGGAGAAGATGCAGGTGTTCATGGACAAGCTGGAGCGTCACTACGGCCAGCGGCCGATCATCTACACGTCGCCCGACTTCTATCGCGACAACCTTCGGGGCGCCTTCCCAGACTATCCCTTCTGGCTGCGCGCCGTGGCCCGGCATCCGTCTAAGGTCTATCCCGATCGCAAGTGGCTGTTCTGGCAGTATTCCGGTTCCGGCCTGTCGCATGGCGTGACCGGTCGCATCGACCTCAACGTCTTCCATGGCGATGAGCGGCAATGGCGCGCCTGGGCCGGCGGTGGCGGCCGGCAGATGATGGCTGACGCGGACTAGGCAGCGCGACTAATGGGCGCGCGCGCCGGAAGCTTCGCCGCGGGGCGCCTTGTCCGAGTGCCGGCGCGATTCGTCGAACGTGGCGAAGGCCAGAGTCCCGGAAAAAAAGCCGAAGCTGATCAGGACCGCCGCGATAACCATGATGTCGTAGCTGGGCACGTTCGTTCTCCGTTTGATGATTGCCATTGGCGGAGAAGACAGGATGAACGCAGGCAGGGCCTTGATCTGGGTCAACCAAGCCATTGAGGCGGCGCGCGATCCATCATTGCTGCGATGGACAGACCTGGATTCGAATGCCCGGACCGTCGCCATGCGTCCATTCAAGGCAATCCCACCGGGGTAACGAGCGGAGATGGCGCGCCTGGGCGGGCGGCGCGGGCCGGCAGATGATGACCGACGCGGATCAAAACAGCGCTGGTTCGGATTCTTATTGCAGCTGAGCGCTGCGGCTGTTGCGTTCCTCGCTCAGCCGCAGCGCCGTCCTCAACCCCATGATCTCGGAAATCGCCGCGTCGATCATGGCCAGAAGCGTCAGCGTGTCGTGCTGGCTTGGATCGGCCCTGACATAGGCAAGCTGGTTCACGATGTCCTTGTCGTCGTCGGCTTCGTCGTTCATGTCCGTCTCCCGACTTGCAGCCTCGCGAAAGTTCCCGGCCCTTTTTAAGCCGATCGCCTCAGTCGTCAAATTACGCTTCAGCAATTCAGTGCGCGTGAGGCGCCGGCATTGGTGTTTTGCGAATAAGCGAGACATTGCCGCCGCGGTGCTGTCTAGTGCCGGTTCCTGTACTCCGGGGGGATCAGGGTGGAGCTCCAATTTCTGCTTGTCGGATTTGCCTGCGCGGTCGCCGGCATGTTGTCGTTCATCACCTTCGTGAAATGGCGGGAGGTGCAGGCCCTCAGCCACTGGTTGCCGACGCCGGGAAAGATCATTTCGTCGCGCGCCGAGGCGCGTGAGGTGAGAGTCTCGGGCGTTGGCCCGGACAGCAATGACACCACCGAAATCCGCAATTTTCCGGCGATCACCTTCGAATACAAGGTGGGCGGCAAGACATTTCGCGGCTCGCGTTACAGTGTGAAAGAGAATTTGGGAAATTTCGAAGTCGCTGAAACCCTGGCGCAGTTTCCGCGCGGCGCCGAGGTGACTGTCTTCTACAATCCGGCCGATCCGAGCAAGGCGGTGATCGAGCGCACCTTTCCCGATGGCGCCTTCAAATTCATGGCCAAGCTGTCGGCGGGACTGGTGATCGGCACAGTGGTTCTGGTGTTTTCCGTTGGAGGCGTCCTGGAGGGGATCAGGCCGCATCTGGCCAAGCCGCAGAATCTCGGGGCGGCGGCGCTGCTGTTGTTCATGGGCCTGTTCGTCCTGCGCATGGGTTTCGCCCAGAAGGCGCTTGCCAGGCAAGCGGTGCAATGGCCGGTCGCCGCCGGCCGCATCGATGCGTCGGGCCTGCAGACGATCCGCGCCAATGGCAGCTATCGCTGGCGCACCGTCTTTCGGTCGCGCATCGTCTACAACTATGGCGTCGCCGGTCAGCGCTACAGCGCCGACCGCGTCACCTTCGGCGCCACGGTCACGGCTTCGCTGCCCGGGCTCGTCGGCGGTCAGGCAAGACGGTATGTCGAGGGCAGCAAGGTCGACGTGCACTATGACCCGGCCAATCCCGCCTCGGCGGTGCTCGAATGCCGCGTGCGCGGGCTGTGGCTGCTGTGGGTTTGCTCGCTGGGCTTTCTCGGCGCCGCCGCCTGGCTGGTCGTTTGAGGCGCCCGCTTTCATGACGAGGCATCCAATGATCACTGGCAAACTGGCCTTGTTCTTCCTGGCTCTGCTCGGCGCCGTGCAGGCAGCGAGCGCAAAAGAGTGTCTGCTGAGCCACGCCACCTATCGCGAACCGCGTTCGGGTGCGGTCATGCAATTCCGGCCGCTCCACAATGAGCCGGCGGCGCTGACGGCCGAAGTGTTTTCGCTGACCGTGCCGAAGACCGACATTCGCCTGCCGGCCGACATCACCTGGACCAATGGCAGGAATTCGTTTCCGCTCGGCACCATCCGCCACACCTGTACCGACGACGACCGCGAGGCGGGGCTGGAGGATGGCAGCGGGCTGTGCCGGATATGGATGGGGCAGGTCTATGCTTTGACCGGAGGCGGCGCCGAGCAGCTGAATTCGCGCGAAGCGACGCCGGCGCCGAAAGGGCTGTTGCTGCCTGATTTCGGCGCTGCTTTCACCGAATTTGCCGACTTCGCCAAAGCCAATCGGAACGGCTCGGCATGGGACGCCTTCACTTTGACGGGATGCAGCGATGGATAGCGCCATGGGATCGTTCGCCTGGGCCTGCGCGCTGTTTGCATCAGCGACCATATCAGCCGCAGCGCATGCGGATGAGCCCGCGCCGTCGCGCCCGCCGATCGACAAATGCGTCTGGGAAAAGATGACCGACAGGAGGGTCGGGCTGGCCGCCTGGGTGCAGCGCTGCGATTTCGGCTTCCGCCAGATCCATTTTGAATTCGTCGGCAACGCACTTGCCATCAAATACAGCGATGGCGGTGCGGCCGATCCTCTGGTCGAGGTGTTCGACATCAAATCAGGCGAAACCGCCGAAGCCGCAGTGCTACGCCTGTTGCTGGAAAAGACCGACAAGGCCGTCAGCGCCCGCTGTGTGTTGGCGTCCTACACCGAGGGCACCGTGCCCGCCGGCGTCAAACGCTACACATTCAGCCCCGATTCCGCTTACGCCAAGGAGCTGCAGGCGAAAGCCAATGACGAGGTCCCCGAGCCGCCCTGCGGCGACTGGGGCGAAATGCCAGATGGCATCCAGTATTTCGAGGTGCCGGCGGGTGAGGGGCGGAAGGTGCTGTTCATGCGTGTCGGCCAGGACGAGCCGCTGTTCGATGAGCAGACGCTGCGGGTGTTGCCATAGCGGTAGGCTTCGGGAACCAAAGCTGGCCGATGGGTGGATTGTGGTCAGGGCGCCTCTTGAGCAAGCAGCTGCTGCCGACATCAAGGCTCCAGAATACGTCCTCCTTGCCGAAGGAAGGCTATCACAAGTGGGCAAAAATTCTTTTCTCAAAAGAGCTTGCTCTTCGCGGATCGCTCACGCGACGGTAATCGGCAGATGGCCGAGCGGCTAGAGTATCAACTAACCGCCGTCAATGACGGGGCTACGCTCAAAGCTATTCCACCAGGGAACGTGTTTGCTAACGTCTCCAAAAGGTAGGGCGTCTTTGATTGTACCTCGTGATGGAAATCTGGAAGAGAATATCGACGATAATAACCAACCGCTATATTCCTCAGTTGCTGAGGCGTGCATAACTTCTAAAAGGATATCCATACCACCGCGCGACAGTACGAACTCCATATCGCTCAAGCTAAATATGGGAACATGTTTGCGGCACTCCAGTGGGATTCCTCGGGCGTGAGAATCCGCTTTTTTGTGAGCCATTGCATAGATGTCAGCTTCGCTGCCAAAAGCTGATTCAATCCAATTATCCAGAGTGCACACGCCGAGAGCTGTATTGTTCGACGCAGTAAATCCTTGAGGGATCAATCCCCTAGAACTGTCTGCGAGATATTTCCAAAGTTGGAAAACGCCCTTGGCCAAATCCTCATAGGCATCGGCAGAATCCTTCGTCGGATTTTCACCGAAGCGAATAATCGCGTTCTGTCGTCGGGCTTTGACTTCGATGGCGGCCACAACGTCATCTGACTTAGAAACAAGGATGTCAGGTGTCCTTTCCAAGGTTCGACCGTAAGAAAGATTGCCACCGATCGAAAATGTTCCAGATGAAGTTTTGAGGATATTGCTAACGTAATTTTCCAAATTCTCTGCAAATTCATTCCGTAAGTTCGAGTTATCAACAAAACCGTAAAATAGGCCCTCCGTAATTCGATAGAATAGAAGGTCGACAAAAGGGGCCATTACGTATCTTGTTCCCTCTCGTGGAAACGTTATGAGGGGCGAAACACGGAAGATACTCGGCGCATACCCGATGTGGTCGTAGCCTTGACGAAGCGCATATGTACGATCTGTGGCGCTTTCTATGGAGGTGGACAAGATGTTGATTGTTTTTGTCAGGTCTGAAGGAGTGATCCCTATACTGTCAGTTTCAATATCTGGCCGTAACGCCGGTTGACCCAAAAGGACAGAAAATATCGCGAAAGTTGTCTTTGTAAATATATCGAACTCTAAATTGTATTTTTTCTCGAAGTAAATCTTCGAATTTTCGGTCCTATAAATTGAATGATACCGTGCCAAGCGTGACGCTGTTGAGAACCGCCTTTGCCATTCGAACTGACGCTTTCCAAGCCTGTTAAGTTGCGTAAGGACGCCAACTCGGCGCAGAACCGGCCCATCGGAAGCATTTTCGGCTTTGTTTAACAGCGTGTAGGCAGTCACCAGCGCGCTGAAACTGCGTGGGTTTACAGTCCTAATGAACCCGGACCGCAGTCTTGGGTCCCATGGTGCGGCCAACAATTCGTTGGCCAATGTTTCTAAAAACCAAGGATGAAGGTAAGATCTAGCATGATGATCAGTTGTTCGAGCTTCATCTGGCAAATCAATGAAAAATTTTTCGACGCCTTTTCTTGAGTTCTGTATCTGTTGAATTGAATATATTGCCAATAGGAAATCCATCTTTGGGATGGAAGATAGATATTTTCGAAATTTCTTTAAAATTCGACGCTTGTTTTCTGCTGTCGATAAAGCCGTTCTATTGTTTTGTTCATGCAATCTCATTTTGAGATTTAGGCGGGCGACTGAAACGTCGCCCGCCTAAGCCATGCCCCTTAGCTGCACCCGCTCGTGGCGCCGCACGTGTCGCACTTCTCGCAAGTCCCATTCCTTACCATGGTAAAATTCTGGCACTCGGAGCAGGAATTGCCGGTGTAGCCTTGCAGCAGCGACTTGGCGCGGCGGTCAGCGGCGAGTTTCTTCGCCTCGGCTGCTTCCTGGGCCGCCGTGTCGGTGAACAGCGCCGCGGTGGTGTCGGTCGAGGCATCGGAGGCCGCTTCCTCGAAGGCGATGTCCTCGGCCAGTTCCTTGGCCCGCTCCTCATAGTCGCGCTTGTAGGCGATCGCCTCGTCGCTCGCCGGCTTCAACGCCAGCACGTTGGAGCCGGAGAAGGCCGTCGGCGCCGAGCGGGTAGGGGTGCCGGAGCCGGCAAAGCCCTTCGGCTCGCTGCCGCTTGCCCTCGACACCAGCTTCACCGGCGACCCGCGGGTCAGGCCCTTGGAGACGGCGTCGGTCTTGCCCTCGCTGATGCCGCGGCCAAGCGCGGTGTTGGAGAAGTCCGACTGGTCGACATGGGCGAGATCGTTGCGGCCGAGATAGGAGATGGCCAGTTCACGGAACACGTAGTCGAGGATCGACGTCGCGCTCTTGATGGCGTCGTTGCCGATGACCATGCCGGCCGGCTCGAACTTGGTGAAGGTGAAGGCGTGCACATATTCGTCGAGCGGCACGCCATATTGCAGGCCGAGCGAGATCGCGATGGCGAAGTTATTGAGAAGGCCACGCAGCGTGGCACCCTCCTTGTTCATGTCGATGAAGATCTCGCCGAGACGGCCATCGTCATATTCGCCGGTGCGCAGGAATATGGTGTTGCCGCCGATCTTGGCCTTCTGCGTATAACCCTTGCGGCGGCCGGGCAGCTTTTCCTGCTCGCGCGACACACGCTCGATGATGCGTTCGACGATGCGTTCGGTGATCTGCGCCGCGCGCGCCGCCGCCGGTGCCTGGATCAGCTGCTCGACCGCATCGTCCTCGTCCTCCTCGCCATCGGCGAGCAGCGAGGCATTGAGCGGCTGCGACAGCTTCGAGCCGTCGCGGTAGAGCGCGTTGGCCTTCAGCGCCAGTTTCCACGACAGCATGTAAGCGCTCTTGGCGTCCTCCACCGTCGCGTCGTTCGGCATGTTGATGGTTTTGGAGATGGCGCCGGAAATGAACGGCTGGGCCGCCGCCATCATCTGGATGTGGCTGTTGATCGAAAGCGAGCGCTTGCCGATCTTGCCGCAGGGGCTGGCGCAGTCGAACACGGCGAGGTGCTCGGCCTTGAGGAAGGGCGCGCCTTCCAGCGTCATAGCACCGCAGACATGGATGTTGGCGGCCTCGATGTCCTTCCGGGAGAAGCCCAGCGCCGGCAGCATTTCGAACGAGAAGTCGTTGAGCTGCTCGTCGGTGAAGCCAAAAGTCTCCTTCACCCAGTCGGCGCCGAGCGTCCACTGGTTGAAGACGAACTTGATGTCGAAGGCCGACTTAAGCGCGGCATTGAGCGCCGCGATCTTGTCGTCGCCAAAACCCTTGGCCTTGAGCGAGCCGGGGTTGATCGCGGGCGCCTGGTTGAGATTGCCGTGACCGACCGCATAGGCCTCGATCTCGGCTATCTGGCTCTCGGAATAGCCCAACGTGCGCAGCGCTTCCGGCACCGCGCGGTTGATGATCTTGAAATAGCCGCCGCCGGCGAGCTTCTTGAACTTCACCAGGGCAAAGTCGGGCTCGATGCCGGTGGTGTCGCAATCCATGACCAGACCGATCGTGCCGGTCGGCGCGATCACGGTTGCCTGCGCGTTGCGGTAGCCATGCTCCTCGCCGAGTTCGATGGCGCGATCCCAGGCGGCCTTGGCGTGGGTGGCCAAATCCTGCTGCTTCAGGTCCGACGCCACGAGAGGCACCGGATTGACGGCGAGTTTCTCGTACCCGTCCTTGTCGCCATAGGCGGCGCGGCGGTGGTTGCGCATGACGCGCAGCATGTTCTGGGCATTGCGGTCATAGTCGGGGAAGGCGCCGAGCTCGGAAGCCATTTCCGCCGAGGTGGAGTAAGCGACGCCGGTCATGATCGCGGTCAGTGCTGCACAGATCGCGCGGCCCTCGTCGGAATCGTAGGGAATGCCCGAGGTCATCAGCAGGCCGCCAATATTGGCGTAGCCGAGGCCGAGCGTGCGGTAGTCGTAGGAGAGCTTGGCGATCTCCTTCGATGGGAACTGCGCCATCATGACCGAGATTTCGAGAACCATGGTCCACAGCCGCACGGTGTGCTCGTAGGCAGCGATATCGATCGTGCCGTCGGCATTGCGGTAGGGGAGAAGATTGATCGAGGCGAGGTTGCAGGCCGTGTCGTCGAGGAACATGTATTCCGAGCACGGGTTGGAGGCCCGGATCGCACCGGCGGAGGCGCAGGTGTGCCAGTCGTTCATCGTCGTGTTGAAATGCAGGCCGGGATCAGCGGAAGCCCAGGCGGCGTAGCCGATCTTTTCCCAGAGGTCGCGAGCCTTCAGCGTCTTCAAGACCTTGCCGTCCTTGCGGGCGGTCAGGTGCCAGTCGGCGTCGGTCTCGACGGCGCGCAGGAAATTGTCCTTCAGCGACACCGAATTGTTGGAGTTCTGGCCCGAAACGGTGAGGTAGGCGTCAGAATCCCAGTCGGTGTCGTAGGTCTTGAACGACATCGAGGTGTAGCCCTGCTTGGCGAACTGGATGACGCGGTAGATGTAGTTTTCCGGCACCGCCGACTTCTTGGCCAACTTGATCTCGCGCTTCAGCGCCGTGTTGATGGCCGGATCGAAGCAGTCGTCGTCATGGCCTTCGCAATTGACGCAGGCCTTCATGATTGCTTCGAGATGCTTCTTGACGATCTTGGAACCGGTCACCAGCGAGGCGACCTTCTGCTCTTCGTTGACCTTCCAGTCGATGAATTCCTCGATATCGGGATGGTCGGCGTCGACGATGACCATTTTCGCCGCACGGCGCGTCGTGCCGCCCGACTTGATGGCGCCAGCGGCGCGGTCGCCGATCTTGAGGAAGCTCATCAGGCCGGACGAGCGGCCGCCGCCGGACAGCTTTTCGCCTTCGCCGCGCAGCAGCGAGAAGTTCGAGCCGGTGCCGGAGCCATATTTGAACAGGCGCGCCTCGCGCACCCACAGATCCATGATGCCGCCCTCGTTGACGAGGTCATCCTGCACGCCCTGGATGAAGCAGGCATGCGGCTGCGGATGCTCGTAGGACGACTTCGACTTGGTCAGCTTGCCGGTGAAGGGGTCGACATAGAAGTGACCCTGGCTCGGACCGTCGATGCCATAGGCCCAGTGCAGGCCGGTGTTGAACCATTGCGGCGAGTTCGGCGCGACGCGCTGCGTCGCCAGCATATAGGCAAGCTCGTCGCGGAAGGCGCGCGCGTCTTCCTCCGACGCCTTGAAGTAGCCGCCCTTCCAGCCCCAATAGGTCCAGGTGCCGGCCAGCCGGTCGAAGACCTGGCGGGCGTCGATCTCGGAACCATAGCGCTCGGCTTCCGGCAGCTTGGCGAGTTCGGCTTCATCGGCGACGGAGCGCCACAGGAAAGAGGGGACGTCGTTCTCCTCGACCTTCTTCAGGCGCGCGGGGACGCCGGCCTTGCGGAAGTATTTTTGGGCCAGGATGTCGGCGGCGACCTGGGAGAACTGCGCCGGCACATCGATATTGTCCAGGCGGAACACCACCGAGCCATCCGGATTCTTGATCTCGGAAAGCGCCTTGCGGAATTCGATCTCCGCATAAGCAGATTGGCCTGGCTTGGTGAAACGACGCTCGATGCGCATTGGTCCGGTCCCTTTTGTCTATATATAGCGCGTTCACCAGGGGATTTCTGCCCCCAAAAGACGAAACGCGCAGTCCGCCGTTTGCCGGCATTTCGAACAATGCCGGCATCTCCACTTCGCGGGCGCGGCCACGCACACGACAAATCGCCTTGCCGGGCGTTTGCCGAAGCTGCCAATCGACCCCGCGGGTCCCTCAAGACTGAATTTTTCGATTCCCTCACCCGAGGGAAATTCACACTATCTAGCGTCGAACCTAGCTGCAAACACTAAATATAGTATTAACAGACAATTTATTCCAGTCCGACAATTCTCCCTTTCGTCGCCCCATCACCCCACGATCCCAACGCTTCCGCCGGCCTCGTAAACAGGCGGAAATGCGGGCAAAACGCACATAATCCGGGAAAAAGACCGGGCTCAGAACTTTCCGGTCGCGCTCTCAACAGGAGCACATGGCCTATAAAAGGCGACTCGTTTCGAGCCGTCAAGGATTCGTTTGCGTAGCTTTTGTGACCCCAACATCTTGTGTGTCACACATGTGGATAACGGGGATAGAATTGACCGCTGTGGCGGCCATTTTTCCGCCGGCAGGCATGCGCGATCCCGGTGCGTGTACGCGGACTGCGGAAATACTGTGCCGCGAACTCAAAAAGCCCCGCACGCCGGTGCGCCAGGGATCAGCCGTAATGCAGCTTCGGCTTGGGTTCAGTGCCGGTGAACTGGACGCCGAGTCGGTCGCTGCGGCGCCAGCGGACCTCGCAGCGATAGGCGACGCCGTCGAGCGGCACATAGAGAAGGAAATGATCGGGAACCCGGGCCTCGAGCGGTATTTTCAGTTCGGCGCCGCCCGCATGCTGGTTGCGCACCATGCAACTCACTTCGGAATTCTGGATACCGGTGATGATCGTTCCACCCTTGAGCACGCGCGGACGATGCTCGCGCTGGGGCTCGGTGGACTCTTGCTGAAGTGGGTTTACAGGGTTCGCCATCGATGAAACGCGCCAGATTGGCCAATTTCTACCGGAGAAAAATTAGCAAACCATTCACGCGGTACATCACATGGTTGTGAAATGATTACGATCCACGCACGGGGTGGATGGCCTGCGCCCTAGGAGAACCTGCGTGGGTCGGCGCAGAAATAGGCGATGATCTGACACAGGTCCGGTTCATTGACCATGCGCACCGCTTCGCTGGAATTGACCCATTTGCGGATGCGGGAGTGCTTTTCCTTCCAGCGGTCGGCGACCTTGTCGACGTGCAGCGGATACACCAGCACCTCGCAAGGCACTTCTTCGCCCGAAGCCAGCACCTTGGCGTAGAAATAGCGGCCGGCTTCGAGGTGGGAAATGTTTCCGCGCAGTCCCGCTTCCTCGGCGGCCTCGCGCGCTGCCGCTTCGCAGAGCGGCTCCCGGGCTTCCGGCCAGCCTTTTGGAAGCACCCAGCGTCCGGTATCGCGGCTGGTGATCAGCATGACCTCGACGCCGTTCCCGGCATCGCGCCAGGGCAGGGCGGCAACCTGCAGACGACACGGCGCCGTACCAAAGAGTCGCCGGACCCTCTCAGCCAGGTGGTTGTGTGTGGTTGGCCGTGTCAACATCGGAGAAGCTAGCCCCAAGCCTCCAGAATCGTTTGCCGTCTCACGAATCTTACGGCTAATTGTGACCAATAAAAGTAAAAACTTTGGTCAAGCTGGCTGATTCCCGTCAACAGAGGTCGATTTCACAGGATATCTTGTCGGCGGATCAGTCTGCGCAAGCAAATATTATCGCCGGCGACGGCCTGATTGGCGAAAAAACGGCTTGCCGCGAATCAACCGGCGTGATCGTCGGCGATCGGCTTTTGATAGGTGAAACCCATGTCCCAGGGAAAATAGATCCAGGTGTCCTGGCTGACCTCGGTGACGAAAGTATCGACCAGTGGCCGGCCCTTGGGCTTGGCGTAGACGGTCGCGAAATGGGCCTTGGGCATCATTGCCCGCACGATGCCGGCGGTCTTGCCGGTGTCGGTCAGGTCGTCGATGATCAGCACGCCGGCGCCATCGTCGGCCAGCAAGGCCGGCGTTATCTCCTTCAGCACCTGCAATTGTCCCTGGCTGGTGTAGTCGTGATAGGAGGCGACACAGACTGTCTCGATGATGCGGATGCCGAGTTCGCGCGAGATGATCGCCGCCGGGACCAGGCCACCGCGCGTAATGCAGACGATAGCCTTCCACTGGCCTTTGCTGGTGCCGGCAAGCCGCCAGGCAAGCGCGCGGGCGTCGCGATGGAACTGGTCCCAGGAGACCGGGAAGGCTTTTTCGGGAAGGGACATTTTTCGCGCACTCCACGGCACGCGGCGGCCGCGTGCGAGAAAACAGGTGAATGCGCGCGGAATTAACTGGAAACCCTTGGGTTTGGCAAGGGAGAGCGGTCGCGATCGCTGTGGACTTATCTCGACAGGAAAGTCGCTACCTGCGCCGTGCGCAGCACCGTGCGTGTCACCCCGCCGAACAGAAGCTGGCGCAGCCAGGAGTGGCTGTAGGCGCCAAGCACCAGGAGATCGGCACCGGTCTCCGCGATCCTGTTCTGGATCATGTCGTCGACCGAACTCCCGCCCGATTTCTGCACCGAGACACTGACGGTGGCGCCGTGGCGCGACAGGGCCGACGCGATTTCGGCGCCCGCGGCCTCCGGGCTTTCGTCGAGCGTATCGGGCGGATCTATGACCAGTATGTCGGTTTTCTCGGCCTCGATGATGAAGGGCAAGGCATCGAAGGCGGCGCGGGCGGCCTCCTTGCTGCCGTTCCAGGCGAGCAGCACGCGTTTGAAGGTGGTGACGAGAGGACCGGCATGCGGCACGACCAGGACCGGCCGGCCGGCATCGTAGACCAGCGTATCGACGTCCGCGCTCGGATCGCCGCCGGTCTCGCGTTGGGCGGCGATGATGAGATCGGCGGCGCGCACGCTTGAAATGCCGGTCAGCGCGCTGTCGCCGGAGAAGCTCTCCAGGCTGCGCCATTCGAAGGAGAGGCCGGAATCCTCGACCCGCCCGAGGAAGACAGCCTGGAGCTTGTCTGCCCGCTCCCGATTCATGTCGGCGGAAACCTGCAGGAACTCCGTATCGGGAAAGCCCGTCGCCGACGTGTAGGGCACTGGGAGCGCCTCGGCATGGATGCCGATCAGATGGCTCTCGAAGCGGCTGGCAAGCGGAATGGCGCAGTCGAGCACCCGCTCGGCGTCCTGTTCATTCTGCAGAATGGCAACGATGGTCTTGAAACGCATGATGATCCCTCAATCTTGCGAGCGACCGGCCTCGCGGCAGGGAAACGTTACAGCCCCGTTCTTGGTTCCGGCCCGGCCGGATCAGTTCGCCTTGTCGGCGAAGCCAGCCACCATGGCCTCGACGTCGGCGCGCGCGGCCTCAAGCGCATCCGCGCTGCGGGCACGCACCACAAGTTCAGTCCAGAACTTGCCGTCGCCATATTTGGGGTAGGAGCCGATGATCGTATCCGGATGCGCTTTCTGGATCTCGCCCAATGGCCCGCCGACAAGGCCCTCGCCGAACGGGCAGTGCACCGTGGCCGACAGCATTTTGGTGCCGGCTCTCAGGGTCGGGACGACATTGTCGAGCATGGCCTGGAAGATCGACGGCACGCCGGCCATGACATGGACGTTGCCGATGCGGAAGCCGGGCGCCACGGACACCGGGTTGTCGATAAGGTCGGCGCCGCGCGGCATTCGCGCCATGCGCTTGCGGGCCTGCGTGTATTCGATGCCGCGCGCGGCATAGCTCGCCTCCAGCAGGGCGTAGGCCTTGGCATCGTATTCGCAAGGCACGCCGAACGCCTTGGCGATCGAATCGGCCGTGATGTCGTCATGCGTCGGACCGATGCCGCCGGTGGTGAACACATAGGTATAGCGCGCGCGCACGGCGTTCACCGCCGCGACGATCTCGTCCTCCTCGTCGGGCACGATGCGCACCTCTTTCAGGTCGATGCCGATCGCCGTCATGATATCGGCGAGGTGGCCGATGTTCTTGTCCTTGGTGCGACCGGACAGAATCTCATCGCCGATGACCAGCATGGCGGCAGTAACGATTTCAGGCATGGAAGGCTCCGGCAGACGCGCAGTCTGAATAGCGCGGCGGACGAGCGGCGGCAATGCCGCCCAAATGGCGGACGACCCGGCATACACGGATATCACCTGGATTGCAGTGGTTGGCTGGCCTGGACGGGAACAAGTCTGATTGTTCTCGGACCCGGGCTGTGAACGACCGCCTCGCCAAGTCGGTCTGTTTTGTCCATCCTTGCGGCGCCATCGCGGACGGGTAAGGTGCGCGGCTCGGAGCCGGGTGACGAATGCTGATGTCGATTCTGCTCTGGCTGTTTGGCGCGGCGTTTCTGGCGGCGATCCTCGTGCTTACCTCTCTGCTGCTGGCCACGCTGTGGATCGCGGCGAAAGCGGAAAGATTGGTGCCGCCGGTCGGAAAATTCGTCGAGATCGACGGCAACCGCATCCACTATGTCGACGTCGGGGAGGGACGGCCGATCGTCTTCGTGCATGGGCTTGGCGCCCAACTGCATCATTTCCGGCACACCGTGTTTGGCCGTTTCGGTCCTGGCTACCGCCTGATCGCGCTCGACCGTCCGGGCTCGGGCTATTCGACGCGGGCAAGCGGAGCGACGGGCCGCTTGCCCGAGCAGGCCGAGATCATCCGGCGCTTCATCGAAAGCCTGGGACTGGAAAGGCCGTTGGTGGTGGGCCATTCCCTGGGCGGCGCCATCACGTTGACCCTGGCCGTCGAACATCCCAATGCGATTTCAGGCATCGCATTGCTGGCGCCCTTGACGCATCTGGAGACAAGGACGCGCCAAGGATTTGACCTGCTGTACATTTCTTCACGCCTGTTGCGGTGGTTCATGGCCTATACCGTGGCGATACCAGCAAGCCTCAGATATGCCCGGCCGACGATGGACTTCATCTTCGCGCCGCAAGCCGTCCCTGGCGACTATATGAGCGGGGGAGGCGGATGGCTCGGCTTGAGGCCCGGCCACTACCATGCGACATCGACCGATGTCGTGGCTGTCGAGGAGGATCTCGGCCACATCGAGCGCCGCTATGGCGAGATCGCCATGCCGGCCGGCATTCTCTTCGGCGGCGCCGATCGCGTCATCGGCATGGCTGTCCATGGCGAGCCGATGCGGGAAAAGGTCGAAGGACTAGATTTCGAACCCGTCGACGGTCTCGGCCACATGCCGCAATTCGTCGAGCCGGAACGGGTTGTTGCCTTCATCAAACGCATCGCGCGACGTGCTTTTTCAGATGCGGCATCACCAAGGGTTCACGACAATTTCAATGAACCATCCGGCTGATCGCCGGGTTTACCCCGTGTCGCATCCCAAGGCGGCCAAGATACGGAGTAATTCAATGTACAGAAAACTTTTCGCAGCATCCGTCCTTACGATCGGTCTCGCCACATCGGCGATGGCCCAGTCGTCGGACGCTACCTATCCCAACCATCACAATTGGTGGCTGTTCGGCAATGAGGATTCCTCTGCCGTCGACCAGAGCACCACCGGCAGCATCAACGGCGATGGTTCCGGATTGAATACCCTTGGCAATCCTGGCCCGGCCGGACCTTGTGCCTCAAACACTCCAGGCCCCGATGCCAATGCTCAGCGCAACATCAACGATCAGTACTGCGGCAAATAGCCAGCCGCGGGCTTGTCGCCCGCCGCCGGACGCCATCTTTCCTGGCGTCGGCGGCTGGCGCCTGGCTGGATATCAATCCGAGATTTCGGTCTGAGGCCGGTCGCGGCCGTCGGCAAGTTCCTCATGCCATTTGCCCTCGGCGTCCTCATACTGGATGCCATCGGTGGAACCCGCCACTTGTTGTTCGGCCGAAGCGATCTCGGCGGCGCGCAACGCATCCTGACGGGTGGGAAATGTCTCCGAGAAGGTCGCGCCGACCTTGTAGGCCCAGCCACCGTCATGCTCGACGATCTTGTAAGTCAGCTTCGCCATCAAAACCTCCAGTTAAAGGTCCGCCTGCTCAATGCAACCGGTCGTCTGGCAGCCGGTCGTCGGGCACCAGCACTTCCGATTCCTTGGCGGCCTCGATCAGTGCCCGGCGCGCTTCCGCCGTCGAACGATATCCTTCCAGCACTTTGAGGCAAGTGTCGAGGGCATCTCGATGACGAGGTCCGCGATTGAGCGGCCACACAGTCATCAGGCACTCCGCCGCCTCCTGGGTCGAGCGGATATGGCGATATTTGCCGACATGGCCAAGCTCGACCACGACGGGCGTCTCAAAAGGCTTGTTGTCCATCATGGCCGCAACGCAAAGCAGCCAATTTGGTTGCAAAAATGGCCTTCGGCCTGCGCCCAAAGGTCGCGTCAAGTCCGTGACGCGCTTTGGATCTCGGCGTGACGCAAGCGTTGCCCCGGACCGGATCCGCCCTCGGATCAGCCCCGGGGCATGCCTCTGGGTGCCATGTATTGGCGTCTCAGTAGCCGCAGTCGTTGCGCAGCCAGCGCGCATTCGCCCGGCCGGTCCCGCCGCGGCCGCGCCCGCCGCAGCCTGACCCAGCGCAACATTTTGCAGCCAGAATTGAAGCAGGCCGTTGGCGAACCGTCCGGGATCACAAGCGGCAGCACGCCGGTACCGGGAGAATGGCCGATCAGCCCGCCGCCTTCATCCAATGTTGCATCGTCGTCACCGAGCGGGCGAGCTGCGGCGCCGGATGGATCTTTTCGCTGAAGGTGGCGGCCGCACGCCATCCCCACCGCGGATCCGCGAGGAAGGCGCGTGCCAGAGCCACCATATCGGCGCGGCCTTCGGCTATGACAGCCTCGGCCTGTTTCGGGTCATCGATCAGTCCGACCGCACGGGTCGGAATGCCGGCGCCCTTGCGCACGGCTTCCGCCAGATGCACCTGATAGCCCGGCCCGGTGGGCAATTTCTGCAACGGCGAATTGCCGCCGCTCGAGCAGCAGAGATAGGCGATGCCTTCGGCCTTCAGCGCTTTCGCCACCTCGATCGCGTCCTCGACGTCAAAGCCGCCATCGACCCAGTCCTTAACCGACAGCCGTGCGCCGAGCATCAGCTTTGGCACCGCTTTCTTCACCGCCCTGGCGATCTCGACGACAAGACGCATCCGGTTTTCCAGCGAGCCGCCCCAGCGATCAGTGCGCTGGTTGGACAGCGGCGACAGGAACTGGAAGATCAGATAGCCATGCGCCGCATGCAGTTCGATGAAGTCGAAGCCGGCACGTTCGGCCCGCCTGGCGGCTTCCGCGAACCGCTCGATGAGCTGCAGGATTTCCTCGTCCTCCAGCGCGTGCGGCACGTTCCAGCCGTTGTCGTAGGCGATGGCCGAGGCCGAGACGGTCTGCCAGGGATCCTCGTTTGGCTGCAATGGGCCGCCACCTTCCCAAGGCCTGCGGTTCGAGGCCTTGCGGCCGGCATGCGCCAGCTGCGTGCCGAACTTCGTGCCGGGTGCGGCCACGCGCCGGGCCGCGTCCAACGCGCGGCGCGCGGCTGCTTCATTGTCTTCGGAATAGAGACCGAGGCAGCCATGGCTGATGCGTCCGCGCCGCTCGACATCGGTCATCTCCACCGTGACCATGCCGGCGCCGGACATGGCCAGGTTCATCCAGTGGTAGAGATGCCAGTCGCTGGCCGAGCCGTCCTCGGCGGAATACTGGCACATCGGCGCCACGGCGATGCGATTGGGGAAGGTGAGCCCATCGAGCGTGATCGGCTGGAAAAGCGATGTCGACATGAAAAAAACTCCGGGAAGGGGAATGCGCTATCTAGGCAATGGCATCGTTCCATACCACACACGAGACGGTGAAGCGCGCTGGACCAATCGCTAGCTCGATTGCGCCTATACCGGTTCGCGGCTACGCCTGCGTCCGCCAGCAAGCATTGAGGTGTCAGATGGAAGACCGCATTCGTATCCGCTCGGAAGAGGTTCTCTCCGACGACTGGGCGGTCCTGAAGAAGACCGTGCTCGACTATCGCCGGCGTGACGGGCAATGGGAGACGCAGGTCCGCCAGACCTATGATCGCGGCGACGGCGCGGTGATCCTGCCCTACGACCCCCAGCGTTCGACCGTGCTTCTGGTGCGCCAGTTCCGTTACCCTGCCTATGTCACCGGCCACCGCGAGCCGCTGATCGAGGCCTGTGCCGGGCTGCTGGACGAAAACGATCCGGAGACGGCCATTCGCAAGGAAGCCGAGGAAGAACTGGGTTACCGGTTGAACAAGATCGAGCGGCTGTTTTCGCCCTATATGAGCCCGGGCAGCGTCACCGAGCGGCTCTGGTTCTTCGTCGCCCGCTATTCGCCTGCCGACCGCATTTCGGCCGGCGGCGGCGCTCCGGAGGAGGGCGAGGACATCGAGGTCCTGGAAATGCCGCTCGACGACGCACTGGCCGGCATCGCCGACGGCCGCATTGTCGATGCCAAGACCATCATCCTGATCCAGCATCTGAAGCTGAACCCGATCTCGGCTTGATCAGAGACCGGGGGATACCAATTCAGCCGGCGTGATCCAACAATCGGGTGGTGGCCGCCTCACGATGATGTTCGGAATTGACGCGATCGATGCCTTCCACGGTGATGGCGAACGTGCCGTTTTCCGTTCTGGCTATCCAGCCCTTCGCTTTTAGATACCAGAGGTGGAACTCGAGGTGCTCACGCGGACAGCCTGACATTCGTTCGAGTTCATCGTCGCCAATGCCAGGATTATTGACGTCCTGCCGGCGTCTTACATAAAGCAGTGAGAGCACTTTGGCTTGAAAGACGGAATCTCGATCGAGGTTCTTCGTGTTGTTCGCCTGATCGGTCAGCTCGGCCCGCAGGTCCAAATGGGCCTTGTACTGAATATCGTATTGCGCACGCTTGACCGGATCCTTGAGCGTGTTGTGGGCCTCAAGAATATCGCTGAAGCGCGATTCATCACCGGTGATCTGGTTGTCGGGATGGTAGCGCATGGCAAAATGACGAAAAATGCGTTCTATTGTTTCCGAATTGGCATTCGGACTGATTTCCAGCATTTCGTAGAAGTCGACGAACATACCAGGCCTTCCCGTACCGTGTCTGTTCGGCTCTCCCCGCCACAGTTTCGGGCAAGCCTGGCGACGATTATAGAGCCGAATATTTCACGATTTGCTAATGTAAAGAACGTACAAAGGACAAGAACGGAACTTCAGCAAAAACGTAAGACCTTTGCGTCCTGCACCGCAGACTTTAGTCTGATAGCGTTTCGCTCGTTAGAGGCAGCTTACCATGACCGACAAACCTTCTGAACCGCCAATTGAACGTCGAAGTCACTTGAGAGAAGTGGTTTTGAAGGATGCGTTCATAATCACGCAGGATGGCGAAATAGGCTGCGCCGTCAGAAATCAGCATGAGCACGGCGCCGAGTTGCGTGTCGCCGCGGGGGTTGAAGTGCCAGATACCTTCCGGCTGCGCGTGCCGTTGGACGATGCGACCTATCGAGCGGAAGTGCGGTGGAGAAAAGGCGAGCGACTTGGCATCCAAATCCACGGCAATTTCTCGCTGAAGGTTAGATGATAGGGGAGCCGGCCTGATATTCAGGGGCGCGCCTGCCAAGGGAGCGCAGTTCGATATTCAATGTGGTGCGGACGACGGGAATCGAACCCGTACGATCAGAGATCGAGGGATTTTAAGTTAGTAATTTGCTGTCACCGCAAGGGTATCCACGATACCCTAAAGCGCTTGCAAAATAAGGAAGATACAAGGGTTTACAATTTCCATTCCAGCCCTTAAATAACCTTTGGTAGACACCAAAGGGATACCCCTACGGCCACCCTAGGGGTTCCATAAAAACCCGAGGGATTGAAAAACCCCGTGCCCGTTCTGAGCGACGATTTCCTGAAGCGTCTTAGCCTTGGCGACAAGCCCGAGCGCATATTCCGCGATAGCCGATTGCCCGGTTTTTGCTTGCGCGTGCGGCGCAATGCCGACGCCTCGCTTTCGAAGCTGTTCTTCGTCATGCACGAGTTGCCCGGCAAGGAAGGCAAGCGGCGCCGCCGCAAGGTCTCGATCGGCGAGGCGTCGAAGTTCCCGGCAGCGATGGCGCGCTCTGAGGCCGAGGCTATGCTGCGCGCCATCAAGAATGGCGACGATCCAGCCGCAGCTAAGGCAGCGAAGAAGGCGCAGCCACTATTCGAGGACGTCGCAGCAGACTTCGAAACCCATTATCTCGCCGATCGCAAACCGGCGACGATCAAGGACTACAGGGGCAGGATCCGGCGCCTGCTGACCCCGTATTTCAAGGGCCGACGCTTCGCCGACATCACGCCCGACATGGTCTCAGCCTTCATGCGCAAGCATAAGGCTCATCCGACCGACGCGAACCGCGCCCTTGCCGTGTTATCAAAAATGATGAACTGGCAGGGGCGGCGTGCCGACAATCCATGTATGCGGCTACCGAAGTTCAAGGAGATTCCGCGCGAAGCCTGGCTGGACGAGATCGACCTGCCCAAGTTCGTCAAGGCGCTCGCCGCGATCAAAACTCCTATAGGGGACTTGCTCCGGTTCATGACCGTATCCGGCTGGCGCATATCTGAAGCACGGCTGATGACATTCGATATGGTGGATTTGCAGCGCATGATTGTTCGCCTGCCCGACTCCAAGACAGGGGCGCAGACACGGGCGCTGTCGACGGACGCGGCAACGATCATCGATAGGCAGCAGCATCGTATTGGATTCGTCTTCTCCAACCGCAAGGGACGTTATCCAGTCGGCGATGCTGACATTCGGGAAGTGCTGGATGGTGTCTGCGCCGTGGCCGGTGTCGAGCGCATCACGCCTCATGCACTACGGCACACGGCGGCCACTTGGGCGGCGCTGAGTGGCGCGCAGGCTCATGAACTGCGAGAGGCGTTCGGCTGGAAGACACTAGCCATGACGGCGCGCTATGTCGCGCGAGCCGAGAGCCTTGGAAGGCGCGGCGCACAACGTGCCGCTGACGCTATGAACGTCCTGCAAAGGCCTGCGGCAGACGTGAAGACGATAGGTGCAGGTGATGGCTAAGCTACCGCCGATAGAGGTAAGGGCGATACTGGCGCGCGATGAACTCCACCGGGGCAAGGCACACCGCGAGAAGGCGCTTGCGTTTCTGGCGGAAGCCGGCGACGGCCCTCTTGCTCAAGAGTTGCGAGCCGCAGTCTCGAAGCGAGGGCGACAACCGTTCGGCGCGAAGCATCGATGGTGGGAGATCGGCGTCGACAATGATGATCTTCGCGATATCGGCATGGGCTACGAGGAGCGTCGCATAGAGCTTGCCGCGCGCTACATGCTTGACGTGACGCAGATCGCCACTGCGCTTGGCAAATACGAGCGGGCCATTGAGGAAATCCGCGCCGCCGAGGGAAGTCCTCAGGGCTGATTTAAGCAAAGTAATCTTTATCGCGGTAAAGCGGTAAATGTCAGTCATCCTAAACAACCGAAATGGTGACTGACATGAGCAACCACGCCGATAGGGCGTTTTCGGAACGCTTGGCGCACTGGACGGCGCAGGGCTTTTCCGGCGCGGCCGTCTATCAGAAATTGGCCGCCGATCCCGACCTTCCCACCGCCTTCGACAGCAGGGAACTTGCTGGCATCCTTGGCATCACCGAACTGTCAGTGAAGAAGCAGCGGCACCGCGGCGGTGGCCCTTCCTACTACCGAACGACCTCAACAAAGGGCGTTCGGTACCCACGAGCGGAACTTTGCGAATGGCTAGGATCGCGCTTCGTCAGAGTGGCCAACGACAACCGCGGCGCAAGGGCGGCAGCATAAGCAGCACGCGAGCCGACTGAACTAGAAAAATCTGCCCCATAACACTATATTTAGTATTTGCTAGCGCACTGGTCGCTAGATAGTGTTCTCGTTAACCCTCCACATTTCCTATGAGACGCCCCGCGCTTCGCGGGCAGGAGATTCTTTTGCGCAAATTCACGCCGACATTCGATTTCGCCGCATATCGCGTAAAGACCATTGATGTTGATGTTACCAGTCCGGATGAGTTCTTCGCCTTCCGGGTAAAGGCCTCCCCGATCAGGGAGCCCGAAAAGGAGATCATCCTTGACTTCACAACCGACCTTGGTGGCCGAGGTAAGCGGTTTCGAAGCCTCGCTGCCGCCCTTGGAATCGAATTCGCCTTGATTCTTGAGGAGTACCCTGGCCGGGTGTTTGCGATGAAGAACTGCGGCAAGGAGCCCGACGACTTCGCGTCACTCGAGTACGCGTCCGCGTGTCTTCAATCCGACCGCCAGGCTTTCGCCGCAGCAAATGCATATGCCGCAGAATGCGCCGGGGAAGAAGAAGCCGACGCCGCTATGGCGCAGTATGTCGAGACCGGCATTGAAGCCTTTTCGCGCAAGGCTGCCCGCTGTGCAGCTTGAACCGCGTATCCGATCAATCAGGGCGACAGGAGAGACCCCGTCGCCGAAGGGGTTTGCGTGCATCGCCAGATTCGACGTCGAGCTTGGCGATGATGTGACATTGCACGGACTGCGCCTCGTGCGCACTCCGTCGGGCCGCCATGAGGTGTACCCACCCGACACACAGACAGGCGGTCGCTCAGCGTCGCTGGCACCCACGTTCCGCACCAACCTTGCCGCACTTGCCGCTGCCCACCTGGGAGACGTCCTTGGCGCCGATTCCGCGACTCATTCGTAAGACACCCACCCCAACAGAAATTCGACTACACCTCATTGATAACGGCTATCCGCCGATCCCGACAGATGGCAAGCGGCCACGGATATCAAACTGGTCAAAGATTGTTGCGACTCCCGCGTCGGTAGCTTCGTGGGAGCGTGGCTATGCCGACCATTTAAATACCGGAATTCTCACTGGCCGGGTTGTGGCGGTTGATGTCGACGCGCCGGATGAGGATGTCGCGGCGAGGCTGTCGGAATTGGTTCGCTCCGTGCCAGGTGGAGAGGATGCGCTATGCCGTGTGGGACGAGCGCCAAAGACACTCTATGTCTTTCGTGCGGAGGAGCCGCGGGAAAAGGCTTCAACGCCGGTTTACATCGCGAACGGTCATCGTTGCCAAGTTGAGGTGCTCGGATCCGGCCAGCAATTCGTTGCGTTCGGCCTGCACCCTGATACCGGAAGGCCATATGAGTGGATCGGCTCATCGCCGCTGGACGTAGCGTTTGAAGACCTGCCGCTGATCAGTCCGGCCGATCTGGACAGGCTTCTTATCAACGCGGAGAAGATTCTTTCCGAACTCGGGCAGCCGGAAAAACAGCCGAAGGCCGAGCGCCACCTGAACACTGGCGGAGAGACATTTTGGCAGCGCGTTAACGCGGCAGCATTAGATTCGCCGGAGCGGTGGGTCACGACACTCTTCCCGTCTGCTCGCCGAGAGGCTGGAACGGGCGCCTGGCGCGTGACGTCCCAAGAGTTGGGCCGTCCTCTGCAGGAAGACATCAGCATCCACCCTGATGGCATCCAAGACTTCGGGAAGGAGCAGGGTGAGACAGCCATCAACCTCGTAACTGAATATGGTGGCGCGTCCACAGCGAAGGATGCCGCGCTCTGGCTGTGCGAGCGGCTTGGGCTGGATCCGGAATCGATGGGGTGGAGCATCGCAGCGTCGACCTCCAGCGCGGACGATGATACTCAGGAAGAACGCGCCCGACCGAAAGCTGCAAACGACAACAAGCCGGCGGACGACCGTTGGTCGGGTATCATCTCAAGCGGCGATCTGGTCAGGGGCTTCAAACCGCCAGATTACGCGATCGAGGGCATAGCGCAGACGAGTTTCATCTATTCGCTTACTGCGATGACCGGCACGGGTAAGACTGGCGTGCTGCTGCTTCTGTGCGCGCACACGGCGCTCGGCTTGCCGCTGGCCGGCAGGGAAGTGCGCAAGGGCCGGGTGGTCTATTTCGCTGGCGAGAACCCGGATGACGTGACGATGAGGTGGATCGGGATGGCGCACCATTTCCCGTTCGATCCGGAGACGATCGACGTTCATTTCATCAAGGGCACGTTCTCGATACCGGCGATGTTCAGGAAAATCTCTGCCGAGGTTAAGCGCCTTGGCGGCGCTGACCTAATTGTCATCGACACGTCCGCCGCATACTTTCAGGGCTCCGAAGAGAACAGCAACACCGAGTTAGGCAAGCATGCGCGCGACCTGCGTACTCTCACTACGCTTGAGAGTTCGCCCTGTGTCCTGGTGGCGGCTCACCCGACCAAGAGTGCTGACCAGGCCAATCTGTTGCCGCGGGGCGGCGGTGCGTTCCTAAATGAGGTCGACGGCAACCTAGTGCTGATCAAATCAGATGGCGTTGTCAAACTGCACTGGCACGGGAAGTATCGCGGTGCCGATTTTGATCCGCTGCAGTTCGAATTGAAGACGGTCAATGCCCCGCAATTGAAAGACTCGAAAGGGCGGGACGTCCCGACCGTCATGGCGTCTGTTGTGACGTCCGGTGAGGCTCGGGCGCGCAGGGATACGGCTCGCCGCGACGAGGACGACCTGTTGCTGCTCATCGAACGGGACGGCAAACAATCGCTGCATGAAATGGCGGAGACGCTCGGGTGGTCTGATGCGAAGGGCAAGCCGCACAAGGCCCGCGCGGGGCGCGCAACGCATAAGCTCAAGGCGGCAAAGCTGGCCGAGTACAAAGAGCGCGTCGGCTGGAACCTGACAAAGGCAGGACTGGAGGCCGCCGTAGCGGTGCGTAGCGATCGTTTCAGAGAGAAGCAGGTGTCCGCGTTCGTCCGGAGAAACGCTGGTGACTACGATGAAAACTAGCCGTTCGCAAGCCGTTCTAGGGCGCGAACGAACCGATCGGTTCGATGTGAATTTTTCGGTCCGTTCGTTCGCGTTCGTTCGGATCGTTCGCGAGGCAGCAAAGACGGCGAATAGCTCAATGAAATCAATGCGTACGCTTAGAACGATTTTTGTACCAAAACAGATATAGGGGGAGTGTGGGTTTACCCACTCTCCCTACCGTTCGTTCGTTCAAGATTCCTAGGTAGCGAACGGCGAACGGTTCAGCCCCAAAGCTTCCCCGAAAATCAGGAATTCAGATGCACTCTGCAATCCGCGCCGGCCAAGTTAACGACGCCCTTTCGCATGACCCCTACGCCGCAGCAAACGATAACCTGTCGGAACTTGGCCCAAAGACCACCGCAATGCCAGCACCCGCCATCCTCGGCTGGCTCGCCTCCAACGACTATATCGGCGCTGACGAACGGGATGCTGGCGAGCACCTCATCAAACTTGCTTCGATCACGCGTTCGAGACTGACCAGCCCCATCGTGCGATACACGGCGCGATCCGCTGACGCCAAGTGGTGCCAAGTCGAGGTGCAGCGGCACACGGTGCGGCCGGCGCTCGAGGGTTGCATCAGCGCGATCCGGTACGAACCGCGTCGCAAGGCGACTGTGCAAGCCTTTGTGGTCGAGGAGACCAACGTCGATCTGGCTAACCCGCACCGTGTTGCGCAGGGCCTGGCGGACGTCGCCCGGCATCTGTGGGGCACCAAGAAGAGTGCAGCCACTCCGATCTTGGCTGCGAACGATAACGAGCCGGAGGAGGATGTAGCCGTAGCGCCGGTTCGCAAGTCAGACAATTTCCAACGCATGCATACTGCAGGCCAGTTGGACAAAGACGCCGAGACCAATGATGCGCTCCATGCTGCCGGTCTGCGCTACGCCAGTGACCATTATCTGGCAGGGCTGCAGCCGCTTGGTGCCATCGACTATTCCCGCGTTTCGGTCGACGGCGGATCCGGCGAAGGGATGGGCGAGCGTATGACCCAGGCGCGTGACCGCTATCGAAAAGCACGCGTACTGCTCGGCGCCCACTATGGGCCAATCGTTGATGCTGTGGTCGTCGATGGTAATTCACTTGGCGAAGCCGGATTGAAGATCAGCCATTACAAAGACCGCGGCAAAGCAATCGCGGCTGCCGGTGAGCGCCTCAACGGCGGTCTACGCCTGCTGGCTCAGCACTACGGGATATTGCGGCAATGAGGTCGCCCTACAGTTTCGATCATATCCGCCAGAAGGACGGCGAGCCACTCACAGAATGGTTCGTGCGCGTCGTTGAGTGGGCAATTGCCGAAAGCAAGGGCAGGGTTGGGCGCATTCGGTATGCCCTCCACGCCTTTGAGGGTCTGGCTCGTGATGAAGAGCGGGCCGCAGTCCAACGCGAGGCAGACGCCCGCCTAAAGCGTGAGACGGAACCGCTGCAGAAACGCATTGCTGAACTCGAGCACATGCTTCGCGGCACGGTTTCGAAGACAGACGCCGAAGCCATGTGGGTGGCAGCAGCCGAGGCGATGCGAAATAAGGCTGAGTTTTTCGCAATGGATCTTGGTGAGATACCAAATAGTTTGTCGGAAGCGATTGGCGCTCTGCCGCTTCCGAAATTGCGCTGGATTTCTACGACGCGCGGCTAGCTTCCCTCGTGCGCATGAGGCGCACGACATTTGCTACGATAGGTCAGGATCAAGTTTTGCGGGTGGCGGAAACGCCGCCCGTTTTCGTTTCGATGCGCCCAACTCTGTGGCGATCGACCCCGCGCAAGTGATTAGCGCGGGGAACAATCATTGCCGCTGGCGCCAATGGCGACGGCGGTACTCGCTTAGGCGTTAAGCGGCGCGGGCGTTGTATCCCGCATGACGTCCGGCGCGGTGCAAGGCCGCGGACAATTTATCTTGGCGGACTAGCCCTTGTCCTTTTTGGTCGGCTTCGGATCTGGCTTCGGACGTTCAGGCTTGCGAACTGACGCCTTTTCTGAGTTCCCTGATTTATTGCCTGTGAAGCCGCCGTCGCTTTTTTTACCAGTTTCTGTTTTTCTAGGTTGGAAGTAGAACTCATGGTGCATTTGCATGACGGATGATTCCCTTGCCCTGAAGCTTCGACCAGCTAGTGAAGACACTCTAACGGAACTGATCCGTCAAGCCGAAGCTCACTTGGATACACAGTTGACAGCGGCAATAGCCGCCGATCAGCGAGCTTATACGTTCGCAGGGTTGGCAGCCGCCTCGGGTATCGTCCTCATTGGCGGTGCTTACAATCTAGCGACGTCTTCTCAACCGAACATTCTACTTGCCAGTGTCGCTACGGCTGTTGCAGCAACACTGGTGGGCTGTGCGTGGAGCGCTGTTCACTCTGCAAGATCGATAGAATTTGGGTATTCTGGTAGCCAGCCATCCGATTGGGATGAGGACGTTGCTTGTTCGAAGCCGTGGGCACATTCACTCGCAGAGAAGTGCGAGCATTACAACGACTTGATCAATGCGAATCGCAGAGCGATGAACGCAAATAGTCAACTCTTTAACAGCGCAACGGAACTGGCTCTAAAGTCCCTGCTTCTTGGTGGTGTTGCATTCACCGCATGGTTGGTGAATGCCTTCACCTTCTAACCTTTGCTCTTCCTCGGATCGGCACCATAGGTGCGTTCTTCGCGAATTTTCCCGTCCGATTTGTGCAACACCGCCTGGCCCAGGCCGCCAGCATTTTGTGCTGCGTGCCCAGCCTTGATTGCCGCGGCTTCCGATCCCTTTTGGGTCTTATGATTAGAGATTGTCGTACCGCTTTGAGTAACCTTCCAACCGTCTTTGGTAGGAGAGGAATGGAATACGCTGCGCTTTGCCATGAAATAGTCTCCACAATAGAACGACCCAATTGTACCAGACACAGGCAGCGGCAAGAAATAGCCGATCAGCAGAAGCCACAGAATATCGCCGCCTCTATGCAACCGCTCAATGGCGCCGCCTACGCCTTGCCAAGCTCGCGCAGGATCCGCTCTGCGAATGGTGCCTTGAGCGCGAGGTAGTAGAGCCAGCGACAGAGGTGCACCACGCAGACGGTGGCCACAAAGGTGACGTCGAGAAGTTCTGGACGGGTCCATTCGTCAGCACGTGCAAGCCCTGCCACGCAAGCCGCGGGCAGCGCGAAGACCTAGGCCAGGAGGTGGTCCGGTTCGACCCGTCTGGCTGGCCCGTCTGACGGGGCAGGGGTGCCTCAGGCCTGGCGGCCATCGCCTCCTAGTAACCGGTGCATCCCCGTTCTGCACGCGTATGCAATTCAGAATATGACCCCTGCCTAGAGGACTTCATGCCATGGCGAGGCCGAGAAATCCCCTCGCCAAAGCCAAGGCTGAGGGTCGCGACAAGATGAACGCCGGCCGGTTTAAGAGCCGCGCCGAGCCGAAGGCAGCCGGGCCGCTTGGTACTCCACCGAAGTGGATCGCTGACACTGACGGCTGCAAGGCCAAATCCGCCTGGCTGATCTTTCAGAAAGAGCTGCCCTGGCTGAACCAGTCGCACCGAACGCTAGTCGGCATGGCGTCCAACATTCAGGGACGGATGATGGCGGGGCAGGAGGTTGGCGTGCAGGCCATGAACCTGCTTCGGCAAATGCTTGGGCAGATGGGCGCGACACCGGCTGACGCGACCAAGATTACGGTGCCCGATGACGAAGAAGAAAAGGACGACTTGCTCGACTGAAGTCGGCCCTGCACTCGATCGTGTGAATGCCTACGCCAATGCCGTCCTATCTGGCGCGATCGTTGCCGGTCCCCATGTCCGAAACGCCTGCCGGCGCCACCTTGATGACCTGGTCACCGGCGCTGCCCGTGGACTGTGGTTCGATGACGCCGCTGCGCTGAGGGTGTTCCGCTTCTTCGAGGAGCGCCTGAAGCTTTCGGAAGGTCAATTTGAGGGTAAGCCGTTCGCGCTGCACCCGTCGCAGGCCTTCAAACTTGGCTCGCTCTTCGGTTGGAAGCGGGCGGACGGCACCCGCCGCTTTAGGCGGGCGTATGTCGAGGAAGGCAAGGGCAATGGCAAATCGCCATTCGCTGGCGGGGTAGGACTCTATGGCCTGACGGCCGACGATGAAGCCGGCGCGCAGATCTATGCCGCCGCGGCAAAAAAAGAACAGGCAGCAATCCTGTTCCAAGACGCCGTGAAGATGGTGCGTGCTGCACCAGCATTGGCGCAGCGTTTAAAGTTCAGTGGCGGCATGGGGCGCGAGTTTAATATCGCGCACCATCGTTCCGGATCCTTCTTCCGTCCGATTTCAAAGGACAGCGGCAAGTCGGGCTCCGGACCGCGACCACATTTTGCTCTGGCCGACGAGGTCCACGAACACCCCGACCGCTCGACTATGGAGATGCTGGAACGCGGGTTTAAATTCCGACGCCAGCCGCTGCTTTTGATGATCACCAATTCCGGCAGCGATCGAAATACCGTTTGTTGGGAAGAGCACGAGCACGCTGTGCGAGTCGCGGCCGGCACCCGCGAGCCCGACGACGACTTCACCTACGTTGGTGAGGTGCTGGACGACAGCACGTTCGCGTATGTGTGCGCGCTGGACAAAGAGGACGATCCGCTCGAGGATCCGACGTGCTGGGTAAAGGCCAATCCACTTCTTGGCACGATCCTGACAACTGACTACCTGGCCGGCGTCGTGGCGCAAGCCAGGCAGATCCCTGGCAAGCTGAACGGTATCCTTCGTCTCCATTTCTGCCGTTGGACCGACGCTGATAAGGCGTGGATGCCGCGCGCGACCGTCGAAGCCGTCATGGAGGACTTCGATCCCGAAGAAGAGCACGCAGAGGCGCCGCTTTTCTTGGGTGCCGACCTCTCGGCGAGCAAAGACTTGACCGTGCTGGCGTGTGTTGTGCCGACTGGTCACAAGGACATGCAGCGAGACGATGGCACGGTCGTTAGCTTGCCGACGTTCGACGCTTGGGTGGAAGCCTGGACGCCAGGCGACACGCTGAAGGCGCGCGTACTGGCCGACAAACAGCCTTATGATTTGTGGGTGCAGGGCGGTTGGCTGAATGCACCGCCGGGTTCACGCATTCGGTTCGATTTCGTAGCCGCGCGTGTGCAGCAACTCGACCAGATTTTCGATATCCAGGCGATCGCTTACGACAAATACGCCTACGCCAAATTCCGCGAGGAAGTCGAAGCGCTTGGCGTAGAGGTTGAGCACATAGCGCACCCGCAAGGCGGCAAGGTTCGCGCCAGGCCAAGCGAAAACAAGGTGGAAGCCGCAAAGGCAGCAGGCGAGGCGCCTCCGCTGGGCTTGTGGATGCCCGGGTCCGTTTCTGCTCTGGAAGACATGATCATCGACGGCCGCATTCGGTTGCGGCGCAGTCCGGTGTTGATGACCGCGCTCATGGGCGCCGCATTTGATCGAGACCCGCAGGACAACCGTTGGTTCGTGAAGTCGAAGGCCTCGGTTCGCATTGATGCAGCCGTGGCTCTCTGCATCGCAATTGGCGCTGCCACTGACGGCGGGTCCACCGCATCGCAACCCACATCACCGTGGGATGATCCCGAATATTCACTCATGAAGGAGGCGGCTTGATGTGGCCATTTAGCCGCGAAAACCGAGCAGAATCGGTCATTAATGTCGCCGAAACACGCGATTCCATCGAAAACCAGAACATTCCGGTAAGTGCCGAAAATTTCTTGGCATATTTCGGCATCCAGTCGCTCAATCTGCCCGCCGTTACGATCGACAGCGCCCTGGCCGTACCGTCTGTGTGGGCCGCTGTGGCGTTTCTGTCGCGCACTCTGGCTGCATTGCCACTGCACGCTTACCGCGACACCAAGGACGGCCCGAAAGCCCTGACTGGTAAGCTACAGTCGGTTGTGCACGACGCGCCCAACCCGGAACAAGGGTCGTTCAAGTTTCGCCAATGGTTTTGGCAGCAGGTGTTTACCGGTGGGCGCGGCCTGGCGTGGATCGAGCGGGCGCCACAGGGCGTTGACGCGATTTGGCCGATGGATCCGACCAAGACTACGATCCAGAGGCGCGGCGGACGGGTATTTTACCAGTTCGGCGATGCCGCGCATCCGGTCAAGGAATACTCAGCCGAAGACGTCATCGACGTTCCATTCATGCTGTGGCATGATGGCTTGAGGCACTATGGGCCGATCACCATGGGGTCCAAGGCAATTCAGCTTGCCTTGGCCATGAATGATTACGGCTCGAATTTCTTTGCTGGCGGTGGCGTACCTCCGCTAGCGCTGACCGGCCCGCTGCCTGCTGGCAAAGACGCAATGCAGCGCGCTCAGGCCGACATCAAGCGGTCTGTCGACGCAGCGAAGAACGCAAACGAGGCGGTTTTCCCGATTCCGCCTGGCTACGAGCTTAAGCCGGTCGGCATCGACCCGGCAAAAGGGCAGATGATCGAAGCCCGTCGCTTTCAGGTGGAAGAGATTGCCCGCATCTACCAGTTGCCGAAGGTGTTTTTGCAAGACCTTATCGGGGCGACGTTCAGCAACACAGAACAGCAAAACCTGATGCTGGTGCAGCATCTAGTTGGCCAGTGGGCCGAGGCGCTTGAGGATGAATTGAACCTCAAGCTGTTCGGCCGCAACGGCGCCGGCGGGAAGTACGTTTCCCACAATTTGGATGGCATCCTTCGCGGTGATTTCGTCACACGCATGACCGGCTTGGCACAGGGCGTGCAGAACGGACTAATCACGCCGAACGAAGGCCGCGCACTGGACAATCGCCCGGCAATGCCGAACGGCGACGCATTGTACATCCAAGGCGCCACAGTTGCGCTTGGTAGCAATGTTGCCAAGTCTGTTGCGCCGCCTGCGAACGACAACAATGCTACAGACAGTGGGGCTGCTGCCGCATGACGAACGATATTGAACGGCGCGGCGGGCTGCTTGGTGTTGAAGCCCGCGCCGCGGACGGCAAACGCACCCTGGTAGGGTATGCCGCCGTGTGGAATTCAGACACGACTATTGGCGACTATTTCGTTGAGCGCATCGCGCCTGGCGCCTTCAGTAAGGCGATCGGCGGCGACATCCTAGCGTTATACGATCACGACATGGGCCGAGTTTTGGGGCGCACTCGCTCTAAGACGCTGCGCTTGTCTGAGGATGCCAAAGGTCTGGCCGTAGAAATCGACGTACCCGATACGAGCGACGGCAATGATCTTTGGACGCTTGTCGAGCGCGGCGATGTTTCAGGCATGTCATTCGCGTTCCGCGCAACGAAACAAGAGTGGGATGACACTCAAGAGCCTCCGCACCGCACCATTCTCGAGGCTGAGCTTTACGAAGTGACGGCCACGGCAAACCCGGCATATCCGGACACCACTTTGGCGGCGCGCTCGCTAGAGGCTGCGCGCGAAGAGGTCGAGCGCCACAAGAAAGACGCTGAAAAGCGGACTGCAGATGCTACCGCTGCAGCCAGGCGAGTTGCCGAAAGGCGCGCCTCCATGGAGCAAAAGATCCGAGGCATCCAAATCGCCTGACGGGCGATCGGGGACCGCTCTCGTAGTCACCCGGCTTAGTCCGGAGGGCGGCCCGTCCGCCAATTCAAACCACGACTGCCCACTAGCGCCGCTGAGGCCGCGCAAGGGCTTCCTTTTGCCAAAAGGCTAGACAATGACTCTCAGGGAAATGCAGGAAAAGCGCGGCCAACTGGTCACGCAGGCGCGCGAAGCGCTCAACGAAATCAAGAAGAACACCGACCAGGCCCGCGCCGCCGAGCTTGAAGCTCGCCACGACTCCGTCATGGCCGATTTTGACAAGGTCGAGAAGGATATCGAGCGCGAGCAGCGCATGTCCGCGGCCGAAGATCGCATCGCTCGCGCGGCCGAGGAAGAGCGCAAGGCCAAGCGCCCGACTGGCGGCGATACCGAGCAGCGTGGCCGGGCCGAAGGCGACAAGCCGGAATACCGCTCGGTGTTCTACAAGTTCCTCGCCAGTGGCGCCTCCCTCGACGCGCTCGACGCTGAGGAGCGCAACGTACTGCGCGAAGGCGTGCAGGACATTGAAAAGCGTATCCAGACCGCCGGCTCGAATTCGGCCGGCGGCTATACCGTTCCGGTCGAACTTCAGAACATGCTCGTCCGCGCGATGAAGGCGTGGGGCCCGATGTATGACGCCGCAATCGTGAGCGAGTTGAACACCACCGCCGGCAACGCGCTGCCGATCCCGACCACGGACGACACAGGCAGTACCGGTGTTGCTGGCACGGAGGGTGTTGCGCTGACCGACGACGGATCGGCCGACGCGGCGTTTGGCCAGAAGCAGCTCGAGGCATACGACTACAACACCAAGTTCGTGAAGTTCTCCTGGCAGCTGGCGCAGGACAGCATCTTCTCGGTCGAGGCGCTGCTCGGTGACCTGCTAGGCGAGCGCCTTGGCCGCCTTGCCAACGCACAGCTCACGACTGGCACCGGCACCAACGCCCCGAACGGCATTGTCACCGCCTCGACCCTTGGCAAGACGGCTGCGTCGGCCACTGCAATCGCCTCGGACGAACTGATTGACCTGCTGCACTCGGTAGACCCGGCTTACCGCCAGTCGCCGAAAGTGGGATGGATGTTCAACGACAAGACTCTGGCGGCCATCCGCAAGCTGAAGGACGGTCAGGGCAACTACCTCTGGCAGATGGGCGACATTACCAAGGGTCAGCCGGCAGCGCTGCTGGACCATAAATATAACATCAACCAGGCCGTGGCCGATATTGCCACTGGCGCCAAGGCTGTGATCTTCGGTGACCTCGGCAAATACTGGGTGCGCAAGGTGGGAAGCCCTGTAATTGGGGTACTCCGAGAAAGATTCTGGCCCGACTTGGGGATCGCCGGCTTGATCCGTTTCGACGGAGAGTTGCTCGACGCGGCCGCGGTCAAGCACCTGAAGTTGGCCTAATCTGGAACAGCGGGCCGGCTAATGGCTGGCCCGCCTCCTTTTTTGGAGGCGACATGCTTTTGAAGATGCTTACCGGCCTTTCGGGGCCACTGTTCAGTCTGGCGCCCGGCGATGAGTATGATTTTGAAGACGCCGAGGCAGAGCGCCTTAAGGCTGCAGAGTTCGCTGTTGACGCCGACCCCAAGGAACCGGTCAAGGGCAAGAAGGGTAGGGGCGATGTGGTATCCAGCAACGGTGACGACGCCGGCAACGGCTGAGCCGGTAACGCTTGCCGAAGCCAAGCGGCATGTGAATGCCACCGAGTTTGCCGACGACGACACCTGCCTGACCGATCTTATCGCGATGGCGAGAAGCCACGTCGAGAAGTACTGCAACGCGACGTTCGCGACGCAAACGGTAACAGCCAGAGCCACTGGCTGGTGTGATTTCGATCACCTGTCGTTCGGTCCGGTACAGAGCATTACGTCGATCGCCTACGTCGACAGCAGCGGCGATCCGCAAACGCTTGACGACACTGTCTACGAACACCGCGGCGACGCCATTGTGGTGAAGTATGGGCAGACCTGGCCGTCTATCCAGCCGCGCTCGCTGATTACCCTTACGGCGGTGATTGGCACAGAAAATGTGCCGCCTGCTGTTAAGCACGCGATGCTTATCCGCTTGGCCGATCTCTACGAAACTCGCGAGACGGCTGACGAGTCCGGCTGGACGACGTTCGACTCGCTACTCAGCAACCACCGATATTACTAACCGCGGCTAGGCCGCCAAGGAGGCCGCATTGACGGCACTAGTTATCACGGCAGCCAATGTCGCTGCCGGCGCTAATTCCACGCGCGAAAACGGCACCGCCGGCGCTTCAATCACTGCGGGCCAGGTCGTGTACAAAGCCGCGGACGGCACGTACAAGCTTGCCGACACCAACGACGCCTCGGCGGTTGTGCGCAAGCCTCGCGGCATTGCGCTGCACGCGGCGTCTGCTGGCCAGCCGCTTGCCGTACATCTGAGTGGCCCAATTACGATCGGCGCTACCGTGACGCCTGGCGTCGCGTACTATCTCGGCGGCACGCCCGGCGCGATTGTTCCCGTTGCCGACCTTACGACCGGCGACCACCCTGCCTTGCTCGGCCTGGCCGCAAGCACCACCGTCATTAATATCGACATTCAGGCGCCCGACGCGGCTCTGTAATGTGGGTGCGGTTTGTCGCTGATTACGAGTATCGGCAGCCCAATTTCAGCATCGACTACAAGGTCGGCATGGAGTGCAACGTGACGCGCAAATGCGCCGCGTTGGCCATTGCCGCGGGCAAGGCCGAGCAGATTAGCAAGAGCCGTGAGGAGCCGACCGAATGGTTGCCAGAAAAGGTGCAGGCGCGCTTAACTGCCGTGTGACATTCCAGCGGCGTGATGTGGTGCAGGATGAATACGGCAACGACGTCACAGGCGAATTTGTCGACGTGTTCTCGATATCGGCGCGGCTTGCACCGCAGTTCAATGGTCGGCTTAGCGTTGAAGGCGTCACAGCAGCCCGTCTAGCGGCCTTGCAGCCGCATAACCTTACGGTGCGCAGTTGTGCCGACACACGCGCCGTGCGTGCTGACTGGCGCGTCTATGACGCACGCAAGGGCAAGATTGATGGCAAGCCTCTGCGGTCCTGGAATATCAAGACCATCGTCAACCCGGATGAGCGCGGCCAGTATATTGAAATGCTCGTTGTTGAAGGCGAGGCCAGCTAATGGCAATGAAGGCCACCATCATCGGCCGCGAGGCTCTGCAGCGTCGACTAGACGAACTTGTGCCCGAAGCATCAGCAGCTGCAGCGAAAGCCAAGCTTGAGGTTGCTCGAGAAGCCGCCAATCGCATTGCGGCACGCGCACCGGTTGGCGCTACTGGAGTTCTAAAGGACAGCATCATCGGCGCGCGCCAGGCTGACATGCCAGGAGCAAAAGCGATCGGGAACAATCCCTCCAAGGATCCTGATGCGACGGGTGTGTATGCCGACTTCACATGGAAATTCGTAGAGCACGGCACGGCGCCACACAAGATAACCGGACGCAACGGCAAAAACCTTGTGTTTACCGCCAGCGACGGCACGCGCGTTTCTACGCCGTCAATCAACCATCCCGGCTCACCCGCGCAACCTTTCGTCTTCTACACATGGAAGGCGTACCGCAAAGCGGCCAAGGCAAAGATAGCGCGCGCCATAAGCAGGGCGGTCAAGGCATCAATGGGGAAGTAAAACCCATAAGGAGCGAATATGGCCGCACCGGCACATGAACTTGTCGGCGTCGCCACGGCCCGCCTTAAAGCATTTCCGGCGCTAACCGCGTTGGTTCCGGCGAGCAAGATTTTCTATCGGCCGCCCGCGTCTTTCACGCCGCCATATGTGACGGTAGATGACGTGTCGACTCGCCGTGACGACATCCAGTGCGTTACGGGAATAATCGCCAGCCTGACAATCCATGTCTGGACTGACGATAGCAATCCGCTGCCAGGCGGCGGTGGTGCGCTACAGGACGCAAGGGCGATAGCGTGGGAAGTCGCCAACGCATTGCATCACTATCCGTTGGCGCTTCCCAATAACCGGCTGGTAACGCTCGCGCATACCGGCGAGCGGGTATTCTACGACGCTGATGGCACAACTGGCCATGCAGTCGTGGATTTCGAGGCGGAAATCGAAGCCGCATAGCGCGACACAGCAACCAAACTCAACAACTGCCCGCTTGGCGGGCTTTATCTTTATGGAGCCTACCATGGCAGTTACTCCCGGCCAGCAGACTGGTCGTCTTTTGCTCATCCAGATCGGCGACGGCGGCGGTCCCGAGACTTTTACGAATCTCTGCGGTCTTATGACCCGCAGTTTCAACCTGTCGGCCAACGATGTCGACACGACTGTCGTTGATTGCGATAATCCTGGAAACACGCCTCAGAAGACTGGCGTTCCCGGCATCCTGAATCGCACCTTCACCGGTTCTGGCAAGTACGTTGCTGGTGCCAATCAGACGGCGTTCATGGCCTACGTGGTTGCTGGCTCGACATTCAATGCCAAGGTCATTGTGCCTGGCCTCGGCACATTTACTGGCCCTTGGTACGTTACCAATTTTGAGCTGGGCGGGGATGTTGAAGGGACTATGACCTTCAACGCAACCTTCAACGCGGGCGGCGCACTGTCGTTTGTTGCGGAGTAATTGAATGACTACAGAGGAGAAGCCGTTTCCGTTGGAAGTCAACGGTGCGCGCGGCGAGGTACCGCTCTGGGTCGGCAATACGCCACTTGCTATTGCCGCCACTATGGCTGGCCTGGCTGCCGTCTCGACGCGGCTTGAGTGCAAGTCGCTGAACGATTTGTTTCAGCGACTCTCTGGCGTTGAGGCCGCGGCTACCATGGCCGCCATCGATCTGCTTACCGTCCGCGGTGACAGGGGTGCGGCCATTGATGCGCTTAAGCTTAAGCACTTCAAGGCGTGCTCGGATGCGTTCGCGCTCGCGCTGTCGCACCACTTCGATGGTGAGCAAAAAAACGACCAAGCCGCGTCGGCAGCGGGGTAGAAAAGCCGTTCCCTTGGCGAAATTGGATGAAGGGCGCATTTGGCGCCCTTCAGTGGACACCGGAGACCTTTTGGCGCTCGACGCTCACCGAGTACATGCTAGCGATTGACGGCTTTAACGAGCTTAACGACGGCGGCAAAAGGGACAATGGTCCGAGCGACGACGATTTGGCGACGCTATTGGCCAAATATGGTTGAGCCTAAAGATACGGGCGTGCCGCCTCGGCGAATTGCTTGTCGTGATCTGCGCAATTCTGGACGTATTCAGCAGTGCTGTGCTCGGTAAGAGGCGCATTCGCCGGCTCATAGCCTGCCTTGAAGGCACGTAGGTCGCTTAGGCGACCGGCGCAATAGGCTGCGTCGTAGGGGGCGGCCGGTGGCTCATTTGCGCCTGCGTAGATCGCCGCAACCGCAACTGCCGCGCCCGCAAGTATCCCGATTTGCCATTTCCACATAACTGTCCCGTGTCAAGAAGGTTTCTAGATGACCGATAGAACCGACGACCTTCTTATTAGTGTAAGTACCGATCTTTCTACCATCAAGAGGCAGTTAAAGCAACTCGGCCAAGATGTGGGCCAGGCAACCTCTGGAGTGCAGAGGCAATTCGATGCCATGGGTAAAGGCATCGATGCGTCGATGACGCCAATTCAGAAGCGCATCAACGCCATGGTTGGCCTGCCTGTCGGGCCAAGGCTTAAGGAATGGCAGGGCGCACTCTCTGGCGTTGAGGGCGGTTCAAAGATTACCGCTAACCAGCTTTTGAACCTGTCGCGACAAGGCAACGACGTCATCACGATGTTCGCGCTTGGCGCCAAGCCGATGCAGATTTTCGCATCGCAGGCCGGTCAAATTTTCGACGCACTGCAAAGCGGACCTGCTGGTGTCATGGGGTCGATCAAGGCCCTTGGCGAAGGCGCCATTGGTCTTGCCACCAAGTTCCCGCTGGTTACCGCTGCGGTTGCGGCGGCAGGCGTTGCATTCATCGCGTATGAGGCTGTCGGCGGATCGAACCTCAAGACTCTTGACGAGATCACCAAGACGCACGAGGGCAACATCAAGTTGCTTGGCGATGCGTGGGATGAGGCGTCCGCCAAGAAGAAGAATTACGCCGCGCTGTCGGTGAATTCCGTTGTCGCGCTGAACGAAAAGGACGTCCAGAACGCAAAAGATCTGCTTTCCGCGCAGATCAAAGGCATTTTGGATCAACTTTACAAGACGATCGGCGCGGGCGGCGGCAACCAGTTCGCGCTTTCCAAGTCGCTTATATCGACGTTTGAGCCGTTCAGGCAGGCGATTGAAGACCTGGCGCGCACCAGCGACGTCAAGACGTTCATCAGCCAGATTGACCAGATCGCCGAGGTGAATCCTAAGCTTTCGTCAACGCGCGATGAGCTTAAGGCGTTGGCGTTGGAGGCGGCCAACACGGCGGCTGCGATTCCGGGGTTGAGCCAGCCTGTCGATGAGATGGGCGACACGATTGACAAGTTCAATCGCGCGATGGCCTCGGTGACGTCTGAGCCGCTGCAAAAGACGCTGCAGGACATCTTCAACGACGCCAAAGACGGCAAGTCGAGTATTGATGAAATCAATGCAGCCATTGCTGCGCTTGAGCAGGCAAATCCTAGTTTTGCTGGCATACTTCAGGGCTTGCGCAATATCGCCATTGAGGCGCGCGGCGCATCGCAGGCTGTAGCCGACGCCTACGCTAAGGCGGCCGGCAGTTCTCCGAATGGCCGCGTTTACAATCCGCTCGGCGCACAGGTCGACGACGCGATCGCGCGCGGCGCGAATATCATTCCGACGCCTGCACCAAATCGCGAAGACCTCGGCGCCGAATACGACAAGGCGGTTGCGGCGGCACAGCGCAAAGCCGACGCAGCAGCCAGGCGAGCCAACAGGGCGCAGCCAAAGACTGCCGACGATCGCTTTGCAGAGGACTTGCAGTCGATCCGCGACCGCACTGCAGCGCTGACTGAGGAGTATAATTCGCTCGGCCTGTCGTATGAGGCGCAAACCAAGCGCAAGACGGCACTCGACCTCGAGCAGCAAGCATTGAAACAGGTCCGCGAGGAGGCCCGCAAGAAGGGCGACACGGACTGGCAGAACGCGCAGCTCACGCCTGACCAAATTGCCAAGATCGACGCCGTTTCCGAAGCCTACGCTCGGCAAGCTGACGAATTGCGCAAAGCGCAAGAAATGTACGACCTGCAGAAGGACGTCATCAAGGGCGCGTTTGACGATCTGCGTTCGGCGCTGGACGACGGCAAGCTGGATTGGCAGGACTTCGGCAAGATCGCCGAAGGCGTTCTCGATAAGATCATTGACAAGATCGAGAATGATTTGGTCGACGCCATCATGCAGGCTTCGTCCAGCGGCGGCGTCGGCGGCGGTTGGCTAGGCAGCATCTTGGGCGCCGTTACCGGCGGCGGAGGCGGTAGCGACCCTGGCATCATCGGAGCACTTGGCCTGCGCGCCAATGGCGGCCCGGTTACGGCTGGCCAGCCTTATATTGTTGGCGAGAAGAGGGCCGAACTGTTCATCCCAAACACCAACGGGATGATCCTACCGCAGGTGCCCAGCATCCAGTCGGGCGGCGGATCCTCGCAGTCCAACGTCATCACCTTCGCCCCAACCATCCAAATGCAGGGCGGCGGCAAGGATGCTGGCGAGCAGGTGACTGCGGCGCTTAAGAAGTTCGAGAAAGAGTTCACGCCGCGCGTCGTCAAGTCGCTGCGTGAGGCAAAAACAAGGGGGATGGCGTGACAATCAACCTACCTGCCGTCCCCTTTATGCCCGCCTACCCGCAACTTATGGAGTCGGTCTCGGTATCCCGCAGCGGCACGCGCGCAATGTCGTTTGTCGAGTATGCAGATGCGTACTGGACAATCCAAATGAAGACCGTGCCGCTAAAGCCGGCACAGCGTCTTGTGGTGGAGGCGTTCAAGGACGCGTGCCGCGGCGGTCTAACCACGATCACCTACACGCCGCAGCACATGTGCGTTCCGCAAGCCTATTGGGGCGACTCCGGCAACGCTGCTCTATCGAACTCTGGGAACTTGGTTTCCATTACGGGCAACAGCCTGGTTATCAACAGCGTCGACAACGGCCTGACGCTCGGTCCTGGCGACCTGATTTCGGCAACTACTGGCAGCTACAATTCGTTGTTTCGGGTGCAGACCGGCGCCACGGCTGCGGCCAACACCATGACGATTACGGTTGAGCCTACCGTGCCTGCATACATTACCGCGGGCGCCGTTATCACGTTCAAGAATCCGATTGCCAACATGCGCGTAATGCCTGGCTCGTTTTCGATCGGCGACGACTTCTTTTCGTCGGCATCGTTCACGCTTGTGGAAATTCCGAAATGAGCGCGCTTTCTACGTTGAACGCAAACCTTGGAACTTCAGTTGCCGGTGTCCTGCGGGTGTCTGATGGAAGCCATAATCTTGGTCACTTGCGCGCAGGCCGCCTCTTTTACGTAGGTTTCTGTCGCCTCATTGGCCTTTGCAAAATTGGTTCTGCCAGAAATTGACGTGACGGCTGCCTCCTCAAAGGCCCGCGCCCGACGCCGGAATTCAACCGGGTCCGCCGAATAGCAAATCTCTCCTATTGCGAGCCTCAGCAACTCGAGCAGCGCCAAGTTGGCAGCGATGTCATCTGCCCTGTCTCGTTCCGTGTATTCCACCTGTGGCTCCTGCTGTTTTTCGTTTCCGGCACGCTACCCTATTCGGAATTTAAATCCATGACCTTCCCAACGCGCCTACAGGACGTTCTAACGGACGGTCGGGCAATCATCCGCTCGGGCATCAAGATTGTCTGCACGACCGGCACCTACGGCTTCTGGAACGGCAAGGGCGACATCACCATTGATGGCCAACTCTACTGGCCCAATGCGCTCATTACCGTTTCGGAGCCGATCTACGGCCTCGGCACCGCGGCGTCGGCATTCACGGTCGACCTCGTCGCCCAGCGCGATTCCGGCCTTACGCCCGACAAGCTCCTGCTTATCGAGGCAGAGGGCTACAAGGACGCACCGGTAACGGTTTATGATTTCTACTTCGATCCGGACGACCGCTCGTTCCTTTACGCCCAGCCTGGCGCTTATGGCTTCATCGATACCGTCGATCACTCGCGCGATAGCGGCGAGTCGAAGCTGATTGCCAATGTGCGGTCAGGCGCGATTGCCAACCACCGCGACGGCTACAGGACGGCCAGCCATGAGGACCAGCAATTGGTTTTGGCTGGCGATATGTTCTTTCAGTACGCGTCCAAGGTGAAGCACGAGACGTTCGACATCACGTTCTAGGCGCGCCGCACGCTAAAGGAATCTCATGCTTACCCTAACCCGGTTGCCCGATTGGGACCGGCGCCTTGCGCGCATGGTCAATGAACACAATAAGACGCCAGGAGAGTGGGGCACATCGGACTGCCTGCTTACCGTCATGGACGCCGTTGTCGCAGTCACCGGATTTGACCCCGCGGATGACATTCGCGGCGGCAAATATAGCACCCCTGCGGGCGCGACGAAGATACTTCTGAAACGCGGCTTTGCCGATGTCGAGGCGGCGCTAGCAAGCCTATTCCCGCCAGTTGCTACGCTTATGGCGCAGCGTGGCGACGTTGGCGTCGTTGAACGCGATGGCGTGCTTTCCTGTGGCTTTGTCTGCGATCGCGGCTTTGCTGTGAAAGACGAGCGCGGGCTGTCGTTCATTCCCCAAACTGAAATCAAGTCGGCATTCAAGGTCGGCTAAAGGCGGGTAACGAATGGGATTCCTAGTCCCTATTTTCTCGACCATCCTTGGGGCGGTCGGGCTGGGTGGCGTTGCGTCATGGCTTGGCGGTTCGACTATCCTGGCGGGCCTGGCTCGCTTCGGCCTCGGACTGGCCGCCAAATATCTTCTTGGCAACCTCCTGCAACCGAAGGCGCAGGCACAGACGTCACAGCTTGAGACCGCTTACGGCGAAGACCTTTCGCGCTCGGTCGCCATGGGCAAGGTCGGCACTGCTGGCCACCTCATCTATCGGAACGCTTATGGCTCCGGCAATCGCTCGGTGCAGGACGTATACATCCTGTCCAACTTTCGTATAGGCGGCGTTACTCGCGTTCGTTACAACGGCGTGTGGGCGACCCTCGGCGGCACAGTGGACGCGACGCGCGGCTACCGCATTCAGGGCATTGACTCGGAAATTTGGGTCAAGGTCTACACCGGCACGATGACGCAGACGGCCGACGCCGGCCTTATTGCGAATTCCAACCCTGCGGGACGCTGGACGTCTGCCCACAAGGGCGCAGGCATCGCTTATGCCGTCGTTACGCAATACCTCAACCGCGAACACCTGACGCAGCCGTGGCAGGCGTTCTTTGAGGTGCAGGGCGCGCCGCTCTATGACTGGCGCAAGGATAGCACGGTCGGCGGCTCGGGTAGCCATCGCTGGTCCGATCAGACCACATGGGAGTTTACCGAAAACCCCATTCTGATGGCCTATGCGCTCGAGCGCGGGATATTCAACGGCACAGAAATGATGGTCGGCAAGGGCGCGAAGGCGTCCAGCCTGCCTTTGGCAAACTGGACCATTGCGGCCAACATCTGCGACGAGGTCGTTGGCGCCGGCACGCGCTATTCTGCGGGCTTGATTCCGGCAGCTGGTTCCGGCGTGACGCATGACCAGAACATGCAGCCGTTGCTTGAAGCATGTGCCGCGACGTGGGTTGAAGATGCTACTGGCGAGTACCCGATAGTTGGCGCCGCGCAATCGCTGGTGTTGACGTTCACCGACGACGACATCATGGTCGATGAGCCTTTCCGTTTTTCGGTCAAACGCACGAAATCGGAACTGATCAACACTCTTGCCGGCACCTATTTCGAGCCATCCAACTTCTACGAGCAAACACCGTTCACACCACGCATCGATGCATCGGCTCTGGCCGAGGACGGCGAGCGCCTAGCTGTGTCGGTGCCGTATAGCGCGGTAAACCGTTCAGAGGTTGCTGACCGGCTTGCGGACATCGCCTTCAAGGCGAGCCGCTACCAGGCCAATGGCGAGATCTGCATCCATCCGCGCTTCCTGGCGGATGCGCAAGTCGGGCGCTGGGTGCAGTGGACGAGCGCCGCGTATGGCACGCGCACTTTCCAAATCATGGAAAAGCGCCTTGGACCGTTTGGCGATAAGGCCACCCGCAATATCTATTTAACGTTGCAGGAAGTCAGTACGGGCATTTTCGATGGCACGGCCTACGTGACCGTGCCCGTCGTTACAGTCGATCCTGGCAATCCCAATTATGCAAATGCGGCATCCAACTTTGCGGCCATTGGCGTTCAAATCAAGGTTGCTGACGGATCCACGCAACGCAAGGCTGCCATCCGGTTCTCTTGGGATGCATTCACCGACATCACCGTTAGTGCGGTCGACGTCGAATACCGACCGCAGGCCGTTGGCGTCACTGTGTCTATACCGGGCGGCGTCATCACTTGGCCGAACCACGGCCTTGCCGCAAATGACCTGTTCTATCTCGCCACAACGGGCGCGCTGCCGACCGGCTTGACGCCTGACAGCCCGCTCTATGTCAAGACTGTTCTGACGGCGGGTACGTTCACGGCGTCGTTGACGCCAGGCGGCGCGGCCATCGTCACTAGCGGCACGCAGTCGGGCATCCACAGCGGCTACGTCAACAGCATCGTCAAGCGGGCAGAAATGCCCGTACAGGTGCTTACCGTCTCTGAAGGCGTATTGCCCAGCAAGACATACGAGTACCGGCACAGGATCATCACCAGCCCGCCGCGCACGACGTTCTTTACGGCGTGGGCGCAGGTATCGACGCCCACTGACGTGTTTGACGTGTCCGTGGGCCTCGCGCAGCAGCAGTCCGACGTCATAGCGTTCCTGACCAGCCTGTCGGCTGGCCTGCAGGATGCGCGTGACAAGCTTTCGCAGTTGGCCGCGGCAGCGGTTGAGTCTGCCGGACGCCAGGTTGAGGACAACTCGGTCTCGCGCCGGCTCCGCGATGCAAGTGCCGCAGCGTTTACCGAACTCGAGGCATCGATAACGGATATCGATGGGCAACTCACAGCGCAGGCCGCAGCCATTACAGGCGTCCAAGCGTCAGTAGGCACAGTGTCGGCCAACGGCCTATTCCAGATCGTGGCGACTGCCGGGACTGGAGATGTCGTGTCGCGGATGACGGCGCAGGTTCGTGCCACAACGGGCAGCGCTTGGGTTGACGCTGGATGGGTGATTGAGGCGGGCTTTACCGGAGGTAATCCGGCATTGCCGTTCTCGAATTTCATCGTCAAGGCAAGCCAGTTCGTGGTTACGGACGGCACCAATACGGGAACGCCGCTCACGTTCTCTGGCGGGACGCTGAAGTCGTTGGTGGCCAATATCGGCACGGTGACTGCTGGCCTTCTGCAGAGCGCGGATGGATCGGTGAAACTCGACCTGAACAACGGCTTCTTTTCGATCGCGGTGCCGTAGCAAAAAAGCCGGAGCAGCAATGCCAAACTTAGCAATCGGACGGCGCTCAGGAGTACCGTTCGCCAAGATCATGAAGAGCAATCTTGATGATCCGATGACGACTGCGAATACAGATACCGGGAAATTCTACTTCAATTCGGAGATCCAGAAGGTCGGGTATATCAAGGATATTTTCGCGGTTGATGCTGACTTCACCACGTATCCTGCGTCTGGCGGAACTGTCTCGTCTCCGAATAATTATTATGTTCCCTCTGGCTCGAACCAGAACACATGCCAAATATACATAGGATGTTGGCAATCTGGCGGCTCTAATTTCCAGCAGTGGTTTTTCTATCAGGAGTATTTTGCCGCTCAATATGGGTTTACATTCTACCCCCTCGTTGAGTCGCGTCCCTGTATAAATTTCACCACTAACAATTTCCGCGGGCCTTTTATCAACATATCCGGCAACGGGTCTTCGAACGGAACGATATTTTCCTATACGAGCGCCAACTCCAGAACGAGACTTGTTCGGTTCAGCGGCTCAAGCGGCCCGTCCGGACGAAATAGACCAGCGCTGATCATCCCAAATGTCACATTTGGTCTAACGGACAACAGCGCCGCTTCGCCCGCCTACAAGCGGTGCCTCATAACCGTATTCGACCTGCCGATGCACTCAGAGGCAATCCCCGACAACTCTACCACGCCTTCTTCAGGGCAAGAGGTGGTCCGCTTCGACAAGGTATCGCCTGGTATTGCGCGTGTCGCGCTCGCCGGGAGGACTGTGGCTGACACGGACGCGAGCCACTATATTCTGCATGAGAACCGAATACCGGCCAAGGTCATGGCGAGCGGCACGATCACGGTGGGGGCTTTCGCGACAGCGACGATCACCACTCGCCTGCCAATGACCAATCTGACCTACATGGACTATATCTGCAAAAAGACGAGCGAGAGCACATTCTGGCACCCGCCGTTTATTGGCAGCTACAGCGCGCACGCTAACGACTTCACCTACACTATGTCTGGCACGACGCTGACCATCGTCAGCAATTGCGATGTGTCGATCGACATCATCTACGTCGTCTATGCAGACTCCGGTGAGGCGCCAACTACTGGCGGGAAGAAAATCCTGTTGAAGGGCAATGACGGCATCAGCGACTACGTTCAGGTGAAGCGGCCCGGCTCCTCTGAGTTGGGGCCGAACCTAAACGACATCATGCTCGATACGCGCTTAACGTACCTGCCGATATTGGCCGAAGGGTTTCTTAACTGGTCGAGCGACTTTCCGACCGTCCTTTCCGGCAGCGACCTGTTCAAGGGTGTTCGCTCGGCCAACATCACAGTGCCAAATCCTCAAGGGCTTCTGCTCTTCCCAAAGGTTGGGGCGGTCTACAATCTGCCAACCAATACCGCCGCCTTCGGCGAGCCTTCGGCTGTGTGGGGCGAGCATGGTGTGTTCGTCAACAACGCGACATGGGCAGGGAAAAGCACAGGATGGTCGACGTGGGCAAATGTCCTTTCGTCAACCAGCGTCGATATCTTCGCATCGAACAACAATCCGGACGGAATCCAGCCGACTGCGGCTTTCTTCGACAGTCAGCTTAAGGGCGCCCGATACTACATCTTCGGCGTGCCGCAGAGCTTGTAACCACCCGCAAGGAACATAAATGAGCACCTACAAAACCGGCACGGTTTCCGTGACGAATGGCAGCGCTACGGTTACGGGCAGCGGCACGGCTTGGTCGGTCGCGCTTGTGGCTGGCGGCATGTTCTCGAGCGCCGGCATTGCCGTGCCGATTGCTTCGGTGGGCAGCGACACGTCCATTACGCTTGACTATCCATGGCCAGGCACCACGGCAAGCGGTGCGGCTTATTCGATCGCTCTGGAGAACTCGTCCGCGGCTAGCGTTGTCAATCTGCAGGCCACGCTATCGCGCGTACTGGTGACTTTGTCGCTGGCCGGAATCACGCCCAACTCATCTGGCAGCCTTACCGATCGCGCTGCGCTTACGCTGACGATGGCCGATAAGGGCTATCTATTCCTGCGCGCCGAGATCGGCGTTGCGTTCGCATTCTATCGCTGGACGGGCACGGCTTGGGATGGGCCGTTTGCGGTCGGTACGGGCGTTGTAGGTGGCGGCGTCAACTCGGTTGTCGCCGGGGATGGCGTTGCGGTTGACGCGACTAACCCTGCAATTCCGGTCATTTCGATTAATCTCGCTGGTCAGGCGCAAGGTGATATCCTCTATCGCGGTTCGGCAGCGTGGCAGCGGCTAGCCAAAGGAACAGCGTTGCAGACGCTTCGGCAGAACAGCGCGCTTACGGCACCGGAATGGGCGGCGTCGCGGGAAGTGCTGTCGGCAACACGCACCTATTACGTTCGTACGGACGGAAACGACGCAAACACAGGGCTTGTCAATAGTGCGGGCGGCGCATTTCTGACAATTCAAAAGGCCATCAACGTCGTCGCGGCGCTTGATCTTTCGATCTACTCGGTTGTCATACAAGTTGGCAACGGCACTTATACCGGGAATGTTGGCGTATTTTCATCTTGGGTCGGCTCCGGCAGCGTTACATTGCAAGGTGATATCGTTACGCCAAGCAATGTCGTTCTAAGCGTGACTTCCACAAACGCAATACAGGTTAGCAACGGTGGCCGTCTGCTTTTGGGTGGCTTCAAGATACAAACAACAACCTCCGGCGTTGGTATCTTCATTCCGGGCGGATCGGTGACGATCATCGGAAAAATGGAATATGGCGCTTGCGCACAGCCTCATATTCAATTGGGAACCGGTGGTTCATTCATAAACAGTGGAAAGAACTACACGATCAGCGGAAGCGCGTCGTCGCATATTTTCTTGGACGCGCTTTCGTATGCGCAAATTGTTTCTTCAACAATAACATTGACCGGAACGCCAGCGTTTTCGGCTGGTTTCGTGTCTTGTTCTGATAGTTTCATTCAATGCAACGCAAATACGTTTGTCGGCAGCGGGACTGGTCCTAGATATAGTGCAACAGTCAACGGCGCTATTCAAACGTTCGGCAGCGGCGCAACGTATCTTCCGGGCAACGCGGCTGGATCAATCGCGACACAAGGGCAATACATATGATGGCTTTCCCGCGTGATTGGTTTTGGTTTGTTGGCGGTGATGAAACCCGCGCGTGGTCGAGTGCTGCTGCGGCTTATGTCGACGCGATACCGGAGGATGCCGGAGTAACCCACATTGTAAGCGAAGACGAACTTACCGACGTCTTGGCAGTCTACGGATTGCCAGGACCAACGGTGCGCATTCCCGAGTCTGTTTCGGCCAGGCAATTCAAACTGCAGTTGCTAGCCGCAGGGCTGCTGGAGCAGGTGGAGGCGTTTGTGGCTTCGCAAGGCGACGATGTGCAGATCGCCTATGACAACAGTGGTACCTTCGTCAGGACAGAGCCGATGATGGCCTCTGGCTTTGCAGCGCTGGGTTTCACTCCTGAGCAGGTTGACGCGTTTTTTTCAGTCGCTGCAAAACTGTAGCGCCCCGATAGCACCACCAAAAATTTGTGATTTAAAATTTATGGTGTTGCGAAAATCGCACCGTGTAACCAAAGTGGTTCCACCTGAACGGAAGCGGGAGGTAGCGCTAAACCACCTCCCGCCCTCCGGGGAGCCAACTGGCACATTGGGTTTGCGGCCGTTTCTCTTGGCTGAGGACGCCGCAAACCCTAGCCAGTGCCGCTAATCTACAGGCAATCAGCGCCCGCCGCCTGCCAAGGCTGGCTTTTCCCACAAGGTTTTTGTTCCCTGTGTGTTCCGGCATTGCCGCAACGTCAGGCGCCCTGCCATTGCCGCTACGTCACGCAGCGATTGGGCGGAACATCAGGCGCCTCTAAAGCTTTCTTTTGGCGGCAGGGCGGTGTCACCTGCCGAACATCGGCTTCAGCCTGATCGGCCCGCGTGCACGCCAACGCACGCGGGCTTTTTCTGCACTGCCTTCGAAAGAGTTGGCCGGCGCTCATTGGGCGGGGGGGCTTGGGTTTAAATGAGCGCCGGCCGGGCGGTTCGCTCGGATCCGCCGCGGGGCAACACGTAAATGAGTCGCTGCTAAAGAGAGATGGTGCGATCACGTAATGGTTGCCAATTGAGCGCGGCTCGGCCCTGTCAACCTGGTGCTCTGTTGCCCAACAAGTCGGGTGGCAAAACCAAGCCGCCAGCCAGCATCGCGTCGGTTGGCCATCGAGTGCAATTTACAAAAATGTAAAGAACCGGCTCGTCTCGATGGGACAGCAAAACGACTGACGCGCGTTTTTCGTGGCGGCAGCGAAACTGTAACAAAACCCCAAGGACAAAATGCGCCTCATCCCCGACGTCGAGCGGGTGCTTAAACGCGCCTGGTCGCTGCGGCTCATTGAGCTAGCGGCGGCTGTAGACATCATCCTGAACGTCGTTCCGTACATGGATTTCCTGCCGTGGTGGCTCACGCTTGCGCTGCTTGGCGGCGCTTGGACGGCGCGGCTTTTAACGCAATTCGAGAAAGACGCAGCCAAGGAGGCAGACGATGCCGATAAACAAAATTAGGCCCAGCAAGCGGGCCATTGCGGCTATTGCTGCTGCGGCGGTCGCCGCGGGCGCTGCGCTTATGCCGTCGAGCCCGCCACCCGCCGTTACGCTCGCCGTTAACTCGCTGATTATCCCTTGGGAGGGCCTTGTGCTTCATTCTCATTGGGATCGATACGCCGAGATTTACGACATCTGCTACGGCGAGACGCAGATTGATGGCAAGCCGGTAAAGGCCGGCATGACGCGCACGAAAGAGCAATGTCACGACATGCTTATGAGGCGCGTGGTTGCGGACTACTACAAGCCGCTTACACGCTGCATTGCAGGCTACGCCAGCCTGCCGGTCAGCCTGCAGGCGTCGCTGCTGTCGGGCGCCTACAACTTCGGCGTAGGCGCGGCGTGTAAGTCGCGGGCGGCCAAGTTCGCGACCGCCAAGCAATACCGGCAAGCCTGTGAAGCGCAGACCGCGTTCAACAAGGCGGGTGGCCACACCGTACAGGGCTTAGTTCTTCGCCGCGAGATGGGCGACGCACAGCGCATCGGCGAGGCCGAGCTTTGTGTTAGCGGGTTGCCGCAGGTGGGTGGCGCATGAACACGCTGAAAATCAGTTTTGACGGCGCGTCAGCAAGTGACTTGCCATCATCGCTTTCCGAGGCGGCCGAGTGTTTTCTTGAGTTCGGCTACGCTCTTGTCGACTTCCTTGAGTCCGGCAAGGAGTTTTTTCTTCTCAAGCACGATCGTGGTTCCGCATCCGGCACAAACGAAATCGTCGTGAGACTTGATCCAAGCGATAGTCTTGTTGGTCTTGTGACTGCATTTCGGGCAAGGAATACCGATTTCGGCTTTCTCGAACATTTTCACCTCCCATCCTCCGATCCTCAATTCAGCACAAGTATTGAGGTAGAGCAATCATGAGTCTCCTAGACACGCTCACAGGTGGCTACGCCAGCCTCATCAAGTACGGCCTGATAGCTGCGGTGATCGTCGGCGCGTTTGGCTACACCTACCATTTGGGCAGCGCGCACAGCACCGCCATCTGGTCCGCGAAATACGACAAGCGCGAAGCCGAAGTCAAAGCGGCGACCGCAGCCGAGATTTCCCGCCAGGCGCAAGCCAACGCGCAGGCCAAAGCGAATGAGTCCAAGCGCCTGGACGAACTCGAGGCCGCAAACCAAGCCCTAGAAGCCCACATCAAGGAATTGTCAGATGCAGCGAACGCTGACCCTGATCGCGATCGCGTTTGCCTGTCTGACGGCAGCGGGTTGCGTATCGACTCGGTCCATTAGTGAACCGCCAACGCTAAGCGATCCGGATAGGTCGCTGCTGATTTCCTGTCTTGGTCCGGTGCGCCTGCCGAAGGGTGAGTTGAAGCAAGGTGACGTCGAGCGGCTGTGGATATCTGATCGCAAGGCGCTCATTCAGTGCGGCGGCAGACACAAGGCGCTGCGCGATTTCTATCATGACCGCGATGCGGCTTTGCGGGGTGGCAAGAAGTGATCAACGACCCCGTCATACAAGAGCGCATAACCACCGGCATTGCCGCAGCGGCCACGACAAACGTTCTCTGGCTTCCATACATTCAGGACGGCGCGTCCCTCACGCTGACGTTCCTCGGCATCGTATGGCTGGCCGTGCAAATCTATTACAAAGTGTGGCGCGGCAAGTAGCCCGCTCGTTTTCGCCCCTCGTGCTTCGGCATGAGGGGCTTTTTTGCTGGAACCAAACCGCTGCTATGAAATTCACCATATGCTCAGTCCCCTCAACTGAGCAGACCAACAAGGCCCGTCACTGCTTCCTCAGTGGCGGGCTTTTCCTAGTTCGAATAGCTCGGGGTTCCAACGCCTCGGGTTATGCCCCTGATTCATCCCTGGGGCGCCCGTCGCTGCCGTGAATGGGGCGGCGGGCTAATAGGGGCGGATCATACAGGCATACCAGACTTGCCGCTGCCGGAAGGTAGCGGGCTTTTTTGTTCTTTAGCCCGTGCTACAATGCCGATCTGCAACGAGACGGGCGTCGCATGCGGCTTTTACTGTTTTCAATGGTAGTGCTGCTGTTCATGGCCAGTGGCTTCTGGCTGGCGGCCGAGCTGGTGATCTCTGGCGCAGGCGGTTGACAAGAATTGTCGACGTAATGCAGTTTCTACGCCGAGGGTAAAGCGAGGAGCACCACTATGAAGAGAGCCTATGAGAAGCCAGCGCTGATGAAGCGCGAGCGCCTGTCGGTTGTGACAGCCGCCGTGACCCTATCGTTTACACCGCCGCCTCCGCCGGCTTGAGTTCTGCCTTATGTTCCATAAAGCCCGCTTGCCCTGACCGGCAGGCGGGCTTTTCTATTTTGGTCGAGGGAAACTGAGGATTGTCGCGGGCTCTGTCTCCAGTGGCTCATGGCCAGGAACTTCATGCCACATGACTTGGCGCAAATCGCGCTGATCGACCTTCTGCCCGCAGCTCGGGCAATTGTAGAAATGGTCCTCGTCGCGGGGGAAGCCGCCTCCGTGCATTGTGCCGGCGATTGGCAGGCCAAGGTCTGACAACTTCGTCGATCCAGAGAGGTCTGGACGCTGGTCAGGTCCGACCAAGCTGTACTCATATACGGCGGCCCGATCCTCATCGACCACGCGAAACCAATGATCCTGAAGTGCCCTTGCCGACACAGGTTGACCGGCCAGTATCTCGGCGGCCTTTATCGGATCGTCCTCCAAGACCACGCCAGCTGACACCACCGCGCCGCCGTAAATCTCTTCCACCACGTACTTCGTCATCGGGCGCCTCCGCAGATGCAGGCAACGTGGTTTGTCCCGCTTTGTTGCATGGCGCACGGATGGGAGTTTGGAGTTTTGGAACCATTTTAGATAAAGCTAATTGAATCGCGGTTTTGCCGAGTCCTGTGCATGCGTTTGACGTTCATCCGGCCAATGGAGCCCGAGCTTTACGATGACCCTCCCAAGGGAGACGAGTGGATTCACGAAATCAAGTTCGACGGCTACCGTACCCAGGCTATTAAGGATGAAGACGGCATCCGGTTCTACACCAAGCGAGGTTTCGACTGGACCGGGAGATACCGGTTCCTCGCTGAAGAGGCCGCCGGCATCGAGGCGGACACCTTCATCTTCGAGGGCGAAACCATCATGATCAACGAAGCCGGCCTTTCCGACTTCCATGCCTTGCAAGCGGCGGTCAGTGGTCGGCGGCCATCGCCCGACCTATATCTGGTCGGCTTCGACCTTCTCCACCTCAATGGCCATGATCTGCGTTCGATGCCTCTGCAGGACCGCCGCGAGATTCTTCAAGGCATGCTCCCGGAAGGGGGACGCATTCAATTCAGCGAGGCGATGCCAGGCACTGGTGACGCCGTCTTCCACCTGGTCGACAAGGCCAACCTTGAGGGGATGGTGTCGAAGCGACGGGATAGTACCTATCGGAGCGGGCCGACCAATCAGTGGCGCAAGATCAAGTGTTTCGAAGAGAAGGACATGGAGATCATCGGCGTGCAGCGTGAACCGGGCAACGCGGCGCAAGTGCTGATGGCAGACGCCGGCCGCTACAAGGGTGGCGCCAATGTCGCGTTCAAAGCAGACAAGCGGAAGGCACTCTGGGACCGCGTCCAGGGCAAGGTCGGCGGCCCGGTGCCGAAGGGCCAAAAAAGGGACAAGGCCGAATGGCTGAAGCCTGGCCTTGTCGGCCGGGTGAAAACCTTGAAGGGCGAGGAAGGGCTTCGCCACGCCAAGTTGCTGGATTTCTGGGAAGATAGCTGAGGCTTGCCTTTAGCGGGCGCTGTGGTTTTTATTCCGGATTTCGTTTCGTTGAGGTAGGCTATGCCGATCCGACATAAGGCTCAAGAAGCCGGTCACTTTGATCCATCCGAAGTCGAACTGCTCGGGCGGGTTTTCGACCAACTCAAGTCGGATCTTCCGCCTGACGCGCGCGACGCGCTCGCATCCCGAATCATCGCGAACTACATGGCCGGAGTGAGCGACGAAGCCGAACTGGTGGCGCTATCCAGGCAGCCTCTCGGCCGCTAGGGGGTAGCGATGGCTGTAGCAAAAAAGGATCAGGAGCGCGCGAATTACGCCTGGATGTACGGGGCGCAGGCGCGCAAGGACGGCAAGGAACGTACGGTGCCCGACTCTGGCAGGAGCATGCCGATGCCTGGCTACAGGGCTTCGACGGCGTGCCGATCGGCAGCGAGGTCAGGCCGGTTGCCGCGACCGTGGAAGCTGAGGCGGATGAGGCCGCCGTCGCCAACCCGGAAGGAACCTAAGCGCCGCCCTAAAATTGTCGCAGCATGAGCACGCGCGGCCTCAACTTCCTGCATCGATGGATCCAGAACAACGTTCCGGAAACCGCGAGGGCGGACGCGGTCTCGATACACGACCTAACTCACAAGCTATTTGCCGACGCGAAGGCCGTCGGCATCCGGCGCGACGAGATCGACGATGAGGTGGAAAGCCTGTATCGGACCCTGGTGGACTGGATAGCGCACTTCCATGATCCCGGAGTGCCGGAATGAGTGCGCGGCCGCTTCGATAAGCGCGGGCAGTGCGTCATTTGATAGGTAGTGTCTCAGTTTGAAATTTAGCCGTTGCAGGATCGGGTTTAAACCCCAAACGTTGAAGCCCTATGCTTACGCAAAGCACAGGGAAATTTGATGAAGGCGCATGAAGCATTGATAGCCTGGAGCGGATGGGATGACGAATCCCCTATGCGCGGCGAAGTTGCCGTTGGCCGCATTGTTGGCGAAGGCCAGGTAGCCTGGACTGACGGATATTCTAACAAGGGCGGCGCGGTGTTGGTACAGGCTCGCCGCAAGATGCGCGGGGCACAAAGCCTCACTGGCGTTTTCAGGGACTTTCATTATCTGGTGGTTGACGAACGCCTAGACCCGGAAGCGGTACACAAGGCGTTCCTCGCCATCGATGAATATGCGGAGCTATTCGGATAAATGCCCACCGGACCTAAAGGCCGGGCAAGCACGGACCATATAAGAAGCGCGCAGCCTAAGCCGGAACCGGGCTTCCGGGAGGACGTTGAGCCCAATGGGAGCCACACTCGACATGAGCGCCGATGCTATCAACCGGGCCGAAAAACTGCGGGCTGAAAACGAGAAAATCCGCGCCAAGGTCAAGGCTGAAGCCGACCGCGCCCGGAGACTCGTTGAGGAAGTTACCGAGGTTCTTCAGCAGTCCAGAAATTCAAACTGAGACACTACCATTTGATAACGACACAATGAGTCTCAAGGCATAAAGCTGGAAGATCGGCGGGAATTGCCACGGGCTCCGCCGACTGTGAGCGACTATCGCGCTTCCGCCCCAAGCCGGAGGAGCTGCGATGTTTCGCGCTACCAATCCTGACGCATATCAACCTGAAGAAATCGACCTCCTGCAACGGGTATTCGATCGGCTTTGCACCGCAGCAAACATCCACCGAGACTCAATTTTGGCGGAACTGTTAGCGGCAGCGCTCATCCAACTGTATCAAGCGGGCGTGACGGACCAGGTCTCCCTATCGGACAAAGGTCGCGAGTACCTGGCAATGACGACTGCGCATCCCACGTTTCGAATGCGCGGCGCGATCGGCGAGACTGATCCAACCGGGGCACCTTGACTCGTTCGTACTCCGTTCCCATTTTGGCCTTCCCTAACGGCAACGATTGAGCATGCCCTAATGTGCGGACGCGTTTTCGTAAAGACGACAATCCCCGACATGGTTCGTCGGTTTGAATTCGCCCATGCCGGCGAGGTCGAGCGACTGGGCAACAGCTTTCCGCTCTGGAACGGCGCGCCCAGTCTGGCCTATCCGATCATCGTCCGCGAAGAGTTGTCGACCAGCATGGCCGGCTTCGTCTCGGCGCGGTGGGGCCTTGTGCCCGGCTGGGCTCGCGACGGTGGTGGTCGACCGCCGCCTGTCAACGCGCGCTGCGAGACAATCGCCAGCAATGGTCTGTTTCGCAAAGCCTATGCCGCGCGGCGCTGCCTAGTACCGGTCGATGGCTACTTCGAATGGCAGAAGCTCGATGCATCGGGCAAGAAGAAGCAGCCCTATGCCATCGCGATGAAGTCTGGAGAGCCCTTTGCCATGGCTGGCATCTGGGAAGAGTACGCCGACAAGGCCGCCGGCGAGTTGATCCGGACCTTCGCGATCGCCACCTGTGAGCCGAACGACCTCATGGCCACGATCCATGACCGCATGCCGGTGATCCTGGCGCCGGCGGATTATATGCGCTGGCTCGGACCGGAACCTGATCCGCGCGACCTGATGAAGCCATTTCCGTCCGATTTGATGAAGATGTGGCCGATCAACAGCAAGGTCGGTTCGCCGCGGAACAACACGCCCGACATCATCGACGAGATTGGCTTGGGGCCTACTGATCTGTTTGACGTATAATTTCAGGGCTTTGCAGACCGCTGCCGCCACACATCGGGCATCTGATCGTCGAACCTTTGCACCCGGGTCGGTGCACCCCCTGCGGGCAACACGTGCCGTTTGAACTCAGCCATTTTACGCATTGAAAAACCTTGCCGGCACCGAGACATTGCCGGCATCGGAACTTCCTAAATTCTGCCAAGTACCACCTGCCCACCTACTTGAGACGGCAAAAACGCGAGGGGCAGAAAATAGTTTCACCAGCTAAACCACGTTCGAGATATTGCTGGCCGTGAGGTGCGTCTCCCTTCAGAGATAACGCTCACCGTCATCCCTGTGCTCGAAACAGAACCAATGCGGCTCTAGGCGAGGCCGGGCAAAGCCGAAGCCTCCGTGCTTCACACAGCCTGCGTGCTCACACATGTGGCCCAGCGCTCCGGCGCGCTCTCGCGGCGCCGGCGTCATGCCGTCGGCGAGCTTGGCAGGTTCGTCACTCATGCGGGATAGATTCCACATGACGGCTTGACGAGCAAGGAATTTGTTCCTTTTCTGTTCTCATGGCGCATGATCCGATCGACACGCTGGGCAAGGCGACCCGGCACAACATGCTTGTGAAGGCGGAATGCAGTTGCGGCAATGTCCGATACTGCCGTTCAGCCGATCTCATGATGGTCTATGGCGGCGGCGTCGACCCGTTGAAGCTGAAATTCGACTGCAGCCGGTGCAAACCGCAGGTGAAGATCACGCTCCTCGAGCTCCACCCCGAGCATCTTCCCAAGAGGCTGGTGATTCACAAGCCTATGAAGGTCGGCGGCAAAATCACCTGGTACACCGAGAGGTTCCGGGGGTGACCGATCGCTTCACCGTCCGCTTGGCCTATCAGCGCGGCTGGCAGGTCGTGGATGGCAGCGCCATCGCGCACACGTTCGAAACGAAGGAAGACGCGTTCCAAAGCCTTGTTGACCGTGGCGCGCGAGTCCACCTCTCTTGGAGACGGACCGTCATCGCCGGGGCCTCGGTGCCATATGACTTTTCGGCCGAGTTTCAGAGCAAGTATGCAGGCCGCATCAAGAAAGAGATGCATGGCCCATCTGCTGGCAAGTGGTTCTGGTTTCAAGGCTCTTCGCGCGGGGAGGTCGCGACCAAAGACGATGCCATTTTTCAAGTCGAGCGAGCGTATACGTGCCTTGTGGTGAAGGCCGACCATCCGAAGTAAGTGCGCCCAGAAAGCGCCCAGATAACCCTGCAGGCACCCATCCCGGCACCCACCCATAAGGCGCAGCCGGGGGTATCCTCAAGCGCTGCTGCGGCCTCGAAGGAAGCAATACCGTCGTCAATCGCCGCGTGGTCTGGCTCTTGGTGCTGGCAAGCTATCGCACGGATTTGCGGCCAATCTGGCGGCTCCCGGATCTCTTAGCCACAGCGATTTCCTCCTTCTTTCAAGTGTCTCATTGAGGCTGGCATCGACGCCCGATCGGCCTTTCGTCGCGGCGATCAAATAGTCGGCCTTGTTCGTTCGATAGTCTTCTTTCTGGGCAAACATTGGTTTTCCTCCCGATCCGCAGCCTTTCTCCTCCACCGGTACGGACGGAGACACTAGATGCCGATGCACCATGGGAGTCTACAAATTGGGGATTGTATTAAAATGGCACACTTGGCGCGCGCGTTCGGGCGGGTCGACTATGCTTGCTGGAAACGGCCGCTAGTCCCAATCCTGATCAAGTGTAGCGGGACGACGATTCCAGCTTCTAACGGCGTTCAATTCGTCGATGCAGACCGGGCCGGATGCGCCGCAGTCTTCGCATCTCATCACCGTTCGCCCTTCTGCCACGTGTGGGATCACGTCAGAGCTTGTGCAAAACGGGCAGGGCTCCGCCGTCACTGTGCCGAGCGCCTTTTGCCGCCCTTCGCCGGTTTTGCCGCGGGCTTCCGCCCGAGCCCAGTCGATTTCGCCAACGCCGAACGCTGGGCTGCATAGTTGGGCGCAACCATCGGATAGTCCGCCTTCAAACCCCACTTCTCGCGATATTCTTCCGGGGTAAGGCCATAGTGTACGCCGAGATGGCGCTTCAACGACTTGAATTTCTTCCCGTCTTCGAGGCAGATGATGTAGTCGGGAAATACCGAACGCTTCGGATTTACTGCAGGATCTTGCTTGGGCTGCTCCGGCACGGTCGGTTGGCCTACACCCGACAACGATGCATGGATCGAGGCGATGAGGTCGGGCAACCCTGAAACGGGGAGGGGATTGTTGCCAACATAGGCAGAGACGATGTCTGCAGTCAGGGTGATCAGTTCATCGATGTTTTCGTCGGCCAAAGTAGTTTGCTCCTGTGTCTTATCACCCCCCCGCAATCGCTTGTAGTGCAAGGTTGCTGACTCGCCAATGACGAGCCGACCGCTCATCAATCCGTCGATCGCGTTGCAAGTTCATCGAGGGCTTGATTGATGCGTCCACGCAACAGCCTCCGCGCCTCCCACAGATCCATGGGGTTCGGCGGCGGAGGGTTCTTCGTGTCATGGTGACGATGGAACCAGTTCGCAGTCCGGCTAAAGCGAGTCATTTGCCCCTTTTTCGCAAATCCCGCCTGCTCAAGACACTCCATCGCTTTATAGAGGTCGAACCAGCCAGGCTCGCCAGCGCAATAGTTCAACGCATGCGTCAACAGCTCGTTTTTTCTCGATGCGGCATATCGGCTTTGTGCGGCAGTCGGCGCTGGCGGTGGGACGACGACGTTTCCTTCCTTGTTTCGAACAATTACGTTGAATTCGGCCGAGGGTCCGCCAAAAGAAAAGTGTGCTGTTTCAGTCCGCATCATCATATGGCGGATCAGTTTGCCGCCGCGCATTTCGGCAGCGCCATCCGGCTCAACAGCAGACTTTTCCATTATGGCTGCGACGACTCCATTCAAGGTGCGGACTATGCCCTCGCCGACGTTGTAGGTGTCCTTGAGTGTAGAGAGATCGTCCAATTCTTTAGTCTTGAGGACGAGCAATTGGTCGCCCGAATCATGAGACATAAGTTCGACGTGAGGATCGAAGGGGGGCTTGAACATCTTCAGCCAATTGTATTGGTCTGACTCGTTCGCCTTAAGTACCAACCACATCGATCGGGTCCGACTCTTTCCTCGCTCGCGCGAACGGTCTTCGATCGGTGGACGGGACGCAAGTATGCTTTGTCCCGGAGCCGAGACAGTGCATTCAGGATTGGCCGTTAGCGGACTCGGCTGCCCGCTTCGCCCGGTGGGCCTCTAGGGCATTGCGCTTTTTCACAGCCCAAGCCTCTGCGTTGGCTTTAGCCTCCGCTTTGCGCTGCGCATGAGATCGCCGAAGGTTTGTTCCCGGGTTAGTTCCCGGTGCATGGCTCGCGGTCGAATCGTCTCTGTTCTGATCGCGCGGTCGCCATGATCCCACCTTGTCGACACCGTCTGGCGGCGGCGCCATCGTGAAGCCAGCGGTGATGCCAAGGTAGAGGGCGTAAAATTGGCGCACGTGCGGCACGGCCCGCCCTTGGTGCAACGAGTCCCATTTCGGAAAGCCTCTGCGCTCGAGCGCCGGGATCACATCGCGCTTCCACCTTGATGCGTTCTGCTTGCCGACGATTGCGATGGCTATTTCCAAGTCGGTCGCGAATAGCGGTAGCTTGTCGAGAGCAGCATTCGTGACGGTGCGAGGCTCTGGCGTCATGGCGTGCTCTCCATCCGGGCGATGCGTTCCCGCCGCAGCCGCTTCTTTCGTTGCGGCGTCCAGTACGACGGATCCTTGTTTGCGAGGTCGAGTTGTTCGCCTTCAACCGAGGCGCGCTTAGCCGCGGTCATCGCCGCTTTCTCAGCGCGCTTTGCCGCTCTCGCCTCGACTTTGGCACGCGACACTAGGCGCTTCTCTTCGAGGCGTCGCTCTCGTTGCGGCGTCCTTTTCCTTGCGGAGACGGCGTTTTTCTTCCCGGTCGCGTTGCTTGGTGCGCAGCAAGTCCTTGTAGGAGGTATCCGCCGAATAAAACGCCACGGCGCGCGCAGAAACAGGCTTGGTTTCCGTGGCGGGCGCCCGCATGACCTGCCAAATGTCGAGAAGATCCTGCTCTGAGAATAGCACGGATCTCCCGTGCATGGAGCAGCAGCCATAACGCTTGCCGAGTGTGATAACGCCTCGCCGCGTCATCTTGAGGCGCGTCGCAGCTTCCTTTGCTGTGTAGATGGTGCCAAGGCCAGCGAATGACGGAATATCGATCATTGCGCATGAATCCATAAAATCCTTGCGGAGTCCAGAGGGAGTACTTGCAGGTATCTGTCTTTCGGCGATTACCGCTTTACTGTCGCGTTATCTCGGTAAAGCGGTATTTGACTTGGCTGCCGGCGTTTTTATATGCTCTGTAGCCTACCGAGATCGGGGGGGCAGGCATTTGGAAGGGCCGGCATTGACGCTTCAATGCCAGGGCGCGCTGTAGCGTGGTAACTGCGGCGCGCCTCTACTCTGCCTTCGGAAGGAAGCCCTTGGCCTCTAGATCGGCAACGATCAAAAGCTCGACATATGCAGATAGCGTGCGTCTATCGGCCTTGGCTGCCTTGTCCAATGCGGCTTTGACCTCGTCTGACAGCCGAATGCCGATGCTTGCTGCGCGGATCATTTTTGCTCCTGTTGAACGATGTTGAACATTGTTGTTGACGATTGTTGAACATCGTTATATAACGTTCAACATCGCAACGCAACGAGGAGTCGCAGCAATGCTTAATGCAGTTCAACCCGGCCAGGTCGTGCAGTACGGCCACAACGCGGCTAAGGCCTTCGTCTTGGCGCCTGCGCACTACCGCGGATACTGGCAACTCGAAAACGTGTATGACGACGAGGGCGCGTTCGCCATTGTAGCCGAGAAGGATCTGCGGCCTGCCGAGCTTGATGATGATGAGCGGGAGCTTTGGGGAAGGAACTGACGACTTGCACCCGCGCGCGGCCTTTGACCAGCCATAACCCAAAGTCGACGTGCCGCGCGAGGCCCGTCCCTCGAAAGGGAGGCGGGCTTTTTGTACGGATACCCTTACGGATACCCCGATCAAATCTAGCCGGGGCGTCATCTACATCTGAAAATGCCAATTTAATAAGCAATTTCAATATGGTGCGGACGACGGGAATCGAACCCGTACGATCAGAGATCGAGGGATTTTAAGTCCCTTGCGTCTACCAATTCCGCCACGTCCGCCTGCTGCGATTACAAGCACTTAAGCGAGGTCCGGTCCAGCCACTTACTTTCACTTGGCACCGGATTGGCACCGACGGCCAGTTTACTGTTCCGCGCCTGTTCTCATCGCAGCTTCTATCGCCGCTGCCGCGCCTTCGTCTGATCTCTTGAACAAGTGCGCGTAGACCGACAGCGTGACGACGGGTGACGCATGCCCCAGACGGCGGCTAATTGCAACCACGTCGAGCCCGCCAGCGATGAGGGCGGAGGCGTGGGTGTGTCTCAAGTCATGGAAACGCACCTTGGGAAGCTCGATGGTAGCTGGCGCGCCTTCCGCGGCTGGCTTCCTCAAGCGGTCGATAGTATCGCGCCAGGCTCCCGAAACGCGAGACGGCGCTATTGCTTCGCCATCCGGGGTGCAGAAGACCAGCGCATCCTTGCCGAGCTTCCCGCCAGGATGGCGCGTTCGGGCTTTTCAGGCTGCGCGAAAAAGAACCAGTGGTACCAGTCGCGGGCGAATGTCCAATCGGCGCGTTCCAGATGCTCCAGCACCGGCAGTCCGTCTACCGTGATCAGCTTCCGCACCCTGTCGGGATGATCCATCGCCATCCTGAATGCGACCAGACTGCCACGGTCATGCCCGGCAACGACGAAGGTCTGGTACCCTAACCGTTCCATCATCTCCACCAAGGCCTTCGCCTTCGCTCGTTTGGACGAGTATCGGCTCGCCGGGTCATCCTTCGGTTGGTAAGAGCGCCCGAAGCCCGGAAGGTCAGGGCACAGGACGTTGAAATCGGCCAGCAGCAGATTCGCGACTTGGCCCCACGTCATATGAGAGCGAGGATGGCCGTGGAGGAGCAGCAGCGGCGGACCAGATCCGCCATGCCTCACCCGTATCGGCCCACTCTTCGTTCCGATCGTTTCGAGCACGAAGTTCTCGAACATCCGCATATCCTTGGAAGGCAGCCGGGTTTCCAGTTAGGGAACTCGCCGCGTCCAAAATGGTTCAGACCGCTCGCGCAGTGGAACTCCCTGTAGTGCGGCAGATGCCATCCGAACGCGCCGACCCAGTGCTTGGCTGGCGGCGCAACAATCCTTCATCCTCGAAGGCGCCCCAGCGCACCTATGATCCGAGAGTTGCTGCCGGGGTTAGTGGCCATTCGGCGAACAATGGATGCGTACCCATCCGCTGCCTCCTCTTGCGGCTTCCACCGCCCGCTTGCCGCCAGGCAGAGCCTTTACAACTGCGGCACGGGCATCGCGGCAAAGGCCGGCGATCGCCATTGATGAGGCGCTATTGAGCGTGAAGAGATGCTTCGCCATAGGTTCACTGCCTCACCCGTTCGATCAGAGGCATACTAGTGCGGCTTGTCTGCACAGACGCTACAGCTGCGAGCGCAGTCTGCTCGACAACCAATCCGTCACCTTTTCAGTCCACGGCCGCGCTTGCCACTCTTCAAGACTGATCTGCCTCGACCGCCCAAGGTCCTGGTTGAACAGATCGATCTGAGTCTGTGCGAAATCCTTGCCGTAAATGTTCAGATTGGCCTCGTCGTTGAGACGCAGTGACCGCTCGTCCAGGTTGGCCGAGCCGAAGCTGGCCCACACATCATCCACGATTAACAGCTTGGGGTGATACATTGTCGGTTGAAACTCGTGGATGCGCACCCCGGCTTTGAGCAACTCGCCCCAGAAATAGCGCGAGCCTTTTCGCACGATAGGGACATCCGTCAGCGAGTTGGGCACGATGACGTCGACCGCGACCCCTCTTTTCCTGGCGTCCAAGATTTGCAGGATCGCAATGTCGTCCGGAACGAAATAGGCCATTCCGATCCGCAGGTGATCCTTGGCGGCAGCCATGGCGGCCAACATCATCAACTCCATGTCTTCCGAACCATTCGGCTGGGAAGCCAGGGTCAATTGAGCGCTGAGTGATCCTGCGGGTTCAGAAGGCGGGTAGAATTTTTCTCCCTGCAAAGTTTCGCCTGCCGCCTCGAGCCAGTTCTCGGCGAACGCCGCCTGGAAGGCGGATACGGCGGGTCCTTCTACCTGATAGTGGGTGTCTCGCCACTCGTTCGGGTTGCGTGCGTCTCCCAGCCAGTTGTCGGCGATCCCGACGCCTCCGGTAAATGCGATCTTCCCGTCGACTATGAGCAGCTTGCGGTGGGTTCGATTGTTCACCCGATCCATCGTATACCAATGGACGGGTCGATAACGCTGAAACCGCACTCCGGCGCTGGTCATGACGTGGATCAAGTCTTCGTCGAAGGGCAGGCTGCCGACCCAGTCGACAAGCACGCGAACCTCGACGCCATCTCGCGCCTTCGCAGCCAAGGCCATGGCGAAGTCGTAGCCCACTGTTCCCGACCAGTAGATGTAGGTTTCCATATCGATGCTGGAATGAGCAGCATGGATCGCTCGCAGCATCGCGGGAAAGATCTCGTCGCCATTGACCAGGGTCTGTACGGCGTTTGCATCGAACATCTGTCCGTTTGAATAGCTGCTCATGCTCCTTGCGAATGCGGGATCCTCGGCATCGAAAACGTGTGGGACGATGGTGCGCAGCGCCCGTGGATTCGGCATCAGGTTAATCGCCGCCAGCGTGACCAGACCCGCGGTGATGGCAACCGCAAGATATTTGAGTTTATCGAGCCAGCGACCAAGCTTTGTCCGGGCGGCGACCGCCTTTCTGATAGCAGATCGCGTTCCAGAGATGCTCGGCCGCACGTCTCTTGCCATGTTCAAACGGTGAATTCGCCCGACAAGAACTCTCGATTGGGATGAGGGTTCCCGGATGGAATGGGTCGGGTTGGCTCCGGTCCGCGTGGTATCGCTCGGCGATTGAAGTGGAACGCCGAGACCCTCCCGGAGTTGTAGCAAATCACCCTGTTCCGAAGGACAACTGATGACCCACGATCAAGAGCAAGATAGCGACCTGACCCCGGTCCAGGCCACGGACCGGATTTGGGAGCTCGCCAGAGATATCGACATCTGCATGTTTGTGACGTGGGACGGGGAATACAATCGCGCCCGTCCTCTCTCGGCGCGCGTCAGGAGGGAAGAGGGCGCCATCTATTTCCTCGTCAATGACGACAGCGCCAAGAACAAGCAGTTGGCGAAATATCCCAAGGTAACGTTGGCCTGGAGCGACAGCAGCCACTACAAATACGTTACGATCTCGGGGTCGGCCGCAGTGACAAACGACAGAGGCAAAATCGCGGAGCTCTGGGAAAAGACCGACAAGGCCTGGTGGGAAAGCGCCAGCGATCCTGAAATTAGGCTTATCAAGGTCACGCCGGACGAAGGCGAATTGTGGGACAGCCCAGGGCTTGTCATGGCCACCGCGAAAATGGTTTTCGCCGCAGTTTCCGGGGCCAAGCCCGATGTCGGCGACAATGCCAAGGTGCAACTCTGAAAGTTCCGGTGAGGCTTGTTGCGGAAGTCGGAAGCGGCCTTGCCTCTGATGAGTCGTCGACTTTGTAGCGCGACGTTCGAGATCGATGACAATGGCAAACAATCAAGTGAGGAGCGCCATTACCAAGATCGGTACGGTGACGTCGCGACCGTACGCCTTTCTGGTGTTTTTTGCGTACACCGGACTTTGGCTGGTTTTCGAACGCAGCAGTCTCGACTGGCATGGTGTGGCGACGCTGGCGACCTGGGCGATGACGCTGTTCATACAGCGCGCCGAGCATCGGGACACTCAAGCCTTGCATGCTAAGCTCGACGAGCTGCTGCGCGCCTCTGCGAAGGCGGACAGCACGACAGCCAAGATCGACGACAAGGAACCCGAAGAGATCGAAGCCGAGCGAAAGCGGCGACAGAATGACCGCTGACATTGATCGGTGCGGAACGTTCAGCCCATCGATGCGGCGATGCCGAAAATCGCCGCTGCTACAACTACGACCGCGGCGATGACAAGTAACGGCCAATTCCGGCGCGGGCGCGGCGCGCTTTCCACCGGTCGCATTGCATTGGCAAAGGTAGCCTGGTTGTTGAAATCCGGCTCGCGCAAGGGAGCCGCAGCAGCGATACCCGGTGTGTCGGCGGCTTCCGCATCTGTTTCTAAGGGCGCTGCCGCGGGGTCGAAGCCGGGCGTCTTGTCATGCGTTTTGCCTGCCTGGACATCGCCTCGATCTTGGGATGGCGTTCTTCTGGTCGGGAACATGATGATACCTCCTGCCGCCGAACTTCTCCCCGGCATCATGGTTCCAATAGCCCCTTGTGAGCCAGCCACCTCAGCTTAAGGCGGAAGGCTACGTGCCGAGAAAGAGGGCGCCGACGAGGAACAAACCGGCAGCCTGGTGGTTGGATTGCAGCGTGCCTGGCACGCCCAATGGAGCAGGAGAGAGAGATGGCAGAAAGAAAAGGCTTGGAAGACCTGTTTTACGACGGCCTGAAGGACATTTACTACGCTGAGCGCAAGATACTCGCCGCCCTCAAAAAGATGGCAAAGGGCGCGGAGTCCGCCGAACTGACCGCCGCTTTCGAGAAGCATCGGGATGAAACCGAGGCCCAGGTTGAACGCCTGCAGCAGGTCTTCGACATTTTCGGCAAGCGAGCCCAAGGCAAGGTCTGCCCCGCGATCGACGGCATTCTTGAGGAAGGGCAGGAGATCCTGGAGGAGTTCGAGAATGCGCCGGCCCTCGATGCCGGGCTCACAGCCGCAGCGCAGGCCGTCGAACACTACGAGATCGCCCGCTATGGGACCTTGGTGACCTGGGCGGGCCTGCTTGGCCTGAAGGATGCGGTTCCGCTTTTGGAGCAGACGCTCAAGGAAGAGAAGGCGACGGATGAAGCGCTGACGAAGCTCGGTGATGCGGGCGTCAATCAAAGGGCCCTGCAAGAAGCGGCCTGATTGGCTCGATCGAGGAACGCTACATGACTATCCATGAAGACGCGCGACCCGAGCGGGGCGCACGTGAGGAGGCAATGCCGTCGGGCCAGGGCCCGAGCCAACGGCAGCTGCTGTTCGAGCCCAACATTTCCATCAACGGCCTGATCAACGAGGGCACGGTGCCTTTCTTCCTTGGGCGCCTACAAGACGTGCGCGATAGTGGCCAGGACATGTTGATGGAACTGAACACCAATGGCGGCGATGCCGACGCGGCGCGACGCATAGCTCATGAGGTCCGGCTCTTTCGTCGCCACAGCGGCCGCAATGCTTATTGCGTCGGCAAGACGAATGTCTACTCGGCTGGCGTGACTGTGTTTGCCGCTTTCCCGAAGCCGTGCCGCTTCCTTACCGAGGACGCGGTTCTGCTTGTGCATGAACGGCGCATGGAGACGAACATAACCCTTAACGGCCCGATGAAGTCTTGCATCCAGATCATTCGCGAGCAGCTGGCTTTGCTCGAGACAGCGGAGCAATTGGAGAAGGAGGGCTTCACGGAACTCGTCGCCGGAAGCACGCTCAGCCCCGATGAGCTTTATCGGCGGGCGACCAAAAACTGTTACATCCACGCCAGGGAGGCTCTCGAGTTGGGGATCGTGGCCGGCGTGCTACGCTAGCGGGCCTTGGTAACGGCCGACACGCAGAATGCTGCCGCTTCGACGGTGGAACCTCCGTTCGCATAGGAAGTTTCGATAGGCCAATTCAAGGAGTCCCGTGATGCCCTCAGACAAGGTCCCAGCCGCTCCGGTCCCCGGGTCGCGCTCGGCGGTAAGGCAGAGCCGCCATCCCACGCCGTCTCCGGCAACGGAGAAAGTCTCCGGCGCTGGGCCGGCCATTTCAGAGCATTCGAAAGACGCCAAGGCGCCGAAATCGGGTCGTCAGCCCGGCGCCTACGTCAAGGATCGGACATGAACGCGGCGAACCTCCAACTCGAAGGCCTAATGATGGCGGTCGCGGCAATCAACAACGCGCTCGTCCATCGCGGCATGTTGTCGGTCGATGACATCGATGTGGCTTTGCGCAAGGCCGAAGCCTCCGTGACCAGCGATGAGCGCGTTTACGAAGATATGTCACCCGCCAACCGGGACGCGATCTGTTTTTCGCTGCGGCTTTTGTTGTTGGCCAATCGGGGGCAGTACGAAGCCGGAGTCCCGTCATTCGGCGAGTTGGCCCGGCAGGTAGGCAAGACCAAGACGCTTTACAACGACCAGATGTAGCAGGAGGATCGCATGCAAATCGTGGCTACCACTGTCGACCATGCCGGCACTCCGGTGGTGGAGTTCCAGGGCGAGGGAGGCGAACAGATCGCAGTGACCCTGGACGCCCCGACGACCCTGTCCGACGGCGAGTTGATTGCGAGGGCCAAGGTCATGCTGCTCCATGCGGCCCAATTCGAGGACGGCGCCCCAAACGGACCCTCCGAGCCCAACAATCGGGAGGCGTCCCTGTACACCCTCGAATACCAGGAAAAGGGCCGGATCCGCGCGGTAACCGGCTTGTCGTTTCCAAGCGTTCAGGCAGCTGCTGAGGAATGCAAACGCTCCGCCGAGGACCTGTGGCAAGACGCACTGTCACGGGGCGAAGCGCCGCTCGGATGGGCCGTGGGTGCGCGCGACGAACATGGCACGGTGGTGGCGACGGTCGACTTCGCTGACCTGCAGCGGGAGGCTGCCGCCGTGAATCCACGAAAAACCAGCAAGTCCGGCCCTGATGAGCCCTTCAGCTGATCGCTGACGGCCTGCACAGATCCGGCCGTGCGCGGATACGGCGGAAAAGTCCCAATGCGACTGCCCTCTTGGCCTACACTTGCTGTGGCGGTTCTGGCGGCCACGGGGCTCGCTTCGGCCACTTTGTGGTATCTGACCGAAGTTCAGGCGCCGTATTCGCCTGATGATCCGTTGTTTTCTGAGGCCGGCGATGAAGCGCGCGGCCAGCTTGTCTTCGCTGCGGGTGGCTGCGCTTCCTGTCATACAACTCCCGGGCAACCCGATGATTTGAAACTCGGAGGCGGCTTGGCGCTCGCCTCGCCCTTTGGCACATTTCGGCCGCCCAATATCTCCCCCGATCCAGTGGACGGCATTGGGGCGTGGACGGTCGCGGATCTTGCGAACGCGTTGATCGGCGGCGTCTCGCCTTCGCGGGAGCATTATTATCCGGTATTTCCCTATACGAGTTTTACCGGGATGAAGGTGGGGGATGTAAAAGATCTGTACGCCTATTTACGGACCCTCCCCAAAGTGGCCGGGCGCGCGCCGCCGCACCGCCCGAAGCTTCTTTTCCGCATCCGCCGGTCCGTCGGGCTATGGAAGCTGATGTTTTTTCGCCAAGGACAGAACGCCAGCCACCTCACTGGAGATCCCGTGCATGACCGGGGTGCCTACCTGGTTGAAACGGTCTCTCATTGCGCCGAATGTCATTCCGCGCGCAACGTTTTCGGTGCGATCAAACCGGATACGCGGTTTGCGGGCGGTGTCGACCCGCAAGGCACCGGCTTCGTTCCCAACATCACCCAGGCAAGACTGCGCGAATGGACCGAGGATGACATCGCCACCATGCTCGAAACCGGCGAGACGCCCAATCACGGCCGGGTTGGATCGTCCATGGCCGACGTCGTGAAGAACACCGCCATGTTGCCCGACAGCGACCGTCGGGCGATCGCACGCTACATCAAAGCCCTGTCGGCCGTAGCCACGCCGCATCCGTAAGGCCCCACCGTCGCGGGTCGATCTGCTTTCCGGTCTACGACTACCAGGATCCGCCAGGCCGGCGCGCCGGGTAGGTGTCATTGAGCGTAAAGATACGCGGCCAGGTCGCGGGCTTCTCGCTCCGAGATTCCTGTTACGGGCATTGCCGTTCGGGGAGAGAAGGTTTTCGGCGAGACGATCCAGGCGACGAGATTGTCGGGACGGTTTTCCAGCACGCCGGCAATGTATACGCGCTTCGATAGTTCTGTCAGCGGCGCGCCGGTCTGGCCGTCGGCACCTTCTATGCCGGGGATGGTGTGGCAACCCGAGCAACCGTAGCGACGGAAAATCTCTGGAGCATGGTCGGCATTGCCGCCGGTCATCATCCTGGCGGTGGCCGCCTTGGTGTTGTTGTCGCGCACGACATTCGTCGCGACAAGCGCGGCCGACGCAGCAAGAACGGTCACGGCGATGAAGCCGACCGGGCCGGAGATAAAGGCAGGATGGTCAGGCATTTTGCATCCCCCTGTCGCCTGAGCCACGGATCCAGAGCGCCAGCATGACCATTGCCACACCCGCATAGATGGTGCCGGCCGGCACCCACATGATCATGCCCGCCAGTTGCTGGTCTTCCAGGGGTGTCAGTCCCCACGCCATGGCCGTCTGCGTCTGCGCGACGTAGAGCACGCGCGGCGCCAACGCCATCAACGCCCCGAGCACGCTGGTGTGGATCATGGTCACGAACAGATGCCATGCGGCGACCCCATGGTCGCTTCTCCAGACCATCGCCCACCAGAACAGTATCGCCGTGGCGAGGAAGCTGAGATGCTGGAGCCGGTGCAGGGTCGCATCTGTCACGGCCGTGTCGAACAGGATCGGCACATGCCACGCCCAGATAGCCACGCCGTGAAGGATCGTCGCATTCGCCGCGCTCGTGCACCAATCCCATGGCCGTCGCAGCAGGGGCGAGCGCATTGCCGCAGCAGCCATGTGGCGCGCGCGCCTGGGCAATCCCCATAGCAGGATTCCGGCCGGCCGCGCGAAGACGATCAGCGGAGCCGAGACGGCCATGACGACCTCATGCTCGATCATGTGGAAGGTGAAAAGATGTTCCCCCAGCCAGTGCAGTGGGGACATCAGCGAGCCGGCGAGCGTCAGCAAGCCGCCGGCATAAAGCAGCGCACTGATCAGCGTGGCGCCGGGCCGTCTGGTTCGCCACGCCAGCCTTGTCACGCCCAGTCCAAACAGTATAGCGAGGACCGCGAGCGGCGTGACGATCCATGGATCGAACGTCCAGGACCCTCCAGCACCATGCGTCTCGTCGCTATGCGCCATGGCCGGAGTGGCGACCATGAACAGGATTGACGTGCGGATCAGCGTTGGCATGGGTCCAGCACCATTGCGGCCGTCCCCTGCAGGGCCAGCGCGAACAAAAAGGCGAGCGCGATAAGGAAGCCGGTATCGACGACGAATCGCCCGGTTTTTCCCAGTCCCTGCAATCCAACTCGCGACACGACGATGCCTGCGATCGCGAAGACGATCAGAAGGCCGCAGAAGATCGCGGTCCAAGAGACATTCTGCCGGCAATCCAAATAGGGCGTGACCTGCCCAAACTGGGTGCTGAGCCCCCAGGCCGCGAGGGGAAGCAGAAGTCCGATGTGTCTTAGCCAGGTTTTGGTCAAAGCCGTGGGACCCAATAAAGGCAGGCATACATCGGCAACCACGTCGCGACCACGAAGTTCCAGTACATCGCATTGTCGTTGACGTCACCGAAGCGGCGCGGATTGTCGGCGTGTCGTGAAAACATCAGGCAGGTCAGCACCAGGGTCTCGACCACATCGGTCAGTATATGCGTGGTGTGGAGGCCGAGCATGACCCACACGATCGAGCCATAGGCGTTCTGGTCCCACTTGATGTGCATCGCGGGGAATTCGAAGGCGCGTAGGATCAGCGGCACAATGCCGACCAGCGACATGACGATCAGCCCGATGCGGACCTTGCGCAAATCCTGTTGGCGCGCCCAGCGATTGACGAGGATGTTGGGCAGGACGCTCAGCACCAGGAACACCGTAAGAATCGTCCCCGCCAAAAGGTCAGGCGGTGCGGTATCCAGAGGCCACAGCGGCGCCAGGCTCATCAGATAGAGATAGACAGCAATGGCCAGGGCAAAGCCGGTGCCTTCGATCAGCATGAAGGCTAGGGTTCCCCACCAACTCTGGCTGGCGGAGCCGAGGCCATGCGGCGGGAGATCGGCGAGATCGATGACGATTTTTTCCTTCATGCTTCGTCCTCCGGCACGCCTTTCGGCCAGAACCAGCCGATGAGCGTGATCCCCAGCGGTATCGAGCCCCAGACGACGGCCCACGGGCTGAATATCGACCAGATCAGCATCAGCGTGGTGGCAAGTGCCGCCCATAGGGGCCAGATGGAGTCTCCGGGCGACGCCTCACGCGCTTCCGGCGATGCGTGAACGACGCTGCTGGTCAGCAGTTCCCGGCGGTCGACCCGCAGTCCGCTGGCGACCGGCACAGCTTCGATGTCATCGGACAAGGGATCGTGGCGATCCACTACCGGCAGCCGCGCGAAATTGTAGGAGGGCGGTGGCGACGAGGTGGCCCATTCCAGCGTCCTGGCGCCCCAAGGATTGGCTGGCGCCAAGGATCCTGATCTGGCGCTGCGTATGGCGTCGACGAAAAACAGCAGGAAACCCAATGAGAGGATGGCGGCGCTGAGGCTGATGAACAGGTTCAAACCGGACCAGGGCATCTCCGGCTGGTAGGTGTAGATGCGGCGCGGCATGCCTTGCAGGCCAAGAATGTGCATGGGGAAAAAAGTCAGGTTGAACCCCGTGAAGATCAGGCCGAATATCCAGCGGCCAAGCGTCTCGCTCATCATTCGCCCGGTGAACTTCGGAAACCAGTAATAGACCGCGCCCAGCAACGGAAACACCGCGCCGCCGACCAGCACATAGTGGAAATGGGCGACGACGAAATAGGTGTCGTGAACCTGCGTGTCGAAGGGAACGGAGGCCACCATCACCCCGGTCAGGCCGCCGATGACGAATATGACCATGAAGCCGATGACGAACAGGAACGGCGTCTTGAACACGGGCCGGCCGGCCCACATCGTTGCCAGCCAGCAGAAGATCTGCAGCCCCGCCGGAACGGCGATGGCCATGCTTGAAGCGGTGAAGAAACTCTCCCCGAGGCGCGGCAGCCCAGCGACGAACATGTGATGAACCCATAGCCCGAACGCCAGGACGCCGGTGGCGATCAGGGCCATGACCATGCCCAGGTAACCGAACACGGGCCGCCGCGTGAATGTCGCCACGATGGTCGAAACCATCCCCACCGCCGGCAGGAAGATGATGTAGACTTCCGGGTGGCCGAAGAACCAGAATAGGTGCTGCCACAACAGCACGTCGCCACCTTCGGCGGGGTTGAAGAAATGCGTACCTACCAGGCGATCCAGGATAAGGGAGGAGCTGGCGACCATGATCGCTGGCATCGCCATGATGACGAGAAACGACGTGACCAGCATCGACCAGACAAACAGCGGAATCCTGTCGAGTGACATGCCCGGGGCGCGTTGCTTGAAGACGGTGACGACGATTTCGACGGCCACGGCGAGGGCCGATACCTCGGTGAAGGTGATCATCTGCGCCCAGATATCGGCCCGCTTTCCGGCGCCGTACTCCGGGCCGGCGAGGGGTACATAGGCGAACCACCCGACATCGGGACCGGTGTCGACAGCGAAAGCGATCCAGAGCAGTAGCCCGCCAGCGAGATACACCCAGTAGGAGAACGCGTTGAGCCTGGGGAAGGCGATGTTGCGCGTTCCCACCATCAACGGCACGAGATAGATCGCCATTGCCTGCATGACGGGCACGGCAAAGAGGAACATCATGTTCGTGCCGTGCATCGTGAAGATCTGATTGTAGCGATCCGGGCCGATGAAGCGGGCTTCGGGTTGCGCGAGTTGCAGCCGTATCAACAGCGACAGCACCCCACCCAGGGCCAGGAAGACGAAGGCCGTGGTGACGTAGCGCCGGCCGATGATCTTGTGATCGACCGTGGACAGCGCGCCCCACAGCCCGGACGGCGTCGACCAGATCGCCGTGAGGCGACGGTGGAGTTCGGACGCTTCCATTGAACTGTCACGGAGCCCGTCGCCATCCTGCGTCATTTAAGGCTCTCCATATAGGCGGAGATATTTCGCAGCTCGATGCTGGTCAGCGGAACCATCGGCATGTTGTTTCCGGGTTTGAGCGTCTGCGGATCGGCTATCCAGGCCGCCAGCGAGCCGCGGGTGGTTTCCAGCAGCCCGGCGGCGATCGTCCGCCGGCCGCCAACATGCGTGAGGTCAGGTCCGGTCGTGCCGCCGGCAGGCGTGCCGCGGACCGTGTGGCAGGCAGCACAGGGTTTTGCCATGAACGACGCCTGCCCGGCGGCTATGTCGGGATCGGCCGACCCGGCAGCGTCCAGGCGTTGGGTTGCGGCCCAGCCTTCAAAGGCGGCCTGCGTTTCGGCGATCACCAGGATGGCCATGTGGCTGTGCTGGAGGCCGCAGAACTCCGCACATTGCCCGCGATAGACGCCCGGCTTTTCAGCCCTGAGCAGCAAGCTGTTGGACCGCCCGGGGACAAGGTCCTGCTTGCCCGCGAGGCTCGGCACCCAGAAGGAGTGAATCACGTCGGGGCTTTCGAGCCGGAGCCGCACATCCCTGCCGACGGGTATGTGGATTTCATTGGCGGTCTGAAAGCCAGGGCCTGCCGGGGAATCGGCATAAAAGACCTGCCACCACCATTGCTGTCCCCGTACGGTGATGGTCAGGGCGGTGCTGTCGGGAAGACCGATGTTGCGCGTGGTGTAGAAGCTGGCGATGGTCATCCCGGCGATGATGACGACGGTCGCGGCGATCGCCGCCGATACCGCCACGGTCAGCGGCTTTTCGGATCCGGTCTCTTGGCTCACAACGCTGCGGCGTGCACGCACGAGCGCCAAGCCAAGCATGATCATGACAAGGATCCAGATGACCGTGCATACCGCGACGATGCCGACGATGAGGTGCTCGACATGGATCGCCGGGCCGCCCTTGGCGCCGAGCGCCGACTGATAGCCGCCGCAGCCCAACGCGAGGACAAGGACGGATAGCGGGAGGGCGCGGTGCGTCTTCAAGGTGTCGGCCCCTGGTCCGGGTGAACGCCCGCCGGCCCTTCGTCGAAGAGTATTTTCGCCGGACCGCGATTCTCGGCCGGGCGGGTCTGCTTGTCGTCGTTGCGGCTCGGCGCGGCCACCTTCGGCTTGTAGGACCCGATCGTCTGCACATACCCGGCAAGCTGCCATATCTGTTCCGAGGTCATCCGGTCGCGAAAGGCTGGCATGCCATGCGGGCGGCCGTCCCGAATGGAGGCGACGATCGAGACCATTTCGGGGCCGTAAAGCCACCAGCCATCGAGGAAGGAGGGACCGACGCCGCCACGGCCGTCGCCATGGCACGAGCCGCAACCGAACCACGCATAAAGCCGCTTGCCCTGGCTGAGGTTCCAGGCGTCAGATTCATAAGGTTTGCCGATTGCGAAGTAACTCTCAGGTGGCGATCCGCTGATGCCGTTGGGCATCAGTTTGAAGCGGTCGAGATCGGCCGCGACGGGCGGGTCGAGGCGAAGCTCTCTCGGCTCCCCGAACCACCCCAGAATGGCGCCAGAGGCGGCAAAGAACAGAAGGCCCGCCAGCGCGAACGCTGCCTTCGAAAAGCTGGAAACCTTCTCTGCCAAGCGGCCCTCCGCCCGAGAGCAATTCCAGGAACGACTAAGCGGTTCGGCCAGGAATTGCGTTAAACAAAGAGATAGAGCGGTCCTGGTGGAAGGATACCGCTCTGAAATTCAACCATCCGGAGCGGTGGGCGATCGGCTGAGACGGACCGGCAAGAGTTTGTAGGAAGGCGTCTTCGACTTGGGGTCGTGATGAGCCAGCGGGAACAGCGGGTTCGTCTCTGGATAATAGGCCGCGCAGCAACCTTTCGGGATGTCATAGGCGACGACCTTCAGTTCGGTCACCGTGCGAGCTGTCGCCGCGTCGATTGCTGTCGTCAGGTCGACGTTCTCGCCCTCGGCGAGCCCCAGACGCGCAATGTCCTTTCGGTTCAGGAACACGACCCGGCGCGTGCCGCTGATGCCGCGGAAACGGTCGCTGTAACCGTAGATCGTGGTGTTGAACTGGTCGTTGGAGCGAAGCGTCGCGAGATGGAGGACATCGGCGCTCCGCTCAGTCCCCAGCTCCGGAAAAAGTCTTTCCGGCGTGATGAAATTCGCCTTGCCGCTTTGTGTCACCCATTTGCGCTCGCGCGCCGGCAACGGCCTGGCGAAGCCGCCAGGTTTGAAAAGCCGCTTGTTGAAGTCCTTGAAGGTTTCGGGGTAGGTGCGCTCGATGGCGTCCCGTATTTCGGCATAGTTGCCGACCCAGGCGTCCCATGGAACCTTGGTGTCACCGAGCGTGGCCTTGGCGATGCCGGCGACGATGGCCGGTTCCGAAAGGAGTTCCGTGCTCGCGGGTTGAGCCTGGCCGCGCGACCCATGGAAATGGGCGATGGAGCTTTCCATGGAGACCGCTTGAGGGCCTGTCGCCTGTTCGTCCACTTCGATACGCCCCAGACAGGGGAGCAGGTAGGCGATCTCGCCATGCACGACATGGCTACGGTTGAGCTTCGTCGCGATCTGAACGCTCAGGCGCAGTTTGCGCCATCCCTCTTCCATTGCGTCGGTATCTGGGACCGCTTTCAGGAAATTGCCGCCGAGGCTGATGAAAGCACGGGATTGGCCATTCATGATGGCTTCGCATGTCTCCACCGTCGAGTGGCCGGTCCAGCGCGGCGGTTGGAAGCCATACAGCTCGGCGAGCTTGTCCAATGGGACGAGACCCGGCTTTTCCGTAATCCCGACGGTGCGCTGGCCCTGCACGTTGGAATGTCCACGCACGGCGCAGATATTAGCCCCGGGCTTGCCGATATTGCCGCGCAGCAAGGCGAGATTGCACACCATATGGACGTTCTGGACGCCCATCAGATGTTGCGTCAGCCCCATGCCATAGACGGACAGCACTGCATCGGCGTTGGCATAGGTCGCAGCGGCCTGCATCATCTGGTCGCGGCTGAGGCCGGAAACGCGCTCCAGCTCCTCCCAGCGATGACCACGGCACGCCTCAGCGAATTCTTCAAACCCGGTCGTGTGCTGGTTGATGAAATCGTGGTCGAGCACGTGTTTCTTGTCGGCTGCGCGCATTGAGGCCGCGAACGCGACCATTGCCGCATTGCCGGGATCTTTCGGCGTGCCATCCTCTCCCGCAACGATGCTTGTGCCGGAGGCCTTCAGAATGTCGTCGGCTTCGATCAGCGCCTTGCAGACTCCGAACAGTGCCGCGATGTCGCCGCCATTGTTGACCTGGTAATATTCCGATGAAATCTTCGTCTCTTTTCCGGTCAGCATCTGGACGGGCGACTGCGGATTGACGAAGCGCTCCAGTCCGCGCTCGTGAAGCAGGTTGAAGGTGACGATCTTGACGCCGCGCCGGACCGCGTCCTGGAGATCGTGGAGCAGGCGAGGCGACGACGTTCCGACATTCTGGGCGATGTAGAAGATGCAGTCGGTGTTTTCGAAGTCCGACAGGATAGCCGTGCCGACAGAGGCGCCGATGCTTTCGGGAAGAGCCACCGACGAGCTTTCGTGGCACATGTTCGAACTGTCGGGCAGATTGTTGCTGCCATACATGCGAGCGAACAGCTGATACATGTAGCTGGTCTCGAGCGAGGCGCGCCCTGAGGTGTAGAGGTCGACCTGCCGCGGATCGAGCGCACGCAGTTCCCGTCCGATCTCGGCGAATGCTTCGCTCCACGCCACCGGTAGGTACCTGTCCGTGGCTGCATCCCAGCGCATGGGATGGGTCAACCGCCCCTGTTCCTCCAGATCATGGTCCGCCCAGCGTTCCAGTTCGCCCAGAGTGTGCTTCTCGAAAAAATCTGGGCCGGCGCGCCGCGACGTGACTTCCCAAGCCGTCGCCTTCGCGCCGTTCTCACAGAACTCGAGCGGGTGCGTCTTGGCCGGCTTCGCCCAGGCACAGCTGACGCACATATAGCCTTCCGGCTTGTTCTGCACCGCCAGCAGCTTCGGCCCTTTGAGAGGCACGTGTTCCTGGACCGTGATTGCTGTGACAGATTTTGCGGAGCCCCAGCCGCCGGCCGGTCCGCCATACGGTTTGCGTGGCGAGCGACGCGATTCCGAAGTCATTTTCGTCTCTTTCCCTGCCCAAGCGACTGACGATGTATTGCAACGATCCAACTTGCCGCAGCGACGATTGTTCCTCCGTCATGTGACTTGGCTACGGGTGTTCAGGCTACAGGCCGACTTGCCAGGCCCGATACGAGGGCCTGCAGGACTTCGGTCCCGTTGACGCACTGTCGCGGCGCGCTAGGTCAAGGCAAAACGCCGGATGCTTGTCTCTGGCGCGGGGAGCTTACCGTGTGGCGCATCCAATGCCTTGCAATCGACGGCAAAGGCCAAGCTGGCCCTCTTGGCCCCATGTGGTTGCTGACGCTTGCGATTTGCACCGCATGTTCGCCTTCCGATCAGATCGACCAGCAATCGCGAACTGCCGCATCGGCGGCCCAGACGGTGGCGATGACGCTTGATGTCTGGGCAGCAGGCGAGGCGCCGTCCCGATATACGCTCCGCACCCTGCAATCCGTCGGCAAGACGCTTGCCGACGTCCAGTCGCAACTCAGGTCCGCCGGATCAGCCGAACCTGCCGAACAGGCCGCGTTGGCCGCCGCCGTGGGCCGGATGTCTGAAGCGGTCGCGCGGGGCGAAGCGGGGCTGCAAACCGGCAGTCGCTCCGAGGTGCGAAACGCACAGGACGACGCTCAGGCGGCTGCCCGCGCCCTGGCTGCCGCTTACGCCAGATATTTTGCGCCGAAACCATGAAGAAGCTTCTGGAAATATCGCTCGGCGTCGTTACCAGCGTTGGCGGCTTTCTCGAAGTGGGGTCGATGGCGACTGCCGCCCAGGCCGGCGCGACCTTTGGTTTCCACCTGATATGGGCAGTGGTTCTCGGCACGTTCTGCATCATTTTTCTCGTCGAGATGGCCGGGCGGTTTGCCGCTGTGAGCCAGCACACGATTGCCGACGGAATTCGGGAGAGGTTTGGCTTCCAAGTTTTCCTGTGGCCTTTGCTCGCGACTTTGCTGGTCAACTTCCTGGTGATGTCGGCAGAGATCGGCGGCGTTTCGATCGCGCTGGAACTGGCCACCGGCATCGGTTTTCAGTGGTGGGCACTGCCGGCTGCCTTGCTGGCATGGCTGATGCTCTGGAAAGGCACGTTCGGCCTCATCGAGAAAGGCGTCTCGATCCTCGGTCTGGTGACGCTGTGTTTCGTCGTCGGCGCGGTCATGCTGAAGCCGGATTGGAAGGCGGTCGCGGCTGGCGCAGTGCCTTCTTTGCCAGCGCACGACGCGGCAAATTACTGGTTCATGGCTGTGAGCATTCTGGGTGCTTCGATATCGCCATACCTGTTCATGTTCTATTCCTCGGGAGCGATCGAGGACAAATGGGACAAGAGCTATCTTGGGGTCAACCGGGCGATTGCCTGGCTCGGCATGACCTTCGGCGGCACGATCTCGGTCAGCGTGCTGATCGTATCCGCGCTCGTGCTTGCAACGCATGGCATCGTGCAGGTGGATGATTATCATCAGTTGCCATTGATGCTGATACCGATATTCGGCTTTTGGGGCTTTGTGCTGTTCGTCGCTTCGCTCGGCATTGCCTGCTTCGGCGCGGCGGTCGAAGTCGGGCTGCAACAGGCCTATCTGGTGGCGCAAGGTTTCGGCTGGGATTGGGGTGAGGATCTCAAACCGCGTGACGATCCCGGGTTCAGCACCGTCTATACTGTTTCATTGTTTCTGGCCGCCATTCCCATCATGCTGGGACTCGACCCGCTCAAGCTCACCATATTCTCGATGGCGCTAACGGCCGCCAGCCTGCCGCTGACCGTGGTTCCATTCCTCTTTCTGCTCAACGACGAGCGCTATGTCGGCGCGCACCGCAACGGCATCGTCTCAAACGCCGCCGTCATCTTCATCATCACGCTCGCCTTCGTGCTCGCGGTGGTGACGATTCCGCTGCAGATATTCGGAGACGTATGATGAACTTGCTGCGCGATGTCCTCGACAAACAAGTACTCGACCGGAAGGGAGTGAAGATCGGCAAGGTCGACGGGCTGGTTGCCGAGCTGCGGCCCGGAAAGCCGCCCCGGATTGTCGCGGCCGAGCTCGGCTCGATCACCCTTGCGCGTCGCCTCGGCGCACGGCCCGGTCGCTGGGCAGCCCGGCTTGCCGCGTGGCTTGGGGGAGACCGCCATAGCGAGCCGCACCGGATTTCCTGGAAGAAGGTGCGCGATATCGGGCTCGATATCGAGTTCGACATCGACGGGCGCGAGACGTCGATCTTCGACTGGCAGGATTGGCTGCGCGATCATTTCATCGGTCGCATACCGGGGGCGTAGGCATGACCACCACCGTCAACCTCGAACATCTTGCCGGCAGGCGCGTGCTGTCGCTACGCGGCAAAAGCGTAGGCCATATAGAGGAGATACACGCCGAACAGGTGGGCGGCGATCTCGTGGTGACCGAATTTCACGTTGGCATCTATGCCGCGCTGGAGCGGCTTTCTGCTTTCTCTATCGGCTCGGCATTGCTCGATCTTTTCAGGCTGCGGCGGCGCGATGGCTTCTATCGCATCCCTTGGGATATGCTCGATATCTCCGATCCGAAGCGGCCGCGTTTGCTGTGTCCGATGACCGAACTCTCCCAGATGACAGGCGAAGCCGAACCGCATCGGATTCAGGGAAAGCGACGAGGATGACGCGGTTGTCGCCTGGCCGTATGCGAAAGCAGCGCAATGTTGGCATCGGCCGCGAGGCGCATTTGAAGTGACCACATCGCCGGCAACGGGAACATAGGCAGTCCGCGCGCATTGCTAGTGAACGCCATTGCAGGCACGGCTTACGGTCTCGACCATGCGACCCCTGATCACGGACACCTGGAACCTGGTGCGCGAAAGTGCCGTGGGCTTTGTCAACGACAATGCGCTAAGCCACGGCGCTGCGATTGCGTTCTACGCCACGACGTCACTGGCGCCGATACTGCTCATCGTCGTCGCGATCGCCGGCCTTGCTTTCGGTCACGAGGCCGCCCAAGTGGCCTTGTCTGCCCAGCTGTCGGGTCTGATGGGGCCGGAAAGCGCAGACCTCCTGCGGAGCGTACTGGCAAGCGCGTCCCGAAAATCGTCCGGGACCTTGGCGGCGCTGATCGGCATCGCCACCTTGCTCGTAACCGCTTCAGGTGTCTTTGGCGAGATGCAGCAGTCGCTGAACACGATATGGAAGGTTGAACCGCAGGGTGTTTCGTTGTCGCGCCTTATGCGTGCAAGGGCGGCAAGTCTGGGCCTGGTCGCTGCACTGGGTTTCATGCTGCTCGTATCGCTCGCGGCCAGCGCGGCGATCGCGGTGTTAGGCGATATCATCAACGCTCACATGCCGTTTGGCGCCCTGATCCTCGCCGCCATCAATCTGGTCTCGTCGTTCGTGCTGATCTCGATGATGTTCGCCGCGATTTACAAAATCCTGCCCGATCGAAACTTGACATGGCGCGATGTCGGCATCGGTGCTGTCGTCACTGCTTTTCTGTTCACTGTCGGAAAATCGTTTATTGGCTGGTATATCGGCTCCAGCGCCATCGCGTCGTCCTACGGAGCCGCCGGCGGTCTCCTCGTCATATTGTTGTGGGTCTACTATTCAGCGGAAATTTTTCTTCTCGGTGCGGAATTCACGCGCGCCTACTCGGTTCGGCACGGCAAGCAGATCGGATCTGGGCGCGCTGGCGCACGGGGACGTGCCTGCGACAGGTGAGTTGCCATCGAAAGACGTCGACCCATTTGGTACAGGCAACTCCGCCGGGATCGTGACGCTGGTTGCAGTGGCTTGCGCGACCGCTACGTTGACCAGCCTCGTCCTCGGCTTGCGTCGTCCCTGACATGCGCCGTCCGAGCCGCAGAATTCCAATGACGGGTCAGCCGGCGGGTGATTGGTTCGGAGGCCCGGCCGTCCTTGGCAAGATCATCCAAATAATACACGCGGGCGTGGAACATTGGTCGACGCTGGCAGTTCTGGATCGCTTCAGATGCCGCCGCGTGGTGTCTGCGGAAGATCGGTGGAAACACCAGATCGGCCCGCGCCTCTTTCCCTCAGGACGGCGCGGGCTTCCACGACCGCACCTTACCGCGAGATTCCGGCGAAGGATGCTGGAGCGAGCAACAGGAGCCAGCCATGAAACACCAGACACTCGATCAATTGCAGGCGATCGCTGAGGTAAACGCCTCGGTGCCTGCCCCGCGCATGACCAGGACGCAGAGGTTGCAACGTTGGGCCGACCTTCTCGGGGAGAACCCGTCGCGATGCCTCGCCGCGCTTACCGGCACCGAACACATGCGCGCCTCGGTGCGGCAGGAAGCGCGCGCCGCAGGCTCGCCGATCACGGTCGCGTTCGAAGATTCGCTGTTGCGTGCATGCGGCCTGAGCAATGACAGCTACGGCGAAGCCAAGCGCTTCTTCGAACTCTCCGACTGGCAATTGCACGATATCGTGTGCAGCTGTCATGTCGGCTCCACCATGCAGGCAGGGTGGGTTTCTGCGCGGGTCCGCAGGATCTTGACCGGCAACAGGATCGCTGCGTGGCTGCGGCGGCAGTTGTGGGCACATTGAGATGCGTTCCGCCGAAACCGGAAACCGCTGGAACATTGTGCCATGATCGCTGTTAGGGACGCGGCCGGATGCCTTCCCCCCTCCGGTCAGTCCCCAGTGGCTCGCTGCCTCTCCCCCCGGGCAGCGGGCTCCGGAAGCCACCGGGATAGCTTGGGTCGATCGACGTGCATCAGGCCTCACGCAATAGGGGTCAACGGCAATGAGCAGAAGGTCCAAGGATCAAGGAACGCCGGTGCCCCTGCAAGGAACATCGAGCCAGGGTTCCCGGCGCACGCTGGCTACGGTTCTTGCCCTGGCGTTCCACGTCGTTCCGGCCGCCGCCCACCAGGCCCCGGCCGGATGGCAATATGACAGCTCCTGCTGTTCGGGTGTCGACTGCTACCAGGCGCCTGCTTCGGACGTGAAGGAAACCCGGAACGGATATCAGCTGTCGACCGGAGAATTGATCCCCTACAGCGATCACCGCATCAAACGCTCGCACGATGAATATTTTCACGAATGCAAGCCCGGCGGGGACGCCAAGCCCCAGCGCTCGTACTGCCTATATGTTCCAGATCGCGGCATGTAGCCCGTGATGGGCCCATCCAATCTGCCGGTTGAGCATCGGGAAGTGACCATGGCTCGAACTCCGGATGATCTCTATGTCGTGGTCTGAATGACCAGCGTAAGCGTACCGTCTCCATCGACGTTGGCCGCGATGACCTGGGAGGAGTTCAGCCCATTCTGCGTTAGCGCCGCCGTTGCCTGCTGGGACCCGTCGATCGAGTTCTGCAAGGCTCGCAGGTCATCCGCGGTGGTCTGGGCAACGATACGCTCGGCCTGCATCTTGACGTCCGGGGGAAGGTCGTCAATGGAGATGATGGCGACCCGCGTAAACCCGTTGCTGAAATCGAATTGACCCTGATCTGGCGCATCCTGATCCAACGGATCCAAGGGCAGGGACAAGTCGCCCGCTGCCCGCGGCCCCGCAGTCTGAGCATGGCTGGGCGACAGCTGAAACAGAACTGAAATCACAAGTGCCGCGAAAAAGCGCAATGGCGGATTCTCCTTGTTGGACCCGCACCCGTCAGACATCCATCATAGATCTGGCGGGCTCCCGGGCGATATTCTCTTCGATCTGTTCGTGGCCCGGCGTCTGCGGCAGGGCCTTCCGGAAATTCCTGGCATAGTGGGACGGCATCTTGGGCGGCATCATCGGTTCATAGGCATCGACAAGCGCCTCGACTATCACCGGGCCGTCGACGGCGAACGCTTCGTCCAGAACAGCCTCGATCTGGTCGGCCCGATCGATGCGCAACCCCTTTGCGCCCATTGCCTCGGCCGCCTTGGCAAAGTCGATCGGCGCCAGTTCGCAGCCGAATTGCGGGTTGCCGAGAAACATCATCTGCTCCCACGCGATCTGGTTGAGCATATTGTTCTTGAGGACCAGAAGCTTCAGCGGAACGCCGTAACGCACCGCGGTGGAGAATTCGCCGAGCTGCATGGCGAGGCCACCGTCACCGACGATGGCGGCGACCGGTCGGCCAGGGAATGCGATCCCGGCGGCGATTGCGTAGGCTAGCCCGCAGGACATCGACGCCAAAGCGCCCGAGAGGCCAAATGCCTGGCCCTCGCGCAAGTCGACATGGCGTGCCGCCAGTTCGGTATTCTGGCCTGAATCGGTTGCCAGCACCGTATTGCTGGCCAATCTTTCTCCGAATGCGCGGACGACCAATTGTGGTTTTACGGGATGGGCCTGCGCGTCCTCGGACTGCCGCATCATTTCGCGCCACTTGCCCATGTTGTCCTGCGCCCGCAGCAGAAATTCATTGGAAGGCTTCTGCGTCAGCCGCCGGTTGAGCGCGCGCAATGTCTCGGCCGCATCGCCGACGAGCCCCGCCTCTACCGGGAAGCGCAGGCCGATCCGTTGCGCGTCGCAATCAATCTGGACGCCCCGGGCCTGTCCGGGTTTGGGGTAGTACTCGATATATGGAAAAGTCGAACCGACGATCAGCACGGCGTCACAGTTCTCCATCATATCCTGCGATGCCAGTGTTCCCAGAATGCCGATGCCACCGGTCGTGTAGGGATGATCGTCCGGCAGCACCGCCTTGCCGAGCAGGGCCTTGGCCACCGGCGCCTGCAGCAGCTGGGCAGTTCGCTCCAGTTCGCTTGCCGCCCCCAGCGCACCACGGCCGGCCAGGATCGCCACGCGCGGGGCCTCGTTGAGAACGGCTGCTGCCTTGTCCAACTCGACGTCTTGCGCCACCATATGGCCTGTGAACATATTTTGCGGCGTGTGCTCGGGACGATTGCGCTTGGAGCGTTTCGTCGGCTCGCTCTCCTGTTCCTGGGTGTCGCTGGCAATCGAAAGATGAGCAACGCCCTTGCGTGCCAAAGCGGTGCGGCACGCGAGACTGGCGACGTTTTCCATATGGGCGGCGTCGGAGACCTGAACATTGTAGACCGCAACGTCGTTGAACACGCGTGTGAGGTCGACATCCTGTTGGGTGAACGTCTCGATCAGATCGTGAAACTGCATTCCCGTGATTGCCAGGACTGGCGCCTGGTCAAGCTTCGCGTCGTAGAGCCCGGTCAAGAGATGTGTGCCGCCGGGGCCCGATGTGGCCAGGCAGACGCCCAGCTTTCCGGTCCATTTTGCATAGGCGCATGCCATGAACGCAGCCGATTCCTCATGCCTGACCTGGATGAACTTTATTTTTCCGCGCCTTGTGCGAAGCGCTTCCATGATGCCGTTTATGCCATCTCCCGGAAGGCCGAACACCACCTCCACATTCCATGCGATCAGTGTCTCGATGAGTATCTCTGCTGCGTTGGACATGCCGAATTGTCTCTCCGGTGGATGGCGACCGAACCGGCGAACGGCGAGTTGGTTCCTTGATACCGGAAATCAATGGAGTCAGGTCCGGTCTGTAGGTCAGGATCGGATGGAATCCGCCTAGGCGCGCTCCATTCACATGCCTGCGAGAGTAGAACCGCAATTTGCACTCCGCCGACCCGGAGCCTCGGCCCATTTCGCCGGTTCGATGTTGTGCCCCGGCTGGCCGGTCACGGCACCTAACTCCCCGTACCCAGCCTTGTTCCAAAAGCGCTGCTGGCGACGCCATGTCGTCCGACGCTTCGGCCCGGACATTATTCGCCGGAGCTTAAGGCGTGGCGGAACGAACCAAACAGCCGCGCATTAAGCTTAGGCTGCATTCACACTCGTACTGTTTGGGAGTTGGATCGTTGTCATCCGGACGCTATGCGTTGGTCAACAAGCCGAACGAAGAGAATTCCATCGTCGATCTTATACCCGCCCTCCGGGCTTTCGCGCGAACCTTCTGCCGTGTCCCCGATGACGCCGACGACCTTTTGCAGGAGACACTGACTAAGGGGCTTGCCAATACCGACAAATTCGAACCCGGAACACGCATGAAGTCGTGGCTCTTCACCATCATGCGCAACACGTATTACACCCGAATAAAAGCCGCCGTCCGGGAGGCGCCCGGTCTCCTCGATTGCGCGTCCTTACGCCCGATTTCGGAAGCCACGCAGGAATGGTCCGTCCAGAGCAGGGAGGTTCACCGTGCCATTCAGCAGCTGCCCGAACATCAGCGTGAGATCCTGATGCTGATCGGAGTGCTGGGGTTTAGTTATGAGGAAGCCGCCGATATATGCGGCTGCGCGATCGGGACGGTCAAAAGCCGGCTCAATCGGGCGCGCGCCGGCGTGCTGGAATCACTCGGCGAAAGGTCACTCAAGACACTGGTGGAACGGCGAGCACATTTGTCGGACGGACAGCTTGATCTCGGCACCGACCATCATCCCTGATGGGATTATCCAGCGATTGTCCATTGTCCAAGTTCCTCGTGGATCAGTTTGTCAATTCCCGCCGCCGCTTTTCGACAAGCGCGTTCTGCAATTCGACGGCAAGTCGGATCAACCGATCGGGTACCTTCTCCTGTTCGATCGCGGTCAGGAGTGAAGCGATTTTCAAATCCACCAAGATACCAGTGGGAGGGGTGGTCTGGCTCGAGCGGGGCATCGTCGCCTCTGAGGAATGTCGATCTCTTCGCGTCCAGTGTGACGGCACGCGTCCCGCTTTGCAAGGAGGTCCGGCATGCGCGAACGACCTACATCCGCGGCTACGATTGATGGTGGCAACTAGGCCGATCTCTTCTTGGAGGCGGTAGCTTTGCCCTTCCGCGACCCGCTGCCCTCCTGCGCTAGGCTCTTGCGCAATATCTCGGCAAGGTTGACGACGTTCTCCTTTGGCCGGGGAGCGGATTTTGGCGGCGCTTCGCCTTTGCGCTTGGCTTCGATCATCGCGATCAGCGCATCTTCGTAAGTGTCTTCAAATTTCGAGGGATCGAACCTGGTCACTTTCTTTTCGATAAGCAGGCTGGCGATTTCGGTAAGGTCGGAATCGTATTCGACTTTCTTGATCTCCTTGAAAACGCTTTGCTCGGAGATTACTTCGCTGTCGCTGCGCAACTCGGTCAGAAGCATGCCTTTGCCGAAGGGCTGGATCAGGACTTCACGACCGCGCTGATAGAGGACCACACAAGAGCGGGCAGCGACCCTTTTCTTTTCCATGGCCTTGCGGATCACTTCAAAGGCCTCGGCCGCCGCGCCGTCCGCAGGGATCAGGTAATAGGGCTTTTCAAGGTAGCGTGTGTCGATATCGCCCAACTCGACAAATTCGCCGACCTCCAATGTATGGGCTGAGGTAAGCTTCAGCTTCTTGATCTCGTCAGGCTCGATGCGGACGTAGTCGTCAGTGTCGATTTCGAAACCCTTCACTTGATCCTCGGCATCAACGGCCTCCCCGGTTGCTTCATCGACATAGGCACTTTTGACCGGCAGCCCGTCCTTGCGATTGAGTATCTTGAAATGGATCCTGGAGGCCTCGCTGGTGGCGCCAATTATCTTCACGCCACAGGTGACGGATCCGACCTTCAAAAAACCTTTCCAAGCGGCTCGTGGCGCAACCATGCGGGACCTCTCAATCGCTGATGGCCACCAACGGATGCCGGTCGCAATTGTTCCTGGAACACCGCCGTCGGGATGGTGTTAGGCACCCTCGACGCCACGGGGAAGGCAGAACGTGGCGGCACCGAAATCGACAGGAGACCTCCTATGTCCGAAGCGCAGACGACAATCGACATGACGACATCCGCAAATAGGCAGAGGAGCGGAAAGGTAGGCCAGCCGGGTGCGCGGCCGGCGAGAAGGTGGCGTTCTAAGCATCGATTTCGGCGAACCGGAAGAATCATTCGTAGCTATCGAATGGGAAGAGTTCTTTCGTATCTTCGAGGACATGATCTGGCGTTTCTTCATCGGGCCAAGACCGGCGCCGGTAAGACCAGCCGCTTCAAAAAATTCGTCAAGCGTGACCGTATTAGAGCGACAGCCTCGGTCCGCGGCGCACGGATAGATCGGTAGCGCGTCGCGGCATTGCAGCCTCAGTTCAGAAGGCCGGCACCGCCGGAACTGACTACATTGTGCATGACGCGGTTCAGCCAATCCTCGGTGGAGAGCCCGGCCTGCCTTTGGTCGATATCGCGGAGCGCCAATTCGAGCGTCCTCTCGACCAGTCGATCGGAAGCGTTGACGTCTGCGAGTAGCAAACGCGCCGCCAGCCTCAGCTTGGGCAGAAGCGCGAACACGTCGTCGGGAGAGGTCGGCTTGTCGTCGTCGCGCGAGAACGGCGGGAACAAGGCATTGGAGACTTCCTTGCTGGTGGAGGATTTCCAAAGATTGCTGGCACAACGCAGATGCTCAGGAATGGTGATATCGCCTACGCCGCTGAAGAACACGAAGGGCACGCCCCGCCGGAGCAATTGGTCTGCGATAGGGGATACCCGGCGGCCGTTGATGTCGATATCCAGGATCGCCGCCTCGGCCGTCTGCGTATGTATCGCGGCCTGTTCGAGCGTGGCCGCCGGGCCCAGAATCACCGCGCCCATATTGCTGAAATAGCGTGCAAGGTCGTCGGCCAGCAACCATTCATCCTCGACGATAAGAAGCCGCACGCCTCGCAGATTGCGCACCCCACTATCCTTTCTTTGATCAAGAACGGACGTTGCCTGTTTGGCAAGACCGTTCATCCTGCGCGGCCTGCAGGCGCCTGGTCGACACCGAGCCCAAACCTGTCGCCGTAACCGGCTTTCTTTCGGTCAAACGCTTGGTCACTGAACACCGTCCGTCCTCGGCACAACGGATTTGGTCCCAGCTTGTTCCGTCGCCCGGCGCCGCGGCCGAGGCAGAGGGTTTCAGGTCGTCGCCGTTAGGCGGCGTTGCCCGGGATGGCTTCCAAGGTATCGGTATCCTCGGGGCCGGAAGTGTCAGTCAATCGGGTCATCCGTCGGTCGCGGCGTGGCGCCGGCCTGACGCTTTCGGCCGATGTTGCGATTGGCAGCGGGATTGTCGTGTGGTGTTGACTATAGGGTAGGGGCCGACGGTCTTGGGGCCACCGGCGGGCTCCGGCGTCGGTATCGGTTTCGTCCCCTCCGCGATGGAAAGCCGCTGGCACTTGGCGACCGGATGGCGGGTTTTGCGGCATCAGGTCATTCTTGGGTGGAAAGGCTGGTTCAGTCTCAGCCATGAGGCCGCATTACCACCTTGATGCAGCCATCCTGCTTGTCGCGGAAGGTCTTGTAGAGGTCGGGACCGGCGTCGAGATCCGCCCTGTGGGTGATGACGAAGGAGGGATCGATCTCGCCCTCCTGAACCTTGGCCAGGAGCGGTTCCAGGTAGCGCTGCGTATGTGTCTGACCCATCCGGAAGGTGAGCCCCTTGTTCATGGCGGCGCCAAACGGGATATGGTCGAGAAGTCCGACATAGACGCCGGGAACGGAGACCGTACCGCCCTTGCGGCAGCAGTAGATCGCCTCGCGCAGCACATGCGGTCTGTCGGTGCCGAGATAGACGGCTGCCTTCACTTTGTCGACCATGGCGTCGAAGCTGGCGCCCGGATCGGATTCGGTACCGACGCAATCGATGCAGCGGTCCGGGCCACGACCGCCGGTCATCGCCATCAGGGCGTCATAGATGTCGGAATTGCTGAAATCGAGCGTCTCGGCCCTGCCGTGGTCGCGGGCCATGGCGAGCCGCTCGGGAACCTTGTCGATGGCGATGACACGACCGGCGCCGAGCATCCATGCGCTTTGGATGGCGAATTGGCCGACTGGACCGCAGCCCCAGATCGCCACCGTGTCGCCCGGCTCGATGCCGGCATTCTCAGCCGCCATATAGCCGGTCGGAAAGATGTCGGACAAGAACAGCACTTGCTCGTCATCCAACCCGTCGGGCACTTTGATGGGGCCGACATCGGCGAACGGAACGCGCAGATACTCGGCTTGGCCACCCCAGTAGCCGCCGACCAGATGCGAGTATCCGAACAGGCCGGCCGGCGACTGTCCCATCACCTTGGCCGCCTCCTTGGCATTGGGATTGGAGTTGTCGCACAGCGAGAACAGCCCGCTTTTGCAAAACCAGCACTCGCCGCAGGAAATGTTGAAAGGCACCACGATGCGGTCGCCTTTCCTGAACTTCGAATGGCCCTTGCCGACTTCGACCACTTCACCCATGGTTTCATGGCCGAGCACGTCGCCCGACTTCATGGTCGGCATATAGCCGTTCATGAGATGCAGGTCCGATCCGCATATGGCGCAACACGTCACCTTGATGATAACGTCGCGGTCGTCCTCGATTGCCGGGTCGGCTACCTGTTCGCAGCGTATATCGCCTTTGCCGTGCCATGTGAGGGCTTTCATCATGTTGCTCCCTGGGCTGGAAGGGCCGATGCGATCGCGTCGGCCGGTGGATGTGGAAAGATGCGGGGCCGCCCGGGTGTCGGCCGACGGCCTCGGCGTGTCGTCGACAAGTCAGCCTTTCGGAGCCGATCCCGGTTCGGCCATCTTGCGGTGCTGTTCAGCCAGGGTGCCAGCCGGGGTGACATGGGCGGCTGCCACCTGGAGCTTGTTCCTCCAGCCGCTGATGACCTGTTCCTCGCCCGCCAGCAACGCGTCATAGCCGGCGCGCGCGACGTCGGCCGGATTGTCCTTCTCGTCGGTGCCGACCTTGGTGTCCATCATTTCGGCACGTTCGAAGAACCGCGTCTGCGTCGCACCGGGCATCAGCACCGTCACGGTGACGCCGGTGTCCTTCAATTCGTGCCGTAGCGCGATGGCGAAAGAATCGATGAACGCCTTGGTGCCGTTGTAGACTGCCTGGAACGTGCCCGGCATGAAGCCGGCGATCGATCCGGTAAACAGAATACGCCCGCGTCCGCGCCTGGCCATCCTCGCGGCCAGTTGATGGGCCAGATAAATTGTTCCGTTGATATTGGTGTCGACGATGCGACGGATCTTGTTCCAGTCCTGGTCGACGAAGCCGTGACCCAGGCCGCGCCCCGCATTCAGAAAGAGCAGGTCGATATCCCGATTTCCGATCCGCGACACCAATCTGTCGGCGCCCTCCACGGTTGCCAGGTCGACCTCAAGCGCCTCGACCGCCACGTCGTGCGAAGACAGCGCCTCTGCCGCCTGCTTGATCGCCGGCTCATCGGCCGCGATGACAAGGTTATAACCGGCCTTCGAGCAGAGCTTGGCAAGTTCCTTGCCGATGCCGCTTGAGGCCCCGGTTACCACCGCGAGTTTAGTTGCCGTCATCATATCCTCCGCTCCTGACCGCCGCCCCCAACCATCCCAAGCCAGGATTGTTCCGTGGTCGGTTGCCCGCGTCCGACGACGCGCTCCCGGTCGACAAGTTTTCTCGGGCAAGGTGGAACAACCTTCGTGGCCGACAGTTCGGCGGCAAAGGGAGCCGCGGATGCAGTATGCGCAAGACATCGCCCTCAGGCGCGTTGATATACTGATCGAGCAGTATGTCGTCGCCAGAAGCAAAACCTGTGACTTCGTCTCGACGGAACTGGCTTGCAATGCCATCCGGTCGGTCATGCGCAGCCCCGTCAATGATGCGGAACTCGACCTCATGCTGGCCAGGAAGGCAATGAAACAGGGCCTGTCGGTTCGCTTCGACCGCACGGGACGTTGGTCCGACGTGGTGCCGAAAGCAGGTCAGGAGGACTTGAAATGAGAACGATTCTGCTAATTGCGGCGCTCTTCGCGTTGGCTGGGTGCAATGAGAACAACGCGGATCCGGCCAAGTCCAAGACCGATACGGTGAACAGTCAGCCTGTCGACAAAAATCCGAAAGTCGACAGCAATCCGACGCCTCAGACGAGCTCCGGCGGGGATCAGCAAGGCACCCAGCCCACGCAGCCAGCCAAGCCCTGAACTCGGGCGGGAACCGGCCTGTGCCCTTGCCCACGCAGGGATATGAGGCGGGGCTGCGTCACTCCGCGTTGAGCAGGGCCCTGCAGGTTTGGCTGAGAACACGTGGCAGGACGCTGAACGCATACCCTGTGTGCAGCCGTTCGAGCGGCGTGTGATAATCACGCCCCCACGGGCCGATATTGATCGTCGGGATACTGGCAAGGCCTCGGTGCGCGGGCCAGCGCACCCCGTCGCTCCACATAGGCGTGTTGCGGGCGACCACATCGAGCGAGGATTCTGCCACTTCACCAAAGAAGCTCATATCGGAGATGCCGGCGAAATAATCGGCGCAAGCAATCGTACAGCCGTAGAGTCCGTCTGCGTTGGCGGCAATGTCGCCGGCAATCGCGCGCAGCCTTCTGGCTGCGGGGGTCTGCGACAGGTTCGTTGGCAGGTAAGGTATGGAGCCAAAGCCTATGACCACCGCCGGACCTGACAAACGGCTCAGCCGCCATGCCTCTTCGATGACAAGCCGGCATTGTTCAGGTAGCGAAAGTTCACTGGCCGCGAGCGACGCGCCCAGTGCGCCAACCCTGGATATGGCTTTCCCATCGAGGCGGTCAGCGACAGCCTCGTAACGGTATAGGGCAATGTTGTCGACTACGTCGATAGCGGCCGGCTCGTTACCCGGGCCGAGCCGCTGTTTGAGAGCGCCCAGGCAAGTCGAAGCCGCTTGTGCGCAAAGCTGTTCGAACCGGTCGAACACCTCGCCGGGTGTCCTGCGATAGCTCAGTACATTGAAGCTGGCATAGGCGCTTGCCGGTGTCGTCACGTCATAGCCGGCCTTGCCGTCGCGAATGCTGAGCAGGCTCGCCGGCGTGCCGGGCTCCGACCGGGACTGATCGGTCAGCTCCGGCGCCCATTCCACACGCGTGGCTATCGCGGCAGCCAGCGTCGCGGCATTCAAGCCATTCAGCGGAAAACCGCTATGGGCGGGAACGCCGACAACATAAGCCGTCGGCAGCAGCTTGCCCACAGTGCCCAGCGCGATGATTCGCCCCTTACTGCCGTCGCCATCGTCCGCGATCGCATCGAGATTGATCGCGGCCGCAAATTCCAGTTGGCATTCGTCGGCGATGGTAGGAAGAGCCTGCGCCGCCCTGCGCGCGCCGGCCGAGTTGTTCTCTTCATCGGGTACGGCGAGGAAGAAGATGTTCCCCGCCGGATTGATGCTCTCCGCGAATTGCGTGCAGACGGCCAATCCCGCGGCAAGGCCCGCCTTCATGTCGAGCAGACCGCGTCCGGCGAGAAACTCTCCGGAGGCAAAATCGACGCGTGCGCGTCGGGCGGCGGCCGTCTCGGCTGTGGCAAGGGTCTTGCCGAGCGCAGGCGTGAGCAGGCCCGGCCGGGTCGCGAGATCCTCAAGCTCGCCATAGTCGCGCGTCGTGACGGTGTCGTAATGTCCCGTCAGCACCACAGTGGCCCGGCCACCTCCGCGCAGCAGCATCGCCACGCAGTGTCGGCCGTCTCCGGGCTCGACCTCGATCGTCCAGATTTCCGCATGGCGAAAGGCTGTCTCTTGGCGAAGTTTGCCGGCAAGCCATGGCCCGAACGATGCTTCATCCTCGCTCCCGGTGACGCTCCTGCGCTCGGTCAGGGCGAGCGCCCAGCGTTCGGCGCAGGCGGGCAAGCCCTCTTTTGCTCCACCGTTCATCACCGTCTCCGACATGCTTCGAGAGGTCGAGTTTAGCGTCGGCTAGCTTGTTCCTTCAAGAGCGCGACCGGCTGGGCCTAGCAGCGGCAAGTCTCCCCTGTCGATACCTCGTTGTCGGAATGTGGATGCTGATTATCTGGCCTGCGATTGGAACAACTCGCTCGGTGGCTGGTTGGGCAGCATCCCGTTCCAGGAGATGCGGGCCGTCGACCAGGCAAGTCAAACACGGTTGACCAATCCAGATCTCCACAATCTAGGGAGATTATATGACCTCACGCGACAATGGCCCTCCCGGCAGCACCGATCAGAAGCCACGCTGGGAAGGCCCGCCGGAAAACCGTCCTCGCGGTTATTTGCCGGCGAAGGATGATCCGGCTGAAGATCGTGACGCAGCGGGCGAAAACCTGAAGGATCCCGACAAGCACGACCTGGGCGATGCGCTCACGACCAGGCGCAACAAATAGAATGCGACAAATGCCACGCCGGGAGCAATCGAAATACTGACAAGGCCGCGCATATGCCGCAGGCAACAGAAGCGCGGGCTTGCGGAAAAGGCGCGGAGCGGGGCGCCTGGGCGACACCCAACAAGTATGGCCGCGCAGGCAACAGTCTGCCAATTCTGAAACCCTGTCGCGATGACTTTGGGGATTATGTCTTTGCTTGTCCAAACCCCTTCCCTCGCCACCGGCATCGGTGCTATCGCAACCCGCTGATGCGCCTCATGCAGATACTCGCAGGAAAAAATTGGCACCGCAATTGGCACCGGACGGGCGATGAGGGGCAGGGACGTAGAGGTACGCAAGCGGCTATCGAGATTAGACAATTACCGGAAAACCGAGCTGGTCGGGACCTTTACGGACACATCGGGATTGCCGGAGCCGTATTTTAAGTCCCTTGCGTCTACCAATTCCGCCACGTCCGCAGCCCAGCCCTTTTCAGATGCCAGACACAGCCCGTCAAGTCGTGTTCTGCGGTGCCTGAACACGCAACCCAGAGGAGATCGCGCAACGATACTGGCGCGATCACGGAATTATCCGCGCCGTGGGCATCGGTAAATATCTGCGCGGCGGACTTGATCCGCCATGGCCGGCGCCTCTCAGGCCCAACCCATTCCCCCGCCCACTGGGGACGCCGGCCGCCCCCCACTTCCGGCAAGATCGGTCTGCGCGCTGCTTGTTGAGCAACGCCGGTGGCGACGCTCAGAACTTGTCGGTCGGCGCGTAATCGACGTCGACACCGACGGTCCAGCCGACGGTGGTGCGTGTGTCTGAGAAGGCGGTGCCCGCATCTTGCGACGTCTCGACGCCGGCGAGGGCGAGGGCGACGCCGCCTATGCCGTAGACCAGCACACGATCAATCGCCTACGACATTTCCGGGCCCGCCGAATTCCGCTGTGCCGTCGATCGAGGAATAGTTGAGGTCAGCTTCGGCGCCGATCCGGCGATCTCCGGGCAAATCCACGCTTCCTCGCTGGCCAAAACGCCGTCGGCTTGGCACAGTCGGGCAAACAGGAGTCTTTGATGGCCAGGAAGCCGCCCGCCCGTGCGACGAAACCCAAACCGTGGACCGACATGGCGACCGATCTGGTCGATGTCGCGATGGGCCGCAAACCCGCCGATCTCGTGATCCGCAACGGGCGCTGGGTGAACGTCCATTCGGGCGAGATCATCGCCGGCACCGACATCGCCATATCTGGCGGCCGCTTCGCCTATTGCGGGCCGAATGCCAGCCACACGATCGGGCAGGGCACCAAGGTGGTCGACGCAGGCGGACGCTATCTCGTGCCCGGCCTTTGCGACGCGCACATGCATGTCGAGAGCGGCATGGTGACGGTCACCGAATTCTGCCGCGCCGTCATCCCGCACGGCACCACCTCGATGTTCATCGATCCGCACGAGATCGCCAATGTGCTGGGCCTGCCGGGCGTGCGGCTGATGCATGACGAGGCGGTGGCCATGCCCATCAACGTGCATGTGCAGATGCCGTCCTGTGTGCCCTCGGCGCCCGGGCTTGAACATGCCGGCGCCGAGCTGACGGTCGCCGATGTCGCTGAAGCGATGACCTGGGAAAACATCATCGGACTTGGAGAGGTGATGAATTTCCCTGGCGTCGCCGCCAACGATCCGGTGATGTCGGGCGAGATCGCCGCGACGGTCAAGGCTGGCAAGACGGTCGGCGGCCACTATGCCTCGCGCGATCTTGGTCTGCCGTTCCACGGCTATGTCGCCGGCGGACCCGAGGATGACCACGAGGGCACGCGCGCCGAGGACGCCATCGCCCGCGTGCGCCAGGGCATGAAGGCGATGCTCAGGCTGGGCTCGGCCTGGTACGATGTTGCCTCGCAGATCAAGGCGGTGACGGAGAGCGGCATCGATCCGCGCAATTTCATCCTGTGCACCGACGATAGCCATTCCGGCACGCTGGTCCATGAAGGCCACATGGACCGGGCGGTGCGCCACGCCATCCAACAGGGGTTGAAGCCGGTGACCGCGATCCAGATGGCAACGCTCAACACCGCCCTTCATTTCAAGCTGGAACGCGAGATCGGTTCGATCGCGCCGGGGCGGTTGGCCGACCTGCTGATCGTCTCCGATCTCACCGCAATGAGCATTGACGAGGTCTATGCGCGCGGCGTCAGGCTGGCCAAGGGCGGCAAGCTCGACATCGATATTCCGGCCTATGATTATCCGAAGACGGCGAAGAACACCGTCAAGCTCGGCAAGAAACTGAAGGCCGGCGATTTCGATGTCGCGGCACCCAAGGGCGCCAACGAAGTGCGGGTGCGGGTGATCGGCGTCATCGAGAACCAGGCACCCACGCGCGCGCTGGAGGCCGACCTGCCAGTCGAGGATGGGCTGGTCGCCATGGATCGCCGCAACGACATATGCCAGATCGCGCTGGTCGAGCGGCACAGGGGCACGGGTGGCGTCACCAATGCCTTCGTCTCCGGTTTCGGTTACATGGCCGACTGCGCCATGGCCTCCAGCGTCGCCCATGACGCCCATCACATCATCTGCGTTGGCACCAACAAGCAGGACATGGCGCTGGCCGTGAACCGGCTGGGGGAAGTCGGCGGCGGCGTCGTGCTGTTCTCCAGAGGCAAGGAACTGGCACTGGTCGAAATGCCGATCGCCGGGCTGATGTCGGACGAGCGCGCCGAGATCGTCGCCGCCAAGGCTGAGAAACTGACCGAGGCGATGCGCAAGATGGGCTGCTCCCTCAACAACGCCTACATGCAGCACTCGCTGCTGGCGTTGGTGGTCATTCCCGAGCTCAGGATTTCCGACGTCGGGCTGATCGACGTGACGACGTTCCAGAAAGTCGATCTGTTCGTCTGAGGCCAGCCGTCCGCTCTTGGCTGTCTACCCGCCGGTGGCGATGGTCAGCACCTTGAACGGCGTCGTGATGATGACTTCGGCGGCGGAGCCGACGACCTTTCCGAGGCCCTGACCGATATTGCTAAGCTGTGCCGGGTCCTCGTCCGCGGCCAGGCCGGCCGGCGTGCGCAGCCTGTTCCCGAGCAATTGCACCAGGAACGGGTTGTCGGCGAATTTGGCGTGGTTGAGGCCGCCGTCGCCGCCCTTCGTCTTGGTCAGGTCGACCACGGCCACGCCATAGGAGGCGAGGTCCGCCGCATTGCCGTAATCGCCGACTCGCGGCTTGTCGCCAGAAATGAGGGACGACAGCTTCAGGGCCCGATCGTCGCCTGAAAGCAGGATGGCGAAGGGCTTGGTAGGTTTGCCGTAGCGGATCATCTGCTTCTTGAACACGTCGACATCGATGTCCGGCGAGGCCAAGATGACATAGCCGAGCTTGCCGCCGAGATCCCGGTCGCCGGTGATGGCGAGTTGGCGCAGCGCCTCCATCGTCAACCAGGTGCCCATTGAATGGGCGATGATGTCGATGCTCTTGACCCGAGTCTTGGCAAGCATCCTGAGCGTTGCCTCGAGGTCGTCGCGCGCGGCATTGGCACTGTCCCTGTCGTAGAGATACCCTGTTGTCTTGGCGCTCGAGGCCCATGAGAACAGCACCGGGGTACCCGGATATTTCGTGTCGTGGGCGATCTGCGTCAGCCGGTAGATGCCGTCGTCGAAACCATTGTTGAAGCCATGCACGAAGACCAGCGCGCGGTCGCCGCGCATGGTGATGTCGGCGCCGACCGCCTTGGCGAATTGCGGCGCGCCTTCATAGTAGGTGACATCCTTGGCTGTGAAGTCCTTGGCCGGATTGCTGTTGGCGGTCCCCTTGGCCCGCTCGATGGCGCCGACCTGATGGCTCCTCGGAACGGTGACGTCGACACGGGCATAGCTGGTGGTCAGGGAACGATCGCTATCGAACACCTGCCGCGGATCCTTCGTTGCCTTCTGGCGCGTCGTCGCAACAAAAATCTCATGCGTGGCCGCGATGTCCGAAGCCGGTGCGGCGATGGTGGTCTTGTTGAGGAGGTCATGCGTAGGGCCGGCGCAGCCGCCGATGGCGAGCGCAAATGCGAGGACGAGCAAACCCTTCAAACGCACAGTCACACGTCGGCTCCCGCAGCGGGGGACGTCAAACGCATGACGTCACTGACTATTCCGATAAGGCCAGAGGCCGGCGCGGTCCAGTTCAAAGTGGATTGATGGCTCGGCAATGGTGCACGGCGAAATCCGCTGCGCCGCATCTATTGCCCAAGCAGGCTGATGCGGTCGGTCACGTCCCGATCGCTGGCGAAACCATCGTCCTCGCGCAGCCGCTGGCCGATCATCTTCACCAGGGCCGGATTGTCGGCGAATTTCGTATGGTTGAAGCTGTCGCTGCCCTTGACCTTTGAGAGATCGACTACCGTCACGCCATAGGTGGCAAGATCGGCGGCATCCTTGTAGTCGCCGACGCGCGGCCGCGAACCGGCGATCAGGCCGGAGAGCCTGAGCGCCCGGTCATCGTCCGACAACAGCAGGATGAACGGCTTGTCGGGCTTGCCGTAGCGGCGCATCTGGCTCTTGAACACATCGACATCGATGTCGGGAGAGGCCAGCACCACATCGCCAAGCTTGCCGCCGAGGTCGCGGTCGCCGCTGATGGCCATCTGGCGCAGCGTTTCCATGGTCACCCAGGTTCCCATCGAATGCGCGACAATGTCGATGCGCCGCGCACCGGACTGCTGCAGCATTCGCAGGGTCACTTCGAGCTGGTCGCGGGCGGCGCTGGCGCTTTCCTTGTCATAGACATAGTCGGTGGTCTTGGCACCCGAGGCCCAGGAAAACAACACCGGTGTCCCGGGATAGCCGGAATCATGCACGATCTGGGTCAGGCGATAGACGGCGTCGTCGAAACCGGTGTTGTAGCCATGGACGAAGACCATCACCCGGCCGCCGCGCGCCGCGATGTCGGCGTTGAGCGCGCTGGAGAATTTCGGTTGGGTATCGTAGCCGACGACCTCGGAAGCCATGAAATATTTGGCCGGATCATCCGACTTGCCGCGTGAGCGACGCTCGATCTGGCCGGTCGTGTGGACTCCCGGAACGGTGACGTTGACGCGGGCGTAGTTCAGCGTCGCCGAGCGTTCGCCGTCGAAAACCTTGTTGGGATCGTCGGATTTCTTGCGCGTCGTGGCGATGAAGATCGAGTGGTTGCCCGCGATTTCCGTCACCGGCGCGGACATGACCGCGCTGCCGAGCAGTTCCTCGGTTTTGCGGCCGCCGCAGCCTGCCACCAGCAAGGCGAGCGCTAGAATGCAAATCGTCTTCAAATGCACGTCAAAAATTCCGATCGAGCCCAAAAAGGGCCATCCACCCTCCGCGATATCTCCCCAGCAGGCGAAGTGCGGCGGAAGTAAGTCATGTCCAGCCAAAATGCGGTCGGCGCCTCGTGACGGTCATCGCAGTGTTGCGCGAAAGCCAAAGCGGCAGGAAGGCCGCAACGTGGCGGAAGGCAGGGGCCTGCATCCCGCCGGATGTCGACTTCGGGCGTCCAACGATGCCCGGCTAGGCTCGATCAAAAAGCGTGAACAAACATTCGCAAGTGCTTGCAAGCATTTCGGGAAGGCGCCGTTGCAGGCACGGGCTCGACCGGGCAATGGTCTTGCGGTGTAATAGGGTTATTGTCTAACTCGCCCGCGGGCGATCCGGGATGATCTTGCCATGACCAGCTTTTCCGCGCGCGTCGCCACCGCCGCCTCCGCGATCCGCCAGATCTTCCCGCAGACACCGCTGCAGGAAAATGACTATCTGTCGAAAAAGACTGGCGCGCGGGTGCTGTTGAAGCGCGAGGATTTGAGCCCCGTGCGGTCCTACAAGATCCGTGGCGCGTTCAATTTCTTCCGCAAGGCGCTTGGCGAAGGCAACCAAGCCGAGCTGTTTGTCTGTGCATCCGCAGGCAACCATGCGCAGGGCTTTGCCTTCGTCTGCCGCCATTTCGGCAAGAAGGGCGTGGTGTTCATGCCGGTGACCACCCCGCAGCAGAAGATCGACAAGACCAGGCTGTTTGGCGGCGACTTCGTCGAGATCAGGCTGGTCGGCGACTTTTTCGACGATTGCTACCGCGCCGCCTTCGAATTCACCGAAAGCTCCGGTGCCCATATGGTGCCACCGTTCGACCACAAGGACATCATCGAGGGCCAGGCAACGGTCGCCTATGAAATCGCGGACCAGATGCCGGGCGGGCGCATGCCCGACATCGTCATGCTTCCGGTGGGTGGCGGCGGTCTGGCTGCCGGGGTGACGCACTATTTCGCCGATCAGGGTCGCGACGCGCGGTTCGTCTTCTGCGAGCCGGCCGGTGCGCCGAGCCTGCGCGAGAGCCTTGCGGCCGGAAAACGGCTGAGGCTCGCCAAGGTCGACAACTTCGTCGACGGCGCGGCGGTTGCCGAGATCGGCCGCGAACCTTTGCGCTATCTCAAGGAGTTTGCCGCCGACAGCGTGCGGCTGATCCCGGAAAACCGGCTGTGCGCGACCATGATCGAGATGCTCAACGTCGAAGGCGTTGTCCTGGAACCCGCCGGCGCGTTGGCGATCGATGCGCTGAAGGATTTTTCGAGGAAGGAAATCCGGGGCAAGACCATTGTCGCTGTGGTGTCAGGCGGCAATTTCGATTTCGAGCGGTTGCCGGATGTCAAGGAACGGGCGCTGCGCTTCGAAGGCCTGAAGAAGTACTTCATCATCCGCTTCCCGCAGCGGCCGGGCGCGTTGCGCGACTTCCTCGAAATGCTGGGTCCGGATGACGACATCGCGCGCTTTGAATATCTGAAGAAGTCGGCGCGCAACTTCGGCTCGGTTCTGATCGGCATCGAAACCAAGGATCGCCGCAATTTCGATCTGCTCAAGGCGAATTTCGAGGCCGAGGGCGTCCAGTATCAGGACATCACCGACAACGAAACACTGGCGGGTTTCATCATATGAGCGGAAAGGTCTTCATCGCCCTGTTTTCCGGCATCAATGTCGGCGGCAACCGCATCGTCAAGATGGCCGAGCTGCGGTCGTTCTTCGAGGATCTCGGCTTTTCTGCCGTCTCCACCTATGTGCAGAGCGGCAATGCCGTATTCCGGTCCGACAAGGGCGACGCGGCGGCGCTGACCAAGCGAATCGAGGCGGCTTTCGAGGCAAAATGGGGTTTCCATTCGCGCATCATGGTGCGCGATTTCGAATGGTTCGAACGGCTGGTGCGCGAAAATCCCTATCCGGAAGTGGCCGCCGACCACACGAAGCTCCATGCCTACGCGCTGGAGCGTGAGCCGACCGCCGATGAGGTGGCGCGGCTGGCCGAAAAATGCATCGGGCCCGAGCGCTTCGAGGTCAAGGGCGACGTCCTTTATCTCAGCGCGCCGCACGGGCTTGGCAAATCGGTGTTTGCCAACCTCATTCCACGCACGTTGAAAGTGCCGGGCACGGCCCGGAATTGGCGCTCGGTCCTGGCGCTGCTGGAGATGGCGCGCAAGTCTGATAGCGATTGATCCAGGTGTCTCGCCGGAAATGCGCGGCGGCGACACGCATGAACGAACTATGCCGCCTCGGCGCGTTTCCAGTCGAAGGCCAGTTCTTCGCGGAACGCAAAGCGCTTGATGTGGTCGGCAACGACGCTTTCGAGCCGCTCGATCGAAGCGGCTTCGTCGGTCGATACCGTGATGTGCAGCGCTGCCCCGTCGGCGTCCATGACCGTGCGGCCGAGTGAAAGGTCGATGACGCCATGGTTGGGGTCGAACTCGACGGGAAACTTGTGCGCCCAATGTTTGCACAACTGCTGCAGATAGCGGCTCGCGTGCGCCGTGGTGACATTGGCATGGCTGGTCGGCATGAAGGGGGTTCTCCGAAGCTCAATCTCGTGACGTGGCGCCGCTTTTCACGGCAGGCGCCATAGCCGGATAGATAGGCACCACCAAGCGAAACATCACGGAGTGGCCGCCGGTCACTCCAAAAGGGTGATCGATTACCAGCTTCCGGTGTTCGCCATCGACGCCCACGGTTCTGCCTTGGCCTTGGCGGGGCCTTTCTGCAGAAGCTCGATGGAGATGCCGTCCGGCGACCTGATAAAGGCCATGTTGCCGTCGCGCGGCGGCCGGTTGATGGTGACGCCATTGTCCATCAGTCGCTGGCAGGTGGCGTAGATGTCGTCTACCTCGTAGGCGAGGTGGCCGAAATTGCGCCCGCCCTTGTAGTCTTCAGGATCCCAGTTGTAGGTGAGTTCGACCAGCGGCGCCTTGTCGGCGATGCCACTCTGCTCGTCCTCGGACGCCGCCAGGAAGATCAGCGTGAAGCGGCCCTGCTCGTTTTCATAGCGGCGAACTTCCTTCAGCCCGAGCTTGTTGCAGTAGAAATCGAGCGAGGCATCGACATCGGCGACGCGGACCATGGTGTGCAGATAGCGCATGTGTTTTCCTCGATCTGTTGGGTCGCGCGCAACATAGGGTCGGCCCGGTCAAAGGGCAATCGTCCGGCGTCAGGCGGCGCCGGCAAAGAACAAATCCGGTATTCCCGCAATGAACCGTGAAAAAAGGCACGTCAGCTCTTGCACACACCGGAAGCCGCGGTGTTAATCTGGTATCAAGAATCAGTTGCGGTGTTCTTGAATAAAGGGGGCATTCTTATGGGGGAAAAGGCCTCTTTGACCGGGCGGGCCAATACCCTTGGCGACGCCTTGACGCGCGACGAAGGCGGCGACGCCGCCGATTTGGCCGAAATCGCCGGTGCCATCAAGTGGTTCGATGTGGCCAAGGGATATGGCTTCATCCTTCCCGATGACGGTGTTTCGGGCGATATCCTCCTCCACGTGACATGTCTTCGACGGGACGGCTTCCAGACAGCCTTGGAAGGCGCACGCGTGGTCTGTCTTGTGAAGCAAGGCGAGCGCGGGCTGCAGGCCTTCCGTGTGCTTTCCATGGATGTCACCACCGCCGTCCATCCCGCGGAAATGCAGGAACAGCGCACCCATGTCGCGGTGACGCCGGAGAGCGGGCTCGAACGCGCTTTGGTCAAATGGTTCAACCGCACCAAGGGGTTTGGCTTCCTGACCCGCGGCGAGGGGACCGAGGACATTTTCGTCCATATGGAGACCTTGCGGCGCTACGGCATCACCGAGCTTCGGCCGGGGCAGGTCGTGCTTGTCCGTTTCGGCCGCGGTGACAAAGGCCTTATGGCCGCCGAAATTCACCCCGATATGGGCACCTTGCCGGTCTCGCACTAGGGCGAACCGGCCGAGGATTTCATATGACACACAGGAACGGGCTGACGGCGGGCGTGATGTGCGCCGTGGCTGCCGTCATGGTCGCCGCCGCCGCATTCTTCTATTTCCAGGTACCCAGCGCGGCCGATGGCCGGGCGATGATCCTTCCAGTTGATCCCGCGCCGCTGGTTGCCGTGACCAAGAATGGCAAACGCTCCTTCTCGATCGAAGTCGCCGATACCGAGGCCGAGCGGGAAGCCGGCCTGATGTTTCGCGAGGACATGGCCGCCAATCATGGCATGCTGTTCGTCTTCGACGAGACGCGCGACGTCAGTTTCTGGATGAAGAACACGCCGATGGCGCTCGATCTGATCTTTGTCGGCCAGGACGGCAGGATCCGCGCGATCAAGCAGGGTGAGCCGCAATCCGAGGCGATCGTCTCGCCGGGCGAGCCGGTCCGCTTCGTGCTTGAGCTCAAGGCCGGCACGGCCGCCAGGGACGGCATCGCGGACGGCGACCTGCTGCGCCATCCAGTAATCGGCACGGCATCGGGTCCTGGCATGCCGCCCGCGGACAAGGGCGATTCTCCGAACGTCGACTCCGACTGAGCCGGGGATCACCTCCCATGCAGTTTTTTTCCCATGACGGGTTCGATCTTGCCTTCCTCGACCGCCAGCCGGCCTCGGGCGCGGGCGATCCGGTGCTGATGATTCATGGCTTTGCTTCGAGCCACTATGTCAACTGGGTGTCGCCCGGCTGGTTCAAGACGCTCAACGATGCCGGTTATCGCGCCATCGCCTTCGACAATCGCGGCCACGGCGCGTCATCCAAGAGTTACGACGAGGCCGATTATACGCCCGCGAAAATGGCTTCGGACGCGGCAGCCCTGCTCGATCATCTCGGTATCGAGCGGGCCCATGTCATGGGCTATTCGATGGGCGCGCGCATCGCGGCCTTCCTGGCGCTGTCCGATCCGGACAAGGTGGCGACGCTGGTCTTTGGCGGCCTCGGCATCGGCATGATCGATGGGGTCGGCGATTGGGATCCGATCGCCGCCGCCCTTCTTGCCGAGGATCCGTCCGCGACCACCCATCCGCGCGGCCGCGCTTTTCGCGCCTTCGCCGACCAGACCCGCAGCGACCGCCAGGCGCTTGCCGCCTGCATCGCCACGTCGCGGGAATTGCTTGGTGAGGACGACATCGCCCGCATCGCACAGCCGACGCTGATCGCGGTCGGTACCATCGACGACATTGGTGGATCGCCGGACGAGCTCGCGGCGCTGATGCCCAGCGCCAGGGCCTTCTACATCGAGGGCCGCGACCATATGCTGGCCGTCGGGGACAAGACCTTCAAGCAGCGGGTGCTGGAGTTCTACGCCGAAAATCCGCTTTGAGGCGCCGGTTCCTGGGACGAGCGCCTCGGATTCCGAAACTAAGCTAGGTCAAGGCCTGCAGCGAACGCGCCATGTTCAGCCTTGCCTGCGGCTCGAAGCGCTGCTGGAACTCCTGCGTGTGGAAGATATGCGGTCGGGCAAGGAAGGTCTTAAGCACCGCGCCGCGGCCCGCACGCCACATCGGCTCTTCAACCCAGCCATATTCACGGCGAACCGCCCGTTCATAGGCATCGAACGCAACTGCGTCAGCGCCCAGGATCGACAGGTCCATATCGAGGAACAGGCTGGCGTCGCGCGTCGCCGCTGCGTCGTCGAACAGCGGCAACTGGTGCGTGGCGGTGGCGAGGATCATCGCGCTGACGCGGCTCAGGCGCCCGGCATCGGTGCGGCCGGCGAGCTTTTGCTCCGCAAGGGCGGCACTTTGCGCCTCATTGTCCTTGGCTCTGTTGTCGTAGATGGCGTCGTGGAACCAGATCGCCGCTTCGACGGCTTCGGGGTCGTCCAGAAGCGTTCGATAGTCGCCGGCCAGCGTTAGCATCGCTTCGATATGGGCGAGGTTGTGGTAATGGCGGCCGGCGGCATGGTAGAGGACAGAAAGCTCGGTTTTCAGGGCGTCGTCGATCAAGGGTTCGTTTTCCATGGCTGCTTGAATTCCTGCGAACCAAATCCATTTGACACAGCACTAAGGAAAATTGAGTTCAATCGTGCTATGATCTGGCTTATATGTGCGGCCGGACAAGCAGGCAGACTAGCAGGACGCAGGATAAGACGTCGATGAACAGCATCAGCATTTCCCGCCACGGCGCGTTGCAGCCGGTCGATCCGATCTGGCGCTCGATCCGCGACGAAGCGATGGAAGCGGTCAACCGCGACCCGCTGCTGGCCGCGTTCCTCTATTCGACGATCCTCAACCAGGAAAGCCTGGAAGAGGCGGTCATTCACAGGATCGCGGAGCGGCTTGCCCATCAGGATATCGGCTCCGATCTCATCCGCCAGACCTTCAAGTCGATGCTTGCCGACGACAAGGACTGGCCGACCACGGTGCGCGTCGACATCCAGGCCTATTATGACCGCGACCCGGCTTGCGACCGGTTCATCATGCCGGTGCTCTACTTCAAGGGCTTTCACGCCATCCAGACCCATCGGCTGGCGCATTGGCTGTGGAACCACGGCCGCAAGGATTTCGCGCTCTACCTGCAGAGCCGTTCGTCCGCTGTCTTCCAGACCGATATCAATCCGGCCGCGCGCATCGGCAAGGGCATCTTCATCGATCACGCCACCGGCCTCGTCGTCGGCGAGACGGCGGTCATCGAGGACGACGTGTCGATCCTGCATGGTGTGACGCTGGGCGGTACTGGCAAGGCCGGCGGCGACCGCCATCCCAAGATCCGCTACGGCGTGCTGATTGGCGCCGGCGCCAAGATTCTCGGTAACATCGAAATCGGCCATTGCTCCAAGATTGCCGCCGGATCGGTGGTGCTGTCGCCTGTGCCGCACAACAAGACGGTCGCCGGCGTGCCGGCCCGCGTGGTCGGTGAGACCGGCTGCGACCAGCCTTCGCGCCAGATGGACCAGCTTCTGCCGTCGCAGAAGATGGATCACGTGATCAGTTTCGATATCTGATTTGCTGGCAGTGCCCGCATGATTGCGATTTGCCCGGCGGCATTGCCGCTTCCGGTGCAATAAGACCGGCTTGCCTTTACATCGCCATTGTCGACGTGCCAGAAGCGCCGTTCAAACGAGCAAGCCCGATGATCGGAGAAGACTGTTGAAGCCGGACGAAATCAGAAAGCTGGACGCCTATTTCAAGCGCGTCTTCCAGAACCCCAAGCTTGAGGTCAAGGCAAGGCCACGCAAGGAAGATTCGGCCGAGGTCTATGTCGGCGACGAATTCCTCGGCATCGTCTTCAAGGACGAGGACGACGGCGACTATAATTTCTCGATGGCGATCCTGGACATCGACCTGGCCTGAGCCCGCAATGCCACGGCAGGCCGCGTCGAGCGCGGCCGGCCCGCTTTCAGCCGGTCAATGTCTGGCTTTGAGGAGCAGCCCTGCCTCGGCCGTGATCGCCGCGTCCAGCGTCTGCCAGTCGCCGAGGAATTCCCTTGGGAAGCGGTAGGTAAGGCTGAGATCATCCCCGACATGGATGTCCCGCTCGCAAGGAGCCAGCGATTCGCTGGCGCTAGGACCGCTGAGGCAGCGGGCCACGAAGGGGTCCTTGCCCGCGCGCTTGCCGACGACCAGCACCTCGTTCATGTAGCCTGATTTTTCATTGAACCCATAGACCGTCGTGCCGCCAAGCCCTGGAATGCCGGGCTGGACGATCAACGCGCTGTAGATTGGCGCGAACCGGCCACTCATGTCGCGCGACATCATCTGCTGCTCGAAGGACAGGAAGATGATGTTCCTGTTGGCTCCGGCGTGATTGAAATCATCGCGCGACGCCTCGCTGTAGCCGTCCATCTGGGGATAGCGCAGATAGAGGTCGAGGCGCGAGGCGATGCCGTCGCGCCGGGCTGGCTCGAACCTGATGAAATTGGCCGGCACGGTGATGATGTTGTGGCCGATCACCACCTCGCGCACGGTCGCGTCGTCGGTGTATCCGGCCATGGCAATGGAACGGCCGAACCATTTACCGCCAAGGCTGATGGCTATCGACAGCAAGGCCAGAGCCGCGAACGCGTAGAACACCCGCTTCATCAGCTTGGAATCGACCACGGTGAGTTCTGGGCCGTCGGCGATCGCTGCCTGCTTCATCTCGGTCCTCGTCCATCACCATCCGGGTGCCCCGCGGCGGCACACATCGCACGGCACGGCTCTTGCAGCCTTCCTGAAACGACTGTGCGATTTCATGGTAAATGGAGGGTTAATATGGCCCAGATGGAACTCCTGCTGTTCGCTTTTGTCGTCGGGCTGACCGTTTGCGGCCTGACGGGCTCGACAATGGAACTGGTATCGGGTCGCAAGGCCGCCTTCGCCGAGCCTTATGTGTCGCCCTCGCATGTGCTGCGCTCGCTGGCTGTCACTGCCAGTGCCGGACCGTTCATGCTGGTCAACGAAGCCCTCGATGCGCGGCGCCAGGATCGCATTTCGACAGTGGCGCTCCTGTCATGTGGCTGCACCGCTATTGCCTGGTCGCTGGCCCTGGGCATCGTCGTGCTCGCCATTGCTTCCTGGGCGGTCCGTCTCCTAGGGTTTCCAGCCTGAGACGATTCGGAGACCGACAATGCCGCTTTATGCGATCGATGGAACCGAGCCCAGCTTCGCCGATGCGGATTCGAACTGGATCGCGCCCGACGCCACGCTGATTGGCGACGTCAGGATCGGCCGCAATGCCGGCTTCTGGTTCGGCGTCGTCATCAGGGGCGACAACGAGCCCATCATCATCGGCGCCGGCACCAATGTGCAGGAACACACGGTTATGCACACCGATCCCGGCTTTCCGCTGACCATCGGCGAAGGATGCACCATCGGCCATCGCGCCATGCTGCATGGCTGCACGATTGGTGACAACAGCCTGATCGGCATGGGCGCCATCGTGCTGAACGGCGCCAGGATCGGCAAGAATTCACTGGTCGGCGCCGGCGCCCTGGTCACCGAAGGCAAGGAATTCCCGGACAATTCGCTGATCGTCGGTTCACCGGCAAAGGCGATCAGGGTGCTGGACGACGCGGCGGTCGAGCGGCTGCGTGGCTCCGCCGCGCACTACGTCGCCAACGCCGGGCGCTTCAAGGCGGGGCTGAAAAAGGTCTGAAGCCGGCTTTGGCGATGGGTGTCGCCCGGTTCGTCGCTGCAACTCATCGTCCCTTGGAGCGTCGCTTGGCCGTCGCATCGCGCAGCAACGAAGCTCCGGCTTCAAAGCCGGCTTTGTCGGCCTCCTCAAGGGCCGTCGTGTAGTCATCGATACGGGTTTCGAGCGTCGGGTCCGCGCCGGCGGCGAGAAGCAGGCGGATCGCCTCGACGCTGCGGATGGCCACCGCATAGTGAAGCGGCGTCCAGTCGTTGACGCCCCGCATGTTGGGATCGGCGCCGTGATCGACGAGGATGCGGATGATGTCGAGCTTGTCCGCGCGTTCGGTGGACAGCGCCGCGATGATCGGGGGAAATCCGGCATGATCTTCGTAGTTCGGGCTCGATCCGGCTTCGATCAGCGTTGCGACGAAGCCGAGAGGGCTCCAGTAGATCGCATATTCCAGCGGATTGCCAAGACCGAGTTCGAACGGCATGCGCTCGTCGAACCAGCGAGGCGAGCCGCCCAAGGCTTTGCCGAGTTCGTCGAAGTCACCGGCCTTGAAGGCGTCGTCGATCGCCCTGAATAGGCGATGGCGCTCGCATCGATCTTCCGGGATTTCCAGCATCAATGTGACCCAGGAAACGAAACCAACGGCCCGATTGTGCATCGATCTGTTGTGCGTGGAAAGGCGGGCGCGGCGCGATGCGCCACGTGTCATCGGGTCAGTTTAGCATCTTCCCTACAGAAATGGCGGAGCCGGCCCGGGGACGGGGCCGGCTCCTTTGACCCGGTCGTTGGGGACGGGGAGGGTGGGGACTCGACCGGGTTTCTCGTTGAGCGCGTCGCAGCCGTGCAACGCGCCTGACCTTGTTGGCGTCCTCAGCGGACGCTGGCGACCGCGTCGGAACGGCCGTCGTTGATCGTTACCCAAACGCCGGAATTTTCCGTCGATTGACGCTTGAGATAGGTGTAGTCGGTGTCCGTCCAGGACAGCACCTTGGTTTCCAGATTGTCGAGGATGAACTCGCCGAGGCTGGTGCGCACGGTCAGAACCGCATGGCCGTCGCCGTTCGGCTGGCGCGCAACCGTCATCAAAAGGTCGCCGGCGGGCACGCCCACATTCATCAGCTCGCGCCGCTTTTCCAGCGCGTAGTCCTCGCAATCGCCATAGCCACTGTCCGGGTAGGCCCAGTATTCCTCGACACCGTAGTTTTCCATGTCGGTGCGCGGCTTGACGCGGGTGTTGACCGAATTGTTGATGCTGACGATCGACGCCCAGAGCTTGCGGGTCAGGTCGACCGGTTCTCCCTTGGGGGTCTTTTCGTTGCATTCGCCCGGGATGCGTTGGCAGAATTCATAGTGGCCAACAGGCTGCGTGGTGCGTCCGCCGGTATGCATGTAGGCCGGTCCCGCGGCATATGCTGATCCCCAGGCAGAAAACTGCATCGCCATTGCCACCAGCAACAGCTTGCCCCTCGTTCTTTTCATTATTCAGTCTCCCCGTTCGAAGGAGACATTGCCACATGTGGATTTATTTGACGCAAAAGCACGGAGTAGATTTTAAGTAAAACGCCCGTAGAATAAACATAAAATTTGAATCATTTGAGTATTGAATTGTTCGGATTGCGGGATTGGTTTATCTGGTGGGCCTCGCGCGGGCCCTTGACTATGGCGACCTGTCGCCCCGAGGACGCATCGATTGACGCACTCCGGAATCAAAAAAGCCGGCCGCGAGGGCCGGCCTGACAGGTGTACTTTGCTGCCTGATCAGGCGCGCGGCGTGTTGAATTCCGAATCGAGCGTTTCGGGGCGCTGGATGACGGCGAATTCGATGGCGACGCCATCTTCGAAATGCCGGACGATCTGGCCGCGCATCGTGCCGAGCATGACCTGGACACCGATCGCCGGTTTGACCTCGATCTCGATCGCGGCGCCGGACAATGACAGATCGATGATCCGGCACTGATACTGACGGCCGTCGGTGAGCTGCAGCACGCTGGTCGGGTTGCGTGGCGAGACGCGCTCGTGTCGGCGGTCTTCCGGCAGGTCGAGCTCGTGCTTGTTGGCGAGCCATGTCAATTGCGCCGCGAGCTTGTCCTTCTTGCGGTCGGACGCAATCACCGTCATTGCGAAGCCGTCCGGCAACGTGCGCGTCAAGACACCTTCGATGCGACCGATATGATCGATATAGGCGATGACTTTCTCGCCGGGCATGCCGATGCGGTCGGTGCGAAGCGCGACGTTGCCAGGCGACATGTCCACGACCTGGCAGGGGTGCTCGGTGCGGTCCTCCAGCATGAAACGTCCGTATATCTTGACCCGGACGCGCTGAAAGTTACGCCTTTCAGCTTGGGACGGCGCATAGTCGACCGCCGCTGACCTCATGACTGCCTACACCCCGTTTGGCATCCCGCGCCTTAATGCGAGGGACTTCATCAGAGAAGTACAACAAAGCGGGTTAACAAAGGGGAAAAACAGGCCCGCGGGACTGTGTGATCATCAACTATCTTCGCGCCCGCCGTCGAAGACGACGAGGTGGCGGATGCGGCGCGCCCGGCCGAGCGCCGAGATCGTGTCGGGCGCCCCGATCTCGTCGGGAACGAGCGAGGGAACGTCGATCGCCGGACGGTTGTTCAGCAGCTCTTTCTCCGGGTCGATGACGCGTATTGAATCGATCAAGGCGTCCGTGATCGGATCCGCGCCCAGCCAGAACGGCTTCTCCGCGGCGCTGATCACGCCGAGGCAGCGCGGATTTTCAATGCCGCCATCGAGCGGCAGGGCGAGCAATTCGAACTTGTTGGAGCGGCCGTTGCGGCTGAAGCCCTCGAAAATGATCAGCACGACCGATTTCTGGTCGAAAACGCCGTGGATCAGCCGCGAAACCAGCCGCTGATCCTTTTCGCGCCACAGCGACGGGAAGGAAAACCCCTTGAGTTCGCGGCCGTAGCAGGCGCAGAGCCTGGTGCCGGCCAGACGAAACACGGGCTGACCACGCGTGTCCCTTTCCAGGATGAACGTATCGGCCAGCAGCGACTTGATGTCGGCCGGCTCGACTTCCGATCGCTTCGGAGCGGGGCGTCCGTCACGCAGGCGGTTCCAATAGTGGAACAGCGTGATCGATCCGTTTTGGTTCATACTAAAAAGCTCCGCGCATTCTGTCGTCTGATGTCCCATCGGTGAACAGAAGGGCGCCCTCCGATGACCTACATGCGTTCCGGAGCAGGAAGCGTGCCAGCGTCGTTAACACTTGTTCACGGGTCGGGGCCGTTAAGGTTAACAAGTGGTTTACGTTGCGCCCTGGCGAGCCGCGTGGCACACCAAAACCACTCCAGAAGCGGTCGTTTCGCGACGATCGGCAGCACTTCAGTCAAGAGTTTTAGGGGAGCAGGGGGCTCGACCGGCCGTTCAAGGGAAACCTTGGACGGCTTCTTTTTTGATTCGCACCTTTGATTCGGAGCGGGACGATTCGCCATTTGCGGTTCCATCGGCGGTGATCTAGATGCTGGCCAGACCGAACCAGCCCCAGACCGAACCAGCCCCAGACCGAACCGGCCCCGGACTGAACCAGCATCGAGTGCGATTGCAGATGAATGAACCGCAAAATCCGTCCCAGCCCGAACCGGCCGAAGCCATGCCGCCGCCGGCGCGTGAGCCGGTGTTCAACCTGCCGCCGATCGTGCTGGCGGTGATCGGCATCTGCGCGATCGTCTATCTGCTGCAGCAATATGTGCTGAACGACGCCCAGCAAATGACGCTGCTCTATGACGGGGCGTTCATTCCGGTCCTCTATACCGGCCAATACGGCTTCGACTGGTTCCTTTTCACCCGGCCTTTCACTTACGCTTTCATGCATGGCGGCTTTGCCCATATCGCCATCAATATGGTCTGGCTCGCCGCCTTTGGCTCGCCGCTGGCCAATCGTCTCGGCGCGCTCCGGTTCGCATTGTTCTTTGCCGCCACCGGACTGGCTTCGGTGGCGCTCTTCTGGGCCATGCATCCATACGGAGAAGCGCCGCTGGTCGGCGCATCGGGCGCCATATCGGGCATGATGGGGGCCGCGGCGCGCTTTGGCTTCCACACCGACCGCTCGGCCGGCAAGGCTGCTTTCGCCGGCCCGGTGCTGCCGGTCGCGATCGTGTTGCGCTCGCGCGGCGTCGTCATTTTCCTGGCCATGTGGATGATCATCAATCTCGCCACCGGCCTTCTCGGTTTCGCGCCGGGCGTGGACGGCCAGATCGCCTGGGAGGCCCATATAGGCGGCTTTGTCGCGGGCTTCTTCGGCCTGCGCTGGTTCGACAGGGGATGGCAAGCGCCTGAATGGGAAGCGCCCGACCACACTTGAAATGCAACCCATCACGGCGCACGATGTTCACTCTTATGCGAAAACCGGTCAGGTCAGGAACCGGTTGGCAAAGTAGAGGAGGACGCCATGACAGTTAAGGCAATTCTCGAGAGCAAGGGCCATGACGTGCTGACGCTCGGGCCCAACGAAAAACTCAGCGAAGCCATTCGCATCCTGACAGAACACAAGATCGGCGCACTGGTCATCACCAATGGCGATCGCAAGATCGTCGGCATCCTCTCCGAGCGCGACATCGTGCGGGTGATCGCCAAGGAAGGAGCCGCCGCGCTCGACATCGCGGTGCGCTCGGCCATGACGCCGAAGGTGAAGATCTGCAATGAGAACCACACCGTCAACGAGGTGATGGAGATCATGACCCGGGGCCGCTTCCGCCATCTGCCGGTGGAAAAGGACGGCCTGCTGGATGGCATCGTGTCCATCGGTGACGTGGTTAAGCGCCGCATCGAGGACGTCGAGCGCGAGGCAGAGGAAATCCGGGCCTACATCGCCACCGCCTGAGCGGTGACGGCTGCCGCCGACCGAATGCCGGCCGGCGGCACCAGGACTACCTGTTGTCGAGTTCAGAGCGGACGAGTGCGAGCCCGCGCCTTGTGATGCGGTAGGGCCCGCCGCCCGACGACGAAACCGCCTTCTTGCGTTTCAATTTTCGAAACAGGTCGAGATCGACGTCAGGATAATGCCAGCCGTCGCGGGTCAGGCATTTGACGGAAGCGATCCTTTTCTTGTCGTTCTTTTCGATTTCAATGCGTCCGCCCTGCGCGAGCAGGTGCAGGATGCGCTGTTCAGTACGCGAAATATCCATGTGAAGAGTTTCCGGGAAACGAAAAATGCCGCCGCCGCGAAGCTTCGCGGCACGGGGTTTCAGGTTTTCTGCCCTGCCTCATCGAGAGGTCAGGGCCTTACCGGGACTGAGCGTAAGTGGACATCCACTCTCCATTGGGATGAGCGTCCTATAGGCAAAAATGGCTGGGAAGGCCAGACCGAGGCTTTGCGCTTGTCTCTTCTGGCGGTTTGCACTAGCGAAGCGGGTACGATTTGTACCTGCTGAATGTGCAGCGCATTCGGCAATCATCCGGAATTTGACGGCAGGCCATGAGCATCATCGATACCCGTACACCCGACGCAAAACGCCTGATATCAGGTGCCACCGGCGACTGGGAGATCATTATCGGCCTTGAGGTTCACGCTCAGGTCATCTCGGAGGCAAAGCTCTTCTCCGGCGCCTCGACCGCATTCGGGGCTGCGCCCAATGCCAATGTCAGCCTAGTCGATGCGGCAATGCCCGGCATGCTGCCCGTCATCAACGAGGAATGCGTCAAGCAGGCGATCCGCACCGGCCTGGGGCTGAAGGCGGCGATCAACCACAAGTCGGTCTTCGACCGGAAGAACTATTTCTATCCGGACCTGCCGCAGGGCTACCAGATCTCGCAGTTCAAACAGCCGATCGTCGGCGAGGGCACGGTGATCGTTTCCGTCGGTCCCGACCGCCAGGGCGAGTTCGAGGACATCGAGGTTGGCATCGAGCGCCTGCACCTGGAGCAGGATGCCGGCAAGTCGATCCACGACCAGCACCCGACCATGTCCTATGTCGACCTCAACCGCTCCGGCGTGGCGCTGATGGAGATCGTGTCGAAACCCGACCTGCGCTCCGGCGACGAGGCCAAGGCCTATGTGACCAAGCTGCGTACCATCATGCGCTATCTCGGCACCTGCGACGGCAACATGGACGAAGGCTCGCTGCGTGCCGACGTCAACGTCTCGGTGCGCCGGCCAGGGGGCGAATTCGGCACCCGCTGCGAAATCAAGAACATGAATTCGATCCGCTTCATCGGCCAGGCCATCGACTACGAGGCGCGCCGGCAGATCGCTATCCTCGAGGACGGCGGCAAGATCGATCAGGAAACGCGGCTGTTCGATGCCGTCAAGGGCGAGACGCGCTCGATGCGCTCCAAGGAAGAGGCGCACGACTACCGCTACTTCCCCGATCCCGATCTTCTGCCGCTGGAATTCGACCAGGCCCATGTCGACGCCCTGGCCAAGGCATTGCCGGAACTGCCCGACGACAAGAAGGCGCGGCTGATCTCCTCGCTCGGCCTCTCGACCTACGACGCAGCGATCCTGGTGTCGGAAAAGCCGATCGCCGATTATTTCGAGAAGGTAGCGGCCGGGCGCGACGGCAAGCTCGCCGCGAACTGGGTCATCAACGATCTGCTGGGCGCTCTCAACAAAGCCGGCAAGGACATTGAATCCGCTCCGGTTTCGCCCGACCAACTCGGTGCGGTCATCGACCTGATCAAGGAAGGCACCATCTCCGGCAAGATCGCCAAGGACCTGTTCGAGATCGTCTGGAGCGAGGGTGGTGATCCTCGCCAATTGGTCGAAAGCCGTGGCATGAAGCAGGTCACCGACACCGGCGCCATCGAGAAGGCGGTCGACGAGGTGATCGCGGCCAATCCCGACAAGGTCGAGCAGGCACGCGCCAAGCCGACCATGGCCGGCTGGTTCGTCGGCCAGGTGATGAAGGCGACCGGCGGCAAGGCCAATCCGCAGGCCGTCAACGATCTCGTCAAGGCCAAGCTGGGCATCGAGTAAAGGCATGTTCGTCCGCACCGCCGGGGATCGCGACCTCGCAGCCGTCCGGGCGTTGCTGGTCGAGACTTGGCATGCCAGCTATGACGCGATCTACGGTGCCGAACGGGTCACCGAGATCACCAATGAATGGCACTCCATCGCTTCGTTGAAGGCCAGGCTGGTCAAGCCGAGCAGTGAGTTCCTCGTTGCCGATGACGGCAAGCGCATTGGCGGTATGGCGTTTGCCGAAGCCGTCGGCGACGGCGGCGTGGTTATGCTCAGGCAGCTCTATGTGCTTCCTGCGCTGCAGGGCCGAGGCATCGGCGGCATGCTGCTCGACGAAATCATCGAGAGTTTTCCGGAAGCCCATGGGATTCGGCTCGAAGTGGAAGAGAAGAACACCCGCGCCGTAGCCTTCTATCGGGCCAATGGCTTCGTCCAGGCCGGCCGCACCGACAATTGCGGCTCCGCCGGTTCGGCCATCCCGGCGTTGATCTATGAACGGGTACTTGCTGCCTGACCACCGTGGCGGCGTGATCACCTTCGCGCGAGCGCCCGCCCCGGGCTCCGTTTTCGTTTGACGGCCCTGATGTCCGCCACCAAAGGTGCTCAGGCCGACCCGCTCGAAGCCGGAATAAACCGACGCGCGCGGGACGGCTTGGGGGGAACCATGCCAAGCCTGCCGGAACTGATGCCGACCGAGGTGTCGGACGAAACCTTTGGCGGCGTCACCTATCACATAGCGGGCGAACTGGTGCCTGTGCTTTCCGTCGACGTGACGCGGATGCCTGTCTATTTCGAGCACCACATCCTGCTGTGGAAAAATTCCACGATCACCATCGGCCTGAAATCGCTGAAGGGGGCGCTGAAGCGCATGATGGCCGGCATGCAGATCTTCGTCACCGAGGCGTCGGGAGCGGGCGTCATCGCCTTCAGCCGCGACGGACCCGGTCACATCGTGCCGATTCACCTGCGGCAAGGCGAGGAGATCCAGGTGCGCGAGCACCAGTTCCTGGCCGCCACCGGCAATGTCGACTACACGTTCGAGCGTGTACGCGGCCTGGCGACAATGCTGTTCGGCCAGAGCGGCTTCTTCATCGACCGGTTTCGCGGCGATACTGGGGACGGCATCGTCTGGCTGCACGGCTACGGCAACGTTTTTGAAAAGACGCTCGCTCCGGGCGAAACCATCGACATCGAACCCGGCGGCTGGCTGTTCAAGGATGCCTCGGTCAGGATGGAAACCAAGATCGACCGGCTGTCGAGCGGCTTCTTCGGTGCCAACATGAATTTCATCGTCAACCGCTTCACCGGCCCCGGCAGGGTCGGCATCCAGTCAATGTACCTGCATATGCCGACCGAGGAGTAGGCTGGGGGAGCCGCAAGCGGGACGGGTGAAGGCCAGGATCGGCGCGGTCGCAGGTGGCGACAGTTCGCGTATCAGCAATTCGAGTTTCCGCTGTGTGCCTGGCGCCGGCAGCGTTGAGACTGCAAACAGCAATCGATAGCGCGAACGCCGATCAGGCGGTGGAAACGTCCACATTGTCGATCAGCCTGGTTTTTCCCAGCCAGGCGGCGGCGAGGACGCGGCCCATTCGGTCGTGCCGCCATGGCGCAAGTGTCAGGCTTTCTCGGGCCTCGACATAATCGACTTTCTGGAAGCCGGCGACGATCAGGGCTCGGCTTGCTTCGGCGATCGTTTCTTCCTGACCTGCGCCCGCCGCCAGCGCCGTTGCCGCCTTGCGCAGGATAAGGTTGAACTGGCGGGCGGTCTGGAGTTCGGCTTCATCGAGATAGGCGTTGCGTGACGACATGGCGAGGCCATGCGCGTCGCGAATGGTCGGTGCGCCGATGATCTCGACGGGCAGGTCGAGGTCGCGGCAAAGCTGCTTGACGACGCAAAGCTGCTGATAATCCTTTTCGCCAAAGATGGCGAAGTCGGGTGCGGCCTGCAGGAGAAGCTTGGCCACCACTGTGGCGACGCCATCGAAAAAGGTGGGTCGAAAGTCCGTTTCGAGCCCGGCTGACGGGCCGCCGACCGAGATTTTCGTCGCAAAACCGGGGGGATACATCTCGTTGACATCAGGCGTGAAGGCGAGATCGGCCTTGGCCATCGTCAGCATATCGAGGTCGCGGGCCACCTGGCGCGGGTATTTGTCGAGATCCTCGCTCGGCGCGAACTGCGTCGGATTGACGAAGATCGACACCACGCATCGATCGGCTCTTTCGAGGGCGATCTTGATCAGCGAAAGATGCCCGTCATGCAATGCGCCCATGGTTGGCACCAAGGCGATGCGCTGCCCATCGCGCCGCCAGTCGCGGATGCGTGCGCGAAGCTCGGCAACGCTGTCGACGACGTCGGGCCGGCTCATGCTTCATCCCCGCCATTTGTTTTTGAAAAGACATGGGCACGGCCGGGGAATTCGCGGTCCCGTACCTCCGATGCGTAGCGCTCGGCGGCATGCGCGATCACGCTGCGCAGATCGGCGTATTGCTTGACGAATTTAGGCACCCGGTCGACGGTCAGCCCGACCATGTCGTCGATGACCAGGATCTGGCCGTCGCACTCGCTGCTGGCGCCGATGCCGATGGTTGGAATGGCGATGCGGCCGGTGATGTCCGCGGCGACCGTCTCGATCGTTCCTTCAATGACCAGGGAAAACGCGCCGGCCTTCTCGACCGCGAGCGCGTCGGCGATCAGGGCGGCAACATTCTCGTCCGTCCGGCCCTTGATTTTGTAGCCGCCGTCTTTCTCGACCGATTGCGGCTGCAGGCCGATATGGCCCATGACCGGGATACCGGCGGCCACGATCGCCGCGATCTGAGCGGCCATGTCGACGCCTCCCTCGAGTTTCACCGCCTGGCAACCGGTCTCGCCAACGATGCGCCGCGCCGAGGCCACGGCTTGCGCGGCTGAATCCTCATAGGTGCCGGCCGGCATGTCGACGACGACGCAGGCCCTGGCCGAGCCCCGCATCACGGCTTGGCCGTGCGCGATCATCATCTCCAGCGAGGCGCCCAGCGTCGTCTCATGGCCATGCAGGACCATGGCGACGCTGTCGCCGACCAGGAGCAGGTCGACATGGGGATCGAGCAGGCGGGCGATCGGGTAGGTGTAGGCGGTGAGGCAGACGATCGGCGTGCCGCCCTTGCGGCGGCGAATCAGGTCGGCACCGATGCGAATGTCGGTGGTCGGCAATTGCGTGGCCAATCGTCGCCTCCTTTAGCCCCCGAGGCGGAGAGGATTTCCGCCTGGGCGCGCAGAGCTTTAGAAAGAGCGGCAAGGCTTGGCAAGCGTGCATCCGGCTACCCCAGGGATCACAGGCCCAGGGATCACAGGCTTGTGTCGGGTCCCTGGCGCGCCATTTGCGCGCTCCCGCGGCAAAACCCTTGCCTTCCCGAGGGCCTGACGCCATAAGCAGGAAACGGGCGCCACCAGCGCGAGGGTTCTGAGATGAAGACTTTCCTGACGCAGTTTTTCACCTGGTGGAACAGCCAGACGCTGGGAACGCGCCTGCACACCTGGCGGTACGGCAAGAGGGTCGGCCAGGACGAGGCCGGCAATGTCTACTATGAAGGCGGTATCGATTCGGAAGGCCGTACGCGCCGTTGGGTCATCTACCGCAACTATTCGGAAGCGTCGGCCATTCCGCCGGGCTGGCACGGCTGGATTCACCATCGTGTCGATGTCGCTCCCCCCAGCGACGACTACCGGCCGCGCGACTGGCAAAAGCCGCACCTGCCCAATCTGACCGGCACGCCCGCGGCCTATCGCCCGAAGGGCTCGGTGCTGACCAACCAACATCGCCCGCAGGTCACCGGCGACTACGACGCCTGGACGCCGGGGTCGTAACGGCGCGGGTTTGTAACCGTAAGGTGCAGGCCGGTCCTTTATCGCCACAATTGGTGTTTAGCTGCTTGCTGATCAGAAAACGGCGACTAGCCTTGGCGATCGATGGAATCACCTGGGCGCGAACCACCGGTACCCCTGCATGAGCTTTTTCAACCTGATATCGACAGGCGGTCTGACGCTAGCCGCCAGCCTCGCCGTCAGCACCGTCGCCTTTGCGGCTTCACCCACACCTGCCGCCCCGGCGCCGCCAGCGGCAGCGGGATCGGATCGCATTGCCAACCCGGTCGCCGAGTTCGCCGGTATCGACAAGATCACCGGCCGCATCATCACCTTCGATGTCTATATCGACGAGACGGTGCAATTCGGCGCCCTGCAGGTGACGCCACGCGTCTGCTATTCCCGGCCGGAGAACGAGGAGCCGAAGACCGATTCCTTCGTCGAGGTCGACGAGATCACGCTCGACCGCAAGATCCGCCGCATCTTCACCGGCTGGATGTTTGCCGAAAGCCCTGGCCTCAATGCCGTCGAGCACGCCGTCTATGACGTCTGGCTGAAGGAATGCAAGCAGAAGTCGGATGTACCGGCGCCTGATGCTGGCAAGGCCGACGGAGCGAAAGCCGACGCCTCGAAGCCGGCCGCGACCAAGCCCGCCTCGGCCAGGCCCAAGCCCCCGGTCACTCCGGACGCGGCACAGCCGGACGACGCCGCGGAACCGGACACGACCACCGCCAACTGATCTCTTGGAACCGCCATGGCGGGCGCGCGTTGGAGCATCAAGACGTGCCCGGAGGATATGCTATGTCGGACAGCAAGCGGATCATGGCCAACAAGGCCGAGTTGTTGGAACTTGAAAAGGGGTTCTGGACGGGTGACAGTGCCTACTACGCCGCCAACGCGGACACCGAATGCCTGGTGGCGTTTCCGCGGATGGCCAAGGCGATGGATAATGCCGATCTGGCCGAGACCGCGACCAAGCCCAACCGCTGGCGCGATCTCGACATCGAGCTCAAGGGCATAATCGAGCCAGGCAGCGACATCGTCATGCTGACCTACGAGGCGCATGCGACGCGCGAGAATGGCGAACCCTACGCCGCACTGGTCAGCACCGGCTATGTCCACCGCGTCAACGGTTGGAAGATGATGTTCCATGCGCAGACGCCGCTCGAGGCCACCGCCAAGTAGGGCTTGATCCCTACGGAAAAAAGATCGCTTCGCCCTTCAGCGCGTCGGCCAGCATCTTCTCATACTTGCCGCGCGGCACGTCGACCGCGCCGAAGCGCTTGAGGTGCTCGGTGGTGAACTGCGTATCGAGGAGTGCGAAGCCGCGTGCCTTCAGGCGCTCGACGAGATGCACGAGACAGATCTTCGACGCGTCCGTCTCTTTGGAAAACATGCTTTCCCCGAAAAACACCCGCCCGAGCGAGACCCCATAGAGCCCGCCGACCAGACGCCCCCCCCGCCATGCCTCGACCGAATGGCAGTGTCCCATCCGGTGCAGTTGCACATAGGCTTCGCGGATCGGCGCGTTGATCCAGGTCGAGCGGCGCTCCTCGCGCTTTTCGGCGCAGCCGTCGATCGTCGCCTCGAAGTCGAAGTCGAAACGGATGTCGAACGGGTGCCTGCGGATCGTCTTCTGCAGGCTTTTGGGCGTGTGAAAGCCCTCGAGCGGAATGATGCCGCGCGTTTCCGGGCGCACCCAGAACACTTCCGGGTCACCAGCACTTTCGGCCATCGGGAACACGCCCGAGGCGTATGCCTTGAGCAGAAGGTCGGTGGGGATGCGATAGCCTGGCGCGTATGGACGGGTCATCGCGTCCCCGCGCTATTCGCCCTTGGCCAGATATTTTTCCAGCCAATGGATGTCGTAGTCGCCGTTGGCGATGTCGGCATTGCCGACGAGATCGCGAAACAGCGGCAACGTCGTCTTGATGCCGTCGACGACGAATTCGTCGAGCGCCCGGCGCAGCCGCATCATGCATTCGACTCGGTTGCGCCCATGCACGATCAGCTTGCCGATCAGGCTGTCATAGTAGGGCGGGATCTTGTAGCCGGAGTAGACACCGGAATCGACGCGGATTCCGAGGCCGCCGGGCGTATGAAAATGGGTGATCGTGCCGGGCGAGGGGGTGAAGGTGCGCGGATCCTCGGCATTGATGCGGCATTCGATGGCGTGGCCGTTGAACTTGATGTCTTCCTGCTTGACCGAAAGGCCGCCGCCGGAAGCGACGCGGATCTGCTCGTGGACCAGATCGATTCCGGTGATCGCTTCCGTCACCGGATGCTCGACCTGGAGACGCGTGTTCATCTCGATGAAATAGAACTCGCCGTTCTCGTACAGGAACTCGATCGTTCCGGCGCCCGAATAGCCGAGATCGGCAATCGCCTTGGCGCAGATGCCGCCGATGCGCGACCGTTCCTCGGCGTTGAGCGCCGGCGAATTGGCCTCTTCCCAGACTTTCTGGTGGCGCCGCTGCAGCGAGCAGTCGCGCTCGCCAAAGTGCACGCCGCCGCCGAAGCCGTCGCCAAACACCTGCACCTCGATGTGGCGCGGCTTCTCCAGGTATTTCTCGATGTAGACCGCGTCGTCGCCAAAGGCCGCGCCGGCCTCCGAACGCGCCGTCTGCAGGGCGATTTCGAGGTCCGCCTCGGTATGCGCCACCTTCATGCCGCGTCCGCCGCCGCCGGCCGACGCCTTGATGATGACGGGATAGCCGATCTCGGCGGCGATCCGCCTGGCTTCCTTTTCCTCGGTCACCGCACCGTCGGAGCCGGGCACCACCGGAATGCCAAGACGCTTTGCGGTGCGCTTGGCCTCGATCTTGTCGCCCATGACGCGGATATGGTCGCCGGACGGACCGATGAAGGTGATGTTGTGCGCCGCCAGGATGTCGGCGAACTTGGCGTTCTCCGACAGGAAACCGTAGCCCGGATGCACAGCGTCGGCGCCGGTGATCTCGCAGGCCGCGACGATCTGGTGGATGTTGAGATAGCTGTCGCGCGACGGCGGCGGACCGATGCACACGCTTTCGTCGGCCAGCCGCACATGCATGGCGTCGGCATCGGCGGTCGAATGCACCACCACCGTCTGGATGCCGAGTTCCTTGCAGGCGCGCAGCACCCGAAGTGCGATTTCGCCGCGATTGGCGATGAGGATCTTCTGGAACATCCGGCTCGCTCTACTCGATCACGACAAGCGGCATGCCGTATTCGACCGGCGTCGCGTCCTCGAACAGGATCGCCGTCACCGTGCCGGCGCGCGGCGAGGGAATCTGGTTCATCGTCTTCATCGCCTCGATGATCAAGAGCGTCTGTCCTTCCTTGACCTTCTGGCCGACCTCGATGAACGGCTTGGCGTCCGGCGACGGCGCCAGGTAGGCAGTACCGACCATGGGCGAAGGGACGGCGTTCTTGGACACGTCGACCGCGGCCGGGGCAGCCACGGCGGCAGATTGGGATGCCGCTGCCGGCGCATAGGCCGGTTGCGGTGCGGCGATCGCATGGACGGTAGGCGCCTGCCGTGACACCCGTACCTTCAGGTCGCCGAGTTCAACCTCGATCTCGGTCAGGTTGGTGTCGTTCAGTATGCCCGCCAGATCGCGGATCAGTTGCTGGTCAACACCGGTCTTCTTTATCGACATTTTCGAGCCTTCTGTTTGTTGGCCGGTCATAGGCGTGCGGCCAGCGCTTGCAGCGCCAGCGTGTAGCCGAGCGGCCCAAAGCCACAGATCATGCCGACAGCGACCGGCGCGACCATCGAGACGTGGCGGAACGGTTCCCGCGCGTGGATGTTGGAAAGGTGAACTTCGGCGACCGGCAGCGGCGCGATCGAGCGGATGGCGTCGTGGATGGCAATCGAGGTATGGCTGTAGGCGCCTGGATTGATGACGATGCCGGCGGCCTTGTCGCCGGCTTCCTGGATCCAGTCGACAAGATCGCCTTCATGGTTCGACTGGCGGAAATCGATCTCGATCCCGAGCGCTTTGCCTGCCTGCTTGCAGTCGTCGGCGATGGCCGCGAGCGTCTTGCCGCCATAGATGCCCGGCTCGCGCTTGCCGAGCGCGTTGAGATTGGGACCGTTCAGGACGAAAACCGTTTTCAAAAAAGTCGACCTTTTCCGGCGCCGACGTCAAGCCGGCGCGCTGGGCCTCTATACCGGGCATAGTCGCCCGCGGAAAGAGCGCAAGTGCGTTCTTTCACTGTCCACAACAGGCCGAAACGTGCCCGTGAAGAAAACCACTCGCCGGTCAAAGCGCGGCTTTCGCCGCCTCGATCTTTTCGGCAAGCACTTCCTGCCCGAGCGCCCCGAACACGACCTCGTTGCCGACGACGTAGGAAGGGGTTCCGGTGATCTGCAGCTTGTTGGCAAGATCGTAAGTCTTGGAGAAGGCCTCGGGGATCGACGCGTCCTTCATCTTCTCGCGCAGCGTCGCCTCGTCGGCGCCGAGCGAAAGTGCGATCTTGATCGCGGTTGCCTCGGTGGCGCGCCCCTGGCCGCCGAGCAGCGCATTGTGGAACTCGCCGTACTTCTCCGGCATCATCAGGTGGAACGCCATCGAAACGACGCTGGCCTTCTGCGAATCCGGGCCGAGGATCGGGAATTCCTTGAGCACGAAACGCAGATCCGGATCTGACTTGGTCAGGGCCCGCATATCCTCGATGGCGCGTTTGCAGAAGCCGCAATTGTAGTCGTAGAACTCGACGATCGTTACCTTGCCGTTCGGGTTGCCGACGACGCCGTCGAAGGTGGAGTTGAAGATCTGGTCCTTGGCGTTCTTGATGACGCCGAGCGCCGCGAGCCGCTGCTCCTCCTTCTGCTTGGCCTCGAGTGCGTCCTGCACTTCGAGCAGCACTTCCGGATTCTTCAGGAGATAGTCGCGGATGATTCCCTCGACCTCGGCGCGGTCGATTTTGGTATCGGCCACGGCCGACTGGGCAGGCTGCGCCGTCTGGACAGGCTGCGCCGTCTGGGCAGGCTGCGCCGTTCCGGCCTTCGCAACCTGCGGATTGCCGGCCACGAAACCGAAAGCCAGCATGGCAAGGGCGACCGCAACCCCCGTGGTGCACAGCAGCAGTGCCTTCTTCATCGTTCTCGTTCCTTCTGCCTGTTTTCCGGTCTGGCTGTGTCGCAGCACACGGCCGGAGGGTTCATGAGTTTACTGGCTCTTGCCTGATGATTTGTAGTTTATGATGTCCTGGGCGCGTATCCAGCGCGGCTCGCCGCGCTTCATCTGCTGTTGCGCCCGCATGGCGAAGATCTTCGCATCCTTGTAGTTACCGGAATAGAAATGGCCTTCGGCGGTGGCAAGCTCGGCGCCCGGTATGTCTCCCAGCTCGCCGTAAGCCTGCGCCAGATAACGATAGCCGGTGGAGTTTTCCTTGTCGCGCCCCAGGCCATTGTTGATCTGCACGACAGCTTTCTTGAGCGAGTCGGGCGTGCCGACCGCCATCAGCGCCTGGCCAAGCGAGACAGGCAGCAGGCCGGACCGTGCCGGATCGAGGCTGACAGCCTTGGCGTAGGCGTCGGCCGCATCCCTAGGCTTGTTCGCCTTCATCAATATATCGCCGCGCAGTTCCTGGAAGTAGGCATTCTTGGGCTGCGCCTTGATCAGGGCGTTGGTCTTGGCGAGCGCCGCGTCGAGGTTGCCGTAGAGATAGGTCGACTGGGCATCGCCGTATAGCGCCGCCATGCCGCCGCGCATCTTTTGTATCAGCCGCGCCGCGGCGGCCTGGCCTTCCATGTAGACGGCAATCTTCACCCGCATCATGTCATGGCGCTGCTGCAGCGTCGGCGCGTCGAGCTTGTCGACATTGGGGCTCTGCTTGACCAGCACCTCGAGATTGGCGATGCGGTCCTGCGGCATCGGATGGCTGATCCGGTAGGGATCGACCTGCGCGCCTGACAGCGACAGCGCGGTCTGGAAGCGGTGGAAGGTCTTCAGCATGCCCATGCCGGACTGGCCGGTGGCATTGAGATAGGTGATGGCCGAGCGGTCGGCCGTGATTTCCTCGGTGCGCTGATAGGCGAGGATGCTGCGCTGCGCCATCTCGCCGCCGCCAGCCGCCACGCCCATGCCGGCCCCGGCAAGGCCGCCGCTGTTTGTCGTCGCGCCGGCGACCATGGCGCCGGCACCGAGCAAGGTGGCGATGATGGCCATGGTCTTGGCGCGTTCGAGTTGCTCGCGCAGTTTCTGCTGGTGGCCGCCGGCGATATGCCCGGCTTCGTGCGCGATGACACCAATGATTTCATTCGGTGTTTCAGCCGTCATCAGCGCGCCGGTGTTGATGAACAGCCGGCGCCCGGTGACGAAGGCGTTGAAGCTGGAATCATTGACCAGCACGATGTCGATGCCGTCATTCGCCAGCCCGGCCGCCTTGAAGATCGGCCGTGCATAATCGCGTACCAGAGCTTCGATCTCGGCGTCGCGTACCACTGGCACGCCCTGGGCGAAGGCGGTCACCGAACCGGCCACTGCAACCGCGGCGGCAAGCGAGATCGTCGCGAAGACACGCGCTGCCCGGGCAATCGTCGATCTGGGTCGGCTCAACATAATGTGTCCACTGGTAGACGAGCGGGCGAAAGATGAAAAGTCGGCGCCTGAAAAACTTCCTCAACTTGTGATCCTCACATCAATCGGGCATTTGTGCGGCGCATGCGTCAGGACCTGGCGCGCTCAATCCTCGCAACAGGGGTAAAAATGGTCGTTTCGCTCTCCCATCGCGGCAATGTCGAGCCGTTCCACGCCATGGATGTGCTGGCCGAAGCGAACCGGCTGAAGGCACAGGGCGTGCCGGTGATTTCCATGGCGGTCGGCCAGCCATCCGATCCGGCGCCTGTCGGGGTTCGCGCCGCCGCGGCCAAGGCGCTGGAGGTTGGACGCATCGGCTATACCGACACCTTGGGCCTGGCCCCGCTGCGCAAAGCGATCGCGGGGCATTACGCGGATCACTACGGCCTCGATGTCGACCCTGGCCGGATCGCGGTGACCACCGGATCGTCGGCGGCCTTCAATCTCGCTTTCCTGGCGATGTTCGATCCCGGCGACCGGGTCGCCATCGCCGCGCCCGGCTATCCCGCCTATCGCAACATCATGGCAGCCCTTGGCATCGACGTGGTCGAAATCGAGCTCGGCGACGCGGCTTATTTGCATGCCGGCCATCTGCAGGCCGCGCATCGGGAGAAGCCTCTGAAGGGCGTGCTGTTTGCAAGTCCGGCCAATCCGACCGGCGCCGTCATACCGGCCGATGAACTGGCGGCCCTGGTCACCATGGCGGAATCCCTCGGCATCGCCGTCATTTCCGATGAGATCTATCATCGGCTGGCCTATGGCGCCCCAGACACCACGGCACTCGCCTTTAGCAACAGCGTGACGGTGATCAACTCGTTCTCGAAATACTATTGCATGACCGGCTGGCGCATCGGCTGGATGGTGTTGCCGGAAGACCTCGTGCGGCCGGTAGAGCGCATCGCCCAGAGCCTCTACATCTCGCCGCCGGAGCTGTCGCAGATCGCGGCGATCGAGGCCTTTGCCGCAACCGAGGAATTGCAAGCGGTGAAGCGGCGCTATGCCTGGAATCGCGAGCTTCTGATGAAGCGCCTGCCGGAGCTGGGTTTTCCCCTGGCGGCGCCCATGGATGGCGCCTTCTATGCCTTTTGCGATGTCACCCGGCACAGCAATGACAGCATGGCCTTTGCCCGCAAGATGCTGGCCGAGGCGCATGTGGCGGCGACGCCCGGCCGTGACTTCGACACCCGGGCGGGCCACCGCACGATGCGGTTTTCCTATGCCGGCAGCCACGACGACATCGTCGAGGCGATGGCGCGCATCGAACGCTGGTTGAGGTAGCGCCATGCCGGAGCTCGAACAGGCGCTGGCGGAAGTCGCGGCGGAAATGGCTGAACGCACCGATCGCGGCGATGTCGCGACCTACATTCCCCAACTGGGCAAGGTCGATCCGAAGAAATTCGGTATCGCGGCCGTCACCAATGACGGCGGCGTGCTGGTGGCTGGCGATGCCGACCAGGCTTTTTCGATCCAGAGCATCTCGAAGGTGTTTACCCTGACGCTGGCGCTCGGCAATGTCGGCGACGCGCTGTGGAAGCGGGTCGGGCGCGAGCCGTCCGGCAACCCGTTCAACTCGATTGTCCAGCTCGAGCATGAGAACGGCATTCCGCGCAATCCGTTCATCAATGCCGGCGCTATCGTCATTTCCGACATCCTCCTTGCCGGCCACCAGCCGCGCGAGGCGATCGGCGAGATCCTGCGCTTCATCCAGTTCCTCTGCGACGACGAGACCATCATCATCGACCGCGAGGTCGCGGCTTCCGAACGGGCCACCGGCTACCGCAACTTCGCACTCGCCAATTACATGAAATCCTTCGGCAATCTCCATCATGCGCCGGAATTGGCGCTGGGCGTCTATTTCCATCATTGCGCCATCGCCATGAGCTGCCGGCAACTGGCAATGGCCGGTCGCTTCCTCGCCAATGGCGGCAAGAACCCGGCGACCGGGTATCAGGTGGTGTCGGCGGAGCGGGCGCGGCGCATCGGCGCCATGATGCTGACCTGCGGCCACTATGACGGCTCCGGCGATTTCGCCTTCCGCGTCGGTATTCCCGGCAAGAGCGGCGTTGGCGGCGGTATATTGGGTATCGTGCCGGGGGTCGCCTCGCTTGCCGTCTGGTCGCCCGGCCTCAACGCCAACGGCAATTCCAAGCTGGGTTCGATCGCGCTGGAAAAGCTCGCCAGGATGATGAACTGGTCGATCTTCGCGCCATAGCGATCACGACCTGCCGGATATGAAAAATCCCGCGCCGTTCGTTTCGATCGGCGCGGGATTCTTTTTGTCAGAAAATCAATTCAAGAATTTGAAAAGCCTAGAAAAAGCCTTTCCGCTGCCACCAGCCGGCACGCTTGGGCTTTTCTTCGGATTCGGCTTTGGCTTCCGGCTCATCGGCCACGGTCGAGGAAACCACCGGTACGACAGGTGTATCGGCGGCTGCCGCCTTGCGGCGTGATGGCCGGGCCTTCGGTGTCTCCCCGGCGACCGCTGCCTCGTCCGATGCCGTGGCTGGCGTCGCGGCGGCTGCCTGAACGGCCGCTTCCGCGGTCGGCTCCTCGGCCACAGCCTCGGCGGCTGCCTTCTTGGGCTTGGCTGCGCGCCGCGGCTTCTTTGGCTTTTCGGTGCTAGGCACCTCGTCGCTCACAGTAGCCGCCGGCTCTTCGGCGGCCGCCGCAGCCACCGGCTCGATCGACACAGGCTCGCCTAGCGAAGCGTCAGCCTCGGCAGGCTCGGTCGTTTCGCCGGCTGCCGCCTCCGTCTCGCCTTCACCGTCTTCGCGACGGTTGCGCTTGCCGCCGCGCTTGCCGCGCCGGCGCTTCTTGCCTTGGCCATCGTCGGATGCTTCCGCCGTTTCGACGGTCTCCGTTGCGGCGACCGCAGCTTCGTTGTCCAGCTCGGCATCGTCATGGTCCGCTGCGCTTTCCGACGCAGAGAGGCCGTCCTCCGAGGTGGAATGGGGCGTGCCGTCGGTCGGGGCTCCATGCTCGCGGTCGCGATCCTTGCCGCCGCGCCGCCTGCGACGCTTGCGGCGCTTGCGGTCGCGGCCTTCGCCTTCCTCGCCGGATCTGGGCTGCTGATGCTGCGCCGGCTGGGCGTGCCGTGGCTGCTCGGCCTGTACCGGCGCTTCGTCCTCCTCCTCGGCGACGACGATCTCGTCCTCGGGCTCTTCCGGCTCGACATAGGCCGGCAGGCTGCGCGCCTCGACGAAACCTTCCGGCTTTTCGGCCAGCGCGCCGCGGAAGATCGCGTAGTGCTGGGCACCAACCGTATCGTCGGCCTCGATGGTGACGGTCAGGCCGAAGCGGCTTTCCAGTTCCACCAGCGTGCCTCGCTTGTGGTTGAGCACGTAGAGCGCGGTCGCGGCCGGCGTGCGCACCGTGATGTGGCTGCGCGAATCCTTGAGCAGGAACTCCTCGATCGCCCTTACCACCATCAGCGCCACCGACGAATCGGAGCGCACATGGCCGGTGCCGCCGCAATGCGGGCATGGCTTCATGGTCGATTCCAGCACGCTGGCGCGGATGCGCTGACGCGACATCTCCATCAGGCCGAAATGCGAGATGCGGCCGACCTGGATGCGGGCGCGGTCGTTCTTGAGGTGATCCTTCAGCCGCTTCTCGACGGAGCGGTTGTTGCGGTTCTCCTCCATGTCGATGAAGTCGATGACGATCAGGCCGGCAAGATCGCGCAGCCGGAGCTGGCGGGCGACTTCCTCGGCCGCTTCCAGATTGGTGTGGAGCGCGGTGTCCTCGATCGAGTGCTCCTTGGTGGAGCGTCCCGAATTGACGTCGATGGCGACCAGCGCTTCGGTCTGGTTGATGATGATGTAGCCGCCGCTCTTCAGCGTCACTTGCGGCTGCAGCATGCGGTCGAGCTGCGCCTCGATGCCGTTGCGCACGAAGATCGGCGTCGTATCGCGGAACGGCTGAACCACCTTGGCGTGGCTCGGCATCAGCATGCGCATGAAGTCCTTGGCTTCGCGGTAGCCCTCGTCGCCGGAAACCAGGATCTCGTCGATATCCTTGTTGTAGAGATCGCGCACCGAACGCTTGATCAGGCTGCCTTCCTCATAGACGAGGGCAGGGGCGGTGGACTGGAGCGTGAGATTGCGCACGTTCTCCCACAGCCGCATCAGATATTCGTAATCGCGCTTGATCTCCGCCTTGGTGCGGCTCTCGCCGGCGGTCCGCAGGATGACGCCCATGCCTTGCGGCACTTCGAGATCGGCGACGACCTCCTTGAGGCGCTTGCGGTCGACCGCGCTGGTGATCTTGCGCGAAATGCCGCCGCCGCGCGCCGTGTTCGGCATCAACACCGAATAGCGGCCCGCAAGCGACAGATAGGTGGTGAGCGCTGCACCCTTGTTGCCGCGCTCTTCCTTGACGACCTGCACCAGCAGGATCTGCCGGCGCTTGATCACTTCCTGGATCTTGTATTGACGGCGCACCGGCTTGCGGCGGTTGCGCACTTCCTCGAGCGCATCCTCGGCGCCAACCGATTCGATCTCATGATCGTCCGGATGGGAAGAGGATACTTCCTCGAGCATCCCGCGGTCATTGTCGGCGGAAGTGGCTTCGCTGCCCTGTTCCGCCTGCGGCACGGGTTCGGAAATCACGTCGCCTTCGACGGAGGCGGCGATCGACTTGGGGCCACCGTCGCTGGTTTCGCCTTCATCCTGTTCGGAAGAACCCCCGTTGTTATCTTCGGATGCCCCGTTAGCTTCGGATGCACCGTCACGTTCGGATGCACCGGCGTGTTCCGAGGCATCGGGTTCCATGGTTCCCGAAACGTTGGACATGTCCTCGGCGACGGCATCCGCGCCATTGTCGTTGTTTTCGTCTGTCTCGCCGGCGGCCTCGTTTGCCTCGCCGGAATCGGCCGTGCCGGCATCGCGCCTGTTTTCACCACGGTCGCGGCTCTTGCCGCCGCGCCGGCGACCGCGCCGCCCGCGATCCCGGCTCTGGCGATCGTCGCCTTCGCCGTCCTCGTTCTCTTCGTCCTCGGCCTCCTGCGCTTCCGCGCGCAGCAGTGCCTGACGGTCGGCGACCGGAATCTGGTAGTAGTCGGGGTGTATTTCACTGAAGGCGAGAAAACCGTGACGGTTGCCGCCATATTCGACAAAGGCTGCCTGAAGGGAGGGTTCGACGCGCGTTACGCGGGCGAGGTAGATATTTCCTTTGAGCTGCTTCTTGTCCTGCGATTCAAAGTCGAATTCTTCGATACGGTTACCGCGTACGACGACAACGCGTGTTTCCTCCGGGTGGGAGGCGTCTATCAGCATTTTGTTGGGCATTATTTCGTTTCCCCCCGGCAGCCGTCAGCCGCAGCTGGCGGGGCAAAGCCCGCTGCTGTGTGTCTGGATGAGAGTGGGTGCCGGATAATTGAACGTCCGCCGGACGGTGCCTGCGTGTCATGGCGGTGCCGCCCGCAGCCATATTGGCGCGGTTTGATGCGGACGTTTCCATGATTGCGCTTGAAGCCATCGTCACCAGCAGAACCTTTTGAACCAAAGCCCGGAAACCGGACCAGCTTGTTTGCTCATACAGAGCCGGCGCGGGAACAACCCGGCCGTTTTCCTCACGCAGGCGATTCCCCCGCCACGGGAGCACACCTGCGAAATTCGTCGCAATCACCTGAAGCCTTTTCGCGTGAAGCGAAAGGAGCCGCCTTTCATCTGACCCTGTAGCAGGAAGCTGCGGAGGAGGGCGGTTCCAGGATTGCAGTGATCCACCATCGCTTTTATGATTTGGCGGGTTGGAAGGCAACCCCGATTTCCGATGCCGGCAAAAAGCAGTTCCGTAACGTAAGCCTGGGTCCGAACCTTGCATGAAAAGGCTTGGTTAACCTTCTCTGGATACCAATCGTTAATCGAATTCGCGGCCTGACCGGCGCGTCGATGAAATGAACGGGCGCCGGGCGCCAAACCGGGAGCGACTGGAAGAGAGATGGGACTGGCGGACTTCACAGACAAGGGATGTCGTGTTGGCGGCCAGAGTCTCCATGCCTTCTGCCTCGTGTTGCTGGTGGTGTTTTCGTCTGCCTTTTCCACGCTTGCCAGCGCCGCCGACACGACGCTTGTGGCGAGGGGCTACAAAATGGCCGGCGATGCCACCAAGATGCGCATCGTCATGGAGTTCGATCGCGAGCCTGACGTCAAATGGTTCCTGCTGCGCGGGCCCAATCGCCTTGTCATCGATCTTGCGAACACCCGATTTGCCGTAGATGCCAAGGATTTGAAGCCGCGTGGCCTGGTCAAGGGTGTGCGGCTGGGCGAACTCGGCGAGGGCGTCGCGCGGCTGATTCTGACCGGCAAGGGACCATTCGCCGTCGACAAGCTCGATGTGCTCAAGAATGAGGACGGAACCGGCTACCGCATTGCCGTCGACATGTCGGCGGCCTCCGAACGTGAATTTGATGCCGCCCTTGCCAACCAGGCGCTGACCACCGGTTCCACGGTTTCGACCGACAAGGGCGGCCGGGTCGGCACCGGACCTGTCTCCAATCCGGGCCACCGGTTCACCGTCGTCATCGACCCCGGCCATGGCGGCGTGGACGGCGGTGCCGAAGGCCTGAACGGCACCATCGAGAAGAACGTCACGCTGGCCTTTGCCACGGAACTGCGCGACAAGCTCGCGGCGGTCGGCAGATACGATGTCTTCATGACCCGTGATACCGATGAATACCTGCGCCTGGACGACCGCGTGCGCATCGCCCGCCAGCATGAGGCCGATCTGCTGATTTCGATCCATGCCGACACGATCAGCGTCAAGGGTATCCGCGGCGCCACTGTCTATACGGTCTCCGACAAGGCTTCCGATCCGGAAGCACAGGCGCTTGCCGACCGTGAAAATCTGTCCGACCAGTTCGCCGGCATGGTCATCAAGGACGACAACAAGGAAGTGACCGACATCCTGATCGACCTGATCCGGCGCGAGACGCACACTTTCTCGATGAGTTTTGCCCATACTTTGGTCGGTCAGCTCTCGACAAGCGTCGGCCTTATCAACAATCCGCAGCGTTCGGCCGGGTTCAAGGTGCTGAAGGCCCCGGACGTGCCGTCCGTGCTGGTCGAGCTCGGCTATCTCTCCAACGCCAAGGACGAGGCGCAACTGCTCGACACCGAGTGGCGCGGCAAGGCAGCGCAAAGCATCACCAACGCCGTCGCATTGTTCGCTTCCGCGCGCGCCGGGCCTGGAACCGGAGGTTGACGATGCCCGCGGCGCCTGCAACCAGAGGCGGCGTTGCGGGATGACAACACCCGGTGCTTTTATTTCAGGCTTGCGGCCTCGAAACGCGGCCCTGCCGTATTTTGTCCACATGGTGGCGACATGGGTTTTCGATTGCGGATTGGGACCGGCTCGAAAGCTTGCGTGGAAGGCGGCTTCGTTTAGGAAATTCCCGAACCAAGGACTGGAGCGGGTATGATTCGTCTCATTGGCTATTTCTTCGGCATCGGCACGACGCTGGCCCTCCTGGCCGCGGCGGGCGTGGCCCTCTACATCGGCCATGTGGCAAAGGATCTGCCCGACTACGAAGTGCTGGCCAAGTACGAGCCTCCCGTGACCACCCGCATCCATGCCTCGGATGGCGCGCTGATGGCGGAGTATGCACGAGAAAGGCGCCTGTATTTGCCAATCCAGGCCATCCCGGATCGCGTCAAGGCTGCCTTCCTGTCCGCGGAGGACAAGAACTTCTACAGCCACCCTGGTGTCGACATTACCGGGTTGGGCAGAGCGGTGATGACTTACGTTTCGGGTGGCCCCATGCAGGGCGGCTCGACGATCACCCAACAGGTTGCCAAGAACTTCCTGCTCACCAACGAGCGCTCCCTGGAGCGCAAGGCCAAGGAAGCCATCCTTTCGTTTCGCATCGAGCAGGCCTATTCCAAGGATCGTATCCTTGAGCTCTATCTCAATGAGATTTTCTTCGGCTTCAACGCCTATGGCGTTGCCGGTGCCGCACTGACCTACTTCGATAAATCGGTGAACGAGCTGACCGTGGCCGAGGCCGCCTATCTGGCATCGCTCCCGAAAGGCCCGGCCAACTACAATCCCTTCAAGCACGCCGACCGGGCAATTGAACGGCGAAACTGGGTGATCGGCCAGATGGTCGAAAACGGTTACGTTACGCCCGAAGAGGGCGCGAAGGCGAAGGCCGAGCCGCTTGGCGTTGCTCCGCGCCGCACCGGCTCCTACCTTTTCGCCGGCGAGTATTTCACGGAAGAGGTTCGTCGGCAGATCATCGCCCGCTACGGCGAGAACGCCCTTTATGAGGGCGGGCTGTCGATTCGCACCACCCTTGACCCGAAGGTCCAGCTCATTGCCCGCAAGGCGATGCAGAACGGATTGATGAAATACGATACTCTGCGCGGCTATCGCGGGCCGGTGAAGACGATCGACGTCTCCGGCGACTGGGGTGTGCCATTGGGCGCCGTCAAGGGGCTGGAAGACGTTCCCGAGTGGTCGCTTGCCGTCGTGCTCGACAGTTCGGCATCCGGCCTGTCGATCGGCCTCCAGCCCGCGCGCCAGGCGTCGGGCGACATCGTCAAGGACCGCGTCGAAGGCACCGTCAGCAAGGACGACATGGGTTTCGCCATGCGCCATCTGGTCGATGGCAAGACGGTCAAGGCAAAGTCGCCGGCCGACGTGCTGAAGCCCGGCGACGTCATCTTCGTCCAGAAGAACGACGGTTCCGACAATGCCTACAGCTTGCGCCAGGTTCCCGAGGTGGAAGGCGGCCTGATCGCGATGGATCCGCACACCGGCCGCGTGCTGGCCATGGTCGGAGGTTTCTCTTATTCGCAGTCCGAATTCAACCGCGCCACCCAGGCCATGCGCCAGCCGGGCTCCTCGTTCAAGCCGATCGTCTATTCGGCCGCGCTCGACAATGGCTATACCCCGGCCTCGGTGATCATGGACGGACCGATCACCATCCAGAGCGGCAACACCACCTGGACGCCGAAGAACTATGACGGCACGGTCGCCGGTCCGGCAACGCTGCGCTCCGGTATCGAGAAGTCGCGCAACCTGATGACGGTGCGCCTTGCCAATGACATGGGCATGAAGCTGGTCGTCGAATATGCCGAGCGCTTCGGCGTCTATGATCATCTGGCGCCATATCTGCCGATGGCGCTGGGTTCGGGCGAGACGACCGTCATGCGCATGGTTTCGGCCTATTCGATCATGGCCAATGGCGGCAAGTCGATCAAACCGTCGCTGATCGATCGCATCCAGGACCGCTACGGCAAGACGGTGTTCAAGCAGGATGAGCGTGGCTGCGAAGGCTGCAACGCGCCTGAATGGAAGAACCAGCCGGAGCCGGAACTGGTCGACAATTCCGAGCAGGTGCTCGATCCGATGACCGCCTACCAGATCACCTCGATGATGGAAGGTGTCGTCCAGCGCGGCACCGGCGCCACCATCGGCGAGCTTGGCCGCCACATCGCCGGCAAGACCGGCACCACCAACGACGAGAAGGACGCCTGGTTCATCGGTTTCACGCCGAACCTCGTGGTCGGCCTCTACATGGGCTACGACACGCCGCGCGGCCTTGGCCATGGCGCCACCGGCGGTGGTCTTGCGGCCCCGATCTTCAAGGATTTCATGCGCGTGGCGCTGGACGGCACGCCCAATGTCGACTTCAAGGTGCCTGACGGCATGAACCTGATCGCCATCAACCGCAAGACCGGCATGCGCGCATCCTCGGGCGATCCCGGCACCATCATCGAGGCCTTCAAACCGGGCACCGGCCCCGCCGACAGCTACTGGGTGATCGGCATGGGCGCCGATGGCTCCAACGCTTCCGGCGGCGCCCTGTCGCCGCAGGCCAACCAGGCCATCCAGGACGGCGGCGGCGGCCTTTACTGACGAATTCAAACGTCCAAATGGGTCAGCCTCGGGCTGGCCCATTTCGCTTTACACATGGCGGCACCGTCCCTATGTATCGCGCCGACCGAAGCGTCATTCAGCAACAGGACAAAATATCAGGCCATGCGCGCGGAAACGCAGAATATTGTCGACGAGATCAGGCAGGCGATAACCCTGCTGAGGAGGCATCTTTGACTGGGATCAGGCCATAAAGCGGCTTGAATACCTGAACGTGCGAGCCGAGGACGCCAGCCTCTGGAACGAACCGGTGGAAGCGCAGAAGCTAATGCGCGAACGCCAGGGCCTCGAGGAAGGCATCGCGGCGGTCAAGGGCCTGACGCAGGCGCTGGAAGACAATATCGGCCTGATCGAGCTCGGCGAGGAAGAGGGCGACGAAGGCGTCATCGCCGAGGCTGAGGCCGCGATCCGTTCGATGCAGGGCGAGGCCAAGGCCCGCCAGGTCGAGACGTTGCTCTCGGGCGAGGCCGACGCCAACGACACCTATCTCGAAATCCATGCCGGCGCCGGCGGTACCGAAAGCCAGGACTGGGCCTCGATGCTGTTGCGCATGTATACGCGCTGGGCCGAGCGGCGCCGCTTCAAGGTCGAGGTGCTGGAAGTGCATGACGGCGAAGAGGCCGGCATCAAGTCCGCCACCTTGCTGATCAAAGGGCACAATGCCTATGGCTGGTTGAAGACCGAATCCGGCGTCCATCGCCTGGTGCGTATTTCGCCCTATGACAGCAATGCGCGCCGCCATACGTCCTTCTCCAGCGTCTGGGTCTATCCTGTCGTCGACGACAGGATAGAGATCGACGTCTCCGAATCCGACGTGCGCATCGATACCTATCGTTCGTCCGGCTCGGGCGGCCAGCACGTCAACACCACCGATTCGGCCGTGCGCATCACCCATATCGCCACCGGCATTGCCGTCGCATGCCAGGCCGAACGCTCGCAGCACAAGAACAAGGCCAAGGCCTGGGAGATGCTGCGCTCGCGCCTCTACGAGGAAGAGCTGAAGAAGCGCGAAGCGGTCGCCAACGCGACCGAGGCCTCGAAAAGCGATATCGGCTGGGGTCACCAGATCCGTTCCTACGTGCTGCAGCCCTATCAGCTGGTCAAGGATCTGCGCACCGGCGTCGAAAGCACCAGCCCGTCGAGCGTGCTCGACGGCGATCTCGACGACTTCATGGAAGCCTCGCTGTCGCAACGCATCGAGGGCGGCGCGGGCGAAGCGGTGGCGGATCTGGACTAGAATCCGGCATATCTTGAGGCGGGGATCGAACGGGATAAGTGCACCCTTGCCGAAGGGCCCCACAGGCTGATCCATTTCGGCGACGAGAGCAGCCATGATACGCATTGCAGCCGTTCCGGCTTGTTGCTCTATTCGCTCGTCTGCGACGGCGCCGATGTCCACGTCGCCATGGGCATGCTGGCTGACGATCCAACGATTCGGCCGACGGCGCATATCTAGTCGGCTCCAAGGCGCCGTGGTTCACCATCGCCGACGACCCGCCGCAATAGGAAGAGCACGCCGTCCCGGACGCATAGCCGGAACCAATCAGTCCCGGAATTCGTTGACTGCAATCTTGCAGACCCGGCGACGTCAACCTTCTGTTTACCAAGCCGGCGCACCCTTTAGAGCTGACTTATCGGCGCTCGGCTGCACCGTAGCCGAAGCAATTTCTTGCGCCGACCAAGGAATCAGCCCAGCATTCGGGCTGTAACAGAAGCATTTATGGCCGGACGCGGCATATCTGCGAGCTGACGATACGGCCACTGGGAAGACACGTTCCGGGAACGGGCAAGCGCAACGCTTGATGCTCGAAAGGAATGTTTCGATGTCTGCTGCCTCGTCTAGATCGGCCCAAGCCGTTCATCCGGCCGGCCGACTGCTGTTTTCCTTGTTTGCGATGGCGGCGCTGACGGCGCCTGCCTTGGCCCACGATGCCAAGCCCAGCCCGGTCCTGCCGCAGGGCTGGAGTTATCCCTTTGCTTGCTGTGCAAACTACGATTGCCGCACGACCCATTCGGGCGAGGTGCTGGAGAAACCCGAAGGCTATGTGATCGCCGGGACAGGGGAGGTGGTCCCGATGACCGACAGGCGCGTGAAGGACAGCCCCGACGGCGAATTCCACTGGTGCGCGCATCAGGCGGGTCTCGACGCGGGCAAGACCATCTGCCTGTTCGTGCCGCCACGCTCGTACTGACAAAGCAAGTGCATCGTCGCTTCGAACGATGACGATGCTCAGTCGCGATGGAGCATGCTGACAGGCAGTTGCCAGGAGCGCTTCTTTATGTTGCCCTGCCGCATGGGCGGTGGACAATGGAGAAGACTTCATGGCCATCAAGGGAAGCTGCCACTGCAAGGCGACGATATTCGAGGTCTCGGAGGCGCCGCAAACGGTGACGCAATGCACCTGTTCGTTCTGCTCGAAACGCGGCTCGCTTTGGGCCTACTATACGCCATCGCAGTTCAAGCTCATCACGCCGCAGAAGAACGTTTCCTTCTACCAATGGGGTTCAAAGACCATAAAGCATGGGTTTTGCGCCACCTGCGGCTGCGGCACCTTCACCGAAACGCCGGACTGGTCGACCGGCGAGCCGGATTTCGACAATCCGAAGATCAGCGTCAACTCGCGGCTGTTCGACGATTTCGATCTCGACAAGGTCGAAGTGGTGGTCATCGACGGCAAGAATCTCTGGTAGCCCGTGATGGCGCTTCGTCACGCAACTGGCTCCGGGGAAAAGCTGCAACGGCCACTTTTCCCGTTCCGTTTTTCGCCGCATTTCATGGTACAAGTCGCGCCAAGGGCTGATTTGGCGCCATCGTAAGGCGTGACTTGGAGAGGGACCATTCTATGAAAAAGACCGTGCTCGTCGTTATGGCGACGGCTCTGCTCGTGACTGCCTGCACCACCACCGATCCGTATACAGGCGACCAGAAGATTTCCAACACCGCCGCGGGCGCCGGTCTTGGCGCTCTTGCAGGCGCCAGCCTTGGTCTGCTTGCCGGCGGCAATGATCGCCGCAATGCGCTGATCGGCGCCGGCATCGGCGCGCTGGCCGGCGGTGCGATCGGCGCCACTATGGACCAGAACGAGGCGGAACTGCGCCGGCAGCTCGAAGGCACCGGCGTCAGCGTTACCCGCAGCGGCGACCAGATCATCCTCAACATGCCGTCGGATATCACCTTCAACACCGACCAGGACGCGGTGAAGCCCGGCTTCTACCAGGTGCTTAATTCCGTCGCCCTGGTGCTGAAGAAGTTCAAGCAGACCACGGTCGATGTTTTCGGCCACACCGATTCGACCGGTGGCGACCAGCACAATTTCGATCTGTCGCAGCGCCGCGCACTGGCGGTCGCCAACTACCTGTCCGGTCAAGGCGTCGATCAGCGTCGCTTCGCCGTCACCGGTTTCGGCAAGACGCGGCCCGTCGCCTCCAATGCCACGGCCGAAGGCCGGGCCCAGAACCGACGCGTCGAGATCCAGCTTTCGCCGCTCACCTAATTGTTCGGCAAGAAATGCGAAGCGGCCCCACATGGGGCCGTTTTTTGTTGCGCGCACTCGACCCCCTTCAGTGTGGTACTGGAAAATTAGCTAATTCTAAATAATAGCTTTCCCGCGGTCATGGAAAGGAATAGCATCGATGCTGTTCCAGAGGGGATGAGGCGGTACAACTGGCCGCGAAATCAGCACTTTCCGCCTCGGTCTTGCACGGCCAGATCATGAAATCTGGGAGGAATGCATGACAAGAACAATCAGCCTTGGACGCTACGGCGTCCTCGCTTTGACAAGTGTTGTAGGTGCCTGGTTGAGCCTCGCTGCGGCTCATGCCGAGGACGCCAACAAGGCCGACATCGAGGCCTTGAAGAAATCGCTTGTCAAATATCAGGACTACACCGCCGCCGTCCGCGATCTCTATCTGTCGACCGTCGGCTGCGTCTACTACAGCGGCGAAAAGATACCTGGCTCCATGGACTATCCGAAGGGCGCCATGGGCATCCATTTCGTCAACGTCCCGAGCGTCGGCCAGAAACTCGACCCGATGAAGCCCAACGTCCTGATCTATGAGCCGACCAAGAAAGGCCTGAAGCTGGTCGGCGTGGAATGGCTGGTGCCGCTAACCCCGGACATCAAGGCGCCGCCGAAGCTGTTTGGCCAAACCTTCATGGGTCCGATGGAGGGACACTATCCGCTTATTCCAAGGGAGTTCGTCCACTACGATCTTCACGCCTGGCTCGACGACAATCCGAACGGCATGTTCAGCCCGACGAATCCGAAGGTGAAATGCAACAAGGCCGAGTTTCCGATGCTGGAGAAACCGACCAAGATGATGCCCGGACCGATGTGACCTGGAGCGGACCAGCGTCCAAAAAGAATCGCTGGCCCCCCAAAGCTTCGTTTCCAAGCAATTCACGACGGGAAAGCACCATACGGCTTTTCCTCGATTGCTCTTGGCTGCAGGGCGAAAAGGAAGGCAAGCCGGCTAGGCGGCTTGCTGGCTGGCGTCAGACCTTGGCGACGATGCGCATGAAGGCCGGCATGTCGTCGCCGAAGCCGACGGTGGTATCATTGTCTTCCTGATGGTGGCGGGCAGGGCGGCTGTTGCTGCGCTGCGGCCTGGTGTCACCGCGCTCAGGTGCGCGCGGCTCATTGCGGTCGGACGATTTGCGCTCGGTGTTTTCCGAGCGGATCGCATCCTTGCGCGCGCGCCGCTCGACAATATCGGCCGTCTCGGCCACATCCGGCTGCGGTTGAGCAACCGCGGTCGCGGCATCTTCCTCGCTGTGTCGACCGCGTCGTTCGCCACCCTTCTTGCGGTCGCCTCTGCGGTCCTCGTCCTTGCGGCCGGCGCGGCGCGGCGCGCCTTTGCCACGGCGCGGAGCATCGTCCTCGCCTTCGCTGGCAACCACTGTCGACAGGTCGCCGTCATGCCATTCGATCTTGTTGCCGATCAGCCGCTCGATGGCGTCGATATATTTGGTGTCGGACTTGGTCGCGATGGTGAAGGACTTGCCTGAGCGCCCGGCGCGGCCGGTGCGGCCGATGCGGTGGACATAGTCCTCGGCATGGATAGGCACGTCGTAGTTGAAGACATGGCTGACGTCGGGAATGTCGAGGCCGCGCGCGGCGACATCGGAGGCGACGAGATAGCGCAGCTTGCCGTCACGGAAATTGGCCAGCATCTGCATGCGGGCGCGCTGGTCCATGTCGCCATGCAGTGCGCCGGCGTCGAAATCATATTTCAGCAGCGAGCGGAACAGCTCCGATACCTCGATCTTGCGATTGCAGAAGATGATTGCGTTCTTCAGCTCCGCATCTTCGGCCTTGATCAGGTTGCGCAGCGTTTCGCGCTTGTCCCAAGGCTTGGAGCCCGATTTGACCAGCCGCTGGATGATGTTGGTGGCCGCCGACGCCGCCTTGGAGACCTCGACGCGCACCGGCGCATGCAGGAATTTTTCCGTCAGCTTGGTGATCTCGGGCGGCATGGTCGCCGAGAAGAACAGCGTCTGCCGAGTGAACGGGATCATCTCGCAGATGCGTTCGATGTCGGGAATGAAGCCCATGTCGAGCATGCGGTCGGCCTCGTCGATGACGAGGATCTCGACGCCGTTGAGCAGCAATTTGCCGCGCTCGCGGTGGTCGAGCAGACGGCCCGGCGTCGCGATCAGCACATCGGCGCCGCGCTCCAGTTTCTTGTCCTGCTCGTCGAACGACACGCCGCCGATCAGCAGCGCGATGTTGAGCTTGTGGTTCTTGCCGTATTTGACGAAGTTTTCTTCGACCTGCGCGGCAAGCTCACGCGTCGGCTCGAGGATCAGCGTGCGCGGCATGCGGGCGCGGGCGCGGCCCTTTTCCAGCCGGGTCAGCATCGGCAGCACGAAGGAGGCGGTCTTGCCGGTGCCGGTCTGGGCAATACCCAGCACGTCCTTGCCGAGCAAGGCGTGCGGGATCGCACCAGCCTGGATCGGGGTCGGCTGGGTATAGCCGGCATCGGTGACTGCGGAAAGCACCTTCGGCGACAGGCCGAGGTCTGAAAAGGTCAACGCTTCTTGAGCGATCGTCGTGTCTGAGGACAAGTGTTGCTGTCTTTGGCTGGTTCGGGGAAGCGCAACGTCATTCGTCGCGGCAAGCGCCACGCGCCTGCAAGATTGGTATTGCGATTAGGCGCAAGCCCGCGATTTGTCAACAGAAACGGGCAGGGTTGGCGCGATTGTGAAGTTGTAACCTTAATCGCGATGCTTAATCCGGCCGCTTGTCTGTGTGCCGGCTCAGTAACGGAACTGTTCGGCCAGGATGCGCTCGTTCCAGGAGTGATTGGGATCGAACAGCAAAGTCGCCGTGGCCGTCGGCGATTCCCGCACCGTAACCGAGGTCACCGCCTTGACCTCCGTGTGGTCGGCGGCAGCGTTCACCGGCCGCTTTTCCGGCTCCAGAATGTCGAAGCGCACGCTCGCCTTGTTGGAAAGCAATGCGCCGCGCCAGCGTCGCGGACGAAACGGGCTGACCGGCGTGAGAGCCAGAAGTGGCGCATCGAGCGGCAGGATCGGGCCGTGCGCGGAAAGATTGTAAGCGGTCGATCCGGCCGGCGTCGCGATCATGACGCCGTCGCAGCTCAATTCCTCCAGCCGTACCTGGTCATCGACGCTGATTCGGATCTTGGCCGTCTGATAGGATTGGCGCCACAGCGCAACTTCGTTGATCGCCACCGCCGTGACGTGTTCGCCGTCCGAGGTGGTTGCCAGCATCTCCAGCGGGCGGATCGTTTCGGCGACCGCGGCCGCGATGCGCTCGGTGAGCCCGCCGGACCGATACTCATTCATCAGGAAGCCGATCGTGCCACGGTTCATGCCGTAGACTTTCTTTCCCGTACCCATCGTTTCGCGCAAGGTCTGCAGCAGGAAGCCGTCACCGCCCAGCGCCACCACGACAGTCGCTTCGGCGACAGAACATTGGCCGTAGCGCGCCGACAGGCTCTCCAGCGCCGCCTTGGCGTCCGTTGTGTCGGACGAGACGAAAGCGATGCTGTTGGCGGCTGTGCTCATGGCTTCCCGATCGCGACCGATTGGCGCCGGCAGGTACTGGCCGCGCCAGCGCCGGGGTAGCATGGGCGGGCGGGTCTGCAAAGAGACACTCCGCCAGTTCGCGCAGCGACGCGCGGCAGCGCCGCCGCACGGGGCGGTCGCGGTTGATGTCGTGGCGCGATCGAATGTGATGGTTAAGGCCGGGCTTAAGGTCTCGTAAAGCCGGATCGATCATGTTAGCCGGCATGGGTGGCGTGGGGCGCCCGCGGCACCGCCTTATCCTTCGGGACGCAAAGGACGCTGCGGCACGTTAGATTTGTGTGCATGATCCCGCGGATCCTGATGCCAGGGGGACATGCGCCAGCCAGACGAGGCCGACATATTGCCGGTAGCACGCCTGATCATCGTCTTTGTCATGTTGGGAAGTTTCGCGCTTGTCTTCGCCGAGCTGGTGCGCCAGTCGGAACAAATGAGCGCCAGACCGGTCCCCACGGCGTCACGCTGCGGTGATGCCGCCGGGATGCCTTGCCCGCAAAGGGCGCTGTAGGTCGCCAGATACGCTGACCGATCGGCACCATCCGGGTATCGCCGAGCTCGACAGGCACGCGCCGTTATCCTGAGGTGGCCGATCATCGGCTGGCGCAAGACCGGTTTATTTCGCTCCCCGGCCGCCCCGCTGGGTGATCGGCGCTGCTGTACCCCATTGTTCGCCTCGTACCTCCGCCGGCGTCGCGTCCACCATCACCTGCACGTTGGCGCTGCTGCAAAATGTACTATCTGGCCAAGTCGTCACAAAGATATTGACTGTACGTTTAGTTATAATTATCGCTTGTAACGAAAACAGAGTTGGCCAGCCGGTATGCGCCGGTGAATGGCTACGAAACAAAGGGGAATGTCTTGGCAGTCATCCGGCAAGGTCCGGTGCGTCGAGGTGCTGTGCGCCGATGGTTCCGCCAGACCCTTGAGGTTGCGGTCGGCGGATACGGCTTTCTTTCGTCAGCAGGAATGGACCCGAGGCGACGCCGCCGCTGGTCCCAACAATGGGAGCAACTCGCATGAACTGGAAACTGACCGCGGCTGCCGTCGGGCTGTCGCTGTTCGCCGCAACGGGCGCTGCCCGCGCCGACGGGGAACTCAACATCTACAATTGGGGCAATTACACCAGCCCGGACCTCATCAAGAAGTTCGAGGAGACCTACAAGATCAAGGTCACCGTCACCGACTACGACTCCAACGACACCGCGTTGGCCAAGGTCCGCCAGGGTGCTTCCGGCTATGACATCGTCGTGCCCTCGGCCAGCGTCGTGCCGATCTGGATCAGCGAAGGCCTGCTGCTGGAAACCGATCCCAATGCAATGGAGAATTTCAGGAATGTCGATCCCAGGTGGGTCGACGTTCCTTTTGATCCGGGCCGCAAATACACCGTTCCCTGGCAGTGGGGAACGACAGGCATTTCGGTGAACAAGTCGGTCTATGCCGGGGACCCCAACACGTCGGCGCTGTTCCTCGACCCGCCGGCCGAGCTCGTCGGCAAGATCAATGTCGTGCCCGAAATGGGGGACATCATGTTCCTCGCCATCGCCTATGAAGGCGGCCAGTACTGCACCAACGACATGCAGGTGCTGAAGAAGGTGCACGACAAGCTGGTCGAGGCGAAGGCGAAATGGCTTTCGCTCGACTATGCGGCTGTCGATGGCCTGGGCAGGGGCGATATCGCCGCCGGCGTCAACTGGAACGGCATATCGCTGCGCCAGCGGCTTCAGAACGACAACATCGTCTACGGCTATCCGAAGGAAGGCTTTCCCATCTGGATGGACAATGTCGCCGTCCTCAAGGATGCCAAGAACGTCGAGAACGCCAAGCTCTTCCAGAATTTCATCATGGATCCGAAGAACGCCGCGCTGATCTCGGGTTTCGCTCGCTACGCCAACGGCATCAAGGGCTCCGAGGCTTTCATGCCGGACGATATGAAGACCGCGCCTGAGGTGAATATCCCGGCGGAATTCGCCGCCAAGGGCCAGTTCATGCCGGCCTGCCCGCCGGATGTGCAGGCGCTTTACACGAAAATCTGGACCGACCTCCAGAAGTAGCGCCACCAGCCAAACCCAACAAAGAGCCACCGGGCCGCGATGCGCGGTCCGGTCACCTTCATGCCAAGTGCGATCACGTGATCGCGGGAGATTTTCGATGTCCGATCTCGACCTTTGCTACATGCCCGCCAGCGAGGCGCTGCGGCTGTTCAAGGCGAGGAAACTCTCGCCCGTCGAACTGATGCAGGCCACCATCCGCCGCGCCGAGGCCACCAAATCGGCGATCAACTGCTTCACCTTCACGCATTTCGAGGAGGCGATGAAGCTGGCCGCGAAAGCGGAGGCGAGATACGCCAAGGGCGCCAGGACCGGCGCGCTCGAGGGCCTGCCGATCGGCATCAAGGACGAGAGCTATATCAAGGGCAAGCCGACGTCGCATGGCTCGCTGCTGTCCAGGGATGCCATAAGCGGCCACACCTCGACGATGAATGAGCGCATCATCAAGGCCGGTGGCATCGTCCATGCGCGCACGGCTACGCCCGAATTCAGCTGCGCCGGTTATACCTGGTCGAAGCGGTGGGGCGTCACCCGCAACCCCTGGAACCGCGACTTCACGCCAGGTGGCTCGTCGGGAGGTTCGGCGGCAACGCTGGCTTCGGGCACGTCGTCGATCGCCACCGGCTCCGACATTGCCGGATCGATCCGTATTCCGGCGTCGGCCTGCGGTCTCGTCGGCTACAAGCCGCCTTATGGGCGCAACCCGGACGAGCCGCCCTTCAACCTCGATTTCTATTGCCACACCGGGCCGCTGGCCCGGAACGTCCGGGATGCGATCCTGCTGCAGAATGTCATGGCGGGGCCGAGTCCACTCGACATCGCCACGCTTCGCCCGAAGCTGCGGCTGCCGCTCGATTACCAGCCGATCAAGGGCTGGAAGATTGCCTTCTCGATGGACCTGGGCTCTTTCGAGGTCGATGCCGACGTCCGCGGCAACATGCTTGCCGCCTGCGACGTGTTCCGCTCGCTTGGGGCAACGGTCGAGGAAGTCGATCTCGGCTGGGATGACGGGGTGCTCAAGGCAGGAATGGCCTATCTGGAGCATCTTTTCGGCGCTTCGCTGTCGCAACTGCTTGCCGAGCACGGCAGCGACATGACCAGCTATGCCAGGCGGTTTGCCGAGGATGGGCAAAAATCCAAGGCCACCGACTTCGTCGCGACACTGGATGTGGCAGCGCGGATGTATCAGACGCTGGGTCCGCTGCTGGAGACCTACAATGTGCTGATCTGCCCGACGAACGCGCTTCCCGCGGTGCCGGCGGAGTTCGACCAGACCACGGGAACCGTCGAGATCAACGGTAGAGAGGTGAACCCTTCGCTGGGCTGGGTGATGACGACGCCGTTCAACATGATGAGCCGCTGTCCGGTGCTTTCCATGCCGTCGGGGCGGGCGGCAAGCGGCGTGCCGACGGGCTTCCAGATCGTCGGCCGCACCTATAGCGATGCCGATGTCTTCCGGGCCGCGATGGCCTATGAAACGGCACAGGGGCAATGGTACACAAGCGCCGGAACGCGCCCATCGCTTTGATCTGGCGATGCAAGGGAAATTGACGAAGATGGTGCAACGCAAAGCGACGCCAAAGCGCACGGTCGCGACAGCCAAGGGCAGGGCTTCGGCCAATGACGCCGCGCCCAAGGACCGCCGCCGCGAGCGCGGCGAAGCCAGCGTGCAGCGCATTCTTGACGCCACAATCGAGCTCATCGCTGAGGAGGGGCTGGCGAGCGTCACCATGCAGCGCATCGCCGAGCATGTCGGCTCGTCCAACGCCCTGGTGGTCTTTCACTTCCGCAGCAAGGAGAATTTGTTCAGGGCAGTGCTTCAGTATCTCAGCGATCAATATGACGCGCTGTGGCTCGCCCTGGTGCGGGCGCCCGGCCTGACGCCGGTCGAAAGGCTGCTGGGAGCAGTAGACTGCGCGCAACGCTTTGCCCGGCAGCATCCGAAATGGGTGTCGGTCTTTGTCGTGTTCTCCAGCGACCGCAAGAGCATGCAGATTTACAATGAAATCGGCCTGCCCAGCGATCTCGCCTACACCGCCGAAGCGCGGGAACTGCTGGTCGAGATTGCGCGCGACGGGGGTTACGGCGGCGTCGACATCCACACGCTGTCGGAGAGCCTGAATTACCTCGTTCACGGAGCATGGTACTGGGATCACCTCAACCCGTCCGGCCGCGACACCGACGTGCTGCGCAAGACCATGCTGCTGCTGTTGCATCAGGCCTTTCCACGGCATTTCGACTTGCTGCGGTAAACTCGCCCCTCAAGGGCTCTGCCGCAGATGGCAGCCGGCCTGCCGCTTCCGCGCCAGGTATTCGTCGATCAACTGGAGGTAGCGCACCTTGCCGAAGCTCGGGAAATGGCCGCCATGCACGACTGAGACGTCGAGATCGCGCATGGCGAGCAGTGTCGCCATGTAGTCGGAAATATCCGAGTGGTAGACATCATCGATCAGTGGGCCGTCATAGATGATGTCGCCGGACAGCAGGATGCCGGTCTTCTTCTCGTACAGCGCAATGCCGCCGGGCGAATGGCCTGGCGTGTGGACGACCTCGAAGGCGCGGTCGCCGAGATCGATGATGTCGCCATGCGCGAGCAGACGGCCGGCCGGCGCGGGCTGGATGCGGTAGCGTGCTGTTTCCCAGCCTTTTGGCTGGCGGTCGAACATGTCGTCGGTCGCATAGGTACCTGCAGCGGTCCATTCGTTGCGCGGATCGGCCAGGATTGCCGCTTCAGCCCCATGCACGCAGCGATCGGGGAATTCATGGTGGCAGCCGATATGGTCGAAATGCGTGTGGCTGGCGACGCAGGTCAGCTTGCGCTCGCTCACCAGGGGCACATGGGTGCGCAGGCTGAAATGGCCGAGACCACTGTCGAACAGGAGATCGCGGTCGCGGCCACGCACATGCCACATGTTGCAGCGGAAGAACGGCTTGATCCAGGGCTCGTGGATCAGCGTGATGCCGTCGGCCATGCGGATCGTCTCGTACCAGTCCGGTGCGTCGATGACCGCGAGCATGCCCATGTTCAATCCGCCAGCAGGATGATCTGGTCGGTATCGCACGAAATCGCCACCGTGTCGCCCGGCCGGACAGTGGCGGTAGCGGGCAGCTTGGCGATGAACTGCAAGGAGGGTTCTTCGACGGACGTCGCAAGCATGCGCTTGAAACTGCCCTGGAAGACGACGTCGCTCACGTCCGCCTTGCCGAGCTTCGTGCCACCCGAAGTCGTGCCCAGCACGAGGTGCTCAGGCCGTATGGCCAATGCGGCCGCCGACCCCAACGGCAACGCACTGGGCAGCAACACCGGTCCGACCGGCGTCGCGACGGTGCTCGTCCGGTCCCCGGTCTCCACGACCGTGCCGGCAAGGATCGTGCTCTCGCCCATGAAGGTCGCGGAAAAGCGCGTCGCCGGCCTGGCATAGACGCGCTCGGGCGGCCCTTCGTCCTCGATGCGGCCGTCATTCATCACCACGCAATGGTCGGCCAGCGCCATCGCTTCTTCCTGGTCGTGGGTGACGTGAATGAAGGCGGTGCCGACGCGCTTCTGGATCGCCTTCAATTCATCCTGCATCTGGCGGCGCAGTTTGAGGTCGAGCGCGCCGAGCGGCTCATCGAGCAGGAGCACTGCCGGCTCGATGACCAGCGCGCGCGCCAATGCGACGCGCTGGCGCTGGCCGCCGGAAAGATGGTGCGGCTTCTTGTCGAAGGCGGCGGCCAGCCCCACCAGTGCCAGGGCTTCGCGTGCTTTTGCCGCCCGCGTCGCGCCGTCGACACCCTGCATGCGCAGGCCGAAGCCGACATTGCCGCCGACGCTCATATGCGGGAACAGCGCATAATCCTGGAAGACCGTCGTCGTCGGGCGCTTGGCCGGCGGCACGTAGGTACAGTCCTGGCCGCGGATGAGAACCTTGCCTTCGCTGGGGTTGACGAACCCGCCGAGAATGGAGAGCAGCGTCGTCTTGCCGGAACCGGATGGTCCGAGCAGGATCGTATAGCTGCCGGAATCGATCGTCAGCGAGACGTTTTTCAGCACGGGATGCTGGCCGAAGCGGTGCGAGACGTCGCGGATATTGACCAGGGGCGCGTTCATGCCGGCTTTCTCCGCCGCAGCAAGGTCAGTTCGAACAACACCACCAGCACGATCGAGACGGCAAAGACCAGCGACCCGACGGCATTGGTCTTGGGGTTGAGGCCGGAGCGCAGCAGGTTCCAGATTTCCACCGGCAGCGTGGTGTCGAAGCGGGTGAGCAGGAAGGAGATAACGAACTCATCCCAGGAGAAGGTCATCGACAGGAAGAAGCCGGCGAAAATGGCCGGCGCCATCACCGGCACGCTGATCAGCAGCAGCACCTTCCATTCAGGCGCGCCAAGATCGCGTGCGGCGCGCTCGATGTTGATCTGGTGGTCGCCCATCTGGCTGTAGATGATGGCAAAGCACAGCGGCAGGTTGATCACGACATGGCCGATGCCGGCGGCAAGCAGCGACTTCGGCACGCCGGCCCAGTTGAACAGCACCAAAAGCCCCATGCCGATGATGAGGTAGCTCACCGTCAACGGCAGTGTGATCAGCCCGCGCAGCAGACCCGAGCCGGGCAGCACAAAACGCGCGAAACCCCAGGCCGAAAGGAAGCCGAGCGTGACGGCGGTGGCCGAGGAAAGCACCGCGACCGACAGCGAATTGACGAGTGCCGACGTCAGCCGCGTATCCGAGAGAACAGCCTCGTACCAGCGCAGCGACGGGCCGGTGAACGGCGGAATCGGAAAGGAGGTCGACTGCAGCGAGAACAGCACCAGCACGACGACCGGCAGGAAGATGAAGCCATAGACGGCAAGCGCGTAAATCCACGAAGCGATGCGGACAATCCTGTGCATGCTCAGGCCCGCTCGATCTTCAGCCAGCGGGCGCAGGCGAGGTAGGCAATGGTGACGACCGCCATCAGGATGATCGACAGCGCCGAGGCCAGCGGAAAGTCGCCGCGACGGCCGATCTGCATCATCACCAACTGCGGCATCAGAAGCTCGTTGTTGCCGCCGAGGATTTGCGGTGTGATGTAGTCGCCGATGCACAGCACGAAGGTGAGGAACGCGCCCACCATGATGCCCGGCAAGGTCAGCGGCAGGATGACATGCAGGAAGGTGCGCACCGGCCCGGCGCCGAGATCGGCGGCGGCCTTGCGGTAGCTCGGGCTGAGCTGCTTCAGATTGGCGAAGATGGTCAGCGTCAAAAGCATGACGAAGAAATGCACGAAGCCGGTGACGGTGGCCAAGCGCGTATTGGCGAGCTGCAGCGGCTCGCTGATCAGGCCAGAACCGGTCAACGCGCGGTTGATGACGCCGTTCTGCGCCAGCACCAGCAGCCACGAATAGGAGCGCACGACATAGGAGGTCCAGAACGGCAGCACGGCCAGCATCAGCGCCAGCCGCTGCCAGCGCCCGGGCACCTGTTCGGCCAGGATCCAGGCGAAGGGATAGGCGAGCAGCACGGAGACCACGGTGACGGTCGCCGTGACCTGCAGCGAGTTCACCATCGCCTGCCAGTAGGAGGGATTGCTGAAGAACTGGCTGTAGTTCGCAAGCGCGAAGCCGCCGTTCTCATGCGACGTGAGGCTCGAAAACCCCATGGCCACGAACGGGAGCACGAAGAACAGCAGCGTCCAGCCAAGTGCCGGCGTGACCAGCGCCCAGGGCAGGGCGCGGCCCGTCCGGTGCAGGGCACGGCCCGCCCGGGGCGGGGCACGGCCGCTGTTTCCTGCCGAGTTCATGAGCCGCGGTCGCTCACTTGGCCTGCAGCATTTCGGTCCACATATCCTGCATCTTCTTGTCGAGATCGGCATTCGGCGCCGGATAGGCCTGCGCACGGGCGAGGAAGCCAGGCTGCTCGTCGAAGCGCAGGACCTTCTTTTGGTCATCGGTCAGTGTGGCCTTGGTGTTGGACGGCATGCCCCAGTAGCAGGACGACGTGGCAAGGCGCGCCTGGCCTTCCGGGCTCATGATGTACTGGATGAATTTCAGCGCCATGTCCTTGTTCTTGGAATCCTTGAACATGGCGAGCGACTGCGACCACAGCACCGCACCCTCTTTCGGAATGGAGAAGTCCAGCGCCGGGTTTTCCTTCGCAAGGCCAGCCGTCACCCATTCGCCGCCGCCGACCAATATGTCGACCTCGCCGGTCGCCAGCGCCGTCTGGCTGGCGGTGACTTCACCGACCAGCTTCGCATTGGCCTTCATCTTGAGAAGCTCTGCCTTGAGGGCGGGCAGATCGGCTTCGCCGAGGTCGGCCGTCTTCTTGCCGATGGCGAGAGCGGCCATGCCGATCACGGGAAGATAGTAGTCGTAGATGGCGACCTTGCCCTTGTATTTGTCACTGCTCAGCGACGCCAAGGACTGCATGTCGGCCGGGTCGACCTTGGTCTTGTTGAAGCCGATCGTATTGTAGCCGAATTTTTCGGTGATGCCGTAGCGCTTGCCGCCGACGACGGTCGATCCGTCCATCTTCACCTGCGGGAAGAGGTCGGCGAAGGGCAGCTTGTCTTCCGGCAGCGGCTCGAACAGGCCCTTTTCGACGCCGCGCGGCACGTCGATGCTGTCGATCACCATCACGTCCCAATCGCCCGGCTGCGACTGCTCGACGATGGCGAGGCCGGCGCCGGTGCCTTCGAATTCCTTGACGTTGACCTTGACGTTGTTGGCGTCTTCGAACGGCTGCAGCAGCGCCGGATCGGAATGATCGCACCAGATCAGCGCGTTGAGATCGGCGGCCTCGGCAAGGCTGCCGGCCGCAAGCAGCAATGCCGTGGCGGCGCACGCGGCCTGCAGCCGGCGCTTCAGGATGGAAAGCGGATTTCCGGATTTGATGGACATCGAGTGTTCTCCCTTGCCTTTATGGCTTCTTGCAAAAAATTGAACCAATTCTAAAATTGAGTCAATTCGATTTTTGTGGCAAGAGGCTGATATGAGCGGATTGCGGGCACGGCAAAAGGCGGACCGTCACAGGCGCATCATCGAGGCTGCGGCGGCACTTTTCCGCGAGGCCGGCTATGAGGGCGCCAAGATCGAGGCGATCGCCGCGCAGGCCGAAGTGTCGATCGGCACCATCTACAATTACTACCAGAACAAGGGCGACATCCTCGGCGCCATCGTCTCGCTGGAGGTCAACGAGGTGCTCAATGCCGGGCGCGGCGTGGTCGCCCGACCGCCGGCCAATGTCGGCGATGCGCTGGACACGCTGATCGGCATCTATATCGAGCACTCGCTGCACTATCTCAGCAAGGAGATGTGGCGGCAGGCAATGGCGATCTCGACGCAATTGCCCGACAGCCCGTTCGGCCAGGCTTACACCGGCCTCGACCGCTCGCTCACCGAACAGATCCGCGCGCTGATCGCCCGGCTGCAGGAGATTGGCCTGGTGCGGCAGGACATCGACGGCGCGGCGCTTGGCGAACTGATCTTCAACAACATGAACATGATGTTCATCGAATTCGTGAAACGCGAAGAGGCTAGGATACCGGAGCTGAGGGCAGCGATACGCAGGCAGAACAGGATATTGGTGGCGGCGATTGGAGTGTGAGGGAGTCAGGAGCAGGCAGGAGAAGTCGTCGCTTCGGCGTCACACGTCGTCTTACCCAAAGCTTGGCCCTTGAGTTGAGTTTGAAATCTGATACAACTTAGAGGGGCATAAAAGGGAGGGGTAAATGGGGGCGTTTTCCATCTGGCATTGGGTGATCGTGCTGCTGTTGATCGGCGTGCCTGTTTTCTTTGCTGTTCGATCAGCCGCGAAGCCGTCACAGAATCCTGAGGCTCTTGTGGGCTTCGGCGGCTGGCTGATGCTGCTGGCTATCGGTCAGACATTGTCACCGCTGCGCACACTCGCCGACTTCGCCAGCTCGGCCGACGGCTACCAGCAACTCATGATCCTCCCGAATGGCTCCCTGGCCGTGTATGGCGAGGTTGCTCTTAATCTGGCATTCCTGGCGCTTCAGCTGGTAGTGCTCGTTTCGATGCTGCGGCGAAGCCATCGCTTCCCGCAATTGTTTCTGCTTCAGTGGCTTGCGATCCCTGTCGTCTTTGTCCTGGACACGATCTGGATTGCCTCCATTCTCGGCGTTGCGGTGAACCAAGTGCTCGCAGGCAATGCGCTGGCGGCGCCGATAGCCTCGTTTGTTGGGACAGGCATCTGGGTCGCTTATGTCTACAGGTCCGTCAGGGTGCGGAATACGTTCACCAGGACGAACGTATCTGCCCAGCCAGCGAGTGCTTCATAGGGAATTGCACTCGCACCGAGCAGCATGCGACGCTCACCGATCACGGCCTGAAAGGCACGTTTGCAGGGTCAAGGGGCGGCATCTTGCCCAGCCCTGACCATCACATAGTCCTCGAAATGATACGGGCCCATTTGCACGGGTTCCAAACTCTCAATTGCAAAGCCTTGCGACTTGTAGAATACGATAGCTGTCTCATTGCGTTCGCTTACGTAAAGGGCCTGCGGGTGCTGCCTCCCGTAATGGTTCCTGATCGCCGCGATAAACCGCTTTCCGAGCCCCATGCCCCGAACGGACCGCAGCAGATAGAGTTTCTTGATCCACAGGCGTCCGTCTTTCAAGTAGGCCGACGCATAGCCAACGTCTTTCCCGTCAACCGAGGCGATCCAGTACAGGTGGCCTCGATCGCGGATGTCCGCACCAAGCGTGTCAAGCGAATACATGTCCGCTACCATTGGCGGGATCAGCTCGGCGCCAATCAGCGGCGCATAGTGCGCTGGCCAGATGACCAGGGCCAAGTCCCGGACCCGGTTGAGACCTGCCGCGTCGATCTGTGTAATGTCGGCGTTCGCCATGTCCCCAGCCCCTGTGAAATCCATTACCCCGGCTGAACATTACGCAGGGCAACCGCGCACGCAAGACGGTGTTCGTGGAAGTCCGGCGCCAAGGGTATCCTCACACAAACACCAGATAGAAGGGTCGCCTGCAAATGCACGCATTCTGCAGTATCAAACAGGCGCTAGCTCAGTAGGCCGACAACTAATCCGCAATGAATTCAATAATCAACGATGCCATCATTGCAAACGGTCGTTGTTAGGGGAATCGTGAGGTAAACTTGCCTATTCTGGGGGGAGGAAGCGCCACGCCATCCCCTCAGAACCCGGACGGGCCTAATTCCGAAGGCCCGTAGCGGCCTACCTCGCACCCCTTATCGCACTTTCGTGTATAGCAATAGAGCGATCAATATGTTTGTGTATCCTGCAGCAAAGAGGGGAGGATTGCATGCGTCTGCTTTTCTATGTCTTGTCGTGCCTGTTTGCATTGACGGGGGCCGCCTTAGCGCAAAGTGATTGCAACGCGATATTATCTGGCCTTATAAGCAATCGCACAACAATGCATGATGATAGATTTGAGTCTGACTACATTAACTGGTTAAATTCAAATGAAATGGCTACGAAAGAATCTGTTGCGAAACAGAGCGCCAACGCAGGTTTGACATTTTTGGTCGACGATATACCAGTCGATTTTTCAAGCGCTTGGGAGAAGGGCGAGACTCATAATGAAAGTTATAGCAAATCACTCGCAACTTACCTTTCCGAGCATAAAGCGGAAAGCCATAAATTTTTTGAAAAGGTTGTTGAAGCAAATTCTAGTGTCGTTTCAGCGTGGTCAAATTGTAATGACCACGGTCATCCTGGACTTTATTGCTCTGTGTCTCAGACATCAGATCCTGAGAGACTTGAGGTAAATATATTATACATACCAAACGCGGCGAGCGGAAGAACAATTGTGAAAGTAAAATCGATAGATTATGACGACAAGGTAATAAAGCCACTACGTAACTATGTCGGAATGGACATAGAATCTGCAAATCCATCAATAGTATCATTTCATCGGGTGACACACGATGGAGGACGTATAGTGATTACGACAGACCAAAAGGGGGTTAGCTGCGGTAGTACCAGCGGAATGCAATTCTTGCCTGTTGTAAAGGATTTTATTCGCGGTTGCGCTGAGGTTAAAGATGGGCAATGTGTAAAGTGCGTTGTTCCATTTTACACGGAGGGAGCTGGACCTACTGATGCAATGCCCCGAAACCTATTTTCGGCCGCTTGCTCTGAAATGCCTAAGGATCGGCCGGTTGAGATAAAAGTTACCGGAACGATTTTTATTACAGGTGCGAAAAAAGAATTGGGTTGTCGCATTACGACCCAGGTTGAATATCCCTCGGGAAATCCAATCGTAAACGATGCGACTAACAACTACTGCGAAAACTCGCTGACCTCCGACACTGGTTTTAAGCCTATGACGCAGCTGCCTTTCGCGAACCTTGCCTTGGTCCGCTGCACAAATGATACGAATAACGTCGTATGCCAAGTTAAAGGTCAGATAGAATTCTCGACGCCTTAAGCTGCGTAACGACTGGTACCGCTTTTTGGTACATGTCTGTGGCAAGGCGACGGCTCTGGGGACAGGCGTCTCTCTATTGGGCGCATATTGTAGTCTGATAGAGAGGACGACCACTCCAGGGGCCAGCGTACGGCCATCGTTGATGGCAGCGTGAGTGCCCCCTTGGATCGACCTCGCCGTAGGCGATCTGCGCGAATGGCAAACATTGCGCGGATCGTCCAAAAACTGCTCGCATCATCCTGTTGGGAAACCCGCAGCGCTCATCAATTGCCACGGCAAAAAGGGCTTTCAGCTTTTAGCACGGTTGAGCGTGCGCGATTTTGCAATATTTGCGACCGTGGCGGGCAAAATTCACAGGCTGCCACGGAAATGAATGCGCCACCCTAGTTGCGAGCTGTGGCGTCCCAACTTGGTCTATGCACTACGACCATCACTGCGAACGCTAGGAAGGTAAAGAATGGCTCTCTCTGATCGGAATGGTCTTGCAGGATTGCCTTACACCGTCGTACGGATTCGTGCAGGAGACAGAGCAAACAATAGAGCGGTCCACACCGGGACGGGATTCTTCTATCGACTGAAGGTCGATGAGAAAGATGTTCCACTGATTGTCTCCAACAAGCACGTGTTGAGCGGAAAAACGTGGATCGAATTCGATTTCGCTGCCATCGATCATCAGGGAAACCGTGTTTTCGGGCCTTCCAACAAGGTGCGGGTCGAACCTGGACAGTTGCCAATCTTTGAACACCCTGATGAAAACGTCGATTTGGCTGCGATCCCGCTCAATCCAATGATCGAAGGCTTGATAGGGGACGGCAAAAATCCACATCTTTTGCAACTTACCAAAGACAACTTCGCATTATCTCACGTCGAGGCGATCCTGCACGCTGCAACCAGCGTTCTCATGGTCGGCTTTCCAAATGGAATTATGGACGAAGCAAACAATCTTCCCGTGGTGCGACGTGGAACGCTGGCCACCCACTATCGAGCCAACTACCTCGGGCAAACTAATTTCGTGATTGATATCGCTGCTTTCGGAGGTTCATCCGGCTCACCTATTTTTGCATTTTTTGAAAGCATGATGCCCGATGGTCAGGGCAACGTAGCCCTAATTGCCGAGCCACAAATCTTCCTGATCGGCGTCCTCCACTCGGGGCCAATGATGACGGCGGAGGGTAAGATAGTTCCCGCGCCAGTCCCTACGAATTTTCAGGTCGCACGCACGGACGTGACAATACACTTAGGCTATTGCGTCAAGGCGTTTCGAATTGAAGAGATGGGGTTGGCGATCGACGCGTATGTGGCAGAGAACCCGCAAAGCATGGGTGGCGACAGAGCCACCTGAACTCCAATTTATCCCTTGCTGCACCCGACTTTGCACAATTGCACTTGTACCCCAGAGGTTACCCAAGACGGCCTGATCCAGCACCTTTTGAGTGTGGAAATGCGACTAAGTAGCTGATTTTGGTGCCCCCGGACGGAATCGAACCGCCGACCTTCGGTTTACAAAACCGCTGCTCTACCAGCTGAGCTACAAGGGCACGGCGCTCCGGTTAGCATATTTGTTGCGCCAGTAAAGACAAAACTCCGTTTTTGGACCTCAGCCGTGGTGGATGATGCTCCGAGCCTGCGTGCTGAAATCCGCGAAGGCGCTTCCTACATAACGGGGCAGGTGCAAATGCGCTGAACGGAGTGTCGCATGATACGGCTTTTCATCATTCTCCCTATCGTTGTCGTGGCATGGATGCTGCTGGTGAAGCTCATCAGTGACGTGAAGAAGGCCAATGTCGACTGGACCGGCGTCACCACGATCATCGGCTTCATCGCGCTCGCTTTTTGGCTGCGCCATATCACCGGCATGGGGTGAGAAAATAGGGAATAGGAATAGGGGTTGCATCGTTCGGATGCGCATGGTGCCGTTTCACCACTGCCTACTGCCTACTGCCACAAAAAATCTCCTGATCCTGTCGAACCTTTCGCTGCCCAACGCCGACTGATCCTCAGAGGCGAATGGTCGCCTCGATCAGAGATCCAGGAGATCATCATGTTCAAGCGCAGTTTCGTTTCCGGCCTCCTCGCCATCGTCGTTGCAACCGGCGCGCTCGCCAGCACCGTTCAGTCTTCGTCGGCTCATGGCATGCATCGCCATCATCATTACGACGACTACCTCTACTACCAGGATTACCCGGACTACCCGGATTACTGGTGGGTCTATGGCCACCATCACCATCACCATCACCATCGCCACCACATCATCATCTACTGAGCGCAGTCTCGCGGCGTGATTGAAGACACCAGTGCAGGAAAGGGCGGCTTCGGCCGCCCTTTTTGCATGGATACGGCGCTTCCTGTCGCCGCCACGGGCGATGACGCGATTGGCGCAATGTGCCGAAGCGCACGGGTCTCGATGATCAACGCCGGCGAGGGCCGCCGCGCCTTTTCAGGCAGCGGATTCCTGCTTGTTCGAAAAAAATCAAAACCCCGTCGAACCTTTTTCAATGCCGCGGCGACAGATGATCAAGAGGCGGATGGATCGCCTCGGTCAACGAAGCAAGGAGATCGTCATGTTCAAGCGCACACTCGTTTCCGGCCTCATCGCCACCACCGTCGCCGCCGCCGCTTTGGTCGGCACCGTCCAGCCCTCGGCGGCTCACTCGCATCACCACGACCTCGGCATCGGCATCGCCGCCGGCGTCGGCGGTTTCGTCCTGGGCAGCCTGCTTGCCCAGCAGCAGCCGCGCACTGTCTATGTCGACGAAGATGGCGGTTCCTGGCACGTCCGCCGCTGCTTCGAGCGCTACGCGAGCTACGATCCGGATTCCGACACCTATATCGGCCATGATGGCTACAGCCACTATTGCCGGCTCTGAGGGGAGGCAGACGACAGGAAAGTGGACCAACGACAGGAAAGAGGGGTTGCTAGGCAGCCCCTCTTTGTCGTTTGAACACCGTCTTTTTCTAGAGGTGCGTCTTCGTGTCGGTGTCGAGGGTCGGCAAACCGGCCGCGCGGCAGGAGCCGCCAATTTGAAGCCGGGCTGCCTCCGTCTCGTCGCCTATCGCCACCAGTTCAAAGCTGCTTGCGGCTTCCGGATAGACCTTGGCGATGAATGGCTTGTCGCCATGGACGCCCGACGAGGCCTTGGCGCTGACGGTGCCGCAGATCACAATCTCCCGGTGGCCGTTCAGCGTTCGCTCGCCGGCGAGCATCGTCCCGAACTTGGCGGAGGCCGGATCCGGCAGCTGTTGGCGGACACCGGACGTGATGATCTCCTCCAGCGCCAGCGAGATCGGAATGGGATTGACGCGTTGGTCGCCGGCATCGGGTCGAGGTGCCGCCGCCACGCACCCGTAAAGTGAAGTCACAAGCAAAAGCTGAACCGGTTTCCTCATCCGCGCCCTTTCGCATGCATCCAGGCGCCACGGCAAGACGGGTCAAATCCCATGCGGCCGGCGGTATACAGCGATTTTGGGAGCGTCTAGTCTTATCCCGGTGCCAACTGAGGGGAGGGTGGCTTGGACGAGCAGGACCCGAAAGAAGACCTGATCGAAACGGTTTTCCGCAACGGCACGGTCACCACTGTCGGCATCCTGCTGGCATTTTCGTTGGGCTTCATAACCCATTGGGCCGCCAACCCGATCCCGTGGCAGACCTACCACCTTGTCGCCGTTTTGCCGATCCTGGTCGGCATCGCCTTGCAGATGCGGGCACTCTCGCTGCTGCTCGACACAAGATCCCTGCAGCGGCGGGTCTATGAGCGTGCCAACCGCATCTTCATGGCCGGCCTCGTCTTCACCGCCTGCGGTGTCGGCATGGCGATCCTGCTCGATTTCTTCGACATAGCGGCCAAAAGCGCGCTGCCCGGCGCGGGTTGATCAGCCGGCTTGCACGCCGCCGATCATCCGCGTCACTTCGGTTGCCGCATTGCGCACCAACGGTCCGATCTCGGCCAGCCGCTCCGGCGTCACCCGGACCGTCGGCCCCGACACGGAAACCCCGCCGATCGGTTCGCCATATTCGTTGAAGATGGCGGCGGCGACGCAACGCATGCCGGGGTGGCGCTCCTCGTCGTCGACCGACCAACCGCGATGCTTGATAACAGCCAGATCGTGGGCGAGGGCGGAGATGTCGGACAGGGTCTTGTCCGTATAGCGCTGCAGGCCCGCCTTGCGCAGGATGGTTCCGACGCGCTCCGGTTCGAGATGCGCCAGCACCGCCTTGCCGATGCCGGAGGCATGGAAGGGGCTGCGCGTGCCGGGCCGGAAGAAGGCGCGGATCGCCTGATGCGTCTCGACCTGGCTGACGAAGACCACGCAGTCATCTTCGGCAACGCCGAGATTGGCGGTCTCGCCGGTATTCTCCATCAATTCCTGCATGACGACGCGGGCGCGGTCGACCAGCTTGCGGCGGCGCAGGAACGCCGCGCCCATGCGGTAGGTCTCGACACCGATCGACCAGAGCTGGTCTGACGTATCGAACTCGACCATGCCGTGGTTTTCGAGTGTCGTCAGCATACGGTAGGCGGTGGAGGCGGCGAGCCCGCTTTGCGCCGATATCTCGCTCAGCGACAGGCCGCTGCCTTCCGCGACAATGGCCAGGATACGCAAGGCCCGGTCGAGCGATTGCACCGAGGAAGCTTCGGCTGGACCGTTGAAGGAGCGCGGGCGCCCGCGCTGACGTTTTTCGCTGGTTTCCATGGTCGGCATTTTCGGCTGTTTCTCCAAAGATGCAATGAAAAAGTTTTTCATGAAATTTTCGGTGCAAATCCTGGAAAAGGGAAAAGGAAACAAAATCAGTTGGTAGAAGCTGTTTTCTAGAAATGAAAAAATATTCTGGAAAAATTGAAAAATTACCCGCCCGGTGACATCCTTAGCCATCCAACAATCATCTCGTGGAGGCTGGAAATGGCCAGGATGCGCGCTGTCGATGCCGCTGTTCTCGTTCTCGAAAAGGAAGGCATTTCCTGCGCCTTCGGCGTGCCGGGCGCGGCGATCAATCCGCTGTATTCCGCGATGAAGGCGAGGGGCACCATCCGCCATGTCCTTGCCCGTCACGTCGAGGGCGCCTCGCATATGGCCGAAGGCTATACCCGCGCCAAGGCGGGCAATATCGGTCTTTGTATCGGCACTTCGGGGCCGGCCGGCACCGACATGATCACCGGGCTCTATTCGGCCGCGGCCGATTCCATTCCGATCCTGTGCATCACCGGACAGGCGCCGCGCGCGCGCCTCAACAAGGAGGATTTCCAGGCCGTCGACATCGCCGCCATCGCTGCGCCCGTCGCCAAATGGGCGGTGACGGTGATGGAGCCCTATCTGGTGCCGATGGCGCTGCAGAAGGCGTTCCACTTGATGCGCTCGTCGCGCCCAGGTCCGGTGCTGATCGACCTGCCGGTCGACGTCCAGCTGGCCGAGATCGAGTTCGACATCGATGCCTATGAGCCGCTGGCGCCGTTCAAGCCGGCGATGACCCGCGCCCAGGCTGAAAAGGCGCTGGCGATGCTCAATGGGGCTGAGAAGCCGCTGATCGTCGCCGGCGGCGGCATCATCAATGCCGACGCGTCCGACCTGTTGATCGAATTTGCCGAGATTGCGGGCGTTCCGGTCATCCCGACGCTGATGGGCTGGGGCGCCATCCCCGACGACCACCGGCTGATGGCCGGGATGTGTGGACTGCAGACCTCGCACCGTTACGGTAATGCGACGATGCTGGAAGCCGACTTCGTCTTCGGCATCGGCAACCGCTGGGCCAACCGCCACACCGGCTCGGTGGACGTCTATACCAGGGGAAAAAAATTCATCCATGTCGACATCGAGCCAACGCAGATCGGCCGTGTCTTCGCGCCGGATCTCGGCGTTGTCTCGGATGCGGATGCGGCGCTGAAGATCCTGCTCGACGTCGCCACCGAGTGGAAGACGGCGGGCAAGCTGCGCGACTGGTCGGGCTGGGCCAAGGAATGCCAGGACCGCAAGAAGACCATGAAACGCAAGACCCATTTCGACCAGGTGCCGCTGAAGCCGCAGCGTGTCTACGAGGAGATGAACAAGGCGTTTGGCCGCGACGTCACCTATGTCACCACGATCGGCCTGTCACAGATTGCCGGCGCGCAGTTCCTGCATGTCTACAAGCCGCGTAACTGGATCAATTGCGGCCAGGCCGGCCCGCTCGGCTGGACCCTGCCGGCAGCACTCGGCGTGCGCGCCGCCGATCCCGACCGCACCATCGTGGCGCTGTCGGGCGACTATGATTTCCAGTTCATGATCGAGGAACTGGCCGTCGGCGCGCAGCACAAGCTGCCCTACATCCATGTCGTCGTGAACAACGCCTATCTTGGCCTGATCCGCCAGGCGCAGCGCGGCTTCTCGATGGACTATGAGGTGAGCCTGGCCTTCGAGAACATCAACCGGACTGACGATCCGGAGGCCGGCTACGGCGTCGACCATGTCGCCGTCGCCGAGGCGATGGGCTGCAAGGCGGTCAGGGTGCGCAAGCCGGAGGAATTCGCCGGCGCCTTCAAGCAAGCGGAGCGGTTGATGAAGGAACACCAGGTTCCGGTCGTGCTCGAATTCATTCTCGAACGCGTCACCAACATCTCGATGGGCACCGAGATCGACAAGGTCACCGAATTCGAGGACCTTGCCGAACGTCAGGAAGACGCGCCGACCGCGATCGTGATGCTCGACTGATTTTGTTTGAGCATCGGATTGCCCCAAAACTGGTTTCCACTTTTGGGTCCGATACTCCAGGGAGAAAAAGAATGCCGCGTTTTTCAGCCAATCTGTCGATGCTCTTTGGCGAGCACGATTTCCTCGACCGCTTCGATGCCGCCGCCCGCGCCGGCTTCAAGGGTGTCGAATATATCGGCCCTTATGATCATGCGCCCGAGGTGGTCGCCGCCCGGCTGAAAAAGAACGGCCTGACCCAAGTGCTGTTCAACCTGCCTGCGGGCGACTGGGCCAAGGGCGAGCGCGGCATCGCCGTGCTGCCGGACCGCGTGCCGGAGTTCCGCCAGGGCATCGCCAAGGCGATCGCCTATGCGCAGGCGCTGGATTGCAAGCAGGTCAACTGCCTGGCCGGCATTGCGCCGCAGGGCATTGCACGGGACACGCTTGAAAATGTCTTCGCCGAAAACCTTGCCTTCGCGGCGGAGAAACTGGAGCAGGCCGGCATCAAGTTGCTGATCGAACCGATCAACACGCGCGATATCGAGGGTTTCTTCCTCAATTATTCCGACCAGGCGCTAGCGCTGATCGACCGCATCGGCTCCAAGAACCTGTTCCTGCAATACGACATCTACCACATGCAGATCATGGAGGGGGATCTCGCCCGTACCATCGAAGCGAACCTTCCCCGCATCGCGCATATCCAGCTTGCGGACAATCCCGGCCGTCACGAGCCGGGGACGGGCGAGATCAATTTTCCGTTCCTCTACGAACACATCGACCGGATTGGTTATTCCGGCTGGGTGGGTGCGGAATACAAGCCAAAGGCGGGTACGGACGCCGGGCTGGGCTGGTTTCGGGAATTAGCCGGCCAGGGCAGCGCGGCGGCTTAGCCGTCGGGAACTACCAACGTCGGCGCTGCCCCTCACCCTTGCCCTCTCCCCGTGAAGAACGGGGAGAGGGGATCGCCAGCGTCGGAGCGCTTCCCTTCTCCCCGTCACTATACGGGGAGAAAGTGCCGGCAGGCGGATGAGGGGCAGCGCCAGCCTTTCGACGAAGTCGAACGAGATATTCAGGAGAACCACAATGGAAACCATAGGCTTCATCGGCCTCGGCATCATGGGCGCGCCGATGGCGGGGCACCTGCTCGATGCCGGCTATAGGGTCATCGCCAGTGACCATCGCTCGAAGCCACCAGCCGATCTTGCCGCCAAGGGGCTGAAGACTGTCACCGGCCATGCCGCCGTGGCCAAGGCGGCCGACATCATCATCACCATGGTTCCCGACACACCGCAGGTGGCCGACGTTCTGTTCGGCGACAACGGCGTTGCCGTTGGCCTCTCCGAAGGCAAGCTCGTCATCGACATGAGCTCGATCTCGCCGATCGAGACCAAGGAATTCGCAAAGAAGATCAACGAGCTCGGCTGCGACTATCTCGACGCGCCGGTTTCGGGCGGCGAAGTCGGCGCCAAGGCCGCATCCCTCACCATCATGGTCGGCGGCGACGAAAAGACCTTCGAGCGCGCAAAACCCGTATTCGAGAAAATGGGCAAGAACATCACTTTGGTCGGGCCGAATGGCGTCGGACAGACGACCAAGGTCGCCAATCAGATCGTCGTCGCGCTGACCATTGAAGCCGTCGCCGAAGCGCTTGTTTTTGCATCGAAAGCCGGCGCAGACCCGGCCAAGGTCAGGCAAGCGCTGATGGGCGGGCTGGCAGCGTCGCGCATTCTCGAAGTGCATGGCGAGCGCATGGTCAAGCGCACTTTCGCGCCGGGCTTCCGCATCGAACTGCACCAGAAGGATCTCAACCTGGCGCTGGAGGGTGCGAAGGCGCTCGGCGTGTCGCTGCCCAATACATCGACCACCCAGCAGTTGTTCAACTCCTGCGCCGCTAATGGCGCGGCGAAGGAGGATCACTCGGCGCTGGTCAGGGCGCTGGAGCGGATGGCCAATTTCGAGGTCGGCGGCGAGGCGGCTGAAGTGAAGGGCAAAGCGGCATAGGCGGGAGAGGGCGGCACAATGTTCCCAGGCCGCCAGCTCTTGTCCTACACAAGAACGGGTTCCAGCGCTGTCGCTGGAACCCGTTTCTCGTTTCGAGATGTTTTGGCAGGCGGCTTGCCGCGGCTCAGCCGCGCTTCAGAAATGCCCGCGCCGCATAAAGGCTCACCGCCGCGGCGTTCGACACGTTGAGCGAGCGGATGGCGCCGGGCATGTCGAGGCGGGCCAGTGTCGTCACCGTCTCGCGCGTCTTCTGGCGTAGGCCCTTGCCCTCGGCGCCGAGTACCAGTGCTATCCTGTCGCCGGCAAAGCTGGTTTCGAGTTCCGCCTGCCCGTCCGAATCGAGCCCGATGGTCTGGAAGCCGGCCTCGTGCAGTTGGCCGAGCGCGTCGGCGAGGTTCTTCACCTCGATCTGGTCGATATGCTCCAGCGCGCCGGAGGCGGATTTCGCCAGCACGCCCGATTCTTGCGGGCTATGGCGCGCCGTGGTGATCAGCGCGCCGGCGCCGAAGGCGACCGCCGAACGCAGGATGGCGCCGACATTGTGCGGATCGGTGACCTGGTCGAGCACCAGCACCAGCCTGGTGTCGCCAAGCGCGTCGAGGCGCTTGGGCTTCAGCGGCTCGGCCTCTATCAGCACGCCCTGATGCACGGCGTCCGACCCGGTGACCTTGTCGATGTCCCTGGGTTCGACCAGTTCCGCCTTGAAGGGCAGGGCGGCAAGATCACCGATCTCGAGCCGTTCGGCGGCATTGCGTGTCACCAGCATTTTTTTGATCCGGCGGCGCGGATTGTCGAGCGCGGCTCGCACAGTGTGCAGGCCATAAAGGCGCACCAGGCCATCCCCGGCGTTTTCGCCCGGTGGTAAGGGTTGGCGAGGCCTGAACGCCGGCGCGCCGCCGCTTTTCTCGTCGCGAAAGGCGCGGCGGAGCTTGGCGTAGTGGGTGTCTTTCGGGGTGTTGGAATTGTTGCTCATGGCCGGCTTCTATAGCCGTCTCCTCCCGCCAAGGATATGCCCTGTCGCCGCAGCCGGCGAACAACATCGAAAAACCCTTCCTGCGCGGTTGACACCCACTGGCCTTGCCGCCATAAGGCGCTTCGCTGATTTCGGAGAAGACAACTCGGGTCCGGATCGGCGTGAATGGCTCCGGCGGCAGACTGGAGAGGTGCCCGAGTGGTTAAAGGGGACGGACTGTAAATCCGTTAGCTTAGCTTACGTTGGTTCGAATCCAACCCTCTCCACCACTGCCGGCCCGGAAGCCCTGAAACGTGAAAAACATCGGATCGAAAAGGTGCATCGCGCTTTTCGGGTCAATCCGGCACCCCGAGTGCCGATCACGTTGTCGTCTGGATGATCAATGTCAGCGTGCCATCACCATCGATGTTGGCGGCCACGACCTGTGAAGAGTTGAGCCCGTTCGCCCTCAGCGCCGTTGTTGCCTGAGGCGATGCGTCGATGGAGTTCTGCAGCCGCAGCAGATCTTCCGCACTTGTCTGGGTAATCACGGCTTCCGCCTGCGCTTTGATTTCCGCGGGCAGATCCTCGACGGCGACAATGGCAACACCGGTGAAATTCTGGTCGGCAGCCCCTTGCTCGGGCAGCGGTATCTGGTCCGGCTCGGGCTCCAAGGGTGTCGTCTGAGGAACGGGTGTCAGCAGAGGAACCTGCGGGCTGATGGCTTGCCCATGGAGGGGCTGCGTGACGACCACTCCGGAAAGCACGGCAACTATCATCAACATCCGCATCGTCATTCCCTGCTTTTTTCGAAACGTCGAGGACAACCCTTGTGCCGGGCGATGGTTCCGTACCACGGCAGCCGCTGCGCAATTTCAGTCGCCCGCTTGCCGCCGGAGCGGCTGGTTTGGAATCGTGCCTCCCTACGAAATCGACAATTGGTTCCAAATGCGCGATCATTGGAAAATGGGACGCCAATTGGACGACAAACTCGATTGCAAGGCTTGCGGGACGATCCAGATGGACATTCCCGACGATGCCAAGGAGTCGACGCCAATTTATTGCAGCAATTGCGGTGCCTTCCTCGGCGAATGGGGTGAATTGCAGGACGATTTCTACCGCCAGGCTCGCGGCACCGAAGCATTCGACCTGCGCGACGGGAACATTATCAAGAAGTAGGACGCGATAAACGCAACCTCCGGACTGCCCGCCGGGGTGCTAGGTCGCTATGGGAGACCGGCCCTCTATCAGCAGAGGCCCGCAGAGGTTCATAGAATGCGCGCCTTTCAGCGACCGCTGTCAGCGCATTTAGGATCCGGTCAGTCGCGTTCGGTGGCGCCGAATTCTTCCGGTTTCGCGCCTTGTCGAAGCACAGCCGCGCGATAATTTCCTTGAAGGCGTGGGCGCTTCTCCCTTCACGACAGGAGTTGACCATGAAACACCAGACACTCGACCAACTGCAGGCCGTCGCCAGGATTGAATCCTCGGCGCCACATTCGGAAATGACCCGAGAAGAGCGGATCGCGCGATGGGCCGAACTTCTCGATCAGAATCCCGAGCGATGCCTTGGCGCGTTTAGAGGGACCGAACATCTGCATCCGGAGGTACGCGCCATGGCACGCGGCGAAGGGTCGGCGATCGCTGTTGCCTTCGAAGACCCGGTGCTGCGCGCGTCGGGTCTAAGGGATGACACTTATGGCGAGGCCAAGCGCTTCTTCGAACTGAATGACTGGCAACTGCACGACATCGTTTGCGATTGTCACGTAGGCGCCACCATGAAAGCGGGGTGGGCCGCCGCTCGGGTCCGCGCGACAATTGGCGGCAACAGGTTTCTTGCCTGGTTGAGGCAAAGGATTATGTTCTGATGCGTGCCGGGCGGCTCAGGTGAGGACCGTCATCTGTTCGCGACCGCACGGTGCGACCCACCTGATCCGTCTTGTCGATCAGTCCCTGTGTTCGTGGCATAGCCGAACGGCTGCACTTTACTCCTTCTGCGTCCCGCCGGCGACGGCGGCGGCAAACGGGCACTGTGCGTCCTACAGACGGTTGGTCCTGGACGCTGTCGGGCATTTCCAACACGTGAGGCCTCACAAGAGGTTTCGCGGCTGTTGATGTGCTTTCTCAACAGTTTCGGCAGCTGATAATCGCTGCTCAGCGGTCCATTCGGCTTCAATCGCACAAGCTGGAACCTGATGCATCACCGCGCATTTCGTCTCCATTGGTGGATCGAAACGATAGCCAGGGAGAATTGGGATGCAAACTTCAGCCGCAACTTCAGGACACGACTTTCGCCAACTGACCATAGAACCGTTTGCCGGAACGGTGACGGTGCGATTTTCCGACGCCGTGGTCGCGGCCACGGAGCACGCGAAAGTTCTCAGGGAAGAGGGACAGGAGCCGACATTCTTTGTCCCTTTCGAGGACATCTATTTCGACCTTTTCGAAAAGACCAACACCACAAGCAGCTCACCGCTCAAGGGAACCGCGAGCTATTGGCGGGTCCATGCTGTCGGTAGCTCGGCCGACGACTTCATGTGGACATACGAGACGCCCGATACTGCAGCGCGGGCCATTGCAGGTCATGGCGCTTTCGATCCGCGAAAGGCGCGCATCGATGTCGACCCGATGGAGGACAAACGGCACACCCCCCATGTCATGGAATAGGATTATCTTCCATGTCGATGCCGGGCTTGGCATATGGTCCGTTGGGGCGCCGATGCATGCATGTCTGCGTGGATATGCAAAGGCTGTTTGCCGAGCCGTCGCAATGGGCGACCCCCTGGATCACCCGTGTCCTTCCTCAAATCGAGAGCCTGGTCGAAAGACGAGCGCCAGAGACCGTCTTCACGCGCTTCCTGCCCGCGCAAAAGCCCGGGCAGGGCGTTGGCACATGGAAGCGCTATTATGAGCGCTGGGCCTCGATGGCGATCGAAAATATCGGGTCCGAAATGGTCGACTTGTTGCCGGCACTGGCCGCTTACTGCCCGCCGGCGGCCGTCATCGACAAGCACATATACTCGCCCTGGTTCGAAGGTCACCTCAGGGCCTTTCTGAACGAACGCGACATCGACACGCTGGTCATCACCGGCGGCGAAACCGACGTGTGCGTTCTGGCTACGGTGCTCGGAGCGATCGATTTCGGCTATCGCGTGGTTCTCGTTACGGACGCGCTGTGCAGTTCTTCCGATGCCACGCATGACGCGCTGTTGACCGTTTATCACCAACGGTTCGCACAGCAGGTGGAGACGGTCGAGATGGAGACGGTTCTCTCGAACTGGGTCTGACTTGCCGTTCGTCTGCCAGGCATTCGATGCCTACGACTTGCCTCAGCCATCGGGCCTGGCCTGCAATGTCGATTGGGTCGCGAGAGCTTCTTGACCTTCGCAACCTTGTCGAATAGCTAGGGCGTGCGTGCGCGGGTATGGTGAAATGGTATCACATGAGCCTTCCAAGCTCTTGGTGCGGGTTCGATTCCCGCTACCCGCTCCAGATTTTCAGCTACACATCGGCAAGCCGAAACACTGCGCGGCAGGCGCGCAGCGCTTCAGGCATTGGCGTGCGCCGCGCTAGCCGTTGAACGCGGACGCGACCTGGTGCTGCTGCGGCACCTGGCCGTTCGGCGTCAGCTTGTCGACGATGCCGGGCAAGGCAGCCGATAGTTGCTTGAGCAGCTCCTGTTCGTCGAGCCCCGTCCGTTGGGCGATCTCGCGAATGACTTGCGGTCCGATCGCGTTGCCCAGCTCATTGGGGTTGATCGATTGGTTCTGCCCGGTGCCGACCCACGAGTCGGCGACATTGCCATGGCCGGCATTCTTGAGCTTGTCGAGCAGGCCGCCCAGTCCGCCGAGCAGGCCGCCGTCACCAGATGCGGTTCCGGCGGCAGTGGGATCGGCCGGCACGGGTGCTTGAGGCTGGTCCGGCTGTTCGGCGCTTCTGCCGCTCAGCATCTTTCCGACCAGCAGCGCACCGAGCGCGATCATCAGCGGTTTGGTGATGTTGCCGCCGGGAACGGCGTTGTCAAAAAGTCCCATAGTGGATCCTCCATCTGGCCAAGCCCTGCCCATCGTCAACAATGGCGCAATCGGGCGGAATTTCAAGCTGGCTTGTGGTTTTGACATTCATATGAAAATGTCGGGTTGGCGGGGGATGGAGAGGAAAAAAATGGGTATCATCAGCTGGATCATTCTCGGCGTCATCGCCGGCTTCATCGGCAGCAAGATCGTCAACAAGACCGGTCAGGGCATGATCATGGATATCGTGCTCGGCATTGTCGGTGCCATTGTCGGCGGCCTGATCTTCAGTGCCTTCGGTGCTTCGGGCGTCACCGGCCTCAACATCTACAGCTTGATCGTCGCGGTCGTGGGTGCCGTCGTGGTGTTGTGGGCCTATCATCAGTTCTCGGGCAAGCGGACCATCTAGGCGTCGGCAGACTACCAGCTCTGCCGAATCCCGAATTGCGATAATCCGCCGTCGGTGCTGCCTGCGCTCACGGCATCGGAAGCCATATGCCGGCGTGCCGCCGCGGATCAGGCGACCACGGCCAGCCGACGCTTGCGCTGGTCCAGCGACACGATGGTCAGCCCGCTGCAGACGACCAGCAGGATGCCGCAGACCGCCAGTGCATTGGGGAATTGCCCAAACACCAGCAGGCCGGAAATGACGGCCCAGACCGTGAAGCAGTAGTAGAACGGCGCTACCGCTCCGGTCGGCCCGACGCGGTAGGCCATGAAGATGAAGAAGTGGCCGAAGATCAGGAAGAAACCGGCTCCCGCCATCAGCAGCAGGTGATGCGCCTCCGGCGCCACCCAGCGCTCGGAAACCAGATGCGCGGTGCCGGCGCCGATCAGGACCACGACGACCGCCGAGATCGCCACGATCATTCCTGGCACTTCGGCGGTGATCTTGCGGCCGGCCAGATCGCGGGCGGCGGCGAATGTCGCGTTGCCGAGCGCCAGCAAGGCGTAGACCGAAATGCCTTGCATGGTCGGCTGCGCCACCATCAGCGCGCCGATGAAGCCGAGCCCGATCAGCGCCATGCGTTGGCCGCCGATACGCTCGCCAAACAGGATCGAGGATCCGACCAGCATCAGGAGCGGCGTGATCTGCCCCAGCGCGGTGGAATCGGCGATCTGCATGTTGGCGAGCGCGACGACGTAACAGAGGATCGCCGCCAACTCGAGCAGGTTCCTTCCCAGCACTCGCTTGTCGAAGATCAGAGGGACTTGCTTGCCGTAGCCGAGCGCAAACAACAGCGGAAAGCCCCACAGCGTTGCCGCGGCACCACGCAGGAAGAGCACTTCGTAGGACGGCAAGCCGGCAGTGGCGAGCTTCATCATCGTGTCGTTGACCAGATACGACCCGGTCGAGACGATCATGAACAGCGGGCCGCGAATGGCAGTCGGGATGAAATGCATCTGCGCAGGAAATCAGACGCGGATCGCTGCCGCAATGGGCCATGGACCGCCGACAAACCCGACAGTGACGGATGTAGAAGCCGCACGAATCCCCGTGTTGCTCCGTCGGCCTTCGCCCATTCCATTTTCAACGTCGCGTCCCTATATCCGTGTCATATCCCCGCAATCGGATCATGGGTTCTGGCCGAGTGAGATGGCGCCTGGGCAAAAGACGCTTGTGTTTTTTGGCCTTTCTCGCTAATCGCCCCGCATTCGACTGAACTGAAGGTCCAGGCCGTCCAAGGAAAGAGACTATGGCAAAAGGTAAATTCGAGCGCACTAAGCCTCATGTGAACATCGGCACGATTGGTCACGTCGATCACGGCAAGACATCGCTGACGGCTGCGATCACCAAGTATTTTGGCGAATACAAGCGCTATGACCAGATCGACGCGGCGCCGGAAGAGAAGGCGCGCGGCATCACGATCTCGACGGCTCACGTCGAATACGAGACCGAGAACCGCCACTACGCGCATGTCGACTGCCCCGGCCACGCCGACTATGTGAAGAACATGATCACCGGCGCCGCGCAGATGGACGGCGCGATCCTGGTCGTGTCGGCCGCCGACGGCCCGATGCCGCAGACCCGCGAGCACATCCTGCTTGCCCGTCAGGTCGGCGTGCCGTCGATCGTGGTGTTCCTGAACAAGGTCGACCAGGTCGACGACGCCGAGCTGCTCGAACTTGTCGAGCTCGAGGTTCGTGAACTGCTGTCGAAGAACGAATTCCCCGGCGACGACATTCCGATCGTCAAGGGTTCGGCGCTTGCCGCACTCGAGGATTCGAACAAGACGATCGGCGAGGACGCGATCCGCGAGCTGATGGCTCAGGTCGACGCCTACATCCCGACGCCGGTTCGTCCGCTCGACAAGCCGTTCCTGATGCCGATCGAGGACGTGTTCTCGATCTCGGGCCGTGGCACGGTCGTGACCGGCCGCGTCGAGCGCGGCGTGGTCAAGGTCGGCGAGGAACTGGAAATCATCGGCATCCGTCCGACGACCAAGACGACCTGCACGGGCGTGGAAATGTTCCGCAAGCTGCTCGATCAGGGCCAGGCTGGCGACAACATCGGCGCGCTGCTGCGCGGCGTCGACCGTGAAGGTGTCGAGCGCGGCCAGGTTCTGGCCAAGCCGGGCACGGTGAAGCCGCACAAGAAGTTCGTGGCCGAAGCCTACATCCTGACCAAGGACGAAGGTGGCCGTCACACGCCGTTCTTCACCAACTACCGTCCGCAGTTCTACTTCCGCACGACCGACGTGACCGGCATCGTGTCGCTGCCGGAAGGCACCGAGATGGTGATGCCTGGCGACAACATCACGGTCGATGTCGAGCTGATCGTGCCGATCGCCATGGAAGAGAAGCTGCGCTTCGCCATCCGTGAAGGCGGCCGCACCGTCGGTGCCGGCATCGTCGTCACCATCAAGGAATAATCGAGACCGGCTGCTGCCGGTTCGACAAGGAAAGGGCGGCCTCGGGGCCGCCCTTTTTTCGTTTCGTGCGCTTGGCAGCGCAAGTATTGCGAGGGCCTCTCAAAGCTGTTGCAAGCGTCATGGCTGCAACTAGTATAGGTTGCACCAAGGGAGCTTTGCCAACAGTGGTCTCAAGGCGCCGTTTCGATGGGAAGGCATGGCGGTTGTGGGCACTGGTTTGCCTCGTCGTCGCCATGGCTCTGCCTATTGTGACAGCGCAAGCGGAAGATGGGCCTCCCGAAATCCCGCCGATGCGCTTCGTCGTCGTGCGCAGCAACGCTCCGGGATGCGAACCCAACTGTCCTGAATGGATATCGGCGGACGGCACCATCGCGGCGGACACGCCGTCGCTCCTCAAGCGCACGCTCAAGGCGCTCAAGGGAAGGCAATTGCCGGTGGTCGTCAATTCGCCCGGCGGTAATGTCGATGCGGCGCTGGCCCTGGGCCGGATGATCCGCAAGAACAAGCTCGATATCGCCGTCGGCGTGACGGTTTTTTCCGGTTGCCAGCCGGCAATGGGCGACTGCGAGGACAACAAGGGCAAGGGTGCCGACTATTTCGGGGTGGCCTATGACGACGGAGCCATGTGCAATTCGGCCTGTCCATTGATGTTTTCCGGCGGTGTCCGCCGCGTGGTTGGAGATTACGGCTATCTCGGCGTCCACCAGATCACCACCACGTTCCACCGCGAGAGGCTGCTCTACCGGACCACGTACCGGATCGTGAACGGCAAGAAGAAGATCATCAGCACCAAGGTGGTCAGCCGTAAAAACGCAGGCAGCTACAAAACCTACGAGATGAGCAGGACCGTCGAGAAGACGCTTTCGGTGTACCTGAGGGAAATGGGTATAGGCGATGGCGTGCTGGAAATCATGAAGGCCACGCCGGCGAGCGAGATTCGTCAGATTCCGCTCGACGCCATGTTGACGATGAAGCTGGTCACCAGCCGGGACGCGGTAGATTTGTTGACCACGGCAAGCCTGTGCAGGCTGAACCGGCCGGCCACGAACTGCCGGGAGATAGCTGGACCTGCAAACAAGACGACGCCATCGGCCGCGGAAAAATCCATGACTGCCGGACCCGTTCAACCGGACACCGCGAAGGCCGGCGGGGACATGCGCTTCATCGTGGTTCGCGGCAGCAACCCGCTGTGCAATCCCGACTGTCCGGAATGGATATCGGCGGAAGGTGCGATAACGAACCAGACGCCGCGGAAACTGCGGCAGTTGCTGGCCACGCTTGGCCATCGGCGGCTGCCTGTCGTCATCAGTTCACGCGGTGGCGACCTGCCCAGCGCTCTCGCAATGGGACGACTTATCCATGAAAGAAAGCTCGACATCGCCGTTGCCCGGACCGATTTCGTCGACTGCGACCCCGGCGCGTGGAATTGCCTGGCCACGGAGGGAGCCTATGCGGGGTTGACCATCGATGCCGGGGTGGAGTGTGATTCTGCCTGTGCGCTCATGGTCGCCGGCGGTGCCAGACGGCTTGTCGGGCCCCGGGCGCGGCTCAGCCTGTATCCGATGGGACAGAAGCTGGTGGTCAAGGCGTATCTCAACGAGATGGCGATCGGTCCCGCTCTGTTCGCGGCGATCGAGCGACGCTCGTCCGAGGGGCAACTTGACCCGGACACGATGCTGAAGGCTGGACTGACAACGGGACCGCAATCGGTCGACGCGCTGACCGGCTCCACGGTTTGCAAGGCCATTGCCAAGCCCGACAATTGCCAAGGCCTGCCAGCCGCCAATGCACAGGCTGATGCGCCTGCCAAGCTGTAGAGCACGGCGACGTTGGCAAACTGCCCATCGAGGCAGGTTGAGCGATGCTCGATTTCCGCTATCGTCGCGGCTGCGGGGCCGGCGAAGGATCGAGAATGAGCCAGGACGTTCCGACACTCTACGAATGGGCCGGCGGCAGCGAGGCGCTGAACCGGCTGACGCAAACCTTCTACGACAAGGTGGCAAAGGATCCGGTCGTTGGCCCGGTGTTCAAACACATGTCGCCGGATCACCCGGTCCATGTCGCCGCCTTCATCGGCGAGGTCTTCGGCGGACCGAAAACCTACAGCGAGGAATTCGGCGGCCACCGCGAAATGGTCATGCATCATCTGGGCAAGCATTTGACCGAGGAGCAGCGCCGCCGCTGGATCAATCTTCTCGCCGACGCGGCGGATCAGGTCGGCCTGCCGGACGATCCAGAATTCCGTTCCGCCTTCATGGGCTACGTCGAATGGGGGTCTCGACTGGCCAAGATGAATTCCAATCTCGGCGAGACCTGCGATCCCGAGGCCGAACCGATGCCCGCCTGGGGCTGGGGAGTGCCTGGCGGGCCGTACCGGGTGCCGGACGCAAAATAGCTTCCGCTTGCCAGGGAGGTCGATGATTGATGCCGCAAGATGCCAAGATCGTGCGCTGGCGCGAGTGGGATGGACCCGGCTTCGAACATCTTGTGCTGGGGGAGCAAGCGGGCCGGTTCCTGACCGATTCTGTCGTCATCTGCTCGGGCGAGACGCCATTTGCGGTCCGCTACCGCATTACCTGCGATGCCGGCTGGCACGCGAAGAGTGTCACGGTCGATATGATCGGCGATGGCCGGACGCTTGTCCTGGCCTCCGATGGCGATGGTCATTGGACCAGGGACGGCGTGCCGATGCCCGAGCTGGCGGGCGTGCTCGAACCCGACCTCACCGTCACGCCCTTTACCAACACGCTGCCGATCCGGCGCCTGGCGCTTTCGGCCGGGCAGAGTGCCGAGATCGCCACTGCCTTCATCGATTTCCCGGCACTCACTGTCGTGCGCAACCCGCAGCGTTACACGTGCCTCGAAGAGGGCAGGCGCCACCTCTATGAATCGCGCGCCAGCGACTTCAGGCGGGAACTGGAGATCGATGCCGAGGGGCTGGTCGTCGACTATCCCGATTTCTGGCGCAGGGGTTAAGGCATGTTTGCTTGCAAACCACTCTTTACAGAGCGTGCGGAAGCTTTTAGGAAGCGCCTGCGCCAAGGCGCACGTGTACGGGCATAGCTCAGTTGGTAGAGCGGCGGTCTCCAAAACCGCAGGTCGTAGGTTCGAGCCCTGCTGCCCGTGCCATTTTCCAAGGAAAATCAGGCGCCTAGAGATAGCTTTGTCGGGCTGACATTAGCCTTGCATATGTCTTTCACAAACCTGCACGCGCGCAGGGAGTGTGTGGCGGTGGCGGAAAAGCACACGATTCTGGAAGGCAAAGTTCGCGTCTATCGGCGCAATGACAGCCCGATTTGGCACTGTTCGACGTTCACACGGTAGGGGTCACAGGTTCGAATCCTATACCGCCCACCAATCTTTTCAGTTGGTTAGAAGCATTCATGTCACTGAGCGAACACGGTCTCCGAAGGAAGGGGTCATGCGTTCGAATCGCGTCGGGCGCGCCATAATTTCCTCTCCAGATTGCGCCGCGAGATTGTGGGGACTCAAAGCGTCAGCACAATCTTGCCGAAGCCGCCGCCCGCTTCCATCCGGCGGTGGGCGTCTGCGGCTTCGGCGAGCGGGAATACGTGATCAATCAAGGGACGCAGTCTCCCCGCTGCGAATAGCGGCAAGGCGAGGGCCGCGAAGCGTTGGACCATGGCCCGCTTCTCTGCGGCTGTGCGTGACTTCATGACCGTGCCGACGAGACGCAGATGATTGTGCAGAACAAGATTGAGCGGAATGACAGCATCATTCTGGCCGCTCAAGATGCCTACCTGCACCAGTACCCCGCCCGGCCTCAGGCTGCGCAAATTCTTGGCGAGATAGTCGCCGCCAACAAAATCAATCACCGCATCCACTCCTGTGCCGCCTGTGCGCGCGGCAATCTCGGCTTCGAAATCGCCCGTCCGGTAATCGATGACGACATCTGCGCCAATGCTCAGCACATCATCGTGGCGGGACGCGGAAGCGGTGGCATACACCACCGCTCCCAAGCTATGGGCAACCTGTACAGCAGCCGAGCCGATCCCGCCCGCCGCACTATGGACAAGCACCTTTTGGCCGGTGTTGATTTGAGCCAGATTTGAAACCGCCTCGACGGCGGTAACAAAGGATTCCATCACCGCCGCCGCTTCGTGAAAGGGCATACTCTCTGGAATGGGCGCCGCCATGGCGCGATCGACGCGGGCAATCTCGCCGTAACCGCCGCCGCCGACAATCGCCATCACCCGCGCGCCAATCTCGACGTCTGTTACGGCATCGCCGACTGCAATCACCTCGCCCGCCACTTCCAACCCGAGAAGCGGACTCTCGCCGAAGTGTTGCGCGCCGTAAAAGCCGGTGCGCTGCAGGAGATCGGCGCGATTGACACCCGCCGCAGCAACCTTGACCAAAAGATCGGTGGGACGGATGTGGGGTACAGGAACCTCGGCCACATGCAGAACCTCTGCCGCACCGAACTCTTCATAGACGATAGCGCGCATGGCTCTGAACCTTATTTGCGGTTGGCAAGCGCGCGCCGGGCAATGCTGGCGGCAAACATAGGGGTTTCGCGGCTGTTGTGATCGCCACCCGCGTCTTGGCGTGCCTTGGCGGCATCTTCATAGGAGAGGCCATGTTCAGCGAGGAAAGCCATGAACACATCGGTGGGATGCGCAGTGACGCGATTGGTGTAGCGGGTGCGCCCGTCGTCCATGGCTTCAGCGATCAATTCCCACACCACATTGACCTGGGTGCGGCCATTGGCGGTGAAGACATCGGAGATCGAATTCATCCGGCAATAGTTCTTCTCGGCAACCTCGGCGATATAATGCTGGACGACCAGGCCCGAGCCGATTTGCTCGACATTGATGGACATGCGGCGACCATCATCCGTCGTGGTAACACCGGCCGCGATATGGTCAGGAACGCAGCAGCGCTGGTATTCGGCTTCCGGCAGGGTGAACAGCCAATCGGCGATGTCGATAGCCTCTAGCGGCACATCGATCTCGGCGCTATAGGCAGACTGCGACAGAATACGGTCTTCGAGAACGGCAACCATGTGTTTTTCCTTCGGTTTTGGGGGCGGAAGCATCCCGCCCGACGCGAGAAAATATGCGCTGCCGGTGCGCCGATGATAATGTCCGCTGTCTTTCAAACCGTTTTGCGCTGGCCGCACAAATGACCGATCCTCGTTTCGCCGAGCAGATGGCCATTTTTGTCGATGTCGTCCGCGGCGGCAGCTTCTCCAGTGCAGCGCGGCGCCGGGCGGTGACCCCATCCGCCATCATGCGTCAGATCGGAGCCATGGAGGAGAGCCTGGGCGTACCGCTCCTCATCCGCTCCACTCGCGCCTTGGCGCTGACCGATGCCGGTCAAAGGCTGTTTGAGCGCGCGCAGCATCTTCTGGATGCGCTGGCCGATACACGGGCGGAAATCGCTGCCTTTGATGGCGCAATAGCAGGGGTGGTGCGGATAGCCTGCTTTCCTACATTCGGGAGGCGCTATGTAATTCCGGCCCTTGGATCGTTGATGGCAGAGCACTCCGCTATCACGGCAGAAATTGATCTCACTGAAAAACTCGCCGATCCTGTTGCGGACCGTTTCGATGCCGTGATCCGCATCGGCGAATTATCCGACAGCAGCTTGATCGCCACCAAACTCGCCGACCAGAAGCGGCTTCTGGTCGCTAGTCCTTCTTATTTGGACAGCAAAGGGACGCCTGCGGACGTGGCCTCGCTCTCAAAACATGCGCTCATCGACAAACTGCATGGCGCTGACCTTCTCGGCTGGAGCGATGTGCTGGGCCGCCCTGCGGGTAGCGATGCGCTGGACAGAGTTGCTTTTCGCTCGGACGATTTCGAGGCCATGCGCTTGGCCACACTCGTAGGCATGGGTATTGGCCTATTGGCGGACTGGGTTGTTGGTCCAGACGTGCGAAGCGGAGCGCTGATCCGCCTTGGCCTTGGCGGCGAGAGTTGGAACAGGCGCCCCACCGGCATTTATCTACTGCGGGCACTCGCCAAGCCATCCGCAAAACTTGGTGCGTTCATGACAGCATTGCGCGAACAGATCGGGACGCCGCCGACTTGGGAGCAGTAACGCGCCTGTAGACGCAACACTCTGATTTCAGAACATAGCTTTCGTTCACGTTCCAATCCCGGCCTATCCGGCCAGCCGTTCATGCGGAATTCGCATCGGCTTACAGGAGGGCTATAGCGTAGACGTGGCTCTCATCATCATCCGGCGCGGTGCGCCAAGTTCTTCAAATAGTTACCGAGGCAACCCTTGTCATTGACCAAACGATCTTCACCACGCTGGATGATGTGGTGAAGGCGCTCACATCGGGCATGCCAACGACATTGCCGGACTTTGAGGGCAAGCTGTCGGGAAAGCTTGCGCCCGCCGTGTCCCTTCTACCTCCCGCCCCACCGATCGTGCCGCCAGGATTTACTGAACGCGCCGCGTAGCAGGCATTTGGATTGACGATTTCTTACACAAATCTTTGCACATCGAATGCCGATATGTCGTAAATTGCTGGTAAAACAATCGGATGAGTGAAGGCTATTCGGTCTCCAAAACCGCAGGTTCGAGCCCTGCTGCCCGTGCCATTTTCCAAGATGGCATCACAACGATTTTTGCGGGCGGCCTTTGAAAATCGGCGACCCGCTTGCCATATTAGCCCGATTGGGGCATAAGGGCGCCATAGCCGGGACGGAACGACTGGATGGTTCCGAGGCGGCGTTTGGTCATAAAGCGGACACTTGCCACTTGCGTGGATCAAGAATCGGTTTTATGTAGATGGAACAGACACGCGACGCGTGAAGCTGGGAAGCCGGCTTTACGCGTCTGATTTGCATGGGCGAAATGATTGCGCTGATTCGGCGCGAGATTGGGCTCAGGCGGCACGTCCCGGTCAGCGGGATCATCCAGGGGGCCCGGCCAACGGGTCTTGAAGACAGGCGGCATATGGCTTCGAAAACCACAAATCCTTTCGTCTTTCTCCAGCAGGTGCGCGCGGAGACAGCCAAGGTGACTTGGCCGTCGCGCCGCGAAACGATGATCTCGACGGTCATGGTCCTGGCTTTTGCTGTGATCGCGATGATCTTCTTCTTCACCGCGGATCAGCTCATGGGCCTCGCGGTCGAGCAGATTCTGGGCATTGGACGCTAAGTCCGGCGATTACGGAGAAGTCGTAAAAATGGCTACGCGCTGGTACATCGTCCACGCCTATTCGAACTTCGAGAAGAAGGTCGCCGAGGACATCGAGAACAAGGCCAAGCAGAAGGGCCTGTCCGCCGATATCGAGCAGATCGTGGTGCCGACCGAGAAGGTCGTCGAGGTTCGTCGCGGCCGCAAGGTCGACGCCGAGCGCAAGTTCTTCCCGGGCTATGTGCTCCTGAAGGCCAACCTGACCGACGCCGTGTTCTCGCTGGTCAAGAACACGCCGAAGGTCACCGGGTTCCTCGGGGACTCCAAGCCGGTGCCGATCACCGAGGCGGAAGCGCAGCGCATCCTGAACCAGGTGCAGGAAGGCGTCGAGCGGCCGAAGCCCTCGGTCACCTTCGAGATCGGCGAGGCGATCCGCGTTTCGGATGGTCCCTTCGCGTCGTTCAACGGTTTCGTCCAGGAAGTGGACGAGGAGCGGGCGCGGCTCAAGGTGGAAGTTTCGATCTTCGGGCGCGCCGTGCCTGTAGATCTGGAATTCGGACAGGTCGAAAAGGGCTGATCCGAAATCCCTGGCGTCGGTTCGGCGGTCAGGGGAGGCGGCGCGGAAGCGCGTGGCCTGAGAACGGTGGGAGGCGAAGGCGGCTTTAGCCGGCCGCAAGAACCGCACCACCAGACTGCAACCGCCGGTGTTTCCCATAGTGGGGCCGGCATAGACAAAGGCAGGAAAAGAGATGGCTAAGAAAATTGCAGGCCAGCTCAAGCTCCAGGTCTCCGCGGGATCGGCTACGCCGTCGCCCCCGATCGGCCCGGCGCTTGGTCAGCGCGGCATCAACATCATGGAGTTCTGCAAGGCGTTCAACGCGCAGACCCAGGAAATGGAAAAGGGATCGCCGGTTCCGGTCGTCATCACCTATTACCAGGACAAGTCGTTCACCTTCGTCATGAAGACGCCGCCGGTGAGCTACTTCCTGAAGAAGGCCGCGAACCTGAAGTCGGGCTCGAAGGAGCCGGGCAAGGTCAAGGCCGGCACCGTTTCGCGCGACAAGGTTCGCGAAATCGCGACTGCCAAGATGAAGGATCTGAACGCGAACGACGTCGAAGCGGCCATGCGTATGGTCGAGGGCTCCGCCCGCTCGATGGGTCTGGAAGTGGTGGGCTGAGATCATGGCAAAGATTGCAAAGCGTGTATCGAAGACCCGTGAAGGCATCGCTCCCAACAAGGCTTACGCGCTCGCTGACGCGCTGAAGCTGCTCAAGGATCGCTCCTCGGTGAAGTTCGACGAGACCGTCGAAGTCGCCATGAACCTCGGCGTCGACCCGCGTCATGCCGACCAGATGGTCCGCGGCGTGGTCAATCTGCCGAATGGCACCGGCCGCTCGGTCCGTGTCGCCGTGTTCGCCCGTGGCGACAAGGCTGAAGAGGCCAAGGCCGCCGGCGCCGACATCGTCGGTGCCGAGGATCTGGTCGACATCGTCCAGAAGGGCACGATCGATTTCGATCGCTGCATCGCCACGCCGGACATGATGCCGCTCGTCGGCCGCCTCGGTAAGGTGCTCGGCCCGCGCGGCATGATGCCGAACCCGAAGGTCGGCACCGTCACCACCGATGTCGCCGCGGCCGTCAAGGCCTCCAAGGGTGGCGCGGTCGAGTTCCGCGTCGAGAAGGCCGGCATCGTTCATGCCGGCGTCGGCAAGGTCTCGTTCGACGTCAAGGCGCTGGAAGAGAACATCCGTGCCTTCGCCGATGCGGTGACCAAGGCAAAGCCGGCTGGCGCCAAGGGCAACTACGTCAAGAAGGTGTCTGTCACCTCGACGATGGGCCCGGGCCTCAAGCTCGACGTCTCGACGCTCGCCGCGTCCTGATTAGACCATTTGGATCGGCCTCGCGAAGGCTGATCCGTGACTGAATTCCGGGCCTTGGATTTATCCTGGGCCCGGTACCGGAAGCCGGAAGGCTTCCGGACATCCTGTCCGAGATTGCGGGCGGCCCGAGTCTTGATTCAAGAGGAGGGCCTTAATTCATGTGGGCCTGCATGAGACGGGTGAAAACCGGACAACGGAGCGACAAGCTCCAATGAAAGGTTCGAACCGTGTTTGCCTTTTGTCTGCGCATCGCCGGCTTGACCGTCGATGTGGCGAAAGGGGGCAGGATCCTCGAGCGTCGTTCGGGAGATCCGTTACTGGATGGCCCGGCCGGCAAAAAGGCAACCCGACGCCTGTCCTCGCAAATGGGAATGTTCCCATTGACGGGGCAGGGGTCAACTGGAGATAGGCAGTGGACAGAGCGGAAAAACGCGAACTCGTCACGGGCCTGAATGATGCGTTTTCGGGCGCAGGTTCAGTCGTCGTGGCCCACTATGCCGGTATCACCGTCGCGCAAATGAACGACCTTCGGTCGAAAATGCGCGCCGCCGGTGGCACCGTTAAAGTCGCGAAGAACCGTCTCGCCAAAATCGCTCTTCAGGGCACGGACTCCGCATCGATCATCGACCTGTTCAAGGGGCAGACGCTGATCGCCTATTCGGAGGATCCGATTGCGGCGCCGAAGGTCGCGTCCGATTTCGCCAAGGGGAATGACAAGCTCGTCATTCTCGGCGGCGCAATGGGCACCACCTCGCTCAACGCCGACGGTGTGAAGGCACTCGCCACACTTCCGTCGCTCGATGAGCTGCGCGCCAGGCTGGTTGGCATGATCGCCACGCCGGCAACCCGGATCGCCCAGATCGTCAATGCGCCAGCGGCCTCGGTCGCGCGCGTCATCGGCGCTTACGCCCGGAAGGACGAGGCGGCATGAGGCCGTTCCTCGCTATCAAAAACACACGTTCGAACCTAACGAAGGAATACAACAATGGCTGATCTCGCAAAGATCGTAGACGACCTTTCGAAGCTGACCGTCCTCGAGGCGGCTGAGCTGTCGAAGCTTCTGGAAGAAAAGTGGGGCGTTTCGGCTGCTGCTCCGGTCGCGGTTGCCGCTGCTGGCGGCGCTGCCGCTGCTGCTGCCCCCGTCGAGGAAAAGACGGAATTCGACGTCGTCCTCACCGACGCCGGCGCTCAGAAGATCAACGTCATCAAGGAAGTCCGCGCCATCACCGGTCTTGGCCTCAAGGAAGCCAAGGACCTGGTCGAAGCGGCTCCGAAGCCGGTCAAGGAAGGCGTTTCCAAGGCCGACGCCGACAAGTTCAAGGCCCAGCTGGAAGCAGCCGGCGCCAAGGTCGACCTGAAGTAAGCGTAAAAGCGGCGGGCGGCCTCGCGCCGTCCGCCACTCCCTTGGGTGACCAGGGGAGGCTGCGTGACGCGAGATGTACGAAAACCTCTTTCCTGAGGGCCGTAAACCGGCCTTCAGGAAACGGGTTTTCTCCCGTTTTAGCCGGTAGCCGCCAAGTAATTGGAAAAGGCGGCCGGAGAACAGACAGAGAGCCGCCGGCCAGGTGGCTCAGTATGCAAGACGAACCGCGGCGAGGTTCGTCCCGAGTTTAGAGCTAAGGAGCGACGATGGCCCAGACCCAGACTTTCAATGGCCGCAGACGCGTACGCAAGTTTTTCGGAAAGATCCCGGAAGTTGCGGAGATGCCGAACCTCATCGAGGTTCAGAAGGCATCCTATGACCAGTTCCTGATGGTGGACGAGCCCAAGGGCGGACGTCCGGACGAAGGGCTGCAGGCTGTTTTCAAGTCGGTCTTCCCGATCTCCGATTTTTCCGGCTCCTCCATGCTGGAGTTCGTGAAGTACGAGTTCGAAGGACCGAAATTCGACGTTGACGAATGCCGTCAGCGCGACCTGACCTATGCCGCGCCGCTGAAGGTGACGCTGCGCCTCATCGTGTTCGATATCGACGAGGATACCGGTGCCAAGTCGATCAAGGACATCAAGGAGCAGGACGTCTACATGGGCGACATGCCGCTCATGACCTTGAACGGCACCTTCATCGTCAATGGCACCGAGCGCGTCATCGTCTCGCAGATGCATCGCTCGCCGGGCGTCTTCTTCGATCACGACAAGGGCAAGTCGCACTCGTCGGGCAAGCTTCTGTTTGCCGCCCGTGTCATCCCCTATCGTGGCTCGTGGCTTGACATCGAGTTCGATTCCAAGGACGTCGTCCACGCCCGCATCGACCGCCGCCGCAAGATCCCCGTGACGTCGCTGCTGATGGCGCTCGGCATGGACGGCGAGGAGATACTGTCGACCTTCTACAACAAGATCACCTACAAGCGCGCCGGCGACCATTGGCGCATTCCGTTCAACGTCGAGCGTTTCCGCGGCCTCAAGGCCGTCGGCGACCTGGTCGATGCCGACACCGGCGAGATCGTCGTCGAGGCGGGCAAGAAGATCACCGCCCGCCAGGCGCGTCAGCTCGGCGAGAAGGGCCTCAAGGCGATCAAGGCGACCGACGAGGATCTGCTCGGCAACTACCTGGCCGAGGACATCGTCAATTATGCCACCGGTGAGATTTTCCTCGAGGCCGGCGACGAGATCGACGACAAGACGCTCAAGGTGCTGCTCGGCACCGGCGAGCAGGAGATCCAGGTCCTCGACATCGACCATGTCAATGTCGGCGCCTATATCCGCAATACGCTCGCCGTCGACAAGAACGAGAGCCGCCAGGACGCGCTGTTCGACATCTACCGTGTCATGCGCCCGGGCGAGCCGCCGACGCTTGAGACCGCCGAAGCCATGTTCAACTCGCTGTTCTTCGACAGCGAGCGCTACGACCTGTCCGCCGTTGGCCGCGTCAAGATGAACATGCGCCTGGAGCTCAAGGCCGAGGACACCGTGCGCGTGCTGCGCAAGGACGACATCCTGGCCGTGGTCAGGACGCTGGTCGAACTGCGTGACGGCAAGGGCGAGATCGACGACATCGACAATCTCGGCAACCGCCGCGTGCGTTCGGTCGGCGAGCTGATGGAAAACCAGTACCGCGTCGGCCTGCTTCGCATGGAGCGCGCGATCAAGGAACGCATGTCCTCGATCGAGATCGACACCGTCATGCCGCAGGACCTGATCAACGCCAAGCCGGCGGCCGCCGCCGTGCGCGAGTTCTTCGGTTCCTCGCAGCTGTCGCAGTTCATGGACCAGACCAATCCGCTGTCGGAGATCACCCACAAGCGTCGTCTCTCGGCGCTTGGACCGGGCGGTCTGACCCGCGAGCGTGCCGGCTTCGAAGTGCGCGACGTGCACCCGACGCATTACGGCCGCATCTGCCCGATCGAGACGCCGGAAGGCCCGAATATCGGTCTGATCAACTCGCTGGCGACTTTCGCGCGCGTCAACAAGTACGGCTTCATCGAAAGCCCCTACCGCAAGATCGTCGACGGCAAGCTGACCAATGAGGTCGTCTATCTCTCGGCGATGGAAGAGGCCAAGCACCATGTCGCGCAGGCCAATGCCGAGCTCGACAAGAACGGCGGCTTCGTCGACGAGTTCGTCATTTGCCGCAGCGCCGGCGAAGTGATGATGGCGCCGCGCGAAAACGTCGACCTGATGGACGTGTCGCCCAAGCAGATGGTGTCTGTTGCCGCGGCGCTCATCCCGTTCCTCGAGAACGACGACGCCAACCGCGCTCTGATGGGCTCGAACATGCAGCGTCAGGCCGTGCCGCTGGTGCGCGCCGAAGCGCCGTTCGTCGGCACCGGCATGGAGCCGATCGTCGCCCGTGACTCGGGCGCCGCCATCGGCGCCCGCCGCGGCGGCATCGTCGACCAGGTGGACGCGACGCGTATCGTTATCCGCGCCACCGAGGATCTCGACCCGGGCAAGTCCGGCGTCGACATCTACCGGCTGATGAAGTTCCAGCGTTCGAACCAGAACACCTGCATCAATCAGCGTCCGCTGGTGCGCATGGGTGATCGGGTCAACAAGGGCGACATCATCGCCGACGGTCCGTCGACCGAACTCGGTGATCTGGCGCTCGGCCGCAACGTGCTGGTCGCGTTCATGCCTTGGAACGGCTACAACTACGAGGACTCCATCCTCTTGTCCGAGCGCATCGTCGCCGACGACGTCTTCACCTCGATCCACATCGAGGAGTTCGAGGTCATGGCGCGCGATACCAAGCTCGGTCCCGAGGAAATCACGCGCGACATTCCCAACGTCTCGGAAGAAGCGCTGAAGAACCTCGACGAAGCCGGCATCGTCTATATCGGCGCCGAAGTTCAGCCGGGCGACATCCTGGTCGGCAAGATCACGCCGAAGGGTGAAAGCCCGATGACGCCGGAAGAGAAGCTTCTGCGCGCCATCTTCGGCGAAAAGGCTTCCGACGTGCGCGACACTTCCATGCGCATGCCTCCGGGCACCTTCGGCACCGTCGTCGAGGTGCGCGTGTTCAATCGCCACGGTGTGGAGAAGGACGAGCGCGCCATGGCGATCGAGCGCGAGGAGATCGAACGCCTCGCCAAGGACCGTGACGACGAACAGGCGATCCTGGACCGCAACGTCTACGCGCGTCTTTCCGACGTTCTCGTCGGCAAGGAAGCGATTGCTGGACCGAAAGGCTTCAAGAAGGGCTCGACGCTGTCCAATGACACGCTCGACGAGTACCCGCGTTCGCAGTGGTGGCAGTTTGCGGTGGAGAACGAAAAGCTCCAGAGCGAACTGGAAGCCCTGCGCGGCCAGTACGACGATTCCAAGAAGGCGCTCGAACAGCGTTTCATGGACAAGGTCGAGAAGGTGCAGCGCGGCGACGAAATGCCTCCGGGCGTCATGAAGATGGTCAAGGTCTTCGTGGCGGTGAAGCGCAAGATGCAGCCCGGCGACAAGATGGCCGGCCGTCACGGCAACAAGGGTGTCGTGTCGCGCATCGTTCCGGTCGAGGACATGCCTTTCCTCGAGGACGGCACGCATGCCGATATCGTGCTCAACCCGTTGGGTGTGCCGAGCCGCATGAATGTCGGCCAGATCCTGGAAACGCATCTGGGCTGGGCTTGTGCCGGCATGGGCAGGAAGATCGGCGAGCTGATCGACACGTATAAGGCTGCCGGCGACATCAAGCCGCTGCGCAAGACGTTGGAAAGCTTCATGCCCGCCAACGACCGCAACGAACCGGTCCGCGAGTATGACGACGAGAGCATCGTTCGCCTCAGCGAGCAGATGCGCCGCGGCGTCTCCATCGCGACCCCGGTGTTCGACGGCGCGCATGAGGCTGACATCAACATCATGCTGGAGCAGGCGGGCCTGCACACCAGCGGTCAGTCGCAGCTCTATGACGGCCGCACCGGCGAGCCGTTCGATCGCAAGGTGACGATGGGCTATATCTACATGCTCAAGCTTCACCACCTGGTGGACGACAAGATCCACGCGCGTTCGATCGGTCCGTACTCGCTCGTCACCCAGCAGCCGCTGGGCGGCAAGGCGCAGTTCGGCGGCCAGCGCTTCGGCGAGATGGAGGTCTGGGCGCTGGAAGCCTACGGCGCCGCCTACACGCTGCAGGAAATGCTGACGGTGAAGTCGGACGACGTCGCCGGCCGCACCAAGGTCTACGAGGCGATCGTGCGTGGCGACGACACGTTCGAGGCAGGCATTCCCGAGAGCTTCAACGTGCTCGTCAAGGAAATGCGGTCTCTCGGCCTCAATGTCGAATTGGAGAACACCAAGCTCGACGACAACCCTGTCCGGCTGCCCGACGCGGCCGAGTAAACAAGACATCCGGTCGCGAGAGAGGCTCCCGCGACCGGATGCTTCGATTTCTTCGGCCGGTGGGCCGACCACTCAGCGGGCGTTTGGCCCGCGTTAGATGCAAGGGGTTTTCGAGGACCCCGAAAAGGAGAACGGCATGAACCAAGAGGTCATGAATCTCTTCAATCCGCAGGCGCCGGCGCAGGTGTTCGATTCCATCCGGATATCGCTCGCCAGCCCTGAGAAGATTCTGTCCTGGTCGTTCGGCGAGATCAAGAAGCCGGAGACCATCAACTACCGCACCTTCAAGCCGGAGCGTGACGGTCTGTTCTGCGCGCGCATTTTTGGCCCGATCAAGGACTATGAGTGCCTGTGCGGCAAGTACAAGCGCATGAAGTACAAGGGCGTCATCTGCGAGAAGTGCGGCGTCGAAGTCACGCTGTCGCGCGTCCGCCGCGAGCGCATGGGCCATATCGAGCTGGCGGCACCGGTCGCCCATATCTGGTTCCTGAAGTCGCTGCCCTCGCGCATCGGCACGCTGCTCGACATGACCCTTAAGGACATCGAGCGCGTCCTCTACTTCGAGAACTACATCGTCACCGAACCTGGCCTCACCGCGCTGAAGGAGCACCAGCTGCTCAGCGAGGAAGAGTACATGATCGCCGTCGACGAATATGGCGAGGATTCCTTCACCGCCATGATCGGCGCCGAGGCCATTCATGACCTTCTGGCCGGCATGGATCTGGAGAAGATCGCAGGCGACCTGCGTTCGGAACTGGCTTCGACCACGTCCGAGCTGAAGCAGAAGAAGTATCTGAAGCGTCTCAAGGTCGTCGAGAACTTCATGGAGTCCGGCAATCGTCCGGAATGGATGATCATGAAGGTCGTTCCGGTGATCCCGCCGGACCTGCGCCCGCTGGTTCCCCTGGACGGCGGCCGCTTCGCCACGTCCGACCTGAACGATCTCTATCGCCGCGTGATCAACCGCAACAACCGCCTGAAGCGGCTGATCGAACTGCGCGCCCCCGGCATCATCGTGCGCAATGAAAAGCGCATGCTGCAGGAAGCCGTCGATGCGCTGTTCGACAACGGCCGTCGAGGCCGCGTCATCACCGGTGCCAACAAGCGTCCGCTGAAGTCGCTGTCCGACATGCTCAAGGGCAAGCAGGGCCGGTTCCGTCAGAACCTGCTCGGCAAGCGCGTCGACTATTCCGGCCGTTCGGTCATCGTCACCGGTCCGGAGCTCAAGCTGCATCAGTGCGGCCTGCCGAAGAAGATGGCGCTCGAACTGTTCAAGCCCTTCATCTATGCCCGCCTCGACGCCAAGGGTTACTCCTCGACCGTCAAGCAGGCGAAGAAGCTTGTCGAGAAGGAGCGTCCGGAAGTCTGGGATATCCTCGACGAGGTCATCCGCGAGCATCCGGTCCTGTTGAACCGCGCGCCGACGCTGCACCGCCTCGGCATCCAGGCGTTCGAGCCGATCCTGATCGAAGGCAAGGCGATCCAGCTTCACCCGCTGGTCTGCACGGCCTTCAACGCCGACTTCGACGGCGACCAGATGGCCGTTCACGTGCCGCTGTCGCTGGAAGCGCAGTTGGAAGCCCGCGTGCTGATGATGTCGACCAACAACATCCTGCACCCGGCCTCCGGCGCGCCGATCATCGTGCCGTCCCAGGACATGGTCCTGGGTCTCTACTACCTCTCGATCGTCAACCAGAACGAGCCGGGCGAGGGCATGGTGTTTGCCGATATGGGCGAGCTCCAGCACGCGCTCGAGACCAAGGCCGTGACCTTGCACGCCAAGATCAAGGGTCGCTTCCGCACGGTCGACGCCGAAGGCAAGGTCGTGTCGAAGATCCATGACACCACGCCTGGCCGCATGATCATCGGCGAACTTCTGCCGAAGAACGTCAACGTGCCCTACGAGACCGCCAACCAGGAGATGACCAAGAAGAACATCTCCAAGATGATCGACACCGTCTACCGCCATTGCGGTCAGAAGGAGACGGTCATTTTCTGCGATCGCATCATGGCGCTCGGCTTTGCTCATGCGTGCCGTGCCGGCATCTCGTTCGGCAAGGACGACATGCTGATCCCGGACACCAAGATCAAGCTGGTGTCGGACACCGAGGCTTTGGCCAAGGAGTACGAGCAGCAATACAATGACGGTCTGATCACGCAGGGCGAGAAGTACAACAAGGTCGTCGACGCCTGGGCCAAGTGCTCGGAAAAGGTCGCCGACGAAATGATGGCCCGCATCAAGGCGGTCGAGTTCGAGGACAATGGCCGTCAGAAGCCCATGAACTCGATCTACATGATGTCGCACTCCGGTGCGCGCGGCTCGCCCACCCAGATGCGCCAGCTCGCCGGCATGCGCGGCCTGATGGCCAAGCCCTCGGGTGAAATCATCGAGACGCCGATCATCTCGAACTTCAAGGAAGGCCTGACCGTGCTCGAGTACTTCAACTCGACCCACGGTGCCCGCAAGGGTCTGGCCGACACCGCCTTGAAGACGGCGAACTCGGGTTACCTCACCCGTCGTCTGGTCGACGTGGCGCAGGACTGCATTGTCAACTCCGTGGATTGCGGCACCGACAAGGGCCTCACCATGCAGCCGATCGTCGATGCCGGTCAGGTCGTCGCTTCGGTTGGCCAGCGCGTGCTGGGCCGTACATCGCTCGACGACATCACCCATCCGGTGTCGGGCGAAGTCCTGGTCAAGGCCGGAACGCTGATGGACGAGCGGGACGTGGAACAGATCGAAAAGGCCGGCGTGCAGTCGGTCCGCATCCGCTCGGCCCTGACCTGCGAAGTCAGGATCGGCGTCTGCGCGGTCTGCTACGGACGCGATCTGGCCCGTGGCACCCCGGTCAACCAGGGCGAAGCCGTCGGCGTCATCGCGGCGCAGTCGATCGGCGAGCCGGGCACGCAGCTCACCATGCGTACCTTCCACATGGGCGGTACCGCGCAGGTGGTGGACTCTTCGTTCCTTGAAGCCTCGTATGAGGGCAAGGTCGAGATCCGCAACCGCAACGTGGTGCGCAACTCGGACGGCCAGCAGATGGTCATGGGCCGCAACATGGCGGTGCTGATCCTCGACGAGGCCGGCAAGGAGCGTGCAACGCACCGTGTCACCTATGGTTCGCGCATCTTCGTGGACGATGGCGACAAGGTGAAGCGTGGCCAGCGTATCGCCGAGTGGGATCCCTATACCCGTCCTGTCCTCACTGAAATCGAGGGCAAGGTGTCGTATGAGGATCTGGTCGACGGTATTTCCGTCCAGGAAACGGCCGACGAGTCGACCGGCATCACCAAGCGTGAGGTCATCGACTGGCGTTCGACGCCGCGCGGCAACGACCTCAAGCCTGCGATTGCCATCCTGGACACCAAGGGCAAGGTCGGCAAGCTATCAAAGGGCGGCGATGCCCGCTTCCTGCTCTCGGTCGAGGCCATTCTCTCGGTCGAGCCGGGTGCCCAGGTTCGCCCCGGCGACGTGCTGGCGCGTATCCCGATGGAAAGCGCCAAGACCAAGGACATCACCGGCGGTCTGCCGCGTGTTGCCGAACTGTTCGAGGCACGTCGTCCGAAGGATCACGCCATCATCGCCGAGATCGACGGCACGATCCGCTTCGGCCGCGACTACAAGAACAAGCGTCGCATCATTATCGAGCCGCATGACTCGACGCTCGAGCCGGTCGAATACCTGATCCCGAAGGGCAAGCCGTTCCATCTCCAGGACGGCGACGTCATCGAGAAGGGCGACTACATCCTCGACGGCAATCCGGCGCCGCACGACATCCTGGCGATCAAGGGCGTGGAGGCGCTTGCGTCCTACCTCGTCAACGAGATCCAGGAAGTCTACCGTCTGCAGGGCGTGTCGATCAACGACAAGCACATCGAGGTGATCGTTCGCCAGATGCTGCAGAAGGTCGAGATCACCACGCAGGGCGACTCGACCTACATCCCGGGCGACCACGTCGACGTGATCGAACTGGAAGAGGTCAACGAGCGCCTGGTCGAGGACGGCAAGAAGCCGGCCGAAGGCCAGCCGGTGCTCTTGGGCATCACCAAGGCCTCGCTGCAGACGCCGTCCTTCATCTCGGCCGCCTCCTTCCAGGAGACGACCAGGGTGCTGACGGAGGCCGCGGTTGCCGGCAAGACCGACATGCTGCAGGGCTTGAAGGAAAACGTCATCGTCGGCCGGTTGATCCCGGCCGGTACCGGCGGCACGATGAGCCAGATCCGGCGCATTGCCACCTCGCGCGACGAACTCATCATCGACGAGCGCCGCAAGGCCTCCGGTGTTGAAGTGGCCGAGCCGATGCTCGCCGACATGACAACCGCCGCGCAGTAAGCGCGACGGCAAGAAATCTCAGGCAACAGAAGCCGTCGGGGCAACCCGGCGGCTTTTTCGTTTCAACGATCGGAGGAAAGCAGATGAGCACGAAGACCTGGACGGTTGTCGACGACTACATCGTCTCCTCGCTCTTCGAGGCGGATCCCGTTCTCGACGCGGTTCTGGCGGCCAACCGCGACAATGGCCTGCCGGCGATCGATGTCTCGGCGGCGCAAGGAAAACTGCTCTCGCTGCTGGCGCGCATCGGCGGCGCGAAAAAGGCGCTCGAGATCGGCACGCTGGGCGGCTATTCGACCATCTGGATGGCGCGGGGACTGCCCGCCGACGGCAAAGTCGTGACGCTCGAACTCGATCCGCATCATGCCAAGGTCGCACGCTCGAATTTCGAGCGGGCAGGGGTAGCGGACCGGGTGGAACTGCGCGTCGGTCCGGCGCTCCAGTCGCTTGCCGCACTCGGCAATGAGAATGCCGGCCCGTTCGATCTGATCTTCATTGATGCCGACAAGCCGAACAACCCGAACTATCTGTCTTGGGCCTTGCGGCTGTCACGCTCCGGGACGGTCATCGTCTGCGACAACGTCATCCGTGACGGCGCCGTGCTGGATGAGGATGGCCGCGATGCCAATGTCGAAGGCGCCCGCGCGGCGTTTTCCTTCATCGGCGGCGAAAAACGGCTGGACGGCACAGCCATCCAGACCGTGGGCGCCAAGGGCTATGACGGCTTTGCCATCGCGATTGTCGACTGACGTCGGGGCGCACCTGGCGATCTTCAGTCGAAAAACGCCTCGACCACATTGCGCTTGCCGAGCATGAAGGCGTCGGCGACGTGCTGCAGCGGTGCAAGGTCCACATCGGATACGCCGGCATGCACAATCTCGGCAAATCGCCGGTAGAGCATCGGATATTCCGCTTCCGGTTCCTCATGGACGACACGGCCGTCGACGGCGAGCTTCGAGCCGCCACCCGAGAGCACCATCTGCCCGGCATCCGTGTCGGCCAGAATGTCCCAGCTCTGCGGTCCGGTCTGCAACCAGTCGAGATCCATGGTCACATCGGATCCGTTCGCCGCGTGGAACGCGACCTGGGCCGCGATCGGTGCGTCGCGATTCTCCGGAAAATCGAGTACGGCCGAAGTGATGTACATGGCCGGCAGGATATAGGTTGCAATCGACAGCGCGTTGATGCCGGGATCGAAGACGCCGAAGCCGCCAGGCTGCCAGATCCAGTCCTGGTTCGGATGCCAGCGGCGCACATCTTCCTTCCAGACGATCGCCGCCGATTTGATTTTGGTCGAAGCCAGGAATGTCCGTGCCGCTTCGACAGCCGGCGCGTAGCGCGAGTGCCAGCTTGCGAACAAGGAGACGCCTTGTTTCACCGCGAACGCCTTCAGGTCCTCGACTTCGCTGACCGTGGCACCCGGCGGTTTTTCCAGGAAGACGTGCTTCCCTGCCTCGAGCGCCTTGCGCGCGGCGTCATAGCGGAACTGCGGCGGCATGCACAGCGACACCGCGTCGAGTTCGGCAACCGCGCCAAGCATCGTCTCTATATCGGGGAAATTCGCGATGCCGTCGACCTTGCCGTGCCGGCTGGCCGCTGCGATCAGCTGGTAGTCTCGATCCTTGGCCAGTGCCGGAAGGTGCTGGTCGCGGACGATCTTGCCGACACCGACAATGCCGATTCTTATGGGCGAGATGGATGAGGACATGAGGCTCCGCCGGGTTGGGACGTTTGCGCGTCTCTTAGCAGATCGGCCATGACGGGCAAGCGCAGGCCATGCCAGCTATTCGAACGAATCGGCATCATGACGCTGGGCAGGCGAGGGGCGCCACGCTGCGATCAGATCGGCACGTCGAAGGTCACGATCGACACTTCGCCTTCAAGCGCGCCTTGGAAGGCCGAAAGATGCGGCTCATCGTCGGGCTCGCCCTCCATGTCGCCGATCTGGTCGAGTTCGGCCTCGGCATAGCCTTCGGCAGCCAGCGATTCGAGCGCGCGGCGCACCGCCGAATCGTCATCGGGCGCCACCAGCATGACATGCACGCCTTCCGGCTTGCCGCCTTTCTTCTTCCACACCCGGCCGGTGATGATGGTGACCGGGCGTTCTTCATTGTCGTTCACGGGCCGATTCCTTCGCGGCGAGGGATTGTCAGTGTTCATGCGGCCTTTTCGCATGAAGCAAGGCCTCGCAACAGCCAAAACCCGGTCACTTTCTTCCTCGCCCTTGCCAAACGGCGAAAGAAAATTACATGCGGTTTTCGCATGGCTGCCAAGCCCCGGCTTCAATGCAATATTTGCCGCTGCGGGGTTGACGGTTCGCGGGCTTACGAGTAGAAGCCGCCCAGTCAGAACCGATGTGAGGCTCTCCCTTCCGAAGCGACACGCTTTGGAGTTTGCCTCAAACAGGGTTCGTTTTACGAGCGAAAAGACATTTCCGGCGTGCACGAAGCGGTTTCCGCTTCCTCTGCGATTTGTTCGGGCAAGACCGCGAGGCGCGGTTTGTGGCCCGAATTTGCGTATGGAAATGACGCTTTGAGCGAGCCTTGACCGGCACGAGACACGGAATTGAGAGACAAGAGGGTTTAATGCCTACCGTCAACCAGCTGATCCGCAAGCCGCGCATTGCGCCGGTGAAGCGCAACAAGGTCCCGGCCATGCAGCAGAACCCGCAGAAGCGGGGCGTCTGCACGCGCGTCTATACGACGACGCCGAAGAAGCCGAACTCGGCGCTGCGCAAGGTGGCCAAGATCCGCCTGACCAATGGTTTTGAAGTGATCGGTTACATCCCCGGCGAAGGTCACAACCTTCAGGAACACTCCGTGGTCATGATCCGCGGCGGTCGCGTCAAGGATCTTCCGGGCGTGCGCTACCATATCATCCGCGGCGTGCTCGACACGCAGGGCGTGAAGAACCGCAAGCAGCGCCGTTCGAAGTACGGCGCCAAGCGTCCGAAGTAAGATTTTCCGGCCTTGGCGTTGCTTGAACGCGCCGGGCTACGAGATTGAGAGACAAAAGCCATGTCGCGTCGTCACAGTGCAGAAAAGCGTGAGATCAACCCGGATCCCAAGTTCGGCGATCTGATCGTCACCAAGTTCATGAACGCCGTTATGTATGACGGCAAGAAGTCGGTTGCCGAGACCATCGTCTACGGCGCGCTGGACCAGGTCCAGTCGAAGACCAAGCAGGAGCCGGTCACCGTCTTCCACCAGGCGCTCGACAATGTCGCGCCGCATGTGGAAGTGCGTTCGCGCCGCGTCGGCGGCGCCACCTACCAGGTTCCGGTCGACGTTCGTCCCGAGCGTCGCCAGGCATTGGCGATCCGCTGGCTGATCGCCGCGGCCCGCAACCGCAACGAGACCACCATGGTCGACCGCCTCTCCGGCGAGCTGATGGACGCGGCCAACAACCGCGGCACCGCCGTGAAGAAGCGGGAAGACACCCACAAGATGGCTGAAGCCAACCGCGCTTTCGCGCACTACCGCTGGTAAAGCGCGAACAGGACTGAGAGGCAGCTACGATGGCCCGCGAATACAAAATCGAAGACTACCGCAATTTCGGTATCATGGCGCATATCGACGCCGGCAAGACGACGACCACCGAGCGCGTCCTCTATTACACGGGCAAGTCGCACAAGATCGGCGAAGTGCACGACGGCGCTGCCACCATGGACTGGATGGAGCAGGAGCAGGAACGCGGCATCACCATCACGTCCGCCGCGACCACGACCTTCTGGAAGGGCCGTGACGGCAAGATGCACCGCTTCAACATCATCGACACCCCCGGACACGTCGACTTCACCATCGAGGTCGAGCGTTCGCTGCGCGTGCTCGACGGCGCCATCGCGCTGCTCGATGCCAATGCCGGTGTCGAGCCGCAGACGGAAACCGTCTGGCGCCAGGCCGACAAGTATCGCGTGCCGCGCATGATCTTCTGCAACAAGATGGACAAGATCGGCGCCGACTTCTACCGCTCGGTCGAGATGATCGGCTCGCGCCTCGGCGCGCAGGCTGTCGTCATGCAGCTGCCGATCGGCGCCGAGACCGAATTCAAGGGTGTCGTCGACCTGGTCGAGATGAACGCGCTGGTCTGGCGCGACGAAACCCTGGGCGCTGCCTGGGACGTCGTCGAGATCCCGGCCGACCTCAAGGCGCGTGCCGAGGAATACCGCGAGAAGATGATCGAAGCCGCCGTCGAAATGGACGAGACGGCGCTGGAAAACTACCTCGAAGGCAAGATGCCGTCGAATGACGAGATACGTTCGCTGATCCGCAAGGGCACGATCGCGGTCAAGTTCTACCCGATGTTCTGCGGCTCGGCCTTCAAGAACAAGGGCGTGCAGCCGCTGCTCGACGCCGTTGTCGAATACCTGCCGTCGCCGGCCGATGTTCCGGCCATCAAGGGTGTCGATGCCAAGACCGACGCCGAGATCGAGCGTCATGCGGACGACAACGAGCCGCTGTCGATGCTCGCCTTCAAGATCATGAACGACCCGTTCGTCGGTTCGCTGACCTTTGCCCGCATCTATTCGGGCAAGCTCACCAAGGGCGTCTCTGTCGACAACACCGTGAAGGGCAAGAAGGAGCGCATCGGCCGCATGCTGCAGATGCATGCGAATTCGCGCGCCGACGTCGAAGAAGCTTTTGCTGGCGACATCGTCGCCCTGGCCGGCCTCAAGGACACCACCACCGGTGACACGCTGTGCGATCCGCTGCACCCGGTCATCCTCGAGCGCATGGAATTCCCCGATCCGGTCATCCAGATCGCCATCGAGCCGAAGACCAAGAACGACCAGGAAAAGATGGGCCTCGCCCTTCACCGCCTGGCTGCCGAGGATCCGTCCTTCCGCGTCAAGACCGACGAGGAAAGCGGTCAGACCATCATCTCCGGCATGGGTGAACTGCACCTCGACATCATCGTCGACCGCATGCGTCGCGAGTTCAAGGTCGAAGCCAATGTCGGCGCGCCGCAGGTGGCTTATCGCGAGACGATCACCCGCAAGCACGAGCAGGACTACACGCACAAGAAGCAGACCGGCGGTACCGGCCAGTTCGCGCGCGTCAAGGTTGTGTTCGAGCCGAATTCCGAGAGCGAGGACTTCGTGTTCGAGTCCAAGATCGTCGGCGGCGCGGTGCCGAAGGAATACATTCCGGGCGTCGAAAAGGGCATCCAGAGCGTCATGGGCGCTGGTCCGTTCGCCGGCTTCCCGATGATCGGCGTCAGGGCGACGCTCATCGACGGCGCCTACCACGACGTCGACTCCTCGGTCCTGGCCTTCGAAATCGCGTCCCGCGCGTGCTTCCGTGAAGCTGCTCCCAAGCTTGGCGTGCAGTTGCTCGAGCCGATCATGAAGGTCGAGGTGGTGACGCCGGAAGACTACGTCGGCAGCGTCATCGGTGACCTGAACGGCCGTCGCGGCCAGATCCAGGGCCAGGAAGCGCGCGGCGTGGCCGTCGTCATCAACGCGATGGTGCCGCTCGCCAACATGTTCAAGTACGTCGACAACCTGCGCTCGATGAGCCAGGGCCGCGCGGCTTACACGATGCAGTTCGATCACTATGAGCCGGTCCCGACCGCGGTCGCTCAGGAAGTCCAGAAGAAATACGCGTAACTCGAAAGAGCTGCCGCGGTAACGCAATTCAAAGCCCCCATGGGCGAGCAGGAAATGGAGACATCACATGGCAAAAGGTAAATTCGAGCGCACTAAGCCTCATGTGAACATCGGCACGATTGGTCACGTCGATCACGGCAAGACATCGCTGACGGCTGCGATCACCAAGTATTTTGGCGAATACAAGCGCTATGACCAGATCGACGCGGCGCCGGAAGAGAAGGCGCGCGGCATCACGATCTCGACGGCTCACGTCGAATACGAGACCGAGAACCGCCACTACGCGCATGTCGACTGCCCCGGCCACGCCGACTATGTGAAGAACATGATCACCGGCGCCGCGCAGATGGACGGCGCGATCCTGGTCGTGTCGGCCGCCGACGGCCCGATGCCGCAGACCCGCGAGCACATCCTGCTTGCCCGTCAGGTCGGCGTGCCGTCGATCGTGGTGTTCCTGAACAAGGTCGACCAGGTCGACGACGCCGAGCTGCTCGAACTGGTCGAGCTCGAGGTTCGTGAACTGCTGTCGAAGAACGAATTCCCCGGCGACGACATTCCGATCGTCAAGGGTTCGGCGCTTGCCGCACTCGAGGATTCGAACAAGACGATCGGCGAGGACGCGATCCGCGAGCTGATGGCTCAGGTCGACGCCTACATCCCGACGCCGGTTCGTCCGCTCGACAAGCCGTTCCTGATGCCGATCGAGGACGTGTTCTCGATCTCGGGCCGTGGCACGGTCGTGACCGGCCGCGTCGAGCGCGGCGTGGTCAAGGTCGGCGAGGAACTGGAAATCATCGGCATCCGTCCGACGACCAAGACGACCTGCACGGGCGTGGAAATGTTCCGCAAGCTGCTCGATCAGGGCCAGGCTGGCGACAACATCGGCGCGCTGCTGCGCGGCGTCGACCGTGAAGGTGTCGAGCGCGGCCAGGTGCTGGCCAAGCCGGGCACGGTGAAGCCGCACAAGAAGTTCGTGGCCGAAGCCTACATCCTGACCAAGGACGAAGGTGGCCGTCACACGCCGTTCTTCACCAACTACCGTCCGCAGTTCTACTTCCGCACGACCGACGTGACCGGCATCGTGTCGCTGCCGGAAGGCACCGAGATGGTGATGCCTGGCGACAACATCACGGTCGATGTCGAGCTGATCGTGCCGATCGCCATGGAAGAGAAGCTGCGCTTCGCCATCCGTGAAGGCGGCCGCACCGTCGGTGCCGGCATCGTCGTCACCATCAAA